>NZ_LT629775.1:4641250-5276875 GCF_900105395.1 Streptomyces sp. TLI_053
GGACCGTAGGGCTTGGCCTGGGGCCCCTGGCCGTTGAGCCAGATCATCAGCTCGTCGCTGGTGGTCGGGTCACAGCTGGTCGCGTCATTGCTGAACCACAGGTCGTACGCGGCATCGTAGGTACCCGCGACGCCCTGGGTCGTGTGCCAGGTACTCGTCGCGTCACCGAGCGAGGCGACCGGTATCGGTAGACCCCGGAGGGGCTTGATGTACGCGTAGGCCCCCGGCCCCAGGCCGGGGTTCGAGATGGTGTCGGGGGTCAACTGGCTGGTGGAGAGCGTGAAATTCGCGCCGCCGTCGGTGGTGACGCACTGCCGCACCCGCCTGCGGTCGGCGTTCCACTCACCAGGCCCGACCTCGTAGTCGCCCGCCACGGTGAGCGTGTTCTGCCCGCACACCTCGCCGGCCGCCGCGACCGCCGTCCCTGCGAACGAACCGGATCCGGCGACCGCACACAGCAGTGCGGCGCCCACCAGTGCCACTCGGCGTCGTGCCGAGTCGATGCCTCTCATGAGACCCCCCTTGTCGTAGTGCTGGTGAGCCTAGGGGGCGACGCCCTGGGGCCGCACACGCCGCTCCCGCGGAAACCGGCCGGGGCCTTCGGCGTTCCGCGGTCGCCCCAGGACGCTAGAGGGTGGTCGACGGCCCCTGGTCCGCGGTGATGCCCGTGGCGACGGCGAGGACGGCGAGGCGGATGCGGTTGTCCCGGCCCGTCTTCGCCATCAGGTTCGCCACATGCGTCTTGACCGTGGTGACGCCCATGTGCAGACGGTCGGCGATCTCCTTGTTGGACAGGCCGCTGCCGATCAGGCCGAGCACCTCCCGCTCGCGCGGAGTGATGGCGGGCGCCGCCGGGACGTCGGCGCGAGTACCGGGGGACGCCCCGGCGCGGGCGTCGACGGCGCGGCTGACGAGCCGGTCGAGTGCGTCCCGGCTGAACGGGGCCTCGCCGTCCGCGGCCCGGCGTACGGCGTCGACCAGCTCGGCCGGCGGGGTGTCCTTGACCAGGAAGCCGCAGGCTCCGGCCGCGAGCGCCGGGTAGAGGTGATCGTCGTCGTCGAAGGTGGTGAGCGCGACGACCCGAGTGGCGGGGCAGCCGGCCAGGATGCGGCGGGTGGCGGTGATGCCGTCCATGAGGGGCATTCGCAGGTCCATGAGGACGACGTCCGGACGGAGGCGCTCGGCCAGCCGCACCGCCTCCGCGCCGTTGTCCGCCTCGCCGAGGATGTCGATGTCCGGGGCCTGCTCGAAGAGCATGCGCAGACCCATGCGGACGAGCGGCTGGTCGTCGGCGACCAGGATGTGGATCACGGGGTCTGCTCCCGGACTCGTACGGAGGCGAGCGGGGCGGGCGGGGCGGGCGGGGCGGGGAGTGCAGATGGGACGCGCAGTGCGGGGAGCTCGGCCGTGAGCCGCCAGCCCCGGGGCGTCGGGCCCGCGTCGAGGCGGCCGCCGAACAGATCCACGCGTTCACGCATTCCGATCAGCCCGTGCCCCGACGGGCCCGGGGCCGACACCCCGGGACGACCCGCGCCGTCGTCCTGGAGCGTCAGGTGCACGGCGGCGTCGTCGGCCACTCGTACGGTCAACTCGGCCCGTGCGCCCGGGCCGGCGTGCTTCGCCGCGTTCGCCAGACCCTCCTGGACCAGACGGAGCACGGCGAGGCCGCGTACCGCGTCGAGGCGCGCGAGGACCGGATCCACGGCCGCGGTGACGGCCAGACCGGCGCGGCGGCTGCCCTCCAGCACCGACTCCAGCGCGGCCGGCAGCGCCCCGGGCGTGACCAGTGCGGAGGCCGTCCCGGCTGCCGCGACGCTGTCCGGGTCACGCAGTACGGCCACCAGGCGGCGCAGATCGGCCAGGGCCTCGCTGCCGCTGGAGTGCAGGTCGTCGAGGACCTCGATGACCCGCGCGTCGACGGTGTCGGGCACGACGTGCCGGGCGACACCGACGCGCAGCACCATCGACGAGACGTGGTGGGCCACCAGGTCGTGCAACTCGCGTGCGATGGTCGTGCGTTCCGCGGCGCGGGCGGCCAACAGCCGCTGGCCGGCGCGGGCCTCCTCCTGTTCCGCGTGCGCGCGTGCGGCCCGGGCGGCGTCGCGGGTGACTCGTACGTATCCGCCCATGAGCAACGGCAGACCGGCCACGATGCCCGTCTTGTACAGCACCGAGGGGAGTTCGCCGGGCAGGTCGGCGAGGCGGTTCACGGCGACGGCGAGCGCCAGTACCGCCGCCCCGGCCACCGGGCGGCGGCCGTACTCCCGCACGGACAGCTCGAAGAGGGTGACGGCGGCCAGCACCTTCAACGCGGGGACGATGTCCGAGCCGAGCGTGTGCGCGACAACGAGCAGGCCGGACAGTGCCACCAGCGCGCCGAACGCCCACCGGCCCGCGGCCGCGCACAGCGCGATCCCGGCCGCGGCGAGGCCCCAGTCCCGGCCCCCGGAGGGCCGGTGCACCAGCAGGAGATCACCGACGAGCACGCCGACCAGCACCACCGCCCTCGCGGCGGAGGACCTTTGATCGAACAGACCCTCGATCCTTGATCGGTTCACGCGCTTCACGATAGGCGGGCGCCGGTGCGCCCGGGTCCTGCCGCGGGAGGAGGTCGCCTCCTCCCACCGGCCGCGACGAGCGGCCCGCGGGTGGAGCCGGGCACCCGGCCCGGACTGCGAGCGTGGTCGCCATGAACACGAACTCGAACGGGAATACGAAGAACGGTCCCCTGGGGCGGCGGTCCCTGCTCGGTGGCGCGGCCGCCCTCGGGGTGGCGGGCTCGGCCCTCGGCGCGGGCGCTCGCACGGCGAGCGCCGCCCAGGGCAGGCCCCGCGTCCAGGACGGGCGGTTCCAGGGCAGGTCGGTGCTCATCACGGGCGGCACCTCGGGCATCGGCAGGGCCGCCGCCCACGCCTTCGCGGCGGCCGGTGCCCAGGTCGGATTCTGCGGCAGGCGGGCCGAGTTGGGGCGGCAGGTGGAACGGGAGATCCGGAACGCGGGCGGCGAGGCCACGTACATCCAGGCCGATGTGCGGGTGGCCGACCAGATGCAGGCCTTCGCGGACCGGGTCGCGAGCCGGTACGGCGGCATCGACGTGGCCTTCAACAACGCGGGGATCGGCAGCAACAAGCTTCCGCACGAGCTGAGCGTCGAGGAGTGGGACGACGTCCAGGCCACCAATGCCCGGGGCGTCTTCCTCGCCATCAAGTACGAGATCCCGCACATGCTCCGGGCCGGGCACGGCGTCATCGTCTGCACCTCCTCCTCGGCGGCCGACCTGGCCCGGCCGAACAGCGCCGCGTACACCGCGAGCAAACGGGCGGTGCAGGGCATCGTGAAGGCCGCCGCGCTCGCCTACGGACCCCGGGGCATCAGGCTCAACGCCCTGCTGCCCGGCACCACCGACACCCCCTTCGTCCGCCCGCCCGGCATCCCGGACGAGGCCTGGGCGGCGTACAAGAAGGCGTTCGGCCCGCTCAACATCGACGGCCTGGAGCGGATGGCCGAGGCCGAGGAGATCGCGCGCGCCGTGCTCGGGCTCGCGTCGGACGACTTCCCCTACATGACGGGCGCCTCGGTCGCGGTGGACGGCGGAAGCACCGCCGGCCGGAAGATGATCCAGCCGAGCCGCGGCTGAGGCCGGGGCGGACCACTCGTCCGTCGGTCCGGGTCCCGTGTCCCCACCTCCGGACGGCCGGTCCCGCGCCGGGCGGAGCCGGCCCGGGTCAGCCCACTCCGGGGTGGACCAGGCGGCCGTACTGGATGAGGGAGACGGACTGCTTGAGGCGGCGGGCGCGGACGCTGATCTCGTAGCCGCGGATGCCCTCGGTGCCGGCCAGGCGGCCGCTGAGGTAGCGGTAGAAGGCGGGGGTGTCCTCGCAGATGACGACGGCCATGAGGTTGTGCCTGCCGCTGGTGGCGGCGACGAAGGCGCACTCGTCGTGCCGGGCTAGTTCCTCGCCGATCCGGTGGAGTGCGGGCAGGTCGACCTGGAGCCAGAGCATGGCGTTGAGGTCGTAGCCGAGACGTTCGGCCAGGATGTCGATGCCGAAGGTGAGGAAGCCGGCGGCCTCCAGCGCCTCCAGCCGGCGGGCGACGCGGGTCGCGGACCAGCCGGTGGCCTGCGCCAGGCGGGTGTGGGAGGCGCGACCGTCCTCGGCCAGGGCCTCGAAGAGGGGGCGGTCCTCGCCGGTCGGGACGGGCGGGGGACCGGCGGGTGCGGGGCGCGGCACGGTCAGTTCTCGGACCTGTTCGTCGGTGAGGGCGCGCCTGCCCCCGGCCCAGCCCGCCGTGCCGGGGGGAGTGAACGGGTGCAGGAGGAGATCCACGCTCAGGTCCAGGATCGAGGCGGCCTTGGGGAGTTGTCGCAGCAGGACGTCGCGCCCCGTGTCACGCCCCGTGTCGGGGGCCGAGCGGATGGTGCAGATGATCTCCGATCCGCCGGAGGCGACGCTGGCGTAGCCGACCTCGGGCCTGCGGGCGAGGGAGTCGGCGACGGGCCCCGCGGCGTCCGGGCGGCACCGCAGCCGGGCGATCCACTCCGCGCCTCCGTGGGCGGCCGGGCTGCTCAGCCCCACGACCCGCATCACCCCGGCGCGGCGCAGCGCGCCGTAGCGGCGTGCCACGGTCTGTTCGGACGCGCCGACCACCTCGCCGAGGCGGCGGAACGAGGCACGCGGGGCGCAGTGGAGACCGTGGATGATCCTGCGGTCGAGATCGTCGTACATGGAGGAAGAGTCACACACAGAAGGCGTGGAACGGAGGTTTCTCCGCACCGGGCGGGATCGCACGCGGATTTGTCGGCCGCCTGGACGAAGCTGGTCCGCGCCCCCGCAGCAGCCGGTGCCCGCGCGGCACCCCGCAGTCGAAGGAACCACTCCGTGAACTCCGCAACGGTGCGACGCCCCGGGGCCGGACGAGGCGTCACGCTCGTCATGGCCTGCCTGGGCGTCTTCGTCGCCTACCTTCCCGTGACCACCGTGTCGGTGAGCCTGCCGGCGCTCCAGCGGGCGATGAACGCCTCGACCTCCCAGCTGTCCTGGGTGTCGGACGCCTTCGTGCTGCCGATGGCCGCGCTGATCCTCACCACCGGGGTGTGGGGCGATGTCCACGGCCGCAAGCGGGTGTTCCAGGCGGGCATGGCGTTCTGCGCGCTGGGCGCGGCCGTCTCGCTGGCCTCGGACTCGGTGCAGGCGCTCTGGATCGGGCAGGCGGCCTCCGGCCTGGGTGCTGCGGCGCTGCTGCCCACCACGCTGACCCTGATCAGCCATGCCGTCCCCGACCACCGGGAACGCGGCAGGTTCATCGCCCTGTGGGCGATGTCCATGCTGGCCTCGCTGGCCGTGGGGCCGCTGATCGCCGGGGTGCTGCAGGAGCACGTCGGGGTGCGCTGGATCTTCCTCCTGCCGATCCCGGTGTCCCTGGCCGTGCTGGTCGTCGCGGCCTTCCTGCTGCCCGACTCCCGCGCGCCGCAAGGCCGTCGGCTGGACTGGCCCGGGCAGATCACCGCGGCCGTCGCGGTCACCGCGGTCGTCTACGGCGTGATCGAGGGCGGCGCCGACGGCTTCGGTACGCCCCCGGTGGTGACGGCGCTGGTGCTCGGCGCCGTGAGCGCGGTCGCGTTCGTCGTGGTGGAGCGCCGCAGCAGCAGCCCGATGCTCGACCTGGCGCTGTTCCGCAGCCCCGCCTTCGCCGCCACCTCGCTGGTCGCCATGATCAGCTTCCTGGGGCTGATCGGCTTCTTCTTCGTGCTGAGCCTGTACTTCGGCCTCGTGCAGCACCTGAGCACGCTGGAGGCCGGACTGCGGCTGGTCCTGGTCTCCGGGACGTCCCTCGTCGTCGGCGTCCCCGTCGGACGGCTGATGCACCGGATCTCCGCCCGGGTCATGATCACCACCGGCCTGGTGGTGATGGCCGGCTCGCTGCTGTCGCTGACCGGTGTCGACGCCGGCACCTCCTACGGGTCCCTCGCCTGGCGCCTGGTCCTGCTCGGCCTGGGCGTGGGCACCGTGCTCACGCCGATGACGGCCTCCGCCGTCTCCGCCGTCCCGCACCACCTGGCCGGGATGGCGGCCGCCGGGAACAACGCCTTCCGCCAGGTCGGCGGCGCCCTCGGCCCGGCCGTGCTCGGCGCCCTGCTCACCACCCGCGCCCTGGACGCCCTGCCCGGCCGCCTCGCCGACGCCGCGGTACCGGCGGAGACCGGCGGCCACGTCCTCGCCGTCGCCCGGGAGCAGGGGCTCGGTGCCGTGGCCGGCCTCGATCTTGGTCCCGCGACCGGACCGGCTCTCTCCGCGCTGGGCGACTCCTTCCTCGACGGCCTCCGGCTCTGCCTGGTCGTCTCCGCCGCCCTGGCCCTGCTGGCCGCCCTGGTCTGCGCCGTGCTCCTGCGCCCGGCCGCGGCGGGCGCAGACCGTCGGTCCCCCACCGCGGGCGCCGCCGCCCCACCGCAGCGCACGGCCACCGCTCCCGCTGGTACCGAGGACGCGCCCGCCCAGGAGTTGCAGCGCACCCCATGACGGCCGGGGCGCCCGGCGTTCTGCCGGGCGCCTCGTGTCCGGACCGCCGGGCCGTGCCCACGGTCGCGACCGACGAGCGCACGGCCCGCCAGAACTCACGCCCACGGCAACCCGTCAGACGGCCACGAGCCGCACCCGGTCACCACAGAGCTTGGCCATGTCGTCGATGTCCGACGTCAACAGGACGACCGGTCGCGGCTGCCGCAGTGCCATCTCGGCCACCGCCGCGTCGATCGCGTACTTGTGGCCGTGCAGGCCTGCGGCGATGAGCATCGCGGAAGCCGCCCGAGCCTCCTCGTCGCCCACCTGCACGATCCGCACGCCGGACAGGATCCACCGGAGCCGGGCCTGGTCGGTTCGGCCGTGGACAGCTTCGATGATGGTCAGAGCACTGATCACCACCTCCATGCCCCGCTTCCGCGCCTCCGCGACCAGCGCGACGGCCGGTTCATGGTCGCCGAGCAGCTTGGAAAGACCCTCGGAGTCGAGCACCAGGGTGCCCTCGTGAGTCAGCTTGCGACGGGCCATCCGTCCTCCTCGGCGAACACCTCGTCGAAGACCTGCCGCGCTCGCTCCTGCTCCGTCGGCGAGATCGATCCCTTCCGACGCTCGTAGTCGGCCAGGTACTCGTCCAGAACCTGACCCCGCAGTTCCCGCTCGACGGCCGCGGTGATGAATGCCGAGAACTCGCGCTTGCCCACCCGCCGGCGGATGGCCTCGGCCGTACCTTCGGGCAGGGAGAGGCTGACCCTGGTGGCCGGCCCCTCGCCGATGCTGTAGGGCGTGTCAGTCATGACGCCCAGATTATCAAAGAAGTAGGAATGAAGGCCCCGGCCCGGACCGCCGCAGGCGGCCCGGGCCCGCGGCGGTCCGGCCGGTCAGCGGAAGGCGGCCAGGTTGTCGGTGAGCCACTGGCCGTAGGTGCGGGCCGGGTGGCCGGTCAGGAGCTCGACGGTGTCGTTCACCGGGGCGGGCCGGCCGGCGGTGGCGGCCATCAGGTCCAGCAGGGCGGCCACGAAGTCGGCGTCCATGAACCGGCCGAGCTGCTCCCGCACGACCGGGGCGGGCACCTCCTCGAAGCTCAGCTCGCGGCCCAGGGCCCGGCCGAGCGCCTCGACCTGTTCGGTCTGGGTGAGCGACTGTGGGCCCGTCAGATGGTGGACCAGGCCGAAGTGCTCGGGGCTGCCGAGCACGGCGGCGGCCGCCTCGGCGACGTCGCGCTCGTGCACCAGCGAGGCGGCGGCTGCGGCGTGCGGGCCGCGCAGCACGTCGCCGCCCGGCAACTGCATCGCCCAGGAGAGCGAGTTGATCGCCGGGAAGAACAGCCGCAGGAACGTCCGGTCAACGCCGGTCGCCGTGATCTCCCGCTCCACCCGGGCGTGGTAGGCGGCGATCACGTCGGGCTGCGGGTCCGCGCCGTCGACGACGGCCCCCGAGGACAGGAACACGATCTGCCGCACCCCGGACCGACGCACCTCCTCCAGCAGCGGCTGCACGTCCAGGCCGTAGGGCAGCACCAGGAACAGTTCCGTGACGCCGTCCAGCGCGGCCCCGAGGGTCTCCGGCCGGGTGAGGTCCCCGGGCACCACCTCGACGCCCTCGGGCAGTCCGGCCCGCTCCGGGGTGCGCGACAGCGCCCGCACCTTCCGTCCGGCGCCCGCCAGCACCTCCACCGTCTGCCGCCCGAAGTGCGCGGTCGCACCGATCACAAGAATCACGACGGATCCCTCCCCATCACCGTTCCGGTCACTTCCTTCGGAACAGACAGTAGAGGCCATCTAGGTCAGTTCTGGTCCTAGCTGGCGCCGACTCCACCACGGCCGGGCCACGCTGACGGGGTGTCGTGCATGCGACACTTCGGGAGAGCGGAGCCCGGAAGGAGAGGCGTGGGATCGTCGGAGCTGCTGATCGTGCTGGACCGGGGCAGTACGACGCCCCTGCAGCAGCAGGTGTGCGACGGGATCGCCGGGCTGGTCCGGTCGGGGCGGCTGCGGGCCGGGGAGGCCGTACCGGCCTCGCGGGAGCTGGCGGCCCAGCTCGGGGTGTCGCGCACGGTGGTCCTTCGGGCATACGAACTGCTGACCGCCAACGGTCTGCTGACGGCCCGGCGGGGCTCGGGGACCAGGGTGGCCGAGCGGGCCGCCGGGGAGGGGGCCGGGCCCGGTCCGACCCGGACGGCGCTCGCGCCGCAGCCGCCGCTCGCCACCGACGGCGGGGACGCGCTGTGGCAGCCGTGGGAACCCCCGCCGATGCAACAGGCCGGTGCGGGACTGGACTTCCGGCACGGGACCCCGGCGCTGGCCAACTTCCCGGTGTCGCGCTGGCGGCAGTCGATGCACGAGGCCTACGCGCGGGCGGACGTCGCCGCGCTCGGGTACGGGCCGGCCGAGGGCTCCGCCGCGCTGCGGGCGCAGATCGCCACCCTGGTCCGGCAGAGCCGGGCACTGGACGCCTCGCCCGACAGCATCCTGGTGACCAGCGGGGCCACCCAGGCGCTGGACATCCTGGCCCGGCTGCTGGTCGGCCCGGGCGACGTGGTGGTGATCGAGGACCCGAGCCACACCGTGCTGCGCCAGGTCTTCGGCTCCACCGCCGGCACCGTGGTGCCGGTGCCGGTGGACGAGGAGGGGCTGCGGGTCGCGGACATCGACGCCCGCGTCCGGGCGCACGGCCAGGACCCGGACCGGGTGCGGCTGGTCTACGTGACGCCCTCGCACCAGTTCCCGACCGGGTTCATCATGTCCGAGGCCCGGCGGCGGGCCCTGCTGGCCTGGGCGGCGCGGCGCGGGGCGACGGTGCTGGAGGACGACTACCACAACGAGTTCACCTTCGCGGCGGAGCGGCTGCCGGCCCTGGCCGCCGCCCGGCACCAGGGCACGGTGGTCTACGTCGGCAGCTTCAGCAAGACGCTCTTCCCGGCGCTGCGGATCGGCTACGCGATCCTGCCCCAGCGGCTGGTGCAGCCCTTCCTCGGCATCAAGTGGATCACCGACCGGCTGACCCCGACGGTCACCCAGGAGGCGCTGGCGCACTTCGTCGCCACCGGCGCCTACGCCCGGCACGTCAGCCGGATGACCCGGCTGTACCGGGAGCGCCGCCGCTCGCTGCTGGACGGCCTCTACACGCACTTCGGCGCCGAGGTGCGGATCTCCGGGGCGGCCGCCGGCCTGCACGTCCTGGTCGCCCTCACCGGGGCTCGCGGCGTCGGCGAGGACGAGATCGTCCGCCGGGCCGCGGCGCTCGGTGTCCGGGTGTACCCCGCCTCGGGGTACTTCGTGCGGGAGCCCCCGGCCGAACCCACCTTCCTGATGGGCTACGCGGCCCTGCCCGGCACCCGGATCGCCGAGGGCACGGCGCTGCTGGCCACAGCGGTCCGTGAGGCCACGGCGGTCCGGGAGGCGGGCAGGGGCGGCCGCGGCCGCCAACCGGCTCCGGGCGGCGGCGGCCGCTAACCGGCTCCGGGCGCGTCGGTGAACCGGGCCCGGCGGAAGCGGCGCCGCTGCGCGTAGGGGACGGTGCAGTCGAACACCGCCTTCGCGGTACGGCCGTCCGCCGACAGCAGGGGCGAGTAGGCGACCGACTGGGTCGGGTCGAGCGGGAAGCCCTCCCGGTCCGGCAGGACCAGCAGGTCCCGGTCGGCCTGCCACCGGGTGACCATCGCCCACCACAGGTCCTGGTCCGACTCCAGGTCCACGTCCTCGTCCACGGACAGCACCAGCTTGGCCATCCGGAACTCCTCCAGGACGGCCCGGGAGGCCTCCCGCACCAGCGCGTCGTCCTCGGCCGAGCGTTTGGCCGCCCACTGGAGCACGACCATCAGCTGTCCCCCGCCGGCGGTGTGGCAGTGCACCGCCCGGACGGGGGCGCCGCGGCGCCGCAGCACGGCCAGCACGGCCGCCTCCATCCCGAAGCCGAGCAGCACGGACTGCTCGTGGCCCGGGCCGGAGACGGCCTGGAGGATCGGGCCGCGCCGGGCGGTGATCCCGGTGATCCGGACGGTCGGCAGGGCCGGGTGGGCGGTGCCCTGGTAGCCGAGGAACTCCGGGGTGGCGGCGCTGCCCCTCGGGTTCTCCGGCATGGTGTCCGGCAGGAGTTCGCCCTCCAGCACGTACTCGGCGTGGGCGATGTACTCGGCGTCCACCGTGCGGCAGGGCAGCAGTTCCACCGGGGCGCCCGCGAGCGCCCCGGCGACCGCCAGTTCGTCCGTCCCGGTCGGGACGAGCGAGGTGGGGCAGCAGGAGGCGAGCAGCACGGCCGGGCCGAGGCCGAGGTGGATCGCCACCGGCAGCGGCCGCCCGGCGGCGAGCGAGTTGCGGTGGGCCTGCTCGAGGTCCCGCCCCGGCACCATCCAGATGGTGAGCAGGTCGGGGCCCTGGACGCACATCCGGTGGATCGACAGGTTGCGCACGCCGGTGGCCGGATCGGTGGCGAGGACGGCGCCGAGGGTCAGGTAGGGGCCGGCGTCCTCGTCGGTGAGCACCGGGACGGGCAGGGCGGTGAGGTCCGGCTTGCGGTCGCTGCGGGCCCACCGGTCGGGGTCGGCGGCGGGCACCGGGGGCAGTGGCGCGGCCACCGCGTCCAGCAGCCGGTGGGCCAGCTCGGCGGGGGTGGCGCCGAGCAGGGCGGCGGCCCGCCGCCGGGTCCCGTACAGGCCCATCAGTACGGCGCCGGGCCCCGGTTCCGCACCGTCCTCGGCCGTGACGGCGCCCTCCTGCGGCGCGATGCCCGAGGGCGTCACCTGCTCGAACAGGACGGCCGGGCCGGGGCCGGTGGGCGGCGCCGCCGGGGCGCCGGCCCACCGGGCGTAGCGGGAGGAGACCCCGAAGCGGGCCGGGACCTCCTCCCGGACCCGGACCAGTTCTCCTGGCATCAGGTCCAGCGCGGCCAGCGCCGCCCGCAGGTCGGCCGGGTGCCGACGGCTCATGGCCCGTCCCCGGCGGCGCCCCCGGAACCGGCCCCGGCGGCGGCCGAAGCGGCCCGGCGCTCCTCCAGGAGCACCATCTGCATCCGGGTCAGCTCGTCGATCAGCGTGCGGTAGGTGGCCTCGGCGATCCCCGGCGGCATGCCGTGCTCGTCCGCCAGGCCCCGGACCTTGGCGACGACCTGCTCGACCCGGCCCGGGGAGCGGACGGTCTCCTCGTCCCGCTTGAACCCGGTCAGTTCCCGCACCACGGCGGTGCGCTCCGCCAGCAGCGCGACGATCCGGCGGTCCAGCGCGTCGACGGAGAGCCGCAGTTCGTCGATCCGGGGATCGATCGCGGGCACCGACGGACCGGTCGCCGTACCGTCCGCCCCCGTGAGGTCGGCGCTCATGCGGTCGGCACCACCTTGTCGACGACGTACACGACGGTCGGCTCGCCCTCCGCGCCCTGCGAACGGTGCTTCTCGTCGTCCGGGATCACGAAGCCCATGCCGGGGCGGCACGGCACCGAACGGTCCTCGAAGTGGATGGTGAACTCGCCCTGCAGCACGTAGCCCTGGTGTCCGCGCAGGCACCACTCGTGCTCGTCGAAGCCGGCCGGCAGCTCCATCAGACGGACCCGCAGGCCCTGGGTGTAGGCGATCTTCACCCGGCCCTCGGCGCCCGGCTTCTGCCACTTCTCCCAGGGGATCAGGTCGAAGTCGACGCCGACCAGGACGGGGTCCCCGGTCTGGCTGCCGTGCTGGTCGCCGGTCTCGGTCTCGGTGGACATGGCACTCCTCAACAACACGTCGGAAATGGGGTATCGGTGGATCGGCGGATCGGCGGCGCTCCGGCCGGCCTGCCTCTCCGGTGCGGCCGGCCTGCCTCTCCGGTTCAGCTGGCCTGCTTCTCCGAAGAGGTCCGCTGCCCCGGCAGGACGACGCGCGGGGCGCGGGACACGCGCTCGTTGCGGTCGTCGAGCGGCAGCACGGGCCGGCCGTCGGCCGCGTGGCGGCGCAGCAGCAGGGACATGTCGATCATGCGGTGGAGCATCCGCTCCAGTGCCTCCAGGCCCTCGGCGTCCTGGAGCTGCGGCTGCGGCGAGGTGTTGCGCAGCAGCGCCGGGAAGCCGCTGCCGACCAGGATCATGCGGTTGAGCAGCAGGTTGTCGACCAGCTGGCTGTGCACCGCGGCGTCGCTGTACCGGCGCGAGACGACGATGATGCCGCCCACCTTGTTGGCCAGAGGGCGGTCGAAGCGCAGGAAGCCCACGCCGGCCCGTTCGATGAAGATCTGCATCAGATGGGCGGGACCGAAGCCGTGCACCGGGGTCGCGTAGACGATGGCGTCCGCCTGCTTCATCTGCTCGACGATCGCGGGCATGTCGTCGCGGAGTTCGCAGGGTTTGGTCCGCTGGTTGCAGTCGCCGCACGGGCTGCACGGCGAGATCCGGTGCTCGCGCAGGTGAACGGTCCGGAACTCGGCGCCCCGTTCCCGGACCAGGCGGCCGGCGTACTCCAACGCGAGGTCGGTGTTGCCGCCCGGTCGCTCGGAGCCGCAGATCCCGAGCACGATCGGAGTCGGAGTTGATCCTTGCACGTGGTTCCCCCCTCGTAGTCTGCCCCTACGGGGGCGGGCGGCCGGACGGGCCCGTGGTGCGAGGGCCCGTCCGGCTGTTCGCCCGCCTGTCACCGCTCAGTACTCGTCGGTCCTCGAGCCGGCTCGTCAGTCCTTGAGCTTTCCGGCGAAGTAGTCGGTGTACGCCTGCATGTCGAAGTGCCCGTGGCCGGACAGCGTGAACAGGATGGTGCGGGCCTCGCCGCTCTCCTTGCAGGCCAGCGCCTCGTCGATGGCCGCCCGCACCGCGTGGGTGGACTCCGGCGCCGGGACGATGCCCTCGTTGCGGGCGAACTGGACGCCGGCCTCGAAGCAGGCGGTCTGCGGGACGGCCCGCGCCTCCAGCAGGTCGAGGTCCTTCAGGGCGCTGATGATGGGCGCCATGCCGTGGTAGCGCAGCCCGCCCGCGTGGATGCTCGGCGGCACGAAGTCGTGGCCGAGGGTGTGCATCATGGTGAGCGGGGTGAGGCCCGCGGTGTCGCCGAAGTCGTACTCGTAGCGGCCCTGGGTGAGGGTCGGACACGAGGCCGGCTCGACCGCCAGCGCCCGCACCGAGCGGCCGCCGCGCAGCTGCTCGCGCAGGAAGGGCAGGACCAGGCCGCCGAAGTTGGAGCCGCCGCCCGCCGCACCGATCACGATGTCCGGGTAGTCCTCCGCCAGCTCCATCTGGAGCAGCGCCTCCTGGCCGATCACCGTCTGGTGCGTCAGCACGTGGTTGAGCACCGAGCCGAGCGCGTACTTGGCCCGGCCGCCGCTCTTGACCGCGGCCTCCACGGCCTCGGAGATGGCCAGGCCCAGGCTGCCGCTGGCGTCGGGGTCGGCGGCGAGCGCGGCCCGCCCCGCGTCGGTGAGCACGCTGGGGCTGGCGTGCACCGTCGCCCCGAAGGTCTCCATCAGGGCCCGGCGGTAGGGCTTCTGCTGGTGGCTCACCTTGACCATGAAGACCTCGCACTCGAGGCCGAAGTAGGCGGAGGCCATCGCGAGCGAGCTGCCCCACTGGCCGGCGCCGGTCTCGGTGGTGAGCTTCTCCACACCGGCCTGCTTGTTGTAGTACGCCTGCGGCACCGCCGTGTTGGGCTTGTGGCTGCCGGCCGGGCTGACGCCCTCGTACTTGAAGTAGATCCGCGCCGGGGTGTCGAGCGAGCGCTCCAGCCGGTGGGCCCGGATCAGCGGGCTGGGACGCCACTGGCGGTAGACGTCGATCACCGCGCCGGGGATGTCGATCTCGGCCTCGGTGCTGAACTCCTGGGCTATCAGCGACTCGGGGAACAGCGGCGCCAGGTCGGCCGGGGTGAGCGGCTCCCTCGTCCCGGGGTGCAGCATCGGCGGCACCGGCTTCGGCAGATCCGCCAGCACGTTGTACCAGGTGGTGGGGATTCGGTCCTCGGGCAGCAAGAACTTGGTGATCATCGGGCCCTCCCGGAATGCATGGATACGGCGGTCGATCGGACGGTCACACGGTTCAGGTGCCGGAGCGGACGGCATCGGCCGGTCCGGGTCCGGCTTCGACGGAAGAGGAGGCAGCGGCAGCGGCACCGGCAGCGGCAGCGGGTGAGGCTGAAGGTGAGGGTGAGGCGGCACCGGAAGCCGGGGCGGGCTCTGGGCCGACGGCCGCGGTGGCCGGCGCGCTCGCGGGCGAGGACCGGATCCGGAGCACCGCGAACACCGCGATGCCGACCAGAGGCGTGACCAGCATGGTGTGCAGCACCGGACGCGCGCCGTGGTTCTGCCAGATCACCCCGAGGCCGAACGGCACCACCAGCCGGGCCAGGCCCAGCACGAACCCGTTGAGCGCCATGAAGCGGCCGACCCGGTTCTCGTCGACGTGGTCGGCGATGTAGGTGGGCACCACCACGGAGGCGATGATCTCGCCGAGCGTCCACACCACGGTGGACGCCAGCACCGCCGCGAGCGAGAAGCCGAAGTCGAGCACGGCCAGGCCCAGCGCCCACAGCACCCCGGCCACCAGCAGCAGGGTACGGATCGGGTAGCTGGCGATCCGCTTCTCCAGCTGGAGCCCGAGGCCCACCACCACGACGCTGTTCACCGTGTACACCACGCCGACCAGCCCGGCCGAGGCGTTGAGCTCGGTGGTCACGGCCAGCGGCAGCGCGTACTCCAGCCCGATCAACGGGGCCACGTAGAAGAACGAGGCGAGCACCATCCACAGCACATGGCCGTGGACGCCGCCGAACCGGACCTTCCCGCCGGACGCCTTGGGCGCGGCGGCGCCGGTACGGGTGTCCCGGGGCACCCAGATCCGGATCACGACCGCGCACAGCAGCCCGACGACGATGTTGCCCGCGAACATCACGTGGTACGAGTAGGCGGCCGCGACCCCGCCCAGCAGCGGGCCGATGCCCATGCCCAGGTTGTTGCCGATGTAGCTGACCGTGTACGAGAACGGCCGCTGCTCGGGGGTCGCCAGGTCGGCGATCAGGGTGTTGGCCGCCGGGCCGAACATGCCCATCCCCACCAGGGCGACGAACAGGTACAGCGCGTACGTCCAGGGCGGGCCGTCCAGGGTGCCGAGGCCGAGGTAGCCGACCGCGTTGAGCACCAAGGCGGCGACCAGGGCGTCCCGGCGGCCGCGCAGGTCGCACACCGGCCCGCTGAGCAGCGATCCCACCAGCAGGCCGGTCGAACCGACCGAGATCAGCAGGCCCGCCTCGGCCGTGCCGAGGCCCTTGCTGCGCACCAGGTAGACGGCGAGCAGCGGGAAGACGAACATGCCCGCGCGGTTGACGAAGGACGTCACGAACAGCACCCGCAGCGGGAGCGGTAACTCCTTGAACCTGGCCGGCCATGCCTTCGGGGCGGCGGCGGCCCCTTCTCCGGTGTTCGTGGCCATCCCGGTCAGACCGCCGGCTCGGTCTCGACCCGGAAGGCCCGGCGGACGGTGCGGAACCGTGCCAGCACGTCGTCGTAGTCGCTGCCCTCGCACACGTACCAGCCGAGCACGTCGTTGGAGGCGACCGGCGGGGCCAGCACGTCGCCGACCCCCTTCCAGACGTCCGCGTCCAGGACGCCGTCGAGCGCGTTGAGGTCCCCGGGCGAGCTGATCCCGGTGATCCGCCCGTACTTGGCGGAGGACAGGTACTCGGTGCCGATCTCCGGGCCGAGCCGGGCCTCGGTGCGGTGCTCCGGGTCGAGTTCGAGCCGGGCCCACTCGCCGGCCAGGTTGATGCCGCGCCCGGCCTGGATCGCCGGGACGATCGAGCCGCCGCCCGCCCGGGCCCCCGCCTCGCCGAACACCGCCTCGCCGTCCGCGTCCAGGAAGAACTCGACGTGCGCGACGCCGGTGCGCATCCCGAAACCGCGCAGCACCGTGGCGTTGAGTTCCAGGATCCGCCGCTCGTGCTTGCCGAGGTCGTGCTTGCGGGAGATGGTGCCGCCCGGCTCGTCCCGGTACTCCAGCACCGAGTAGGTGTAGCGGGACAGTTGCTCGAAGACGACCTCGCCGTCCTGGAGCAGGGCGTCCACATGGAACTCGGTGCCGCGGACGAACTCCTCGACCCGGTACTCGTGCCGGTCGTCGCCCATCTCCTCCCACACCTCGGCCAGCCGCTCCGGCCCGTCCACCCGGTAGGTGCTTCCGCAGGCCCAGCCCGCGTACGGCTTGATCACCAGCGGGTAGCCGGTCAGTGCGGCGAACTCCTCGACCGCGCCCAGGGTGTCGGGGCGGCAGGAGCGCGCGACCCGGACTCCCAGCTCCTCGGCGCGGCGGTGCATCACGTTCTTGTCGCGGAAGTTGAGCGCCTGGTCGGGCGTCAGCCCGGGGATGCCGTGGTCCCGGCGGGCCCGGGCCGCGGGCAGCACGTCGCCCTCGAACAGCGGGAAGATCCGGACCAGCCGGTGCTCGGCGGCGATCGCGTCCACGGCGGACCGGAAGGCCGGGGTGGAGTCCAGGTCGGCCTCCCGCACCGTCAGGCCCTCGACCTCGGGCGGGATCTCGCCGGTGGGCACCAGGACGACGGGGTGGTGACCGAGCTCGGTGGCGACCTCGACCACGCTGCGGAACTGTGCGAGGTAGCGGCCGGCGGCGGGGCGGTAGACGATCAGAATCGCGGGGTTCATCGGGTTCTCCTGGAGGTAGCGGTCGGTCCGGCACCGGGGCCGGCTCCCACGACGATCAACCCGCGACGACGGACGACTCCGCTGCCGACTGCTCCTGGACGTTCTGCTCCGGCACGAACAGTTCGGCCCCGAGCTCGGCGGCGTCGAGCACGACCGGCCGCTGACGCACCGCCCCGAGCGCGTCGAGCGCGGCGGCGAGGCGGTCGAGCGCCCGCTCCACGTCCGCGCGGCCGCCCTCGTGCACCGCCTCGACGGTGAGCAGCAGCCGGCGTCGGCCGACATCGGTCCTGATCACCTCGCTCTGCCGCCAGTTCCACCGCCGCGAGTGCGCCCGGTCCTGGGTGTCCGCGTAGACGACCTCGCCCGGCTCCGGGCGCTCCGGTGCCTCCGGCGCGCCCAGCGGAAGGTACGTCTCGCCGCCGTGGGCCAGCCGGACGGCCAGCTCGCCGGTGATGTCGCCGACGTCGCAGGAGGCGACCGGCAGCCGACTGTCCAGCGAGACGGCGTTGCAGAGGTTCACCAGGGCGTTGATCCGCGGCAGCCGGTCGCCCTTGGCCACCCGCCGCAGCACCGATTCCGCCGCGCAGGGGAAGCGGTTGGGGTTGACGTCGACGCTGCGGTACGCGTCCCGCCAGGCGGCGATCGGGGGCAGGGCGGAGACCTCCGCCTTGCCCAGGGAGAGCCCGTGGACGGCGTCCTCGGCGGCGGTGAGGAGGTCGTCGACCTCCGGCGCCGCCGCCACGACGTCGACCACCGGGACGGCGATCAGTCCGAGGACGTAGCCGGGCACCCGCGCCAGAAGACTTTCGTCGAGAATGACCTTCAGGGCGCTGGTCCGGTCCATGAGGTGAGTCCTTCGCGTCCGAGCTGGGTTGATGACCTGACCGACGATAGGGAGCCGGGCCGCGTCCGACTGCGGCCAATTCCCGGACATCTGTTGGTGCCACTTCCGTCCACTCGGCCACCCGACGGCGCCCGGTCGACGGCCCTGCCGCCCCCGCGACGGGCCCCGGGCCCCTCGCGCGTTCCCGCGCGGCGGTTGCCTGTGCGGAACGAGTCCATCAAATGTGACAATGCTCGGTCCATACCACTTCGCCCTCTGCACAGGAGGCCACTTGGCCTGGCATCTGGCCCTCGACGTCGATCGCGGCTCCCGCGTCCCACTGGCCCTGCAAGTGCGTGACGCGGTACGCCGCCTGGTCGAGGACGGGACCCTCCGCGCCGGAACCCGATTACCCTCCAGCCGTCAGCTCGCCACCGACCTGGCCGTCTCGCGCAGTGTGGTGGTGGAGGCGTACGAACAACTCACCGCCGAGGGCTACCTCGTGACCCGGCGCGGCTCGGGCACCTCGGTCGCCGAGGACGGCGGCGGACTGGCCCCGGTCTCCTCCGCGCTCACCGCCGCGGCCGCCACCTCCGCCTCCGCCCCGGCGGACGGCGACGGCGGCGAGGCCGCCTGGGACCTGCGGACCGGCACCTCCAACCTGCTCGCCTTCCCGCGCCAGGAGTGGATCCGCTGCGTCACCGTCGCGCTGGGCGCCGCCGGCCACCGCGAGCTCAGCTACTCCCCGCCCGCCGGGGTCCCGCTCACCCGTCACATCCTGGCGGGCTACCTGGGCCGGGTCCGCGGGGTGCGCACCCGGTCCGAGGACCTCATGATCACCTCGGGCTTCGCCCAGGGACTCGCCCTGCTCTGCCGCGTGCTCGGCGACCGGGGCCACCGGACCCTGGCCGTGGAGGACCCGGGGCACCCCGGTGAACGGGAGTTCATCGCCAGCGCCCGGATCCGGCCGGTCGGCATCCCGGTCGACGCCGAGGGCATCCGCGTCGACCTGCTCGAGCGGTCCGGCGCCCGCGCCGTCCTGACCACCCCCGGCCACCAGTTCCCCACCGGTGCGTGCCTGAGCCGGGAGCGCCGGGAGCAGCTGATCGCCTGGGCCCGGGCGGTCGACGGCTACGTCATCGAGGACGACTACGACAACGCCTACCGCAGCCGTTCCGGCCAGCCGTCGGCCCTGCAGAGCCTGGCGCCGGACCGGGTCGTCTACGCGGGAAGCGCGAGCAAGGTCCTCGCGCCCGCGCTGCGGCTGGGCTGGCTCGCCGCGCCGTCCGAGCTGATGGCCTCGCTGGAGCACGTCCGCGCGGGCTGGGACATCGGCTGCTCGGGCCTGGAACAGCTCGCCTTCGCCCGCTTCATCGACACCGGCGGGCTCGACCGCCACCAGCGGCGCCTGCGCGCGGAGTTCGCCGCGCGCCGGGAGGTCGTCCGGCGGGAGGTCGCCCTCCACCTGCCCGGCACCCGGGTGCTCGGCGGGGACGGCGGGCTGCAGGCGTACCTCGAACTCCCGCCCGCCGTGGACGAGGACGCCCTGATCCGCGCGGCCCGCGGCCGCTCGGTGCTGATCCGCGGCGGGCGCTTCCACACCCTCGCCGACACCGGCCGGCCACCGGCGCTGGTCCTCAGCTACGCCACCGTCGGGTGCGAGGGCCTGGCCCGCGGGATCACCGAACTCGGCTTCGCCTACCGGCGGTTGCTGCCGGGGGCGGAGACGGGGGAGACCGCGGGGGAGACGACGTGACCCCCGGTGCCCGGCCTGCGGGGGCAGGCCGGGCACCGGGGGCGGACCGGGGGTCGTGAGCGTCAGGCGTTCAGCCGCTCGGGGGTGGCCTCCCGGTGCGGCGCCACCGCCTCCGCACCGTCCGACGCGTGGCGCGGAGTGGGCCGCAGCGGCCACCAGATACCGCGGCCGAGCAGCGCGGCCATCGCCGGGACCAGGACCAGCGAGAGCACGAGCGCCGAGAGCAGGATGCCGAGCGTCATCGCGAAGGCGACCTGCTCGCTGCCCGGAGTGGTGGCGAGGGAGGCGAAGGACGCGGCCAGGACCAGGCCGGCCGTGGCGATGGCGGGGGTGGTGTGCCGGACGGCGCGGGCCACGGCGCCGCGGACCGGACCGGGCCGCTCCATCTCCTCCCGGATCCGGTCGGTGATGAGGATGTTGTAGTCCGTGCCCAGCGCCACCACGAAGAGGAACAGCACCAGCGGCAGGGTGAAGCTGACACCGGGCTTGTCCAGCCCGTGCTGGAACACCAGCGTCGCGGCGCCGAGGGTGGCGGCGAAGCCGAGCCCGACCGCGAGCATCAGCACCAGCGGGGCCAGCAGACTGCGCAGGAGCAGCAGCAGGATCAGGGCGATCAGGGCGGCCGCGACCGGGAAGACCACGGCCAGGTCGTGGTCCACGGCGACCGAGATGTCCGCGAAGATCGCCGCCGTGCCGCCCACATGGGCGCTCGTCCCGGCCGGGGTGTTCGCGGCGACGGCGTCCCGGACCGGGCCGGAGACCAGCTCGCGCGCCTTCGCGCTCTGCGGGTCGGCGGTCAGGTAGAGGTCGATCCGGGCGGCGCGGCCGTCCGGGCTCAGCACCGTGCCGCCGACCTGGCCGACCCCCTCGACCCCGCCGAGGGCGCGGGAGAGGCCGGCCAGCCTGCCCGGGTCCACGGCGCCCTTGTCGGCGGCGGTGACGTAGACACCGGTCGGGTCGGACACTCCGGCCGGCAGCGCGCGGGAGATCTCGGTCGCGGTGGCCGCGGCCGCGGTCTTCGAGCCGCCGCCCTGGCCGTAGTCCATCCGGATCCCGACCGTCCCGGCGGCCAGGGCGCCGAGCAGCGCGAGGGAGGCGAACAGCATCGCGGCCGGCCGGCGGGCGACGAGCGCGCCGAAGCGGGCGGCGACACCCTCGCGCGGCTGCCGGCGCAGGCTCCTGGACGGCCAGAACATCCTGCGGCCGCAGGCGGCGAGCAGGGCCGGCATCAGGGTGAGGCTGCCCAGCAGCATCACCAGGACGGCGACCGCGATGGCCGGGCCGAGCGAGCGGAACTGGCCGAAGCTGGCGACGCCCAGGGTGGCGAAGGCGGCCACGATGGTCAGCGCGGCGGAGGTGATCGCCGTGCCGACCCGGCCGGCCACCTCGGCCGCCGCCTCCCGGGCGGGCTGCTCGGGCCGGGCCCGCAGGTGCTCGCGGAACCGGAAGAGCAGGAACAGCAGGTAGTCGATCCCGATGCCCAGCAGCACCACGGCGATCAGGCCCGGGGTGGTGGTGTCCAGCTTGAGTCCGGTCAGCGACGCGGCACCGGCCACCGCCCCGCCGGCCACGCCGCTGATGAAGGCGACGGCCAGCAGCGGCAGCACCGCGGCCAGCACGCTGCGGAACACCAGCACGTTGATCAGCACGATCAGGCCCATCAGCAGGGCGCCGCCGACCGTGGCGGCGGTCCTGTTGGCATCGTCCGTGTCGGACGCCTCCGCCAGGCCGCCGGTGAAGCCGGTGCGCATCCCGGCCTCGGTGAACTGCGCGCGGGTGGCGTCCCGGAAGGCCCGGTAGACCTTGCGGACCCCGTCGTCCGCGGCGTTCCCGGTCAGTTCCGCGGTGAGCAGTTCGAAGGTCCGGTCGGGGGCGACCATCGCCGGCGCGACCCTGGGGGTCTGCGAGCGGTCGGGCACCAGGAAGGACGGCTCGTCCTTCTCCCGGGGCATCTCCACCCGGCGCTGGGCCAGCTTCGCCGCCTCGCCCTCGATCCGCTTCTCGTCGGCGGGGGTGAGGGCCTTGCCGTCGGCCCGGGCGACCAGCACCGTCACCGTGGTGGCGTCCGGATCGATCCCGAAGTTCTTCTCGGCGATCCGCAGGGCCGCCGCCGAGTCGTAGCTCGCGGGCAGGAAGTCGCCGCTCTGCGACTGGGTGACGCGGGACATCAGCATCGGGGTCAGCAGTGTCAGCCCGATGCCCAGCACCGCCCAGAGGGCGATGACCTTCCACGCGTTCCTGGTCGAGAAACGGGTCAGTGCGCGGATCACGCTGCCCTCCGGTGGCTGGACGCGAACGTCGGCTTCGGCACCGGGGGTTCCCGGCCTGTTCCCAGAACATCAGGCCGAGCGGCGCCGGACGTCGGGGCGACGGACGATCCGCGCCGGGGGTCCTGCTCCCCCGGCCGGCCCGGACCCGGGACCACGGTCCTGGGCCCGGCCTCCGGCTCTCGGCCCCGGGGACCACGACCGGCCCGCCGGGCCGGTGCCAGAATGGGGGCGTCATCGCTGATCAGCCCGGGAGGACCGAGATGGACGGGCGTCAGCGCCCCGCAGCGGCCGCGGCCGACCCCGACGGCGGGCCCGGCCCCGGGGACCCGTCCGGCTCCCCGCTGCTGGCCCGCTTCGCGGACGGCACCCCGTGGAGCCACACCGACGCGATGGTCGCCGTCGGCGCCGGCCTGCTCGACCTGGTGGCCTACCTGCTCTTCAGCCAGGTCAACAGCTCCGTCGGCATCAGCGTGCCGGGCTTCCTCGTCCTCCTGCTGTCGGGCCTGCCGCTGCTCGCCCGCCGTCGGTACCCCGCCCAGGCGCTCGCCGCCGTCCTGGTCATGGAGACCCTGGTCAACGTGCTGGCGCCGATGGGCTCCCGCTTCGGCGCCGTCATCACGGTGGCCGTGTACACCGTCGCCCGGCACTGCAGCGGCCGCGTCACGGCCGTCGCGGGCGTGGTGACGGCCGTGACGACGATGCTGAGCCAGGGCCACTTCGGCGTCCCTTCCGGGGAGCAGTTCATCGCCGCCACCGCCTCCACCGCGCTGGTGACCGCCGGCGGCCTCGCGATCTCGCGCTGGCAGCGCGAGGTCGCGGCCAACCGGCAACTGCTGGCCGACCGCGCGGTGGCCGAGGAACGCCGCCGCATCGCCCGCGAGCTGCACGACATCGTGGCGCACCACATCACCACCATGCAGCTGATGGCGGGCGGCGCCCGGGCCAATCTGAACAACCCCGACGTGGTCCGGGACGCCCTGGTCACCCTGGAGTCCTCCGGCCGGCTGGCCCTGCGCGAGATGCGCCAACTGCTGAACGTCCTGCGGGCCGGCGACGAGCCCGACGCCGCCCCGCCCTCGCCCCAGCCCGGGGCGGAGGACCTCGACCGG
Source organism: Streptomyces sp. TLI_053 (assembly GCF_900105395.1). NCBI lineage: Bacteria > Bacillati > Actinomycetota > Actinomycetes > Kitasatosporales > Streptomycetaceae > Streptomyces > Streptomyces sp. TLI_053. Next base: position 4,664,324 of record NZ_LT629775.1, read on the forward strand.
CTGGTCGAGGAGTCCCGCCGGGCCGGGCTGCCGACCGACCTGGTCGTCGACGGACCCGCCCAGCCGCTGCCGCCGACGGTCGGCCTGACGGTGTTCCGGATCGTCCAGGAGGGCCTCACCAACGCCCGCAAATACGCCGGACCGGCCCGCGCGACCGTCCGGCTCGGCTACCGCCCGGACGGGATCACCGTCGAGGTGCGGGACGACGGCACGGGCCCCGCGTCGCCGGACGCCGGTCCGGCCGCCGGTGAGCGGGGCGGGTACGGCCTGATCGGCATGCGCGAACGGGTCGCCCTGCACGGCGGCACCCTGGAGACCGGTCCCCGGCCGGAGGGCGGCTTCGCCGTCCTGGCCGAACTGCCACTGGCCGCCGACGAGACCGCCGAGGCGGCCGTCCAGCACGGGAAGGTGCCCCGATGACCACCACGACGCCCCCGATCCGGGTCCTCCTCGTGGACGACCAGCCGCTGGTGCGGCGCGGTCTGTCGCTGATCCTGTCGCCCGACCCGACCGTCGAGGTCGTGGGCGAGGCCGAGGACGGCGAACAGGCCGTCGCCCTCGCCCGGCGACTGCGCCCCGACGTCGTGGTGATGGACATCCGGATGCCCGTCCTGGACGGCGTCGGCGCCACCGAGGAGCTGTCCCGCACCCTGCCCGAGTGCAAGGTCCTGGCGCTCAGCACCTTCGACATGGACGAGTACGTGGTGGCCGCGCTGCGCGCCGGCGCCCACGGCTTCCTGCCCAAGGACGTCTCGCCGGAGGACCTCGGCGCCGCGATCCGCACCGTGCACGCCGGTGAGGCGGTGGTCGCGCCGCGCCTGCTCTCCCGGCTGATCTCCACCTACGTCCGGGCGCCCGCCGACGTCCCGCCGCCGCCCGCCGCCGCCGTGACGGGCGAGCTCACACCGCGCGAGGTGGAGGTCTGGCGACTGATGGCCACCGGCCTCGACAACACCGCGATCGCCCGGTCCATGGACATCAGCCACTCCACGGTGAAGAACCACATCACCAGCATCTTCGGCAAGCTGGACGTCCGGGACCGCGCCCAGGCGGTCATCGCCGCCTACGAGTCCGGCCTGATCACCGCCCGCGCGGGCACCGGCGACCAGGCCGGGGCGCAGGACTAGGGGTTGCCGACGGCCCGGGCGGTGCCGAGGACCACCGGGTCCCGGGCGAGGTCGGCCAGCAGGGCGTCCAGCTTGGAGCGGTCGACCGAGGGCATCAGGAAGACATGCACGTAGCCGCGCAGGCCGGCCGGGTCGCCGGGGGTGGTCAGGACGTTCTCGGAGGAGAGCGACCACTTGGCCACCAGCGCGGGGCTGGGCTTGCGGAAGCGCACGGTGATCGCGCCGGGGGTGCGGGCGGGCCAGAGCTCGGCGCCGGTCTCCCGCTCCAGGTCGCGGAGCCCGCGTTCCAGGTACTCGGCCAGCTCCTGGGAGCGGCGGATCCGGTCGACCTGGTCGCGGTAGGAGAGGCGGGACAGGTGGTCCCACAGCACCAGCGGCGAGAACCCGTTGCGGGAGCCGGCGAAAGTGCTGTCCGGGGCCCCGATGTACTCGGGCTGGGTCGGCGGTTCGAGCTGGTACTTGGTCTTCGTCATGAAGACGCCGCAGGGCCACGGCACACCGGCCCACTTGTGCCCGCTCATCGCGATCGACGCGACCATGTCGACCTCCCGGGTCTCCCCTGATTCCCGAGCGTCCCGGGTCGGCAGGGTGAGGCCGAAGTCGAACTCCGGCAGCTCGGTCTCCGGCGTCCAGCCGAACGCCGGGTCCGCCGCGGCCATCCGCAGGAACGGCGCGTAGCCGGCGCCGAGCGCGCCGTCCACGTGGATCCAGAAGCCCCGGCGGGCGTCGTCCCCGGCACCGGGCAGCAGTCCGTGCCGCTCGAAGACCGGCAGCAGCAGCTCGCACGCGCCCCGGACGTCGTCGTGGGCGCCCTTGAAGGTGCTGCCGAGGTTGAAGTTGACGAAAATCGGGTGCCCCTTCGCCGCGAAGAACTCCACCAGGACGGCGAGCGCCTCGGCGTCGACGGCCCCGGATCCGTCCCAGGAGCGGCCGGACGGGCCGGGCATCGAGGGCACCTCGGCGGGCCAGTCCCCGCCGAGCGGGCACTCACCGGGGTAGTCCGCCGCACCCACGGCGGCGAAGGTGTCGACGCCGAGCACCCGGACGGCCTTGGCGAAGGAGTAGTGGGTGTCCTCGGAGTAGAAGGCCACCGGCCGGGGTGCGCCGGGCCTGGTCAGGTAGTCGCGCGCGTTCCAGAGCGCGTACATGTTGCCCTCGGTCGAACCCATGGAGAGCATGTAGCCCCAGTAGGACTCGGGGTCGGCCGGGTCGTACGACGGCCCGGCGTGCCAGAGCCGCGCGTAGTAGTCGAGCACCGCGCGCTCGACGACCTTGGTGTTGGGCTTGTAGCCGCCGCTCTGGAACGGGTCGCCGAGGTTGTTGATGTTGCTGAGCATGAAGCGGGCGAGGTCGAGCGCGCTGCCCGCGAGCTCCTGGGTGGCCTGGTAGCCGACCAGGTGCCGGCGCTTGCGGGTGAGGTAGCCGTCCATCCGGTCGAGCGCGCGCAGCCGCTCGCCGTCGGTGAGCCCCTCGGCGGGTATCGCGAAGTCCCCGCGCTCCGGCTCCGCGTCGAGGTCGGCGGTGTCCATCGGGGCGGTGTCCACCGGGGCGTCCGCCGGGGCGGGCGCGGCGGCGAGGGCCCGGGCCCGGAGCGGCAGACCGGGGGCGGGAACGGTGGTGGGGCTCATGGGCGCGGCACTCCGGGTTCGCTGGGCGGGGTCGGCCGGAGCCGCTCACCCGCCAGAATGGAACTTCTCCGCATCATGGCGAAAGTCTTCCGAACAAGATTCGGAATCGATCACTTCTGCCTTGCCAATCTGCGGCCGGGTCGGCGACTCTGGGCGACGTGCCGAATTTTCCGCAGGCCCACCGGGCGCCCGTCGACGACATCGACCGCGCGATCCTGCGCGTCCTCGCCGAGAACGCCCGCACGCCGAACAACGCGCTCGCCGAGGCCGTGGGCATCGCCCCCTCGACCTGTCTGGCACGGGTGCGCGCCCTGCGCGAACGCGGCATCGTCCGCGCCTTCCGGACCGAGATCGACCCGGCGGCGATCGGGCTGCCGCTGCAGGCGATGATCTCGGTCCGGCTTCGGGCGCACACCCGCGAGCAGAACGAGAGCTTCCGCGGCACCGCGCCCGACCTGCCCGGCGTCCTGGCGGTGTTCCACATGGCCGGGTCCGACGACTACCTGCTGCACGTGGGCGTGGCCGGGCCGGAGGAGCTGCGCGACTTCGTCGTGGACCACCTCACCACCCACCCGGCGGTGGCGCAGACCCGGACCAATCTGATCTTCGAGCAGATACCCGGCCGGCGGTACCTCACGAACGACTGACGCCCCCGGCCGGGACCCGCCTCACCGCCCGTCGGTGTGCAGGGCCTGGACCGCGGCGTACCCGGGGGTGCCGGCGGGGGCCGCCGGAGCGCCGTCGCGGACGGCGAGGGCGGTCGAGACGGCGGCCCCGAGCGCGGCCCGGTAGAGCAGCGAGCCGAGGCTGACCCGGGCGACCCCGAGGGCCGCGAGTTCGGCCAGGGTGGGGCCGGTCGGGGAGTAGAGGATGTTCAGCGGGGCGGTGACGGTGCCGCGGATCCGCGCGACGGCGGCCGGGTCGGTCAGCCCGGGGACGAACAGGCCGTCCGCGCCCGCCCGTTCGTAGGCGGCGAGCCGACGGTCGGTCTCCTCGGCGGGATCCGGCACGCCGAGCCAGTGGGTGTCGGTGCGGGCGTTGACGAACAGCCGCGGCACGGCGGCCTTGATCGCGGCGATCTTGGCGGTGTGCACGGCCGCGGGGGCCAGCGTGCCCTCCGGCCGGCCGTCCTCGAGGTTGATGCCGGCCACCCCCGCCTCCGCCAGCTCGACGGCCAGATCGGCGACTTCGGACGGGTCGTCGCTGAACCCGTGCTCCACGTCGACCGAGAGCAGGTAGCGTCCGGACCGGCCGAGGCGCCGGGCCAGCCGGAGCGTCTCGGCCCGGGTGGCGGCGGCACCGTCGGGCAGCCCGGCCGCCGCCGCGACACCGAGACTGGTGGTGCCGATCGCGGCGAAGCCCTGCTCCGCGAGGACGGCGGCGGAGGCGTGGTCCCAGGCGTTGGGGAGCAGCAGCGGCTCACCCGGGCGACGGTGGAGGGCGGCGAACGGGGTGTCCAGCGGGGCGGTGCTCATCGGACGGTCCTCTCGTACGAACGGGGACCGGCTCGGGTCGCCAGCCACTCGGGGACCGGCTCGGGTCGCCGGCCGCTCGGGGCGACGGAAGCGGTGGCCCCGGCCCTGCCCCCACGGTAGGACCGGGACGTTTCGGCACCCGCCGAACCGTCCCGGGGGCACCATGGACCCATGTCCCTCGCCCGACTGGCCGCCCTGCTCGCCGATCCCACCCGAGCCGCGTTCTGCACGGCCCTGCTCGACGGCCGCGCCTGGACCGCCGGCGAACTCGCCCGGCACGCGGGCGTGGCACCGTCCACCGCCAGCGAGCACCTCTCCCGGCTGATCGACGGCGGCCTGCTGGCCGAGGAACGGCAGGGCCGGCACCGCTACGTCCGGCTGGCCGGACCGGAGGTCGCCACCCTGATCGAGGACCTGTCCGCCTTCACTCCCCCGACCGGGACACCGGGCGGGCCGCCGGCCGGGACACCCGACGGGACACCGGCCCGCCGCTCCCCGGCGGCCACCCGCTCCCCGGCCCCGCGCTCCCTGCGCGAGAGCAGCCGGCTGAGCGCCGAGGCCCGCGCCCGGACCTGCTACGACCACCTCGCCGGACGGCTGGGCGTGGCGGTCGGCGACGCCGTACTGGCCCGCGGCCTGGTGACGGAGGAGGACGGCCCGGCCCTGACCGCCCGCGGCCGCGCCTGGCTGACCGAGCTGGGTGCGGAGCTGCCGCCCCGGGCCGGACGCGCCGGCGCCCGCCCGGTGGTCCGCACCTGCCTGGACTGGACGGAGCGGCGCAACCACCTGGGCGGGGCCTTCGGCGCGCTGCTCTGCCGGACGGCGCTGGACCGGGGCTGGGTGGAGCGGATCGGCTCCGGCCGCGCGCTGCGGGTCACCCCGGACGGCGAGCTGGCCCTGCGCGAGCTGCTCGGCGTGGAGCTCCTGCCCGCCTGAGCCGACGCCGCCCCGGCGTCAACCGACCCACCGACCCGCTGACACACCGACCCACCGACCCACCGACCCACCGACCCACCGAACCCTCAGCCCATCGTCCTCGCCCCGTCCAGCGACTCCCGGATGATGTCGGCGTGCCCGGCGTGCTGCGCCGTCTCGGCGATGAGGTGCAGCAGCACCCGCCGCACCGACCAGGAGGCGCCGGGCTCGAACCACGGCGCGGCGGGCAGCGGATGCGCCAGGTCGAGGTCCGGCAGGCTCGCCACCAGCGCGTCCGTCGCGGCGGCCACCTGCTCGTACCCGGCGAGCAGCCCGGCCAGGGTCTCCCCCTCGGCCATCCTGAACTGCCCTTCCCAGTCGACGGGTTCGGACGCCATCGCGTCCGCGCCACCGACCGCGAACCGCATCCAGCCCGCCTCGGTCCCGGCCACGTGCTTGATCAGCCCGCCCAGGCAGAGTTCGCTGGCCGTGGTGCGCCGGGCGGCCTGCTCGTCGGTGAGGTCGCGGACCGTGAAGCGCAGGAACCCCCGGTGCTTGTCGAGGGTCTGCAGCAGGTCGGCCCGCTCGCCGCCGAGCCCGGCCGCCCCGGCAGGCCGCGGCGCGCTCATTCCGCGACCATGACCGGCATGTCGCCGGCCGTCCGGCCGAGGTCGATCACACCGAACGCCGCGCCCTGCGGGTCGCCGACCGCCGCGAACCGCCCGAACGGGCTGTCCGTCGGGCCGAAGTACAGCTTTCCGCCGTGGCCGGTGACCTTGGCGACGGTGGCGTCGCAGTCGTCCACGGCGAAGTACACGCTGAGGTAGTTCGGCGCCTCGGCCGGAAGGTCGGTCGGCCCCGCCAGCATCCGGCCGAGCACCGGCTGCTCCCGGACGTGGAAGATCTTGTAGTCCACCTGCTCCGAGTCCATCCGCTTCACCGCGTAGGGGAAGACGGCCGGGAAGAAGCGGTCGGCGGCGGCCTCGTCCCGGGTGATGACCTCGGCCCAGGTGTACGCGCCCGACGCGCCCTGCTTCTCGAAGCCCTCGTGGGTACCGGCCTGCCAGACGCCGAAGACGACCCCGGCCGGGTCCTTGGCGATCACCATCGAGCCGAACTCGCCGACCGCCATCGGGCCCATCAGGACCTCGCCCCCGGCGGCGCGGATCCGCTCGGCGCTGGTGGCGGCGTCGGGCGAGGCGAGGTAGAGGCACCAGGCCGACACCGCGGTCCCGTCCTGGCCCGGCATCGGCGGGACGATCGCCGCGACCGCCTTTCCGTCGGAGTAGGCCTGGGTGTAGTTGCCGTACTCGGAGGAGGACTCACCGAAGGTCCAGCCGAGTACGTCGCCGTAGAAGGCCTTGGCGCCCTCCAGGTCGGTGAACATCGCGTCGGCCCAGCAGGGCGTTCCCTCGGGCAGTACCGGCATGGCAAAGCCTCTCGTGTGGCGTTTTGTCCCGGTTCGCCACCCTAGTCAGTACCCTGCCGACGCGCGCGCCAAAAGGCCGGCGGCCCGCCGGGGAAACCGGACCCCGGCGGGCCGCCGCACACCCCGGCCCGCCGGGGAACCGACGTGCTCAGGAACCGACCGCGACCCGGCCCGGTCCGCCCGCCACCGCGGCCGCCGAGGTACCGAGACCGGTCGGCCGCACCAGCAGCGCGCCCACCGCCGAAGCGGCCGGCTCCTCCCCCGCCCCGGCCGGTGCCACCGCCTGCTCCGCCGCCTCCCCGGCCGCGTCCCGCCCGAAGTGCCGCAGCAGGTCCTCCTCGCGGTACCGGCGGCAGTCCCGGTGCCAGACCAGGATCCCGGCGAGCCAGTTCTCCAGCTCCTTCACGTACCCGGCCAGCATCGCCCTGGCCGGTCCGTCCAGCCCGAAGTCCTCGAACAGGACCGGGAACTCCTCGGCCACCACGTGCCGGAACTGGTCCAGCCGGGAGTGCATGAGGTCGTCGACGATCCGCACCGCCGCCGGGTAGTCGCAGTCGAAGAAGTTCTGCACCACCAGCACGGCGTTGTTCAGCTCGCCGTCGAACTCCACCTCCTTCTGGTACGAGAAGAGGTCGTTCATCAGCGCCGCGTAGTCGGAGGCCGCGTTCTCCAGCGAGCGCATCGAGCCGCTGGCGTAGATCCCGTCCGGCACGACCTTCCCGTGCGCCAGCCGGGACAGACTCATGGTGAGGTCGGAGCCGAAGGTGGCGCGGCGCATCTCCAAGTAGTCGACCGGGTCCGCGATCCGGTTCTGGGCCTGGTTGTCGATCTCCCAGATCCAGCCCTCCAGCATCGTGTCGACGGAGGCACGGAGCGTCGAGCGGCCCTCGGCGGTCATCGGACCGGCGGTCCGCTCCCAGAGGTCGGCCAGCCCGCGCTCCAGCGCGTTCAGCGGCTCCGCGCCCGGCTCGCCGTCGACCGGCATCAGCAGCAGGTACCTCGCCCGCACCGCCTTGGCACCGGCCAGGTCGACGGGCCGGCCGAACGCCTTCGGGAACCAGTCGTCGGCGTAGGTTCCCCACAGCAACCAGTCGGTGGCGAGGTCGAGTTGGCCGGCACTGGCATCCGGGTAGATGCCCGCCGCGCAGAGCGCGAGGTCGTAGTCGGCCGCGTCCGCCGCACTCCAGACGCCCGCGGTCGGGTCCTCCGGCCGGGCCTCCAGCAGGCCGATCCGGCCGGCCCACTCGATCGTGTGCAGCCGCGCGGCGTCCAGGCAGGGGTTCGGCTCGACCGTGAACGGCAGCCGGAAGTCCGGCAGCAGGGACGGTCCGACGGCCTGGAAGGGCACGTGCGCGTGCGAGCGCGCCCGCCGGACCCCCGGATCGACGTCCCCGCGCGAACCGCCGACCAGCCCCGTCCCGGGCGACTCCAGGGACGCGCCGGCCCCCCGCAGGACGTCGAGCAGGGTCGCCACCGGCGAGGCCCCGACCGTCGGCGCCCAGTCCTTCGTCACCGGCCCGGTCCGGCTCAACGAGCCCAGCTCCTCGGCCAGATCGCCCAGCGCCCCGCCGGAGCGCAGCACGTCCAGCGCCGACGTCCCGACCCCGCCGATCGCGAACGGGTCCCACCAGGTGGCCGCGTCCGCCGCCGCGCCGCCGCCGTTCATGTACCGGCTGGACCGCATGTGCCACTCGTGCCCGCCGGCCTGCCAGTCCTGCAGCCCCTTGACGTACGCCAGCACCCGGGCCTGCTCCCCCGCGTCCAGCCCGGTGTCGGCGAACAGCTGCGGCAGCTCCGTCACCACGGTGTTCTCGAACTGCTGGAGGCGCGAGGTGAGCAGGCCGTTGACGGCGTCCGCGGCCTCCTGCGTCGTGCACTCCAGGAACTTCTCCAGCACCAGCACGCCGTTGCTGAGCTCGCCCTCGTCCTCGACCTCGCGCTGGTAGGAGAACAGGTCGTTGCGCAGGTGGACGCCGTCCGAGAAGGCGTCCATCAGGACCCGCAGCGGTCGCGACCCCGACACCGCGGCCGGCACCTCGGCCCCGGCCGCGTACTCGATCAGCCCCGCGGACCAGGGCGCGCCGCCCACCTTGCGGCGCATCTCGATGTACTCGACGGGGTTGGCGACCCGGCCCGCGTCGATGTTCGCGAGCTCCCACAGCGACTCGTCGAGCAGGTTCCGGGTGCTCTCGGCGAACCGCACCCGCCAGTCCTCGCCCATCGCCGGCACCGTCCGCCGCCAGAGGTCCGCCAGCCCGGCCTCGACCGGATTGGTGGGCTCGGGCGTCTCCGCGGCCGGGTCGGCCGGCATGAACAGCGGCAGCCGGTCCAGGTACGCCTTGCCGCCCACCCGGTCGTTGGTGCGCTTGAAGACGTCCAGGAAGTGGTCGTCGAAGAAGAACACCCACACGTACCAGTCGGTGACCAGCGACAGCACCTCGGCCGACGCGTCGGGGTGGGTGTAGGCGCAGAGCAGCCCGTAGTCGTGGGCGTCCAGGTCCGCCCGGGTCCAGATGCCCGACCCCTCCAGCATGCCCATCTCCCGCGCCCACACCGAGGAATGGGCCCGGGCCTGGTCGAGGTGCGGATTGAGCCGCGCCGGGTGCGGCACGTAGAAGGAGGGCAGTTCGAACGGCTGGGACACCGGGCGAGCCTTTCTGGGCGCGTCGACAAGGCCGACACAGCATTACCCGACTCCACCGCTCTCAGCCGGAGAACCGGAACAGTCATATGAGATGGACCAGTTCGATCGAACACCTGATCAACTCACCTCGCGCCATTGGATCATCAGTGCGACTGGTCGGCTCCACCCCACCCTTCCGGCCCCCACCGGTCCACTACGCTCGGACCGCGCCGGCCGAGGGCGTCACCGCGCCGCCCGCACCGGCGAATCCGGCATCCGGCAACCGACAGGGGCGCAGCTCGTGGAGTACACCGAGGTCGAGCAGAAGTTCCGACTCGTCGGCCCGGCCGACGGGTTGAAGGAGCGGCTGGCCGCGCTCGGCGCGCGGCCGGGGATTCCGTCCCGGCAGGTCGACACCTACTACAACGCGCCGCACCGGGACTTCCTCGACCAGGAGGTGGTCTCCGAGTGGTTGCGGGTGCGGGTCGAGGACGGCACGGCGTCGGTCAACTTCAAGCGGTTCCACCCGATCGCCTCGCCGGTGAAGACGCACTGCGACGAGTACGAGAGCACGGTGGCCGACGCGGAGGCGGTGCGGCGGCTGCTCGCCTCGCTCGACTTCACCGAGCTGACGGTCGTGGACAAGACCCGCGAGGAGTGGCACGTCGACGGGATCGCGGTGGCCTTCGACCTGGTCGCCGGGCTGGGCGAGTTCGTCGAGTTCGAGTTCAAGGGGGAAGCGGCCACCGTCGCCGAGGCGACCGCCCGGCTGGAGGCGTTCATCGACGGTCTCGGACCGGGCGCCGGGGCCGGGCTCGGTGAGCGGGTCCGCCTCGGCTACCCCCATCTGACGCTCGGTCTGGAATGACGGCGCCGCCGGCGCGCAGAAGTCCGCCGACGAACCAACCGGCCGCTCCAAGGAATCAGCTGGTCATGGCGTGTTGACAGGGCCCCTTCGGCGCCCGCCCGGCAGACTGGGCGCGACCCGAGTCCATGCTCCGAGGAGGTCAGCCCATGAACGTCACCGTGCGGCTCGCGCAGCAGCCCGAGGCCGACGAACTGCTCGGGCGGAGCCCGCTCGCCGCGCTCGTCGGGATGCTGCTGGACCAGCAGGTGCCCATGGAATGGGCGTTCACCGGACCGCTCACCATCGCCGGGCGGCTGGGGCACGAGGACCTGGACGCCCACGAGATCGCCACCTACAACCCGGAGGAGTTCGTCGCCCTGCTCTGCGAGAAGCCCGCGGTGCACCGCTATCCGGCGGCGATGGCCAAACGGGTGCAGCAGCTCTGCCAGTTCCTGGTGGCGCAGTACGACGGGGACGCCGCCGCGCTCTGGAAGGACGTGGCGACCGGGCGGGAACTGCTCAGCCGGCTCAACGCCCTTCCGGGGTTCGGGAAGCAGAAGTCGCAGATCTTCCTCGCCCTGCTCGGCAAGCAGTACGGCGTGCGGCCGGAGGGCTGGCGCGAGGCGGCCGGGGCGTACGGCGAGGACGGCGCGTTCCGCTCGGTCGCGGACATCACCGGCCCCGAGTCGCTGGAGCGGGTGCGGGCCACCAAGCAGGAACTGAAGCTCGCCGCCAAGGAGGAGAAGGCCGCGAAGGACGCCCTGGCGAGGTCCAAGGTCCGCGCCTGAGCCTCCGGCCGCTCCCGCCGGGCGCCGGACGTGCGGCAGGGGCCGGAGAGGACTTTCCTCTCCGGCCCCCGGCACGGAACGGAGGCGGGACGCCCGGCCCCTAGACCAGGGCGGGCTCCCGCTCGGTCTCCTCGGCGACGTCCGGAGCGGCCTGCGCCTTCCGCCGCCCCGGCAGCGCGAACATCAGCAGGAACACCACCGCGAGCACCCCGAGCACCCACCACATCGCGTGCTGGAACGCGCCCACGAACGCCGGGCCCCCGGCCGCCCCGGCCGGCACCGCGTCGAAGAACGCCACCGACACCAGCCCCAGGCCGAGCGCCAGGCCGACCTGGTTCACCGTGTTGATCAGCCCGGAGGCCGAACCGGCGTGCTCCTGCGGGACCTCCGCCAGCACCGCGTCGGTGATCGGCGCGACGATCAGGCCCATCCCCGCACCCATCACCACCAGCGGCAGCGCCATCTGCCAGGGCGCGATCCCGGTGCCGTACCGGTGCGCCTCCGCGATGTAGACGAGCACGCCGGCCGCCATCACCAGGGCGCCCGCCTGGAGCACCTTCCGGCCGAACCGGGGCACCAGTTGCTGCACCGAGACACCGGCCGCCACGGAGATCGCGATCGAGAACGGGATGCCCGTCGCACCGGCCTTCAGCGGGCTCCAGCCGAGCCCGAGCTGCATGTAGAGGGTCCAGACCAGGAAGAAGATCCCGGAGACCACACCGAAGGTCAGCTCGACACCGATGCCCGCCGCGAAGGACTTCGTCCGGAACAGCGACAGCTCCACCAGCGGCGAACCGTCCCGCCGGGTCTTGACCCGCTCGTACGCGACGAACAGCGCGAACACCGGCAGGCTCCCGGCCATCGTCAGGTGGCCCCAGAGCGGCCAGCCGGCCTCCCGGCCGTGGGTCAGCGGGTAGATCAGCATCAGCAGGCCGAGGCTGGCCAGCACCACACCCGGCAGGTCCAGCTTGAGCGCCCGGTCGGCCCTGGACTCGGTGATGAAGATCCGGCCGAGCAGCAGTCCGGCGATCCCGACCGGCAGGTTGATGAGGAAGATCGGACGCCAGCCGAGCCCGAGCACGTCCCACTCGGTCAGCACCGCACCGATCAGCGGACCGCTGACCGCGCCCAGCCCGACCACCGCGCCGAACATGCCGAACACCTTGCCGCGCTCCTCCGCCGGGAAGGTCGCGTGGATGATCGACAGCACCTGCGGCACCATCAGCGCCGCCGTCCCGCCCTGGAGGATCCGCATCGCGACCAGGACCTCCGGACCGCTCGCGAGACCGCAGAGCACCGAAGTCAGCGTGAAGCCGGCCATGCCGATCAGGAACAGTCGCTTCCGGCCGTGGATGTCACCCAGCCGACCACCGGTGATCAGTCCGATCGCGAACGCCAGCGCATACCCGCCGGTCACCCACTGCACGGCGGAGAACGACGCCCCCGTGGACTCCTGGATGCTCGGGATCGCGATGTTCACGATCGTGACGTCCACCAGGTCCATGAAGGAGGCCGTCATCACGATCGCCAGCGCGATCCACCTCCGCCGGTCCGACAGCGACACCGGCGCCGCTCCCGGCACCGGCCCCGTCACCGACACCGGCCCCGTCACCGGCCCGGTCCCCGCCCCCGAACCCGATTCCTTCTGCACCGCACGCTCCTCGTCGCCGTCCGTCATCAGCACGCGGACCACATTAGGAAGCATCTAGGTCAGATCCTGACCGCGACTTCGGGCACCCTGGAACCCATGACCGATACCCCGGCACGACTCCTCAGCCTGCTCTCCCTGCTCCAGACCCCGCGCGAGTGGCCCGGCAGCGAGCTCGCCGAACGGCTCCGGGTCAGCCCTCGCACCATCCGCCGCGACATCGACCGGCTCCGCGAGCTCGGCTACCCGGTCGAGGCCTCGATGGGCCCGATCGGCGGCTACCGGCTGGTCGCGGGCACCGCGATGCCGCCGCTGCTGCTGGACGACGAGGAGGCGGTGGCGATCGCGGTCGGCCTGCGCGCCGCCGCCGGACACGCCGTGGTCGGCATCGAGGAGGCCTCGGTGCGCGCCCTCGGCAAGCTGCTCCAGGTGCTGCCCTCCCGGCTGCGCCACCGGGTCTCCACCCTCGACCGGGCCACCCTCCCGCTGCTCGGCGGCGACGGCCCGACCGTCGACCCGGAGGACCTCACCGTGATGGCCAACGCCGTCGCCAACCACGAGCGCCTGCGCTTCGGCTACCGGGCCGGCAACGGCGCCGAGACCCACCGCCAGGTCGAGCCGGAACGCCTGGTGTCGGCCGGCCGCCGCTGGTACCTGGTCGGTTTCGACCTCGACCGGGACGACTGGCGGCTGTTCCGGGTGGACCGGGTCAGCGACCCCTTCGCGACCGGTGCCCGCTTCACCCCTCGCCCGCTCCCGGCCGAGGACGCGGCCGCGTACGTCGCGAGCAAGCTCCGCCGGGAGTCCTCCGCCCACACCCTGGACGCCACCCTGCGGCTGTCCGCCGAGGAAGCCCGGCGGCGTCTGGGCGGCTACGGCGACACCGAGGTGGAACCGGTCGACGAGCACAGCTGCCGGGTGCGCTCCCGCACCGACTCCCTGGACTGGCTGGCGATGCGCCTGCTGATGGCCGGCTGCGACTTCGAGGTGCACTCGCCGCCCGAGCTGCGCACCCTCCTGCGCACCCTCGCCGACCGCGCCGACCGCGCCGCCGACCCGGCCTGAGCCGGGTTCCTGAGCCGGGGCCGGGTTCCTGAGCCGGGGCCGGAAACGGACGGCGGCGCCGTCGCCCGCGGATCACGGGCGGCGGCGCCGCGGTCGGAAACGGTCCTCAGACCCCGAACTCGGCGGTGAGCACGGCCCGCGCCAGGGTGTGGAAGGTGATGTGGAAGCCGATCTGCGCCGCCGGGGTGTCGGCCGTGACGTCCAGGGCGTCCACGTCGAGGGCGTGCACGGCGAATGCGTAGCGGTGCGCGGGCCCGGGCGGCGGGGCCGCGCCGTCGTACTGGTTGCCCGGGAAGTCGTTGCGCCCGTGGAAGGAGCGCTCGCCCGGCAGGTCGCCGTCGGAGGCCCCGGCGCCGCGCGCCAGGCCGGCGGTGTCGGCGGGCAGTCCGAGGGCCAGCCAGTGCCACCAGCCGGAGCCGGTCGGCGCGTCCGGGTCGTAGCAGGTGACGGCGATCGAGCGGGTGCCCTCCGGCAGGCCCGACCAGGCCAGCTGCGGCGAGAGGTTGCCCCCGGCGTGGATGAACTCCTGTGCCAGCGTGCCGCCTTCGGTGATGTCCTGGCTGGTCAGCTCGAAGGACGGCACCTGCGGCAGGAACTCGTACGGCAGCGGCGGACGCACACTCATGGAGGGTCACCTCTCGGCACGGCGGGAAAAGGGGAGGCCCGGGCCCGGACACGCGGACCAGGGACAGGATTCACCTTAGTGGGGTGACCAACCGCGCTGCCCGGCCCTACAGTCGGGACATGGCTCCGAGATTCGCCCGACTGCTCCGTGACTCCCGCGCCGCACTCCTCACGATGGTCGGCGTGCTGGCCGTCATCTGGGCGGTCCAGGTGGCGAACTGGCTGGACGACTACCGGCTCTCCTACGAGTACGGCATGAGCTCGGGACGGCTCGACGAGCTGCCCGACCTGCTCACCATGCCGTTCCTGCACTTCGGTTGGGACCACATCGAGGCCAACTCCTGGCCGCTGTTCGCGTTCGGCTTCCTGGCCGCGTACCGGGGCATGAGGCGCTTCCTGCTCGCGACCGCGCTGATCGTGGTGTCCAGCGGACTGACGGTCTGGTGCTTCGAGCGCCCCGACGCCGTCACGGCGGGCGCCAGCGGTGTGGTCTACGGGTACTTCGGCTACGTGGTGCTGCGCGGGATCTTCGACCGCAACCCGGCGGACACGGTGATCGGTGTGGTCGTCGCCGCGCTCTACTCCTACCTCCTGCTGGGCGTGCTGCCGAGCGCCCAGGGGGTCAGCTGGCTGGGCCACCTCGGCGGGCTGATCGGCGGGCTGGCCGGCGCCTGGCTGCTGCGCGACCGCCGGCCCCGACGGGCACCGGACACCCCCGCCGCGACCGCGGCCGGCCCGGGCCGGGGATCCGGCAGCCCGGCCTCGGCCCTGCTCAAGGAGCTCGACGACCTGGGCATCTAGGTCGTCCCTTCCGGACCACGCCACCCCGGCCAGGTATAGACCATTCCCCGCCCCGGCGGTTAGCGTGAACGGGCACCTGCCCCCTGCTCCGGAGCCGCACCGTGGAGTCGTCCGTCCTCGCCTTCGCCACCGACCTCCTCGACGAGGGCGCCGACACCTTCTTCGGCAACCTCACCGACCGGGCCGGGGTCGGCGGTGTCACCCTCGCCTCGGTCTACCACGAGGCCCGCGACGTCTTCCCGCACAACCCCCGCCGGGTGATCCGCTACCTGGAGCCGGGCGCGGCCTACTTCCGCCCCGACCCGGCCCGCTGGTCCGGGCAGCGGCTGCGGCCCGTGCCCTCCACCGCGATCGGCGACCGCGATCCGTTCGCCGAGGCCGCCGAGGAGGCCCGCCGGCGTGGCCTGAAGCTGCACGCGTGGACGGTTTTCTGCCACAACGACCGGCTCGGCTTCGAACACCCGGACTGCGCGCCCGCCAACGCCTTCGGGGACCGCCACCTCACCGAGCTCTGCCCGGCCCACCCCGAGGTCCGCGCGTACGCCCGCACCCTGGTCACCGAGCTGGCCCGGTACGGCGTGGACGCGGTCCGGGCCGAGTCGCTGCACTTCCACGGCTTGCGCCACGGCTACCACCACGAGCGCTACTTCGAGGAGCTGGGCGCGGCCGCCGAGGCCCTGCTCGGCCTCTGCTTCTGCGCGCACTGCCGGGCCGCCGCCGTCCGCGCGGGCGTCCCCGCCGAGGAGGCCGCCGCGGCGGTCCGCACCGAGCTGCGCCGCCGGCTGGCCGACGACACCGCCGCCGCCGAGCCCGCCGCGCTGGACGAGCTGGCCGGCGGCGCCGTGGCCGCCTACGTGGACGCCTCGGCCGCGACCGTGACCTCGCTGGCCGCCGAGCTGACCGAGGAGGCGGCCCGCCACGGCATGCGGCTGAGCTTCATGGACGGCGGCGGCCCGGGCACCGGCTGGCTGTCCGGGATCGACCTGCCGGGGCTGGCGAAGGCCGCCCACCAGATCGAGACGCTGGGCTACGCCCGCACGCCCGAGGCGGTCCGGGAGAAGCTCGCCGCCTTCGCCCTGCACGGCGTGCGTCCGCAGGACATGGCGGTGATCCTGCGCCCGATGGCCTCGGACTGCGACGGCCCGGCCAACCTCGCCGCCAAGATCGCCGTGCTGCGCGAGCTGGGCGTCCCGGAGGTCGAGTTCTACCACTACGGCCTGATGCGGCTGTCCTCCCTCGACCGGATCGGCGCCGCCCTGGCCTGAAGCTGCCACGGCCGGAACCGATCGCTCACCCGTACGGCTGAATCTGGCCGTGCCGACACGTGCTCCCTAAGCTCCCCCTCAGTCGTGATCGTCCGACGAGGGGGAGCACCCATGACCGCATCACCGATCAGCCGCCGCCGTCTGCTCGCCGGAGCCGCCGGCACCGCCGGGGCCGCCGCCCTGGCGGGCACCGTCGGCGCCACCGGGGCCGCCGCGGCCACCGTCCCGGCGCCCAGCCCGTACACGCTGAAGCTGCCGCACCAGATCGAGGCCGAGGCCCTGGTCGACAACCTGCGCCTGCGTCCCTGGGACCAGAACGCCAACCGATACAAGACGGCCGGCGAGTTCGAGGACGTCCACACCACCGTCCGCTGGGGCACCGCCGGCCACCCGGAGGAGTTCTACAACCTGGCCCAGTGCTCGTCCTTCATCACCCTGGCCCTCCAGCGCGCCTACGGCACCCAGCCCACCGTGCCCGCCGGCACGCCGATGCCGTGGGGCGGCTACAGCTACGGCTGGGCGACCCGGGAGTACTTCCAGCAGTACTTCATCAAGGACCCGGCCAACACCAACCCCTACCCGACCGCCGAGAAGTACCAGCAGGCCTTCCTCGACCCGGACGCCCTCCCGCACTTCACCCGCGTCACCAAGCCGGTGAACCTGCGCCCCGGCGACCTGGTGGCCCTCGACTACCACCCCGACGAGGACGGCTCCAAGCCGTACACCGGCCACATCGTCATGATCCGCGAGCGCAAGGGCACCTGGTCGGACGCGGCGGTGGACGCCAAGCTCGGCCGTCCGGTCGTGCCGTACGTCTTCGAGATCATCGACTGCACCAGCGACCCGCACGGCAACCCGGCGAACGGCGGCACCGCGACCGACCTCTACCGGGCCTTCCCCGACACCCGGATCGAGGAGGTCCCCACCACCGGCGGCACCTCGGCCTGGCGGGAGCACGACGGCGTCGGCTACGGCCACATGGTCTTCTACGCGGACGCCGACACCAAGCTGTTCGCCGGCTACCGGTGGAGCCTCAACAGCACGGTGCCGCGCTCCGTCGCCGAGCGCCCGATCTCGGCCGGCCGGGTCTGGCTCACCGACAGCATCTGAGCCGGGAGCGCCCCTTCACCGCCGCCGCCGGGACGTCCCGAACAGGCTCCGGGAGATCTCCCGCCCGAGCTGGGTCCCGGCGGAGCGGGCGAAGGACTTGAGCGCCGGGTTGTTCATCAGCGACCCCAGCAGCCCGCCGCTCTCCTGCGCCCGCTCCGGCGCCCGCTCCGACGGGCGTTCCGGCGCCCGCTCCCGCTCGGGCTCCGCACCGCCCCCGGGCTCCGGCACCGGTTCCGCCTCCGGCCGGGCCGCCCGCGCCGCCAGCTTCTCGTACGCCGACTCCCGGTCGATCGCGTCCCGGTACTTCCCGGCCAGCGCCGACCCGTCCACCGCGGCCTGCAGCGCCGCCGGCCCGATCGGCCCCATCAGCGACTGCGGCGCCCGCAGCCTGGTCGCCGCCACCGGCGTCGGCGCGCCCTTCTCGGACAGCACGGTGATCACCGCCTCACCGGTCCCGAGCGAGGTCAGCACCTCCCCCAGGTCGTAGGCGGGCGACTTCGGGAAGGTCGAGACGGTCGCCTTCAGCGCCTTGGCGTCGTCCGGGGTGAACGCCCGCAGCGCGTGCTGCACCCGGTTGCCCAGCTGCGCCAGCACGTCCGCCGGCACGTCCTTCGGCGTCTGGGTGACGAAGAAGATCCCGACCCCCTTCGAGCGGATCAGCCGGACGGTCTGGGTGATCGCCTCCAGGAAGGCCTTGGAGGCGCCCTTGAACAGCAGGTGCGCCTCGTCGAAGAAGAACACCAGCTTCGGCCGGTCGAGGTCCCCGACCTCCGGCAGCTCCTGGTAGAGATCGGCGAGCAGCCACATCAGGAAGGTCGAGAACAGCCGCGGCCGGTCCTGCACCGCCGGCAGCTCCAGCACCGAGACCACGCCCGCGCCGCCGTCCGCCGTCCGCAGCAGCTCCGCGGTGTCGAACTCCGGCTCGCCGAAGAACGCCCCGGCCCCCTCGTTCTCCAGCAGGGTGAGCGAGCGCAGGATCACCCCGGCGGTGGCGGCGGAGATCCCGCCGATGCCCTTCAGCTCCTCCTTGCCCTCGGGCGAGGTCAGGAAGGCGATGACCGCCGTGAGGTCCTTGAGGTCGTAGAGCTCCAGACCGTTGCGGTCGGCGTAGTGGAAGACCAGACCGAGCGAGGCCTCCTGGGTCTCGTTCAGGTCCAGCACCTTGGCCAGCAGCAGCGGGCCGAAGCTGGTCACGGTCGCCCGCAGCGGGATGCCGCTGCCCAGGCCCCCGAGCGCGTAGAACTCGGCCGGGCAGCCGTGCGGCCGCCAGTCCTGGCCCACCTCGGCGGCCCGGGCCGCGGTCCGCTCCCCCGGCTCGCCGGGGGCGGCCACCCCGGAGACGTCCCCCTTGATGTCGGCGAGGAACACCGGCACGCCCTGGGCGGACAGCTGCTCGGCGATCAGCTGGAGGGTCTTGGTCTTGCCGGTGCCGGTGGCTCCCGCCACCAGCCCGTGCCGGTTGAGCACCGCGAGCGGCACCCGCACCGGGGCACCGGCGTACGCGGTGCCGTCCAGCAGCACCGCGCCGAGGTCCAGCGCGGGCCCGGTGAAGGCGTACCCGTCGGCGATCTCCCGGACGGCGGACGGAACGAGAGCGGACATCGGGCACCCTCCCGGGCGGTGCGGCGGCCCCGCGGGCCGGAGGAACGGGTATCGATCCCGCGAGATCCCGCGAGGGATCTACACGACATTTCCCATGAAACAGCCGCAATCCACCGCCCGCAGCTCGCACCGGTGCGCGTGGCGACCCCACGGCTGCTGGGCCATCCGCCGTCCGAACGGTAGGCTTTCCGTGTGATCTTCAAGCGCATCGGCAATGGTCGGCCGTACCCGGATCACGGCCGTACCAGCACCCGCCAGTGGGCGGACGTCGCCCCGCGCCCGGTGCGACTCGACCAGCTGGTGACCACCAAGGGACAACTGGATCTGGAGACCCTCCTGGCGGAGGACTCCACCTTCTACGGGGACCTCTTCGCGCACGTCGTGAAGTGGCACGGGGACCTGTACCTGGAGGACGGACTGCACCGCGCGGTCCGCGCCGCGCTCCAGCAGCGCCAGGTGCTGCACGCCCGTGTCCTCGAGATGGAATGACCACCGGGCCGGTTCACCCGGCCGCACGTGTCGGACCGCCCCCCGGTCAGTACCGGGGGGCGGTCCGTTCGTACCGGGGTGCCGCCATTCGGGTCCCGGAGTACCCCGGATGATGATCGTTTAGTACCTTCGCGGCAGTACGGCACTAATCTGCTGACTACGGCCGCGATCGCCTTCCCGCGACGCCGCGCCGCACCTTCACCCGATCCCCGCCCCGGCACGAGGGGGAGACAAACCGTGAGCATGTTGACTCCCCAAGGTCTGAAGGGGAAGCAGTACCGGATCACCGGCAACGCCTATCCGCGACTGGGCCGCCCGCCGAAGAAGAGCCGCAAGGTGTTCGCACTGCTCGGCGCGCTGCTCGCGCTGGCGCTGATCGGCCTCGGCGGCGTCCAGCTCTGGGACATCTTCAGCGGCAAGGGCAAGAACGCCTCCGCCCAGGCCTGCGCCGGACCCTCCGGCAAGCCGCTGGCCGCCCCGACCCCGGAGGCGCCGACCGTCCCCGGCACGGCCGCCGCCCCGATCGACCCGGCGGCGGTCCCGCAGCCCGCGGCCGTCACCGTGAACGTCTACAACGCGACCGCCAAGGCGGGCCTGGCCGCCCGCACCGCCGAGGAGCTCAAGAAGCGGGGCTTCACCATCGGCAAGGTCGGCAACGCCCCGGCGGAGCTGGACAAGAAGGTGCCCGGCACCGCCCAGGTGGTCGCCGGCCCGGCCGGCGCCGGAGCGGCCACCCTGGTCGGCTCGGTGATCGCCGGAGCCACCAGCACCGCCGACGCCCGGACCGACGGCACCGTGGACTTCGTCATCGGCGACAGCTACAACACGCTGCTCGACGACACCCAGGCCGCCGCCGCACTGGCGCTGGCCACCCGGCCGGTCCCCGCCCCGAGCAGCACCGGCAGCTGCTGACCCGCCCGGGGCCCGGCCCCGGACCCGAACGCGACGGAGCCCCCCGGTTCACCACCGGGGGGGCTCCGTCGCATCCGTGTCCGGACGGGTTCAGCCCGCGGTGCCGTACAGGCGGTCGCCCGCGTCGCCGAGACCCGGGACGATGTAGCCGTTCTCGTTCAGCCGCTCGTCGACGGCCGCGGTGACCACGGTGACCGGCAGGCCGGACAGCTCGCGCTCCATCACCTCGACGCCCTCCGGGGCGGCCAGCAGCACCACGGCGGTGACATCGGTGGCGCCGCGCTCGATCAGCATCCGGATCGCCGCGACCAGCGTGCCGCCGGTGGCCAGCATCGGGTCGAGCACGTACACCTGGCGGCCGGACAGGTCGTCCGGCATCCGGGTGGCGTAGGTGGAGGCCTCCAGGGTCTCCTCGTTGCGCACCATGCCCAGGAAACCGACCTCGGCGGTCGGCAGCAGCCGGGTCATGCCGTCCAGCATGCCGAGGCCGGCCCGCAGGATCGGCACCACCAGCGGGCGCGGGTAGGACAGCCGGGTGCCGGTGGTGACGGCCACCGGGGTGGTGATCTCCACCTCCTCGGTGCGGACGTCCCGGGTGGCCTCGTACGCGAGGAGGGTCACCAGCTCGTCGGTCAGGCGACGGAAGGTCGGCGAGTCGGTGCGCTCGTCGCGCAGGGTGGAGAGCTTGTGGGCGACCAGGGGGTGGTCGACGACGTGGATCCGCATGCGTCGAGGTTAGCCCGCGCCCGGACGCCCGTACGACACGCCGTGCCAGACCGCGCCGCGCGCCGCCCGGACCGGCCCTCACTCTGCCGTGACGCGCGGTGACGCACCGCGAATGTCCGGACGGAACGGCCTCCTGTGGTATCAACCCGGCCGATCTGGGAAAGTCAGGTCCTATGACGAGCAACCCGCACCACGGGAACGGCTCGGCGGACGGGGCCCCGACCTCGTCGGGCGGCCTCTCGGGCCCGCCCCCGGACCGTCCGGAGACCGAGGCGGAGCGCCGCAGGCGCCGCGCTGTCTTCCTGCGCGAACTCACCGAGGCCCGCGAACTGCGTGAGCGGGTCCAGCCGCGCCGCACCAAGGAACGCCGGATGCGCGAGGCGATGCGGATGCGAACCTTCCGGATCTGACGGGCTCTCCACGGGTTCTCCACAGTCCCGCTGCCACCCGGTCGCCGTACACCGTCCGGCGGCCAACCCTTCCGACACGACCTGCAAAGACGCGCTGCAGAACACCCCCCGCAGAGCCTGGCTTTCTGTCACGATTCCGATGGGACGGTCCGAACAGCGGGCCGCCTCTGGCGCGGGGGCGGCCAGTTCCGCGTCGCCCGAGCGCGCCGACAGCCGAGACGAGATCTTGGGAGTGTCCCTGGTGGCGTACTTCGCTGCAGTGCTTGCTCGCTCCGAGGACGGGTGGGACGTGAGCGAGACGGAGCTCGACTCCGTCGAAACCCTCGCCGACCTGGCCGATCTGGCCCGCGGGGCGGCCCAGGACGACGACAGCGTCCTGGTCTTCATCGAACAGGAGGACGCCTGGTTCGCCATCGTCCGGGTGGACGGCGAGGAGGACCCGCGCATCTTCGTGTCGGACGGCGCCGCCGCCGCCCGCAGCTCCTACGGCTCGGTCCTCACCGACGAACTGGTGGACCAGGCCGGCGAGAGCGAGTTCGGCGACCTCGACAACCTGGTCGCCGAGCTGGAGGAGGAGGCCGAGGCCGAGGAGCAGGACGACGAGGAGGGCGAGGGCCACAACGGTGTCCCGGTCGGCCCGCTCGGCGACGCGCACCTGCTGACCGAGTTCGGACTCGCCGCGGACGCCCTGCTCTCCCTCAGCGGCGAGGGCGCGGTGCCCGGCGACGCCCTGGAGGAGATCGCCGAGGCGCTCGGCTGCGGCGAGGTGCTGGAGGCCGTCCGGTAACACCCCGTGTCCACCGCCCGCACGGCCGGACCCCCGCCATGCCCGACACTGGATGCCATGCAGTCCGCCCGCCCGATCCCACCGCTGCCCGCTCCCGTCCGCCCCGATCCGGTCCGCGACCGCTGGGCGGCGCCGATGCGCCTCGCCATCGCCGAGGCCGCCCTGGCGCCGGCCACCGGTGACGTCCCGGTCGGGGCGCTCGTCCTCGGCCCCGACGGCGAGATCATCGGCCGGGGCCACAACGTGCGCGAGGCCGTCGGGGACCCGACCGGCCACGCCGAGGTGGTCGCGGTCCGCGAGGCCGCGCGCAGGGTCGGCGAATGGCGGCTGAGCGGCTGCACCCTCGTCGTCACCCTGGAGCCGTGCACCATGTGCGCGGGCGCGATCGTGCTCGCCCGGATCGACCGCGTGGTCTACGGCGCCCTCGACGAGAAGGCCGGCGCGGCCGGCTCGCTCTTCGACGTGATGCGCGACCGGCGGCTCAACCACCGCCCCGAGGTGATCCCGGGCGTCCTCGCCGACGAATGCGGCGAGCAGCTCCGCGCCTTCTTCGACACCCAGCGCGGACCCACCCCCGCGGCCGCCCCGGACAAGGATTTCGTTCCCGCGCCACCCGTCCGGTAGAGTTCCCCTCGGTAGCGTGTCCGAGCGGCCAAAGGAGCACGCCTCGAAAGCGTGTGTGGGGGCAACTTCACCGTGGGTTCGAATCCCACCGCTACCGCCAGTCAGACCGAGAGCCCGTCCGGAGATCCGGACGGGCTCTCGGCATTCCCGCCCACGGGCGGGCGGGGCGCGGGCGGGCACCGGCGGCACCCGGGTGCGGAGACGAGGAGCGGAGACGAAAAAGGGCTCCGTACCCGTCGGCCGATGACCACCAACGCCTGTCGAGTACGGAGCCTGGAAGGGGGGAGCGGCTCGGGGGGACTGACCGCTCCCCCGGGCGGAGTCCCACAACCGGGGGCCGCGTCGGGGGGAAGTCGCGGCACCCGGTCCCACAGCGGGGGCTCCGGATCCATGTACCGGTGATTCCTGCCAGATCCTCGGTACATCAACCATCCTGCCGTCCGCGGCGGGCCCCGGCACCCGGAGAAAGGCCCCTGTCGCGGGGACCTTCGTCCCGCCGGGTGAACGCGTCGCACACTTGATAGACCGTCCGGGTGGATAAGCTGCCCGTTGCACGGGCCGCTCGGGGACCGAACGGCGGCGGCCCACAGCAGGGAGGAAGGTCACCGGATGGCGCAGGCGAAGAAGATCGGAATGGTTCTCCTGCTCATCTTCGTGCTCTACACGATCATCACCTCGCCGGCCCGGTCGGCCGAGCTGGTGCAGTCGGGGTTCGAAGGCATCTCCAACGCCGCCAAGGCGATCGGCACGTTCATGACCGGCCTGGTGAAGTAGTCCGGGACCCACCGGCTACGGTGGGCCCGACATCCGACCCCGTCCGCGAGGAGCGGCACCGTGATCCGCCACCTGGTCCTGTTCAAGCTCAACGAAGGCGTCAGCAAGGACGACGAGCGCGCGCTCGCCGGCGCCAAGGCCTTCGCCGAGCTCGGCCCGGTCGTCCCCGAGCTGCGCGAGTGGGAGTGCGGCTGGAACACCACCGACCGCGACGTCGCCCACGACTACGCCATCAACAGCCTGGTCGAGGACCGCGAGGCCCTCCAGGCGTACCTCACCCACCCGGCCCACCAGGCCGCGGCCGCCCAGTGGCGCGAGTTCGCCACCTGGGTGATCGCCGACATCGAGGTCTGACCCCGGCGGGCCCCCTCCGGACACCCCGGCCCCGGCCGGCGCGTCCCCCGGACGGCCCGCGGCGCCCCGCCCGGCACCCGGGCGGGGCGCCTTGCTCTGTCCCGGAACGATCCCCGGCCGGCCCCTCCGGCGGGACCGCCGGCAACCGGGCGCCGCACCAACACACCTCCACGCGGTACTTGCCCGACATGTGCCCGCCTTGTGATGCTATGACCGGTTTTGCCGGACATGGTGAGGTGAGGAACGAGACAGGGCACCCGGTCCGCAGGTCCCACCGTTGTCGACATTGGGAGGGGTGACGTGTCCGTGCGGACACCAGGGAGCGCACCGGACGACGAGGTGCTCGCCACCGTGATCAGTCCGGCCGGAGAGCTCCGCCCGGACGGCCTGCGCGGCCCCGGCGGACGCCCCGCCGTCGATGTCCGGACCCTCACCCGGGTGCTCTTCGAACGGCTGGCCGAGCTGCCCCCCGACGCCCCCGAGCGGGAAC
Source organism: Streptomyces sp. TLI_053 (assembly GCF_900105395.1). Lineage (NCBI taxonomy): Bacteria > Bacillati > Actinomycetota > Actinomycetes > Kitasatosporales > Streptomycetaceae > Streptomyces > Streptomyces sp. TLI_053. The sequence continues at coordinate 4,688,837 of NZ_LT629775.1, forward strand.
GGGTCCGGGCCGCGCTGATCGAGGTCAACATCCCGCTGGTCCGGTACGCCGCCACCCGCTTCCGCAGCCGCAGCGAGCCGATGGAGGACGTCGTCCAGGTCGGCACCATCGGGCTGATCAACGCCATCGACCGCTTCGACCCCGGCCGCGGCGTGCAGTTCCCGACCTACGCGCTGCCGACCATCCTCGGCGAGATCAAGCGATACTTCCGCGACAACGTCCGCACCATGCACGTCCCGCGCCGGCTCCAGGAGCTCTGGGTGCAGGTCAGCGGGGCGATGGAGGAGCTCACCGTGGTCCACGGGCGGACTCCCAAGGTGCCGGAGATCGCCGCCAGCCTGCGCATCCCCGAGGAGGACGTCCGGGCCTGCCTGGACGCCGGACGGGCCTACAACGCGGCCTCCCTGGAGGCGGCCCAGGAGCACGAGGGCGGCCTCGCGCTGCTCGACCGGCTCGGCTACGAGGACTCCGCACTGGCCGAGGTCGAGCACCGGGACATGGTCCGCCACCTGCTGGTCCAGCTGCCCGAACGGGAGCGACGGATCGTCATGCTGCGCTTCTTCGCCAATCTGACGCAGTCGCAGATCAGCACCGAGCTCGGGATGTCCCAGATGCACGTCTCCCGGCTGCTGTCCCGGATCCTGACCAGGCTCAGGACCGGCAACTCCTGGGACGACTGACCGGCCCGCCGCGTCACGGCCCGACAACGGGGCGTCACCGCCGCGTGACATCTTGCGACGTTCGGGTTTGCCGGGGATCGTGAGCCGGTATGGAGGGGGGAAGAGGGCCGGCCGCGAGCACGGGAACGTTCCCCCGGCGGCACCCGTTGGACCGTCAGTCACGAGGGGGTGGGTGCATGTCCGGAGACCTGGGCACTGCGGAGATCCACGCTGAAGCGGCCTCCGCCGCGCAGATCCCGCTCCAGCGGGCCGGGACGGCGCCGGACGCCGCGACAGCGCCGGACACCGGACCGGCGCCGGGCCCCGGGGCCGCGCCCGACGCCGGAGCCGCACCCGACACCGGAGCCGCGCCGGGTCCCGCGCTCGACACCCGGACGCTCTCCCGCTCGCTGTTCGTGCGGCTGGGCGCCCTGGCGCCGGGCAGCGCCGAGCACACCTACGTCCGCGACACCCTCATCGAGCTCAACCTGCCGCTGGTGCGCTACGCCTCGGCGCGGTTCCGCAGCCGCAACGAGCCGATGGAGGACATCGTCCAGGTCGGCACCATCGGCCTGATCAAGGCGATCGACCGCTTCGACCCGGAGCGCGGTGTCGAGTTCCCGACCTTCGCGATGCCGACGGTGGTCGGCGAGATCAAGCGCTTCTTCCGCGACACCAGTTGGTCGGTGCGGGTGCCCCGGCGGCTCCAGGAGCTGCGGCTGGCGCTCACCAAGGCCGGCGACGAGCTCGCCCAGCGGCTCGACCGCTCCCCGACCGTCGCCGAGCTGGCCGCCTGCCTCGGCGTCAGCGAGGAGGACGTGGTGGAGGGCCTGGCGGTCGGGAACGCCTACACGGCGAGCTCGCTGGACTCCAGCCCGAGCGACGAGGACGGCGAGGGCCCGCTGGCCGACCGGCTCGGCTACGAGGACCTCGCGCTGGAGGGCGTGGAGTACCGGGAGTCGCTCAAGCCGCTGCTGGCCAAGCTGCCGCCGCGCGAGCGCCGGATCATCATGCTGCGCTTCTTCGGCAATCTGACGCAGTCCCAGATCGGCGAGGAGATCGGCATCTCCCAGATGCACGTCTCCCGGCTGCTCACCAAGACCCTCACCCAGCTGCGCGAGGGCCTGACCACCGAGGGGTGAGCCGGGGGGGCGAGCCGAGGGGCGAGCCCGGGGACGGAGGCGAGCCCTGCGGGCTCAGACCTCCGGCGGGCCGGCGCCCAGCGCCGGTTCCGCGACCGTGCGCGCGGCCGTCGCGCCCGCCCGGGGCGCGAGGTCCGGCAGGGGCCCGGACCCCAGCAGATTGGCCCGCAGTCCGGCCAGCACGCCCCCGTCCAGCCCGAGGCCGTCCGCCCAGAACGCCCCGAAGTCCGGCCAGCCGGCCGAGACCTCCTCGAAGGCCGCCTCCAGGTAGTGCCGCTCGGCCCGGAAGACCGGGAGCAGCAGCTCCGGATCGCTCGTCGCACCACGGGCCCGAAGGCTCTCCAGCACGGTCCGGACCACGGCGGCGGAACGCTCGTTGGTGAGCAGATAATCCGTGAACACCGTTTCCCGGTCCACCCCCAGTGCGGTCAGCAGCACCGCCGCCACCCACCCCGTCCGGTCCTTTCCGGCCGAGCAGTGGAACAGCAGCGGCGAGGCCCCCGGTTCGGCCAGGAGCCGCAGCACCCGGCCGAATTGTTCGCGGGCAATGGAATCGGTGACGAACCACCGGTAGAGGCCGGTCATCATCGCCCCGGCCCGGCCGTCGCCGAGCAGGGCGCGCTGCCCGGCCGGGTCCCGTTCGGCCAGCGCCGCGCGCAGGGTGGCGCGGATGTCGAAGTCCACGGCGAAAACCGGCAGGTGATGAAGAGTCATGCCGGCGGCCGTCCGATCCGGTCCGGCCTCGCGGACCTCGTCCGGGCTGCGCAGGTCGACGATCCGGCGCAGGCCCAGCCCGGCCAGCCGCCCGAGGTCCTCGTCGGTGAGGCGGTCGAGGCCGTCGCTGCGCAGCGCGACGCCGGCCCTGAGCACCAGGCCGTCGGCCGTGCGGTAACCACCGAGGTCGCGGGCGTTCACGGCTCCGAACAGTCCCAGGCTGCGGGCGGCCGGGAAATCGGCGGCTCCGGTCGGCCGATCGGTCACGCTGCGCACCCCATTGGATATTCGGACGGTGACATGGCACAACCGTGAGCGATATTGCATGAACCTGCCCATCAAAACGGCAGGATGTGCGAGAGTGTCACGGGCAAGGCGGCCAGTGTAGGGTCCGGTTCATCCGTCGGCTCACACGATGGGTGAGCAGCGGTAACGCTCGGTTCCACGGCTTTTGTTTTTAATTGATTATTTGCGCAGCCGGTACGGTTTCGGCCACAATCAGCGCCCTCATGGCCCGACCATGAACGTTGGTAACAGATTCGCTGCACTCCTGCCCATTCGGTCCCGCCAGGAACGCAAGTTCCACCAGGATGGGCGCCGGGCAGCCTGCTGCCCTCGAACAGCTACAGGGCAGGTGAACGCGAGCAGCGGAGCGCCCTGCCCAGGGGAGGAAAGACAACATGGGTCGAGCGACCCGAAGAGTTGCCGCCTGCGCGGCAGCCGTTCTGCTGGCCGGTGGCCTGCAGTCGTCCCTCGCGCACGCCGCCACCACTACGCCCCGGATCGACCTCACCGTGCTCGTGATCAGCGACGGCGGTCCGGCCACGGCCGCGATCGCGGCCGAGCTCAAGAGCCAGGGCACCCCGTACAAGCTCGTCGACCTCAACGACGCCGGCCGACCGGTGATCGACGCGGCCTTCCTCAGCGACACGCTGAACGGCCAGCCGCGCGGCAAGTACCAGGGCATCGTCCTGCCCAACGACAACCCGTTCGCGGCCGGCTCCGCCGAGATGGCCGCGATCGCCACCTACGAGGCGGCGTTCGGCGTCCGCCAGGTCGACGCGTACACCTACGCCCGTCCCGACGTCGGCCTGAACTGGGCCGTCAACCCCGGGTACATGGGCACCCTGGACGGCTTCCAGGGCCAGGTCACCGCCAGTGGCCTGGGCGGATCGTTCGGGTACCTCAAGGGCACCATACCCTTCGAGGACAACGACCCGGCCATCTCGGAGAGCTACGGCTACCTGTCCACTCCGAGGACCGACCTGCCCGCCGGCTCCAGCTTCACCCCGCTGGTCGAGGTGCCGATCCCCGGCACCACCGCCAAGGGCTCGCTGGTCGGCGAGTACGCCCACGACGGCCGCAAGGAACTGGTCGTCACCTTCGTCTACAACCAGTACCAGCAGCAGTACCGGCTGCTGGCCCGCGGCATCGTCGACTGGATCACCCAGGGTGTCCACCTCGGCTACGACCGCAACTACTTCGCCGCCCACGTCGACGACGTCTTCCTGGCCGACGACCGCTGGGACACCGTGCTGAAGTGCACCCCCGGTGACGTCACCTGCCCGCCCGGCACCCCGGAGACGGCCAACCCGATCCGGATGACGGTCGCCGACGCGCAGTACGCGAAGCAGTGGCAGCTCGACCACAACTTCACCATGGACATGGTGTTCAACGGCGGCGGCAGCGAGGACTGGAAGGCCGACCACGAGACGACCGCCGACCCGGTGGTCGACCAGATGATCGCCGACCAGAGCAGCTACCGCTGGGTCAACCACACCTACACCCACCCGTACCTGGGCTGCCTCCAGGACGTCTCGGTGGTCCCGTGGAAGTGCACCAAGGACGCCGCGGGCGGCACCGTCTGGGTCGACCAGGCGACCATCACCTCCCAGATCAAGAACAACCTCGACTGGGCGGCCGCCCGGGGCCTGACCCTGGACAAGAGCGAGCTCGTCACCGGCGAGCACTCCGGTCTGCTGACCGCCCCGCAGGAGACCAGCGACAACCCGTACCTGGCCCCGTCGCTGGCCGCCAACGGGGTCAAGTGGACCGCCAGCGACGCCTCCCGCGAGCCCGCCCAGCGGGCCGTCGGCGCGGCGCTGACCGTCCCGCGCTACCCGATGAACGTCTTCTACAACGCCGCCACGGCGAAGGAGGAGACCGACGAGTACAACTGGATCTACACCAGCGCGGCCAACGGTGGCAGCGGCGTCTGCGAGAGCAACGCCAACTCCACCTGCCTGCCGGCCCCGCTCGACGTGAACACCGGCTACCAGTCGTACATCGTGCCGCTGGAGGCCCGGATCGACCTCGGCCACGTGCTGAACAACGACCCGCGGCCGCACTTCATCCACCAGTCGAACCTGTCCGAGGACCGGATCGTCTACCCGGTGCTGGAGAAGGTCCTCTCGACCTACCGCTCGCTGCACGCCGACAACACCCCGGTCGTGAACCTGGCGCAGAAGGACCTCGGTCTGGAGTTCCAGCGGCGCGCGGCCTGGAGCAACGCCGTCAGCAACGGCCAGGTCACCGCCTACCGCGTCGGCAACGCGGTCCGGGTCAGCGCCCCGTCCGGCGTCCAGGTCCAGGCCACCATGCCGACCGGCACGGTCCAGCAGCTCGCCATCGGCACCACCGGCTTCGGCACCGCCTACGCGGGCTCGCTCTCCGGCTGGGTCAAGCCCGGCCAGCTGCAGAGCGCGGTCCAGCTGCAGCTGCCGGCCGCGCCGGCCGCGCCGGCCGCCCCGGCGGCCGTCAGCCCGTCGGTCGCGGCCAAGTCCGTCGCGGCCCCGGCGCCGGCCGACACCAAGGTCGTCCCGCAGGGCACCGCGGACGCCGTCCCGGCCGGTCCGGGCGACACCGACCGCACCGACGCGCCCACCCTCGTCCCCGGTAGTGGGGCCCCGGTGGCGGGCAAGAACGTCGCTCCTGGTACCACTGCTGGTAAGGCGACCGGTACCACCGGGAAGGCCGCCGGCAAGGGCGACACCGCACAGCACGGCAAGGCCTCCGGGGGGAAGGCCGAACCCGTCAAGAAGACCGCCGGTACGTCCGGCACCCGCTAGACAGGTGAACCCGGTGGCGGGTCGGCTCCCCGGCCCGCCACCGGCACCACCCACCGGCCGACTCGGCCGGGAGCTTGAGCAAGAACAGGAGGGGGGACAGAAATGCGCGTCACCCTGCTCACCGAGGGGACGTACCCGCACCAGCACGGCGGCGTGAGTGTCTGGTGCGACCAACTCGTACAGGGCATGCCGGACGTCGAGTTCGACATCATCGCCGTCACCGGTACCGGACACGAAGCACTGGCCTGGGAGCTGCCCGCCAACGTGCGGTCGGTCACCACGGCCCCGCTGTGGGGCCCGGCCTCGGAGGCCAAGGCACCGCGCGGCAAGGAGATGCGCCGCTTCCTCAACGCCTACGAGCGCTTTCTGCACTCCATCCTGGACCCGGTCTACACCACCCACTTCGGCACCGAGCTGTACGGCTTCGCCGACCTCGCCCGGCGCGGGCTGCTCAGCCCGGCGCTGCGCAGCGAGCGTGCCCTGCGCACGCTGCAGCACGTGTGGACCCGTGACTACCTCTCCACCGCGGTCTCCCGGCCCACCATGCACGACGCGCTGAACGCCACCGACCTGCTGGAGCACGCCCTGCGGCCGCTCTCGGTCGAGCCGCCGCGCGACGGCGTGGCGCACGCCGCCAGCGGCGGCCTCGCCACCCTGCCGGGCCTGATCGCCTCGCAGCAGTTCGGCGTACCGTTCCTGCTGACCGAGCACGGCATCTACCTGCGCGAGCGCTACCTCGGCTACCGCACCGGCCCGTACCGCTGGCCGGTCAAGGCACTGCTGCTCGGCTTCTACCGGATGCTCGCCGAGGAGAGCTACCGCCGTGCCGCGCTGGTCACCCCCGGCAACCGGTACAACCGGCGCTGGGAGGAGCGCGGCGGCACGCCCTCCACGCACATCCGCACCGTCTACAACGGCGTCGACCCCGCGGCCTTCCCGCCCGCCGGGCCCGAGCCGGAGACCCCCACCCTCAGCTGGGCCGGCCGGGTCGACCCGATCAAGGACCTCGAGACGCTGATACGCGCGTTCGCGATCGTCCGACGCGAGATACCCGACGCCCGGCTGCGGCTGTTCGGCGGCACGCCCAAGGGCGGCGAGGCCTACCGCGAGAAGTGCGAGGCGCTGGCCGCCGAGCTCGGCGCCGGGGACTCGGTGGTCTTCGAGGGCCGGGTCGCGGACATCACCGACGCGTACGCGGCCGGGAACGTGGTGATGCTCTCCTCGATCAGCGAGGGCTTCCCGTTCACCCTGATCGAAGCGATGTCCTGCGGCCGCGCCACCGTCTCGACCGATGTCGGCGGCGTGCGCGAGGCGGTCGGGGACACCGGCCTGGTCGTCCCCCCGCGCGAGCCCGAGCCGATGGCCGCGGCCGCGATCGAGCTGCTGCGCGACGCGGAGCGTCGGGCCCGGCTCGGCGAGCAGGCCCGGCTGCGGGTGATCGAGCAGTTCACGCTCCGCCAGAACATCGACGGCTTCCGCGGCATCTACACCGAGCTGCTGGGCACCGCCCGCTGGCTCCCCGAGGGCATGGTCGCCGTCACCGACGGCCCGCCGGACCCGGACTGGGAGCAGGCGGCCGAGCAGGAGCGCAGCGAGGTGACCGCATGAGCGGGCCCCTGCGACTGGTTCCCGGCGAGGCGGTCGACGAGACCGTCCAGCTGCGGGTGCTGCCGCTCAAGCGACGCCGCCCGACCCTGCCGCCCCAGCGCCCGCCGGTGCCGGACCAGCTCGACCTCTCCGCCGACCCGCTGGACGAGCTCGCCGAGCGGCTGCGCGACATCTGCGCGGACGCGGTCCACCCCTACGAGATCGCGGCGATCCTGGAGTCCGACGGCCTCTCCGACGAGCAGGCGGCCCTGCTGTACGGCCGCCCCGACTCCTTCACGCTCGCCGAGGAGCTGTTCGAACGGGTCGAGCGCCGCTACCCCGGGCCGAGCGCCGAGTTCGCCAACCCCTGGCGGGCCGACCCCTGGCGGTGCGTCGTGCGCGGCCTGGTGTTCGCCCTGCCCGGCCTCGGCTACCTGCTCGGCGCCAACCTCTTCGCCGCCGACCGGATGCGCTTCGGACTGCCCTCGGGCATGCTCGCGCTGTCCGTCGCGACCCTGGTCAGCTGGTCCTGGAACCAGGCCCTGGCCCACCGCTCCTACGCCTGGCTGGGCCGGGGGCGGCGGCGGTCGGCCGCGGGCTGTCTGGCGATCGGGGCGCCGCTCGGCGCGCTGATCGCGGCCGTCGCCGGCTACGTGGTCGGCGGCCCGCTGGGCGCGCTGTGCTTCGCCGCCGGGCAGTCCGGCTACCTCGCGGCGGCCACCGTGCTGCTGGTGCTCGGCCGGGAGAAGTTCCTGCTGGTCGCGCTGGCGCCGTCGGCCGTCGGAGCGGGGGTCGTGCTCGCCGTCGACGTGCCGCAGGTCGTCCGCACGGCGGTGCTGCTGGCCTCGCTCGGGCTGGCGGTCTGGCTCGCCGCCCGGGAACTGCTGCGCTGCCGGCGCGGCGAGGCCGATCCGGTCCCGCTGCGGCTGCCGCTGTCCAAGGAGGTCCCGCACCTGCTGTTCGGCCTCGCGGTCGGCACCCTGACCCTGATCGCCGGACTCGGCGTCACCGTGCACCAGGCGGTGCGCACCGGCAGCGCCGAGGGCGTCTCGACCAGCCCGACGGGGCCGGCCATGATCGCTCTGACGCTGAGCCTCGGACTCGCCGAGTGGCTGCTCTTCCGCTACCGGGCGATGGCCGTGGCCGCCCTGCGCACCAGTCACACCCCGGTCGAGTTCGCCCGCCGCACCGGTGGCGTGCTGCTCGGCTGCCTCTTCATCTACCTCACCACCGTGGCCGCCCTCGACGCCGCCGCCACCGTGCTCTGGCCCGGCGCCCCGGCGCTGGGCGTCCCGGAGCTCGGCGCGCTGCTGCTGCTGGGCGGCTCGCTCTGGCTGGCGCTGCTGCTGAACGCCTTCGGGTTCAGCTGGAGCACCGCCCTCATCTGTCTGGCAGCCGCGGGCGCCGAGTGCGCCGGACTGCTGACCGGTGCGGACCCGACCGTCCTGCAGCTGATCGGCTGCGGGACCGCGGCGGCCGTCCTCACCGCCCTCGCCGGGCCCGTGCTCGGCCGCACCACCAAGCACCGCTGATGCGGCGCCCGCTGAACCGGCACCGCTGAACAGCTGAACAGCGCACCACGGAACCAGCACCGACCGAACCACCTCCGGCCGGGTCACCACCGTCACGCCATCCGGCCGGTCCGTGCAGTACACGTCCCCGAAAGACACAGGAAGCGAATCACCATGAGCAGCGTCGCCGTCACCGGAGCCGAGGGTTTCATCGGCTCCCACCTCGTCGAGGCCCTGGTCGCCGACGGGCACCATGTCCGCGCGATGGTCCAGTACAACTCGTTCTCGTCCTTCGGCTGGCTGGAGACCCTCTCCAAGGAGGTGCTGGACTCCGTCGAGATCGTTCTCGGCGACGTCCGCGACCCCGGCTCCGTGAACGGCCTGGTGAAGGGCACCGAGGCGGTCTACCACCTGGCCGCCCTGATCGCGATCCCGTACTCCTACCAGGCCCCGCACTCGTACATCGAGACCAACGTCACCGGCACCCTGAACGTCCTGGAGGCCGTGCGCCACCTGGACATCCCGCGCCTGGTGCACACCTCGACCAGCGAGACCTACGGCACCGCGCAGACCGTGCCGATCTCCGAGGACCACCCGATCAACACCCAGTCCCCGTACGCCGCCTCCAAGGCCGGCGGGGACCGGCTGGCCGACAGCTACCACGCCAGCTTCGAGACCCCGGTCGTCACCCTGCGCCCGTTCAACACCTTCGGCCCGCGCCAGTCGATGCGCGCCGTCATCTCCACCGTGATCGCCCAGCTCGCGGCCGGCGAGACCGAGATCACCCTCGGCGACCTGCGTCCGACCCGTGACTTCATGTTCGTCAAGGACACCGCGCAGGCCTTCCGCACCGTCGGTACCGCCCCCGCCGAGGCCGTCGTCGGCCGCACCTTCAACGCCGGCACCGGCGGCGAGATCTCGGTCGGCGACCTGGTCACCCTGGTCGGCAAGCTGATGGGCGTCGACGTCACGGTCAAGGAGGACGAGCAGCGCATCCGCCCGACCAACTCCGAGGTCATGCGCCTGGTCGCCGACGCCACCCGGCTGCGCACCGCCACCGGCTGGGCCCCGCAGTACTCCCTGGAGGAGGGACTGGAGCAGACCATCGAGTTCTTCCGCGACCCGTCGAACCTGGCCCGCTACAAGACCGACATCTACAACGTCTGATCCGGTCCCGCCTTCCGGCCGCTCCGGCACCGAAGGTCCCTTGTCGCACCGACTTCCGTGGGGGAACCACCATGCATGCAGTGATCCTTGCCGGCGGTAAGGGCGTCCGACTCCGCCCGTACACCACCGCGCTTCCCAAGCCGCTCGTCCCGATCGGCGACCAGCACGCGATCCTGGAGATCGTGATGCGCCAGCTCGCCGCCGCGGGCTTCCAGAGCGTCACCCTGGCCATCGGCCACCTCGGCCACATCATCCGCGCCTACGTCGGCAACGGCTCCCAGTGGGGGCTGCGGGTCGGCTACGCGGTCGAGGACAGCCCGCTCGGCACCCTCGGTCCGCTGCTCACCATGCAGGACCGGCTGCCGGACAACTTCCTGGTGATGAACGGCGACGTCCTCACCGACCTGGACTTCGCCGGGGTGCTCAAGCACCACGAGTCGTCCGGGGCTCCGCTCACCATCGCCACCTACGCCCGCCAGGTGAAGATCGACTTCGGTGTGCTGACCGCCGAGGACGGTGCCATCACCGGCTTCCAGGAGAAGCCGAGCATCGACTACCGGGTCTCGATGGGCGTCTACGGCGTCTCCCGTACCGCGCTCGCCAAGTACACCCCGGGTCTGCCGCTGGGCTTCGACGAGCTGGTGCTCGACCTGCTGGCCGCCAAGACCCCGCCGTCCGCCTACGAGTTCGACGGCTACTGGCTCGACATCGGCCGTCCGGACGACTACGACCGGGCCAACGCGGAGTTCTCGCTCAACCGCTCGCTGCTGCTCCCGGACGAGCCGGCCACCGCCGGCCCCGCCGCGGGAGAGGGCCTGTACGCGGTGCCGAACGGCCAGGACCGGCCGGTCCCCGCCGCTCGCACGGCCGTCGACGCCGCCGACGGGCAGCCGGCCGCGGCGGTGCCGACCGGCCCCGAGAACGACGGACGGGCCGCGTGAGGATCCTGCTGCTCGGCGCCGACGGCTTCCTCGGCCGCCACGCCGCCACCGCCCTGCGGTCCCTGCCGGGTGCCACCGTGCTGACCGCCGGGCGGCGGCCCGAGCACGACCTGCGGCTCGACCTGGCCACCGCCCAGGCCGGCCCGCTCGGCGAGGAGCTGGCCGCGCACGCCCCGGACGCGGTGGTGAACTTCGCGGGTGCGGTGGCGGGCAGCGCCGTCAAGCTCGCCGAGGTCAACGCCCGGGGCCCGGCCGTGCTCTGCGAGGCGCTCGAGCTGGGCGCCCCGAAGGCCCGGCTGGTGCACATCGGCTCGGCCGGCGAGTACGGCGTCTGCGCCCCCGGCAGCTCGCTCGCCGAGGACGCCGACGCCCGTCCGGTCGGCGTCTACGGCGCCACCAAGCTGGCCGGCTCCCTCGCGGTGGCCGGCTCGGCGCTGGACGCCGTGGTGCTCCGGGTGTTCAACCCGGTCGGCCCCGGCGCCCCGGCCGGTTCACTGCCCGGCCGGCTCGCCGCCGAGCTGCGCCGGGCCGCGGCGGACGGCACCGACGGGGTGGTGCGGGTCGGGGACCTCTCGGCCCACCGCGACTTCGTCGACGCCCGGGACATCGCCCGCGCGGTCGCCCTCGCGGTGGCCGCCGAGGGTCCGCTGCCGCGGCTGCTCAACCTGGCCTCCGGTCGGGCCCGGCCGGTCCGGGCGATCGCCGACGGCCTGGTCGCGGCGGCCGGCTTCACCGGCCGGATCGACGAGAGCGGCGCCGGCTCCGAGCGCTCGGCCGCCGTCTCCTGGCAGCAGGCCGACGTGTCGGCCGCCGCCGGGGCACTCGGCTGGCAGCCGGAGACCGGGCTCGACGAGACCCTGCGCGACCTCTGGCTCTCCACCGAACCGCTGGTCACCGCATGACGGGCGGGAGCCACCACGACGGCCGCCTGCTGGTGCCGCTGTACGTCCACCCCGCGGTGGACCCGGCGGCCTGGCAGGCGGTCGCCGCCGCCGACCCGAGGCGGATCGCCGCCGTCGTGCTCAACCTCGCCGACGGGCCGGGCGACCCCGACCACGTGTTCGCCGAGGCCGCGGAGGAGCTCCGCCGGGCCGGCCTGCCGCTGCTCGGCTACGCCGACACCGACTACGGCCGGCGGCCGCACGCCGCCGTGGTGAACGACATCCTGACCTACCGCCAGCGCCACGGCATCACCGGCGTCTACCTCGACCAGGTGTCGGCCGCGCCCGGCGCGCTGCCGCACTACCGGCGCCTCGCCACCGCGGCCCGCGCCGCCGGCTGCACCACCGTGGTGTTCGGCCACGGGGACCATCCGGACCCCGGCTACGCCGAGGTCGGCCTGGCCGACCTGCTGGTCACCTTCGAGGGCGACTGGACGGCGTACCAGGGCCTGGCCCTGCCGCTGTGGACCGGCCGGCACGCCGCCGCCCGGTTCTGCCACCTGGTCTACGACGTGCCCGCCGAACGCTCCGGGGAGGCGGCCGCGCTGATCGCCGCCCGCCGGGCCGGCGTCGGCTGCGCCGTGCCGGGCACCGGGGACAACCCCTGGCGCACCCTGCCGCACGAGCTGACCGTCGGTCGGCCCGTCACCGAACCCACCTGACCCCACTCGGAGTTCGAGCATCGTGACCCGCCGCACCCGGCCCCTGGCCGCCGCCCTCGCCCTCGCCACCGCCGTCGCCCTGCTGGCGACCTCGTGCAGCAGTTCGGGTTCGGAGGACGAGGACGACCCCTCGGCCGACGCCACCGGCGCGCAGCCCCCGGCGGCCACCGCCGCCCCGGTACCGGGCACCCCCGGCACCCCGGACGCCCCGTCCACCCCGGCCGTCCCGGACCCGCCGACGACATCGGCCCCCGGTACTCCGCCGGTCCCGCCCGGCACCCCGGGCACGCCCAGCGCCCCGGGCACGCCGGCCACTCCGGGTCGTCCGGGCACCCCGACCGGACCCGGCACCCCCGGCACACCCCCCGCTCCCGGTACCCCGGCCGCCCCCGGCACCCCGAACGCACCGGGCACACCGGCCGCACCCGGCGGAGCCCGCTGGCAGCCCGCCCCGGGCCTGGCCTGGCAGTGGCAACTCGGCGGCGGCGTGGACCAGTCCGTCGACGTCCCGGTCTACGACATCGACGGCTTCGAGACCGACGCCTCCGTGGTCGCCGCGCTGCACGCCAAGGGCCGCAAGGTGATCTGCTACATCAACGCCGGTTCCTGGGAGGACTTCCGCCCCGACGCCGCCGCCTTCGCCCAGGCCCTGCAGGGCTCGGGCAACGGCTGGAAGGGCGAGAAGTGGTTCGACATCCGCAAGCTGGACCAGCTGAAGCCACTGATGGCGGCCCGCTTCGACATGTGCCGGCAGAAGGGCTTCGACGCCGTCGAACCCGACACCATCGAGGCCTACAACCAGAACAGCGGCTTCCCGCTGACCGCGGACGACCAGCTCCGCTACAACCGCATGCTCGCCACGCTCGCCCACGAACGCGGCCTGGCGATCGGTCTGAAGAACGACCTGGACCAGATACCGGCCCTGCTGGGCGACTTCGACTTCGCGGTGAACGAGGAGTGCGCGCAGTTCGACGAGTGCGGCCGGCTCTCGCCCTTCATCCAGGCGGGCAAGGCGGTCTTCCATGTCGAGTACAAGCTCGGCACGGACCGGTTCTGCGCCAAGACCAAGGCCCTGGGGTTCAGCTCGATGCAGAAGAAGCTCGAACTGGACGCCTGGCGGAAGCCCTGCTGACGCAGGGACGGGGGCCGCACGGCCCCCGGACCGCCAGGCGATCAGCCACGAGGGTTACTTGACCGCCAGCCAGATGACGGCACCCAGCACCACGAGCGCGGCCACGGCGATCGCCGCGATCTTGCCGGTGCGGCCGCCGCCGGCGCCGTAGGTGTTGACGGAGCCCGGCGCCTGGGGTGCCGGGGTCTCGTCGACGAAGGCCCGGAACATCTGGGTGCTGCCGGCGGGGTCGTAGTCGTTGTCAGCCATGGCAGGGACTCTAACGAATCCGCGGACCGCCCCGACACCCGGTCTCCGGGCTACGACTGTGCGACAAGCATGTGAAGTACCCCACGACCCCGGAACGACCGGCCCGATGATCGGGTTGACTCGGAGCATGACCGATTCCCGCAGCGACGCCCCCCGTTACGCGCAGCTCGGCGACTCCGAGCTCTCGGTGTTCCCGCTCTCCCTCGGCGGCAACGTCTTCGGCTGGACCGCCGACGAGGCCGAGTCCTTCGCCGTCCTCGACGCCTACGCCGCGGCCGGCGGCAACTTCGTGGACACCGCCGACACCTACTCCTCCTGGGTCCCGGGCAACACCGGCGGCGAGTCCGAGACGATCGTCGGAAACTGGCTGCGCAGCCGGGGGAACCGCGACTCCGTCGTGGTCGCCACCAAGGTCGGACTGCACCCCGAGGCGCGCGGGCTGCGCGCGGCCAACATCAAGTCCTCCGCCGAGGGCTCGCTGCGCCGCCTCGGCGTCGACCGGATCGACCTCTACTACACCCACCAGGACGACGACACCCCGGTGGAGGAGTTCGTCACCGCCCTCGACGAGCTGGTGCGCGAGGGCAAGGTGCGCGCCGTCGCCGCCTCCAACATCGGCGCCGACCGGCTCGCCGAGGCCCTGGCCTTCGCCGACCGCGAGGGTCTGGCGAAGTACGTGGCCGTCCAGCCGCACTACAACCTGGTCTCCCGCGGCACCTTCGAGGGCCCGCTGGCCGAGGTGGTCGCCGCGCACGGCCTCTCCACCGTCCCCTACTACGCGCTGGCCTCGGGCTTCCTCACCGGCAAGTACCGCCCGGGCGGCAGCTCGGTGCCCAGCGCCCGGGCCGAGGGGGCCGGCCGCTACCTGGACGGCCCGCGCGGCCCCAAGGTCCTGGAGGCGCTCGACACCGTGGCCGCCGAGCAGGAGGTCGAGCCCGCCACCGTGGCGCTGGCCTGGCTCGCCGCCCGGCCGACCGTCGCCGCCCCGATAGCCAGCGCCCGCACCGTCGACCAGCTCCCGCCGCTGCTGGCCGCCGCCGCGCTGGAACTCACCCCGGCGCAGACCGCGCTGCTGGACGCCGCCTCCGCCTGACCCCGGCACCGTCGCACCCGCGGCCCGCGTCGTCCACAGGCTGTGGACGACGCGGGCCGCGACCGTCACGGCCGGCCGAAGTGGGTCGGCCGGAAGCCGCTGCTGATCGTCGACACCCGGACGGTCTTCCCCGGACGCGGCGCCTCGACGAACTTCCCGCCGCCCAGATAGATCCCCACATGGTGGATCCCGGAGGCCCGGCCGCTGTCCGACCAGAACAGCAGGTCGCCCCGGCGCAGCCGGTCCTGCGTGATCGGGGTGGTCGCCGCGTACTGGTCGTCGGCCACCCGCGGCAGCTCGACGCCCGCCCGCCGGAAGGCCTGCTGCACCAGCCCCGAGCAGTCGTAGCCGGAGGGACCGTCACCGCCCCACACATAGGGCTTGCCGAGCTGGGCCAGCGCGTAGCCGATCGCCGTCTCCGTGCGGTCGGAGGACGCGGTCCGGTCCTGGGACGGCGTCCCGCCGCCCGATCCGCCGGTGCGGTCGAGGTAGATGTCGTAGTGGCTGGTCCAGCGCCACTCGCCGCGGGCGTTCTGGAACCAGTACCGGGAACCGTCCCAGCCCTGGCGCGGTCCGGTCGACCGGGCGGCGCTCCCGGCAGCGGTCGGCTGCGCGGTGGACCCGGTGCCGCCCGCCGGTGCACCGGAGCCGGTCGGGGCCACGGCCGTGGACCCGGAGCCGGTGGAGGACGCGGACCCCGCGCCGCCCACGGCCTTGGTGTACACGCTGTAGTGGCCGGTCCAGCGCCACTCGCCGCGGGCGTTCTGGAACCAGTACCGGGAACCGTCCCAGCCCTGCTTGCCCGGCGCCGCCTGCGCGGCCCCGGCACCGGCGGTCAGTCCGACCACCCCGGCTCCGGCCAGCACGGTGGTGGCCAGGCAGGCGGTGCGGACCGCCCGGTGTATTCGGCCGCCCCCGGACGGCCGCTCCGGTCGCTCCGGTCGGGCGGTGCGCGGCCGGGCCGCGCAGTGCGGGCACCCGCAGCCCGCGAGCGCGGGACCGCCGCCGAGGCGTTCCTCGAAACCGTCCGGGGTGTCGAGGCCCTCCAGGCCCTCGAACCCGTCGGGGGTGTCGAAGCCCTCGTAGGCCACGAGCCCGTCGAGCCCGTCGAACCCGTCGAGCCCGTCGGCGGTCCCGTCGGCGAACGCGAGGCCGGTGTCCGTACCGCTGGCTATCCTCATGCCGGTCGTCCTTCCTTCCGCCCGGCCCGTGCGGCCGGGGGCGGTACCGAGGCGGCCACTCCGGCCGGGGCGACGAAGGCGACCAGCAGGTGCTCCATCAGCGCGCTCCGGGCGGCCTCGTCCAGCTCGTGCGCGGTGGCGCGCTCCAGGCGGCGCACGGCGAGCGCCGCCGCCTCCACCGCGTCGTCCACCAGCACCGTGCGCAGGCCCGCGTCCAGATCGGCCAGCCGGCGGCGGCGCATCGACTCGGCCACCTCCGGCGCGTAGTCCAGCGCCAGCGGCTGCGCCGAGTAGACCTCCAGCCCGGCCGGGGCGACCTCGGCGGCCAGCGCCCGGGTCAGCTCGTCGGCGAACCACTGGCCGTCGCGCAGGGCCGGCCCGGGTGCCGCGTTGCTGTCGCAGGGCAGGGTGGAGGCGGTCCGGGTGAGCACCGCCTGGACCTGTTCCCGCAGATAGCTCTCGTGGTCCTCGATCGCCAGCACCGCGCGGGCGGTGTCCTTGACCCGCCACACGATCAGCAGCCGGACCACGATCGGCGTACCGGTGCGGTCGACCACCTTGGCCGGCTCGCTGCGCCAGTGCCGCAGCCTGACGTCCACCCGGCGACGGCGCAGCAGCGGGTTCACCCAGACCAGGCCGGTGCGGCGGACGGTGCCCCGGTAGCGGCCCCAGCGGGTGAGCACCCGGGTCTCGCCGCCGGCGTTGGCCAGCAGCCCGGCGAGCGCGAGCACGACCAGCAGCCCCGCCGCGGTGACGGCGGCCACCGAACGCGCGGTCACCTCGGCCCGGCCGCCGGCGCGAACGGCGTCCGCGCGCAGATCGGGCAGCGCGTCCCAGTGCGGGACGACTCCGTCGCGCACCAGCACCAGCAGGACGGCGGCCGTGCCGAGCAGCAGCGCCATCAGCGCGATCCAGCCGGGCAGGCCGGCCGCGTTCCGCTCACGGAGGGCCTGGTCGGCGCGCGGCGGCCGACGCGAGGTGGCGGCGGCCGGAATCCCGGCCGGGGCCGCCTCCGGGACGGCGGCCGGGAACGGGTCCACGACCGGCGCCGGGGGCGGCGGGGCGAGCTGCACGGTCCGGGCCGCCGGCTCCCCCGCCTCCAGCGGATCGCGCGGATCACGGGAGTCCGCGGGGGAAGCGGCCGGCCCGGGGAGGACCGTGAGCGGAGTGGTCGCCGGACCGCCGTCGGCCCGTCCGGCGGCGGCCCCGGACGTCCGCAGCACCTTGGCGAGCGGGCTGGAGCCGGAGGCGGAACGTTCCGGCAGCGCCGGGGGAAGTGTTTCGGGCAGGTGGTCGGGTCGCTGCGAAGAGTCGCGGGTGACGTCCATGCACGGATCCTCAGGTTCAGTGTGTCGCGCAACGGGCGGCCCGGATCTGACGGGCAGTGCCAGAGTCAGGCTAAGTTCATACGTCATCAAATGCGACATTTGAGATCATGTGTGTCGACATTTCCTGACGAATCGTCCACAGCCGGAGCTGACGCGCAGGCACATGAGCGGATGGTGGGAGCGGTTCAGCGCCGCCGGGTCCCGGTTCCCCGGGCGAGCACCCGACGGGTGATCAGGCCGATCCCGGTGAGCACCAGCAGGATCCCGGCGAACCCGCCGCGCCAGGCGTCCGACCGCTGCCGGTCGGCAGCCACCGGTGACGAGGGGTCCACCGGCTCGGCCGCCCGCTGCTGTCCGCGCTCGGGCGGGGCGGCCGGACCCCGGACCCGGTCGGCCCGGTCCCGGTCCGGGGCGGAGACGTCCGCCGGTTCCGGGTCCGCCCCGGTCGGGTCGGCGGCCGCCGCCGTGGTCGGGCTCGGGGTGGAGGTGGCGGTGGAAGTGGAAGTGGGCGTGGAGGTGTGGGCAGGGGTCGTGGCCGCGGTCGGGCTCGGGGACTGGCTGGGACTCGGGGACGTCGGGGCGGGGGCGGTCGGGGACACCGCCGGGGACGGACCGCCGGTGGCCGGAGCTGGCGCCACCGGAGTCGCGGTCGGCGACGGCGAGGCCCCCACCGGCGGAACGGCGATCGGCAGCAGCCCCGGCGGAACGGGATCGAGAACCGGCTCCGCGACGGCCGAGGCCGAGGACGGCACGGACGGAGAGGACGGCACCGACGGAACAGCAGGGCTGGACGGGACGGAAGAGCTGGACGGGACGGAAGGCGTCGGCGGCACCGGCACCGAAGGCGAAACCGTCGGGGACGGGCTGGGACTCGGGGATGTCGGGGCGGGGGCGGTCGGGGACACCGCCGGGGACGGACCGCCGGTGGCCGGAGCTGGCGCCACCGGAGTCGCGGTCGGCGACGGCGAGGCCCCCACCGGCGGAACGGCGATCGGCAGCAGCCCCGGCGGAACGGGATCGAGAACCGGCTCCGCGACGGCCGAGGCCGAGGACGGCACCGACGGAGAGGACGGCACCGACGGAACAGCAGGGCTGGACGGGACGGAAGGCGTCGGCGGTACCGGCACCGAAGGCGAAACCGTCGGGGACGGGGAGAGCGCGGGCGTGGGACGGGCGGACGCCGTGGGCTCGGCCTGGGGCGACGACGACGGCACGGCCGTCACCGCCGTCGGCGTGCCCGTGGGAGTCACGGTGGGAGTCGGCACCGGTGTCGGGGCAGCACTCGCCGTCGGAGCCGGAGCCGTCGAGGGAGTCGCCGAAGGAGTCACCGAAGGCGCCGCCGTGGGAGTCACGTCCGGCGTCACCACCGGTGCGGGCGTGGGCGTCGGCGTGGGCGTCGGCGCTCCACCCGCCGGAGCGACCGTGACCGCGACGGCCTCCGCCGCCGTCCCGTTCCCCGCCAGGTCGGTCGCGGTGACGACCAGCCACTGCTCGCCCTCCGGCAGATCACGGTTCGCCGTGCACGCCCAGCTGCCGTCGACCGCCGCCGTCGTCCCGCAGGCGACGATCCGCGCGGTCTCGGCGGCGCGCTCCGACCGCGCGGTGACCAGTACCTGGGCCCCCGGTTCGGCCCTCCCGGCGAGCCGGGGCCGGGCCACCCGGAGGGTCTCCCCCGCGGTCGGCGCGGTGAGCACCGGCCGGTCCGGCGGCACGGTGTCGACGACCAGCTCGACCGTCTGACCCGGGGTCCGGTTCCCGGCGGGATCGGCGGCGGTGGGCGTGAGCCGGTGCCGGCCGTCCGCCAGGTTCTCCACCGGCAGGCAGGACCAGCCGCCGTCGGGCCGGACCCCGGTGCTGCACAGGTCCGTCCCCTGACCGCCGGAGCCGCCGCCCCCGCCGGCCGCCTCGCGCGTCGCGGCCGACCGGTCGACCACGGTCACGGTGCTGCCCGGCTCGCCGGTGCCGGCCAGCTGCAGTCCCGGGTCGTTGGTGAACTCGGGCAGGGTGAGCACCGGCGCGCCGGGGGGCGCGGTCTTGACGGTGATCAGCACCGGCTCGCCGCGCAGCACCACGCCACCGCCGGTGGTCTCCACCGGGGTGAGGCTGTGCCGGCCCGGGGCCAGCGCGGTGTCCGGGCGGCAGGCCCAGTCGCCGCCCCGGGCGACCCTGGTCCGGCAGAGCGTGGTGTCGCCCTCACGGATCTCGACGGTGGCGCCGGCCACCGCGCCCTCACCGGAGATCCGGGGACGCGCCTCGGCGAGGGTGGTGCCGTCGACCGGTTCGGCGATCTCCGGGCGGGCGGCCCCGACGGTCAGCCGGATCCGCTGGTCCGAGACCTGGCCGGAGTCGGCGAAGCCGCCGGCCGGCACCAGCTGTGCGGCGTCCCGGCCGATCCGCAGCCGGGCCCAGGTCTCGCCGGAGGCCGCACCGGCGGGGACGGTCCAGTTCAGCGAGGCGCTGTGCTCGCCGGGAGCGACCTCGGTCTGCACCCGCTCGGTGGCGTCGAAGCGGCCGTTGCGGTCGAAGTCGACCCAGCCGACCAGGGTGGCGGCGGAGTCGCCGACGGCGACCGGGACGGTGAGCCGGTAGTCGTGGCCGATCGCCGCCTCGGCGGGGTAACCGACGGCCGGGTCGGCGCCCTGGTACTCGCCCCGGCCGGGCTGGAGCTGCGGCGGCGGCGGATTGGCCCCGCCGTCCTCCCCGCTGCCGCCGCCCGTGGACCCGCCACCGGTGGACCCGTCACCGGTGCCGCCGTCCGCCCGCCCGGCGTCGGACCGCCGGAACAGCCAGCCGGGCCGCCCGTCGGCCTTGGCCCCCTGGGTGGCGGCGTCACCGCCCAGGTAGAGGTCGGAGAGCAGGTGGGAGGCGTTGCCGTAACCCTGCGGCGCGGTGCCGACCCCCTCGTCGAGGGTGACGGTGTAGGCCTGGGTGAGCGGGGCCGGGGCGGTGGTGGAGCCGGCCCGGGCGGTCGAACGCCGCTCGACCCGGAAGACCGCCGTGCGGAAGGTGCCGGCCAGCTCCAGACTGCCCTCGGCGGCGGACCCGGGGTCGCCGTCGGCGCCGCCGTCGGCCCGGGCGGGGGCGAGGGTGTTGCCGTCGACCGTCCAGCCGGGCCAGTCGGTGCGGTTGACCAGGGTGGGGGCGGCCGGTGAACCACCGGTCAGGGTGAGTCTGGTCGCGGTGCCGGTGGAGCCGGATCTCGCGGTGGTGGTTCCGGCGAGTCCGCTGAGGTGCAGCCGGGGATTGCGGACCGCCCGGGAGAACGTCAGCCGAAGCGTTCCGACGGTGCGCCAGGAACCGTCCGTCTGCGGACGGTCCTCGGCGATCCGGAAGGACTGCGCGGGGTCGCCGGGCCGGAGTCCGTCG
The DNA here is from genome assembly GCF_900105395.1 of Streptomyces sp. TLI_053. Lineage (NCBI taxonomy): Bacteria > Bacillati > Actinomycetota > Actinomycetes > Kitasatosporales > Streptomycetaceae > Streptomyces > Streptomyces sp. TLI_053. The sequence goes on from NZ_LT629775.1 coordinate 4,709,578, forward strand.
GAGTAGAGCACCCGGGAGCGGCCGGCGCCGACGCGGTCCGCCAGCTTCCCCGGGCCGGCGGTGACCGACATCCCGGGGTCGGCGGAGAAGTCCAGTCGGACGGAGAGCTCGGAGGGCAGCACCGCGCCGCGTTCGGCGGTCCAGCTCCCGGGCGACTGCTGGGCGGCCGAGGGCGGCGGGTTCCAACCGATCAGCAGCCCGGCCGCCAGCACCGCGGCTGCACCGGCCGCAGCCGGGAACTGTCGGTTCATCCGGCTCTCCTTCGGATCGGCTGCCGGGCGGCCTGGGTGACCGGGCAGTATCGACACAAGATGTGACAAAAGGGAATCACGATCCTGGTCCGGTCATACCGCGACACTTGCACTATTGGCCGTATGACACCCGATTGGCAGCCTCGGGCTCCCGGCAGGACGGGATGTACCCGAATGGATCGCCGTCCACCCATCGGCCCCCGCGCGGGACGGACGGCCCGCGCCCGCCCGGAGCACGGCCGGGGAGCCCCGGAAACGAAAGAACCCCCGGCCGCCAGGGCCGGGGGTTCTCTTCTGGTGCGCTCAGCAGGATTCGAACCTGCAACCTCTTGATCCGTAGTCAAGTGCTCTATCCGTTGAGCTATGAGCGCAAGTGCCGGACGGATCCGGCCTTGCGGGGTTTGGTGCGCTCAGCAGGATTCGAACCTGCAACCTCTTGATCCGTAGTCAAGTGCTCTATCCGTTGAGCTATGAGCGCTCGCCCTGGTGAACGTTGCCACCGGGGCGGTGCGGGAACAACATTACATGACCTGCGGCGCGGGACGAAATCGATTGATCCGGGCACCTCGGGCGGTCCGCGCCGCCGGACCCCGGACACGGGAAGAGCCCCGCCGACAAGATCGTCGACGGGGCTCTTCCGGCTGCGGAGGCTGAGGGATTTGAACCCTCGATCAGGAATAACCCCGAAACCGCATTAGCAGTGCGGCGCCATAGACCGGACTAGGCGAAGCCTCCTCCACATGGACCAACCCCGCATGCGCGGAGCCGTTCCCTGTGCCTGTGATGATGCCACAACCCGGGGGCCCGGCACCAACCGCCGACAACGTTACTAGGCGGGTCGTCCTCGCCGCAAAGAAGAATGAGATACTGCCCTCTCCGGAGAGAGCTGCCCTGAAGCCGAGGAGACCTGTCGACGTGAGCAGCAGGCCGATCCGAGGCGCTGCTCGCCTCGCCGCCATACTCGACGCCCTGCCCGATGCGTTGTTGCTGGTCAACAGCAACGGCACGGTCGTCGACGCCAACACCGCGGCCGTACAGGCGCTCCAGGCGCCCGGCACCTCGCTGGTCGGCATGGGTGTGCTCGACCTCCTCCCGGAGTTCGACCCGAGCCGGATCCCCGGTTCGATGAGACCGGCCACCCGCGAGGACGAGGCGCTCGACCGCCCGGTCCGGATGACGGCCCGGCGCACCGACGGCAGCACCTTCCCGGTCGAGGTCTCCGGCAACGACTTCGACGACGACGGCTCCGGCGCGGGCGAGGGCCGCGGATACGCGGTCTCCTCCCTGGTCCCCTACGACCCGTACCGCGAGGGCTCCCGCTCCTCCGACCTGCTCCTGCTGCTGGTCCGCGACCTGACCGGCCGGCTCGGCGTCGAGGCCGAGCTGCGCCGCCAGCACAAGCAGACCGAGATGATCCTGCGGGCCGCCGCCGAGGGCGTGCTCGGTGTCGACCTCGAAGGCCGCTGCGTGCTGGTCAACCCGGCCGCCGCGCACATCCTGGAGTACCGGGCCAGCGAGCTGGGCGGCCGTGAGCTGCACCCGCTGATCCAGCACTCCCGGGCCGACGGCACCCCGCTGTCGCTGGAGGAGTCCGCGCTGCTGGACACCCTGACCTCCGGCCGCAAGCACCGGGTGCGCGGCACCGTGCTGTGGCGCAAGGACGGCCGGCCGGTCACCGTCGACCTCACCACCGCCCCGGTCCGGGACGGCGACCAGCTGGTCGGCGCGGTGATGACCTTCACCGACCGCAGCCGCGAACTCGCGCTGGTCGCCCGGAACGAACACCTCACCGCCGTCCTGGAGAGCGAGCTCGGTGGCGCGCTGACCGCGCTGCACCGGCGGATCGACACGCTCGCCGCGGACCCGGCCGGGCAGCTCTGGCCGGAGGCCAACTGGACGCTGCGCCGGCTCGCCGACGAGTGCCGCCGGTTCGGCAAGCTGATCGACGGTGTGCTGGCCCACCAGCGTTCCGAGGCCGGCGAGAGCGCCGCCGTCGCCGCGGCCGCGGACGGCAAGGGCGGGCCGAAGCCCGCCGAGCGGGTCCCGGTCGCCCTGGACAAGGTGGTCCGCCGGGCCGTCGAGCACGCGGGCGAACTGGTCGGCGCCGGACGGGTGCGGTTCTCCGTGCACGCGGCCGCCGTCGAGGTGATCGCCGACGAGCAGCGGCTCGCCCAGGCGCTGGCCCACCTGGTCGCGGACGTCAGCGGGGTCGGCCTGTCGCTGGACGCCGAACCCGAGCTGCCCTCCCCCGGGCTCGCCGCCCCCGGTGCCCCGGCCCTGCCGCCGGGCGGGGGCGACACCCCGGCCGTGGTGCTGGCCGCCGCCCAGCGCGGCGAGGTCGCCCGGGTGGAGATCCGCGGCCCCGGACGCGGCGGCAGCCCCGTCCACCTGCCGATAGCCCGCGCCGTGGTCGAGCGCCACGGCGGGGTGCTCCAGCCGCACGAGCTGCCGGGACGCGCCGGCACCACCTATGTCGTCGAACTGCCGCTGGACCCGGTCGCCGCGAAGGCCGCCGCCGAGCGGGCGGGCGCCGAGGGCCGCTCGGACCGGCCGAAGGAGAGCGACAGCGCCGTCCTGCCCGACCTGCCGGGCATCCCGCCGCCGCCCACCGCGCGCGCCGGGGAGCCGACCGCCGAGAAGACCCCGCCCACCGGTCCCGGCACTCCGGGCCCCGGTGCGGATCGCGACTCCGCGACCACCCCGGCGGACGGCACCGCCCGGGAGGCCGGGCGCGGTGCCGCCGCGGCCGCCGCCCCCGACGGTCCGCCCGCCGCCCCGGCCGTCGAGCCGGGCACCGACCCGGCGCCGGTCGCCGAGCAGCGCCGGGGCCGCCGCGGGCGCCCCGCCGTCGAGCAGCCGGCCGACGGCCCCGAGGCCGCCCAGGACGCCCCCCGCCCGGGCGACCGTCCGGACATCCCGGCCGACCAGTGGCCGAACGCCCCGGCCCGGATCGAGCGCGCCGTCCCCGAGCAGTGGAACGGCACCGGCAACGACCCCGCGTACGGGCGGCAGGGCCTCGGCGGCCCGAACGACCCGCAGAGCGACCCGTGGGGCAAGGACGACGGCCGCTCCGGCACCGCCTACGCCGTGCCGGTCGACGCCGGCCGCCCGGCCCCGGGCCCCGGCGACGGGGTCACCGGCGCGGACGACGAACGCCGGACCGCCGACGCTCCGGCGGACGGCCCGCGCACGCCGATCGCCCTCGGCCCCGGCCCCTCCTCCCCGGAGGAGCCGACGGCCGGGCAGGGCGGTCAGGACGCGGCGGGCGGTCCGGAGGAGTCCGGTTCCGAGCCCCGGCCGTCCCGGCGCCGCCGCGCGCTGCCCGGCAACGAGGACTCCTCCGGCGGCTTCGCCCTGCCCGGCGTCCCCGAGACCCCGGTCTACCCCGGACTGGAGCACGCCCTGCCGGCCGGTCCGGCCCCGGCTCCGGCCGATCCCGCCGGTCCGACGCCGACCGGCCGCCGCCGCCGGCTCGCCGTCCCGCCCGGTCCCGGCGGTGAGAACGGCGGCCCGGCCGAGCCCGTCGGTGTCGCGGCGGGTGCGCCCACCGCGCTGCCCGCGCTGCCGTCGGCGGCCCCGGCGCTCCCGGACGGCGCCGCACCCGGCGGCCCCGCCGGCGACCGCCACGAGGGCGGACCGCGACCGGTCGGCACCGGTCTGGGCGAGCTGACCCCGCCGCGGCCGCTCGGCGGCACCGGCGCTCCCGGCGGCTCGGGGCCGGGGGCCCAGGCGGGCCCGGTCGCCCCTGTCGTCCCCGTACCCGCGGCGGCACCCGTCGAGGTCCGGCCCGCGCCGAGAGCGATGGCCGAGCTGCCCGCCGCGCCCGCGCCGGCGGTTCCGGCGGCCCTGCCGATCGCCCCGGCGGGCGGCCGTCCCGAGTCCGGCGAGCGCCCGGTGCCCGCGCCCGCCCCCGACGGCGGGCCGCGCCGGCTGCTGGTCTGGCCCGAGCCCGACCCGGCCACCAGCCAGGCCCTGCAGGACCGCGGCTACCGCCCGGTGATCGTCCGCTCCCGCGAGGAGGTGGACGCACAGGTCTCCGGGTTCCCCGCCGCGCTCTTCGTCGACCCGCTGACCGGCCCGATCACCCGCACCGCGCTGCAGTCGCTGCGCACCGCCGCGCTGAACAGCCGGGTCCCGGTGGTGGTCACCGCCGGTCTCGGCCAGGCCACCCGGGACGCCGCGTACGGCGCCGACCCGGCCGTGCTGCTGCGCGCCCTCGCCCCGCGCGACGGCGAGAACCACGCCCCGCGCGTGCTGCTGGTCGAGAGCGACCCGGACATCGCGGTCGCGATGATCGGCAGCCTGGAGCGGCGCGGCATGCACGTCGAGCACGCGGTGGACGAGAACGACGCCGTGGCCCGGGCCAGCAGCGTGCAGCCCAACCTGGTGGTGATGGACCTGCTCCAGATCCGCCGCCGCCGGGTCGGCCTGCTCGACTGGCTGCGCGCCAACGACCGGCTGCACCGCACGCCGCTGGTCGTCTACACCTCGGTGGACCTCGACCCGCGCGAGCTGCCCCGGCTGCGCACCGGCGAGACGATCCTGTTCCTCGCCGAGCGCTCGACCAGCGAGGACGTCCAGTCCCGGATCGTCGACCTGCTCGGGCGGATCGGCGCCATGGGCGAGGCGGGCGTCGCCGCGGCGGGCTGAGCGCGCGGGTGCGGAACGCCCGGGGCCGGCCACCCCCTTCGCGGGGGCGGCCGGCCCCGGTGGTTCCGGCGGGGGTGTCCCGCCGGGTGTCACTCCTTGCCGAGCAGCGTGACGTCCAGCTTCCGGTCCGCGTAGTCGGCGCGGATCACCTTCTTGTCGAACTTCCCGACCGAGGTCTTCGGCACCGCCTCGACCAGCGCCCAGCGCTCCGGCAGCTGCCAGGAGGCGATCCGCCCGGCCAGGAAGGCCCGCAGCTCCGGCAGCCCGACGGTGGCGCCCGGCCGCAGCACGACGGTCGCCAGCGGACGCTCGCCCCACTTCTCGTCCGGTACGGCCACCACCGCGGCCTCGGCCACCTCGGGGTGCGCCATCAGGTGGTTCTCCAGGTCCACCGAGGAGATCCACTCGCCGCCGGACTTGATCACGTCCTTGGCCCGGTCGGTGAGGGTCAGGTAGCCGTCCGCGGTGATCGTGCCGACGTCGCCGGTGCGCAGCCAGCCGTCCTCGGAGAACTTGTCGTCCGGGCGCTCCGGGTCCTGCCCGGCGCCGCCGTAGTACGCCCCCGCGATCCACGGGCCGCGGACCTCCAGCTCGCCCGCCGACGCTCCGTCGTGGGGCATCCGCTCGCCGCCCGGGCCGATCAGCCTGGCCTCGACGGAGGCCGGGAAGACGCCCTGGCTGACCCGGTAGGGCCACTCCTCCTCCGGGGTGAGGCCGCCCGGCGGCTGGGCGAACGAGCCGAGCGGCGAGGTCTCGGTCATGCCCCAGGCGTGGATGACCCGGATGCCGTGGCGCTCCTCGTACCCCTGCATCAGCGAGGGCGGACAGGCCGAGCCGCCGATGACGACCATCCGCAGGCTGGAGGTGTCGTAGTCGCCGGCGTCCAGCTCGTCCAGCAGCCCGCTCCAGATCGTCGGCACGGCCGCGCTGACGGTGGGCCGCACGGCGGCGATCATCTCGGCCATCGGCCGGGGCTGCAGGAAGCGGTCCGGCATCAGCAGACTGGCGCCGGACATGAACGCGGCGTGCGGGATGCCCCAGGCGTTGACGTGGAACATCGGCACCACCGGCAGGGCGGTGTCGCGCGGGGTGAAGGCGAAGTTGTCGCCGGTGTTGACCTGGAGGCAGTGCAGGTAGACCGAGCGGTGGCTGTAGAGGACGCCCTTCGGGTCGCCGGTGGTGCCGGAGGTGTAGCAGAGCACGGCGGCCCGGCGCTCGTCGATGTCGGTGAGCCAGGGGTACTCGTCCGGCCGGCCGGCGATCAGCTCCTCGTAGTCGTGCACGCCGCCCGCGAAGCCGGCCAGCACCGAGCGGTCGCCCGGGCCGCTGACCACGATGTGCTTGAGCGTCGGGGCGAGCCGCGGCAGCACGGCGGCCAGCAGCGGGAGCACCGTGCCGTTGACGATGATCACGCGGTCGGCGGCGTGGTCGACGATGAAGGCCAGCTGGTTCGCGGGCAGCCGTAGGTTGAGCGTGTGCAGCACCGAGCCCATCGCCGGTACGGCGAGGTAGGCCTCCAGGTGCTCGGCGTTGTTCCACATCAACGTTCCAATAACACTCGACTCGGTACAGCCGAGTTCATCGCGCAGGGCCCAGGCGAGCTGTGCCGCGCGGGCGCCCACCTCGGCGTACGTCCGAACTACCGGACCCGTGCCGTCCCAGGTGGTCACGGTCGACCGGCCGTGGATCGTGGAACCGTGCTCCAGGATTCGAGCGACAGTGAGCGGAACGTCTTGCATCGTGCTGTACACGGGTCCTCCTTGACCGGCCGGCGAGCGGCGAGATCACTACTGACTAGTAGCAGTCTCGTCGCCTGATTCTGGCGCGATGTGGCTGCGCTGTCAGCAGGCCGAGCCCGAATGAGACCCGTTTCTCGATCTGGTCTACGCGGCGAGATCGTGCTCGGCGCCGGCGGTGTCTTCCTTGAGCCACGGGTCCGGCATCCACACGGGGTGGATCTCGACAACAACTTCATCCTTGGACTTCCGGACGAGGGCAACGCGCCGGATCAGCTTTCGGATGATCGCGTTGCGTTCCCCGACCAAGAGGGTGTCCCACTCGGCCATAAGGCCAACGACCAGCGGGCGCACGTCTCCGAAGGTCTGGTGCTCAACCACGACGGTCGCCTGTTCCAACTCGCGCGCGATCTTGGCTCGGTCCCGCTTGAGATCAGCGACCGCCATCTCGTAGACGTCTTCGTCGTAGTTCTCGGGGTTCAGGTTCTTGTCCACAGCGATCCGAGACAGAGCGACAGTGAGGCGCTTGTATTCCTTTTCGAGGGCCGTGCGCTGCTCGGTGGCGCGCTTCCGGGCCGCGTCTGATTCTCGTGCGCGCTGCACCTCTGCGGCAGGAGACTCGTCGACGCCCTGCGAGTGCGCTGCGAGGAACTGCATTACTTCGGCCTCGACCTCACTACGCTTCATGTAGACACCGCCGCAGGCGTGCCCGGCCGTTCGGGCCCGGTTGCCGCAGCGGTAAGCGAATCCGAGGATCGTTACGCGCTTGCGAACGGCCGCGTTCAGCGTGGCACCGTGCCGGCAGTCACCGCACGCCATTGCGCCTGTGAGCGCGTATATCCCCTTCCGCGACTTTGGCGCGCTCTCCTTGATGAGCTTTCGCCGTTCGATGTACTGCTGCCAAATCTCTGGGCCGATGATCTCCTCATGCGCTCCCTCCATGTACTGGTAGTTCGGGCAACTGCCGTTGGTCTTACGCCCGTTGCACCGGCACCCGGGGTCATGAATACGCAGCAGGCCAGCGGCAAACCCGGAGTCCATAAAGCGCTTAAGGGTGTCTGCCGACCACAGCGTGCCCCTGGTGGTCCGGTAGCCAAGGCCGTTGAGCCATCCGGCGAGCGCCGAGAATCCGGTCGCGCCGGCCACGTACCGCAGGAACGCCTCGACGATAGTCGGGGCAACCTCGCCGTCTGGCTCGTAGCGCTCCTGCTGCACCTTCCGAGTCTGCGGATTGAAGCGCCGGTGCCAGATGTACCCGAAGCGATCACGCCCGGTGGCAGGAAGGCCGGCCGCGCGGCGCAGCGCATGCGTCTCGCTCCACTGCTCGCCCGCACGGTCGCTCTCATAGGCAGAGAACTCGAAGATGATTCCGCGGTAAAGCCGACCGATCGCGGTTCGTGCGTCGATGGGCTCCGTGGCGGAGACGAGTTCTCCCCCGGTGTTCTCAACTCGCTTGAGATTGACGGCAACACCGTCGCGACTGCGACCGAAGCGAGAGAACTTCCAGACCGCAATGCCTACGGCCTCCTTGCGCTCTACGGCTTCGATGCCCTGCATGATCTTGCGCTTGAAGTTCCTACCGGTTGCGTCAAGGTCGGTGATCCACCGAACGATGCGCTTCCGGCTCCGGCGGGCCCATTCCAGGATTGCGGCCTGCTGGATCTCGGGCGAGATCTTCTCCTCTTTCCACGTCGAGACGCGGATGTACCCGATGAACGGTTCGAGATCGCTCTCGATGAATGTCTCTGCGGCGACGAGCGGCGTCAACGTGCCGCCCTCCCTCCCTGGTTGGCGCCGCGGGTCGGTGGTGCGTCTGTGACCCGCGGCAGGTACACGACGTTGTCGGCCGGCTCATGCATGCCCGGCCGGGGATCAGAAGGCTGAGGTGGGGTCAGTAGCCCTTGAGCAACATGTTCGAGCGCCAAGCGGTACCCGTCGTTGTGGATCTCGGCCCGCTCGTCCTCGCGCAGTTCGGCTGCGCGCTTCTGTTGAGTGATGACGACGGCCGGCAGTGCGGCCAGCATGAGCCCGAGTCCAACCCATGCAATGTCGCGGTCCTCGCCCGGTAGGCACAGGGCAACGCCCACCAGCAGCATCCCGGCGGCCTTAACTGCCAGGACCGCCACGGCGCCCACCGTCCATCGCTGGCGCTCGAACACGCCTTCCCCCTCGTTCAAACTGTGTTGTCTTCTATGGCTCCATGCGGCGCACCTCCTGCTGGCGGCGCGTCGCTTCTTGTTCCTGCATCGTCCGGACCATCGAGACGAACAGGGCGACGGCGGTATCGCTCTGGATGCCCAGCTGTGCGGCGGCTTCCTGCGGGGTCATGGGTGGGCCGTCGGGTTGCGGGTCGGCGGCTCTACCGATCGCGTCGGCAGTGACGATTCCGGCCCGGACCATGAGCTCGCTTAGCTCCACGCGCAGTACGGGAGCGATCTTCGCGAGCAGCGCGGCCTCGTACTTGCCACGCCCGGCCAAGAGGCGCGAGACCGATGAGGCGGAGATACCGGCGTCAGCTGCGAACTTGGTCCGCCCGCCACCGCGGGCGCCGAGGTCATACCCAAGGTCGCGAAGGCGCCTGTCTAGCCACTGCGGGAAGTGGTCTTCCGCCCCGGGGGTGGCGTTGGTGCGTTGCTGCATGCGTGCAATTTACCGCGCTCGGCAGGTACGCGGCGAACCGGTGGCCTGTTTTCACGCATGAAAAGTTCCTGATCAGACGGCGCGCGATCCATCCATGCAGCTTAGACGCTGTGCTCGAACGTGCATCCGATTATGTGCGGCGCGCCACACCGTGGCCTAAACCTCCTTCCATGACAGAAAGATCCCTGTTAGCTTCCAGATGCGGCAGATCATCTACCGCTTATGGCAGATAGGGGGTCCGTCATGTCGTACAGGCACGAGCAACTCGTCGCCGCGGCGCGCGCTGCGGGTGACCGCACCGATTCAGACATCGCAGAGCGGTTGAAGGTTGCACGGGTTACCGCATGGCGTCTTCGTACGGGCAGGACCACGCCCGGGGCGTCGACCCTCGCCAAGATCGAGCAGGCTTACGGGCTCACGGCCGCCGTCCTGCTCCGGACGGAGGCCGCGTGAACGAGGCCCCGATCAGCCGGGAGCAGGCGTACGCCGCGGCTCGGCTCATCCTCGACACGGCGCGCGCACGCCGCGATGCGCTGCCCATCCGGGCCGCCGCCCAGGCTGCAGCCACTCCCGACCGCTCCGCCGACGAGATCGAGCTGACTCTGCGCCGCCTTCACGCGCGAGCAGGCTCGACGCCGCCGGCCCGGATTGCGGCCTAAGGGGTGCCCGATGATCCGCGCTGAACTCCACCCGGACGGGTACACCGTCCGCCTCGACATCACGGACGGCGCCGAGCGCCTGCTCGACCGGGTCGCGCTCGCCTACGCGGCCGACGAGCAGCTCGTCGGCGAGCTGCTGCGCGAGCTCGCCGCGGCCGCCGACCACCACCGCGCCCGGAAGACCGACCCGCGCGCCGACGACGTCGCCCTCGACTGGTCGGGCGCCGCACTGGACGCCGCCCGGGCCCGGGCCCGGGCCGGAGTGCGCGGCGCACTGCTGCGCTGGGCCCACCGGCGCCGCCGGGGCGCAGTGCTACTCCGTCGCCGGGCCGCGCTCGTCGACGAGCTTCCGGGGCCCGACGGCCTGCTCGCCGCCGACCTGTCCTACCGGGCCGCGGCCAAGCTCGGCCGCCGGCTGCAGCAGCTCGCCGAGCGCACGGTCGCCGGTCGACACCTAATCGAACTGGAGTACGACCGATGAGCTGGCGGTGGTGGTTGGCCGCTGCCACCAGCGCTCCGGACGTCGACCAGGTGCGCGGCCTCTGGCGCGCGGCGCGGGCGGCGGGTGAGCCGCAGTGGTACCTCGATCTGATCGCACGCATCGGCCGGCAGACCGCCGCCGGGCCGTCGAGGGCCGACTCGTGAGCCGCCGGCGGCCGGCCGTCGAAGGCCGGGGCGAGCAGCCGGTGCAGCTCGCCCTCGACGGCAGCGCGCAGCCGTACCCGACTACCCCGCCGCCGGTACGCCCGCGGCTGCGACGCCGGCCGGTGGTCGAGGCCGTCGTCGACCCGGTGCCCGGGCAGCTCGACGCGCTCGACACCGACGGCTCGTGAGCCCGTTCTGCGGCGCCGGCCCGGGCCCGTGCGGCAGGCCGGCCCGCCCGTACCCGTGCGGGCCGCGGTGCGCCGCCCACTCCCCCGCCACCGTTGCTGGCCGCCCCGATCCACCGTCTACGCCCAACACCCAAGGGAGGGAACCCCGTTGAGTCGTCTTGCCCGTGAGTGGGTGTGGGAGTGCTCGGACGCCCGCGGCACGGCCCGCTTGGTCCTGCTCGCCCTGGCCGAGCGCGCCGGCGAGTCCTGCGTCGCGTTCGGCTCGACTCGCGCCCTGTCCGAGCGCGTCAACTCCTCTGAGCGGGCGGTGAGCGACGCGATCAAGGCCGCGATCCGGCTCGGCGAGCTTGAGCTCGTCGAGGGCCGGCGCGGGCCCTACGGTGCGCGCGTCTACCGCCTGCCCAAGGCCGTCGGGTGGACCCCCGGCGCGCCCGTCGAGGGGGGCGAAGATTCTTCCGCCCCCACCGCCGAGGGGTGCGAGAACTGCACCCCGGGGGGTGCAGATTCTTCGGGGCGGGGGTGCAGTTCCTGCGGGGCCGCCCCCGAAGATTCTTCCCCCCAGAACCAGAAGAACCAGAGTGGAACGGGAGGGAACCAGAGGAGCGCGCACCCGCGCGCGGGCTCTGCGCCTGTGGGTGGTGCTGCTGCGATCCCTCTGCCTGCCGACTGGCAGCCCGACGACGAGCTGCTCGGCTGGACCGCGGTCGCCGGCCACCTGCAGCGCCTCGGGCCCGACGGCCTCGACCACGCCACCGTGAAATGGGCGCGGCATCGGGCGACTGCGCCCGCCCGGACTCCCGCCCAATGGCGCGCCGACTGGCAGCAGTGGATCGGCCGGGAACGCCCGACGAACCGCCCGTCGCTGCGGGCCGTGCCCGGGGGCGCCTCCCGCCCCTCACCGCCGGCTAACCGGAACGCCGCGCTGCTGCAGGCCGCGCTCGACGACCTGCAGGCCCGCAGGGGTGCCCGATGACCCCCGAAGAGGTGGCCGCGCTGCTCGCCTACGCCGGTGAGCTCGACCCCCGCACCGCCAACACCGACGAGGAAGAGGCCCGCGCCCAGCTTCGTCGGTGGTGCGAGCTGCTGCAGGACGTGCCGGCCGTCGCGGTCGAGGGGTGGGACGCCGCGGCGGTGGTCCGTCGACACATCGCGTCGTCGCCGTGGCCGATCATCGCGGCGGACGTCGCCCGGCCGTGGGCCGCGCACCGCCGGGCCCTGCTCGCCCGGCACACCGACCCGCGCCCGGCCGTCGACCCCGACGACGACCGCGCCTACCGGGACGCGATCCGGGCGCAGCGCGCGGCGGTGGCGACGGGGCAGACCGTACCGAACAGCACGCGGCAGCTGACCGGCGGGCCGGCGGCGTCGGTGGCCGCCCGGCTCGGCCGGGCGCTGCCCGCGGCGGCCGCCGAGCAGCTCGCCGCGTACCGGCCGGTGCGGGCGGCGCGGGAGGCCGCGGCCGCCGCCGGGCGCCCGGATGCGCTGGCCGTCGCGTGCGACTGGTGCCACGCGCCGGCCGGTGAGCCGTGCCGGCGGCGCACCCTCCCGCCCGGCGCGCAGGCCGGCACCTGGTCGAGGCGCCGGACCGTCCACCCGACCCGCACCGACAAGGCCGCCGCCCGCCGACAGGAGAGTGCCGCATGAAGTCCCGCCACCGCCCGGGCGCCCGCCACCCGATCCCCGTGTCCGTCTACCGGCTCACCGCCACGTGGCCCGGCCACGCGCGCCGGCCAGCCCTGTTCGAGACGTCCGACCGCCGCCAGTTCCGGCGGGTGGCGCGCGAGTACGCCGCGGCCGGCGCCGTGGTGCTCTGCGAGGAGTCCCTCGGGTACGGCCGGTGGCGCGTGGTCGACCGCCTCGACGGCCCGGCCCTGCTGCGGGCGCAGCGTGAGGCCGAGCTCGCCGCCCGCCGGGCCGAGGTCGAGCTGCTCGCCGAGCGGCGCCGCGACGAGCAGCGGGCCGTCGAGCTCGCCGCCGTCGAGGCCGTCATGGTGCAGCCTCCGATCCCTCGCGACGGCGGCCGCCCCCGGGCCCGAACTGTCGCACGCGGTAGGGGAATTCGATGATCCTGCCGCCGCGACCGGTCGATGCGCCCCCCATGCGCGCGGGTGTCCGCGCCGCCCCTTCCGAAAGGTCACTACCCGTGTCCGTCCTGCCCTCCCGCTACCTCGTGCACGAGACCCGCGCCGAGCGCGCCCTGCCCGTCCCCGTGTCCCTGCCCGTCGTCGCCGAGCTGCTCGACACGGTGCGTGCCGAGCTGCGCGCCGCCGGCTGTCCCGCCGCGGACGCCGAACTGTCGCTCGACCCCGTCGAGGGCCGGCTCGTCGTCGCCTACGTCCTCGACCCGCGGGACATCCCGTGAGCGCGGCCCCCGCCGACCGGGCGGACGTCGAGCAGCTGCTGCACCTGGTCGACCGCGCCGCGCGCGGCGCCTTGCTGCCCGGTGAGGCCGAGATGCTGCGCGAGGGGATCGGCGAACTCGCCCGCTACCGGGAGTGGTGCACCGAGTGGAGCCGCCGACACCTGCGGCTGCGCCACACTGCCCGGCAGCGCCTGCTCGCCCTGCGCCGAGCACTGGCCCGGGCGCAGCGCGGCCGGCTCGTCGAGGCCGAGCTCGCCCACCTGCAGGCCCGCCTCGACGCCGCGGCGCAGCCGGCCGTCGTCGAGCAGCACGCCTACGAGGAACTGCTCGCCGCCGAGCTGCTCGACGGGTGGGCACTGGCCCGCGGCCGCGCCGCCGCCGAGCTCGCCGCCGCCGGCCTGCAGCCCGCGCCCGGCCCCCGCTCCGCCGCCCCGCCCGCCGGCCGACCGGCCACCTAGACCGGGCCCGGGCGCCCCCGTACCACGACAGAGGGGCGCCCGGCCCCACCAACCCACCACCGCACAGCCTGACTTGGGAGCGCAACGTGTACCCGTCCACCCGCATCCGTCACGCGGTCGAGCAGCTGCGCACCGTGCGCGCACACTGGGGGGCGCTGCTCGTCGCGATCGAGACCGCACCGGCTCCCGTGTGGCCGCCCGCCCAGCTCTCCACCCACCTCGCCCGGCAGGCCGCCGACGACGTCGAGCTGCTCGTCGACGACCGCGTGCCGCTCACCCTGCGCCAGCACCCCGCCCCCGCCAACCTCGCCGCCCTCGACGCCGCGGTGCGCGTCGAACGGCTCATGTTCGACGCCGCCGACACGCTCGCCGCCGCCGTGCAGCGGCCGATCGAGCGCCGGCCCGTCTCCACCCCCGGCCGGCCGGTCGTGTGGGCCCTCGACGAGGCGGACGCCGCCGACCCGCGCCGGTGGCACTACGCGAGCCCGACCGACCCCGGGAGCCGCCGGCACGGCCTGCACTGGGCCGCGCTCTACGTCGAGGGGCGCCTGCTCGACGAGGACACCGAACCCGAGCAGCGCGCCGGCACGCACACCCGCGCACCGGCCCTGTTCGGCCTGCTGCCCGAGCACCTCGCGCACGAGGCGGTGCGCGTCGCCGGACAGGCCGAGCACCTCGTGCTCGGCGCGCTCGGCCTCGACCGCAGCGAGACCGTGATCGAGGGCCGACCCTGCCCATGGTGCTCCGGCGAGCTCACCCTGCACACCGACCCGCGCATCGCCCCGAGCGTCACATGCTCCACCGGCCGCACCTGCCCCGCCCCCGTCGACCTCGACCGCCGCGGCCGCCGCGCGTGGCACGCGGCCGAGCTCGTCGAGCTGCTCGCCGCCCTCGACCGCCCCGCCACTGGCCGGGCTGCGTGACGTGAGGGCGCAAGCGCGACGAGGGGCCCGGGCTATTGCCCGAGCCCCTCGCTAGCCCCTAGCTGGTGGTCTCCGCCGTGTCGATGTCGGCAGGTGTATCCGCGCTCCCCGCCGCCGGCTTGGCATCGGCCGCGTCGATCCGGCGCCGGCGCTCTCGCCGCCACCCATCCGCCGCCATAAAGGTCGTGAGCGCCGTTGCCGTAGTGCCAACGAGGTTGCCGACCAGCATGATTACGTCCCTAACCATGGGGCTCCCCTTCTGAACTCCACTCACCCGGCAACGCCCGGTGATGCTAGGAATGCCGAACCGCCTACGCGGACATAACGGGATGCCGCATACGCGGAGAGATCTCGGCCAACCGCAACGTCGTGCGGGTTCCGGAAGGAAGGGGCCGCCCCAAGAGCACGTCACAGGGCGTTCCTCATGCGAGGATATGCACCCAACACCACTGATGTTGGGGCGAGTTGAACGGTAGGCAGCATACCAGGCCCCCGCCGACAAGCACCGGGGAACACCTTGCCCCCGAGCAGGCCCCACCTAGCCCCTTGCGCCGTTATCGATCTGTGACCTAGAGTTGGAGGCGCTTCCGGCGTGCCCGGAACATCTGGCTGATGGCCCGCCACACCCCCCGGTGGCGGGCCGCAGTCGTTCCTACCGGCGTCCGCCGCGTCGCACTGGGACTGCGATAGCCGCGAAACCGGTACCCAACAGCGTCATCGCGGCCGCGTCGAGCTGCGGGTGCCGCACGAGAATCACGACCATGACCCCGGCGGCCAACGCCGAGCGAGTCAGCTCGATGACCTCCGCTGGTGTCCAGCCTCCCCCTGTCGGCGCAGCACGCCGCCGCTGTTCCACGCTTCCCACAGAGCACCCTTTCCTCGCTGGTCGAGTGATGGGCGGCGCCGCTCCTCCCTCAGTCTGACAGTGCGCCAGGGGCGACGACCCCCACAAAGTGTGGGAGTTGAAGGGTTCGAAGACCGATCCCGTCGCCTACCCCCCGGGCCACCCTGGACAGGGCCTCCTACAATTAGCCAATCCAAGGCTGGACGCGCTAAAGATCATCAAAAGCAAGATATACAGAACTTCTGCAAACTGACTTGGCCAACTGGGTTTGCATTCGGCCTTTGATTAACGGCTACTGCCAAGGTCGGGGGTGATGTTCGATGCGCGAGCCCATCGCCGACCAGGATCGCGACCAGGTGCGCCGCCTGCATGCCGACGGCCTGTCCCGCAACGCCATCGCAGCCCAGATCGGGCGCAGCAGTTCGACCGTGTCCAAGATCGCGGCTGAGTTGGGGTTGGCGTTCGTTGGGGGCGCCCGGGTGGCGTCGGCGACCGTGGCCCGGCAGGAAGACCTTGCTGCCCTGCGCCGGGACCTTACGGCCCGGCTGTACCGGCGGGCCGCGGCGAACCTCGACCGGGTTGAGGCCGACACGTACGTGCGTGTCGAGCTGCTGCCGACCGGCGAGACGGCCGAGGTGGTCAGCGACGATCCGCCCGCGCAGGACGAGCGCCACCACTCACAGGCCATCGGCGGCTATCTCACCAGCGCGGCCCGGCTCGCGGAGATCGACGCCGGCACGTCCGGGCACGAGGTGCGCAGCATGCTCACGGATCTTGCCCGGGGCCTGCGGGCCGCCTTCGCCGACGAGGACGAGGCGGCCGCCGACGGGGGGTGAGCCGTGCCCGCCCCCGCTCTCGATCTCCCGCTCTCCCGCAAGCAGTTGCGCAGCGTCGCGCGGGCCACCGCCCGCATCAACATCTGGCACGGCGCGGTGCGGTCCGGCAAGACCGTGGCCTCGTTGCTGGCATTCCTGCTGGCCATCGCGGAGGCGCCGCCGTCCGGGCTGATCATCATCTGCGGCCGCAGCCTGCAGACGATCGAACGCAACGTGCTAGAGGCGTTGGCCGATCCGGCCCTGTTCGGGCCGGTCGCCGCCGGGCAGGTCCGGCACACCCGCGGCGCCACCACCGCCGTCATCCTCGGACGCACCGTCCACCTGATCGGCGCGGCAGACTCCCGCGCCGAGGGTCGACTGCGCGGCCTGACGGCCTACTTGGCGTACGTCGACGAGGCGACTCTGCTCCCCGAACCGTTCTGGGTGCAGTTGCTCGCGCGCCTCAGCGTGGACGGCGCGCGCGTGCTGGCCACCACCAACCCCGACGGCCCGCGGCACTGGCTGCGGACCGGATACCTCGACCGCGCGGCCGAACTCGACCTTCGGGCATGGCATTTCAGCCTGCACGACAACCCCTCGTTGTCTCCGGCCTACGTCCGGTCGCTGAACGCCGAGTACACCGGGCTGTGGCGCCGGCGCATGATCGATGGCGCGTGGGTGGTCGCCGAGGGGTCGATTTACGACTGCTGGGACGAACAGCAGCACGTCGTCGACGAGTTGCCGCCCATGGTCCGGCACTGGCTCGGGATCGACTACGGCACCACGAACCCGTTCGCTGCAATCTTGCTGGGGCTCGGCGAGGACGGCCGGTTGTACGCGTGCGCGGAGTGGCGATACGACAGTCGCCAGAAGCGCCGGCAGATGACCGATGCCCAGTACAGCGCCGCCCTTCGCGGCTGGCTGGCCGGGCTCGGCGTCGACCCCGAGTGGACGTTCCTCGACCCGTCCGCCGCTTCCTTCCTCGCGCAGCTCTGGGAGGACGGGCACCAAGGGACCGCCCGCGCGCGGAACGAGGTACTCGACGGCATCCGGTCGACGTCAACCGCGCTCGCGGCCGGCCTGCTGCTCGTGCACCGCTCGTGTGAGGGTCTGCTCGCGGAGCTGCCCGGCTACGTGTGGGACCCGGCCGGGACCGCCGCCGGCGAAGACCGCCCCCTCAAGGTCAACGATCACAGCTGCGACGCGCTGCGGTACGTCGTGCACTCCACCGCCGCCGAGTGGCGCCACCTGGTCCCCGATCTGATCCCGGAGGAGGTGAGCGCCGATGCCGCTGCCTGAGCCCAATTCCGTTTGGCCGCCGCGCCGTTGGGCGCCCGAGCTCG
Organism: Streptomyces sp. TLI_053; assembly: GCF_900105395.1. Classification (NCBI taxonomy): domain Bacteria; kingdom Bacillati; phylum Actinomycetota; class Actinomycetes; order Kitasatosporales; family Streptomycetaceae; genus Streptomyces; species Streptomyces sp. TLI_053. The sequence goes on from NZ_LT629775.1 coordinate 4,727,092, forward strand.
CCGAGATCGCGATCGATGACGCGTGGTACTCCGGCGACCCGAAGCGGCTCGCCGCCGTCTACCAGGGGCAGACCCGTCGGCGCGACGGCCGGCGCCGCCTGTGGGGACGCGACCGAACGTCCACCGCCGACCGGCGCGAGTCCCGCCTGCACATCCCCATGCCGGCCGACGTCGCCCGCCGCTCTGCCGGCCTGCTGATGGGCGAGCCCCCGCGGGTGACCGTCACCGACACCGCTCTGCAGGCGCGCCTCGACGAGCTGCTCGGCCCGCGCGCCGAGCGGACCCTGCTGGAGGCCGCCGAGGTGTCCGCCGCGCTCGGCGGGGTCTACCTGGTGGCCGCTTGGGACGCCGAGATCGGCCCGCGCCCGCTGCTCACCACCGTGCACCACGACGCCGCCCTGCCCGAAGTCCGATACGGGCACCTGGTTGCCCTGACGTGCTGGGAGGAACTGGAGCGGCACGGCTCGACCGTGCTGCGCCGGCTGGAGAGGCACGAGCGGGGCCGGATCGAGCACGCCCTCTACGAAGGCACCACTGACAACATCGGCCGCCGCGTGCCGCTCACGGAGCACCCGACCACGGCCGCGGTCGTCGACAGTCTCGGCCCGTCCGGCGCGATCGAGACCGGCATCCCCGCTCTCACCGCGGCCTACTGGCCCAACATCGGCCCCAACCGCTCCCACCGCGGGTCGCCGCTCGGCCGATCCGACCTGCAGGGCCCGGCGCGCGACATGTGCGACGCGCTCGACGAGGTGTGGTCGAGCTGGATGCGCGACATCCGACTCGCCCGCGCCCGCCTCATCGTCCCCGCCGGCTACCTGCGCAACCGCGGCCCCGGCAACGGCGCCAGCTTCGACGATGACCAAGAGATTTGGCAGGCTCTCGACATCCCGCCGACCGACACGGGCGCCGGCATCACGATGAGCCAGTTCGCCATCCGGGTAGCCGAGCACAAGTCAACATCCGACGCGCTCGTGCGGCAGATCGTCGAGGCGGCCGGCTACAGCCCGAGCACGTTCGGGCTCGACGGCGGTCCGCCGGTCACCGCGACGGAGACACTGGCCCGCGGACACGACAGCATGGTGACCCGCAGGGCGAAGATCGGCTACGCGGCCCCAGCCGTTGCCGACATCGTCGAGGCGCTGCTGCAGCTCGACCGCGCGCTCGGCTGGTCCCGACTCGCCCCTGAGCGGCCGACCGTGGCATTCGGGGCGGCGGTCGCCCCGGACGCCCAGACGCAGGCGCAGACGCTCTCCCTGCTCGGCCAGGCGCAGGCCGTCAGCACCGAGACCAAGGTCCGCATCGTGAATCCAGAGTGGGATGCCGAGGCGGTCGCCGCCGAGGTCGCCCGCATCCACGCCGAGACCGGGCAAGCCGTGCCCGACCCGGCACCCGACTTCGTCAGTTGAGCGACGACGGCACCCCGAGGAAGGTGTCGCCCGAGGGACGAACGACGACGATCTCGTGCTCGGCAAGCAGTTCCCGCAGGTCTTCGTCGGGAAGCCCGGGAAGGACGACGGCGCGCCGCGGAGGTTCCGGGTGGTCGTCGGTGCGGGTGTAACGGCTGTAGTCGAGCAGCTGTCCCAGCGCCATCCGGACCGCCTCCCGGCGGTGGGTGCCCTTCACCTCGTACAGCACGTGGTCCGTGACGTCGTACAGGTCGGACAGCAGCGTTCCCGTCTTGCCCTTGATCCGGATCTGAAAGCGGCGGACCTCGTGTCCAAGTGTGGTGAGGTGGGCCTCGAATGCGTCGCTGAGCTCGCCCTCGCGGCGCTTGGCGATCGTCTCTGGGACGGCCGCCCGCTTGGTCTCCTTCGTCGTGTTCTTCTCGGGTTCGACGAGCTTGCTCTCGGTCGTGTTGGCCGGCACCAGGCGGGCAACGGTGGTCTCCGCCGGGGGGATCTCGTCCTCAGGATCGTGCTGGACCGTGCCGACCGGACGGAGACGGAAGACGATCACTCGACGGCGCAGGCCGTCTTCGTCGAGGCCCTCGCGGACAACGTAGGGCGTGCGCTTGTCGAGCTCGAACGCGCCGACGTAGCGGTGCAGCTTGGTGTCGGTACCCTCCACGGTTCCGACTGCGACGAACAGGCGAAGCGTGCGCCCGTCCCGGCCGTGGTGGAGTACGGCAGAGTTGCCCTTGCCGTAGTCACCACCGAACGTCTGGTCGCCCTTCTTTCCAGCTCCGGTGTACTCGAAGACGGGGCCGATCTCGTCCTCTTCAGCGAGCCAGCCGTCGTGGTACCCGAACTGCTGGCCGACCTCGTGATCGGAGAACAGCGTCACGTTCTTTGGCTTCCGGGACGGCACAATCCCGCCGCTGTGGCGGCTTCCCCCGTAGACGGCGCAGATTTCGGGGCGGGTACCGATCTGTCCGAGCTTGAACTCGGCGGGCGCATTCGTCATGGGCCGACGGTATCGGTCGGTGCTGACAACGCCTTCGGTCGGTTGGGGGGTGCGCTGTGCCGGTCTCCCCCTGGATGGCCGAGGATCTCGCCGAGCGCGTGCGGGCGCTGTACGAGGACGCCGAGCAGCGCCTGCTCGGCATCGTGGCCCGGCAGAGCGCCGACGGCTTCGAAGCTCCCGGGTGGGCCGTCGCCAAGCTCGCCGACATCCAGCCTCTGCGGCGCGCCGCGCAGGGTGTCGTCGACGCGCTCGGCACCGCCATGTCGACCGAAGTGCACGACGTCGTCGCCGAGGCGTTCAACCGCGGCGCCCGGACTGGGCTCGCCGAGCTCGGCGCCCTGGCCGACGTCGACGCCGCGCGCATCGCGGAGTCGACCCCGGCCGGGCGCGCCGTCGACCGGCTCGCCGCCGAGACGATCGAGCTCGTCACCGCCACCCATCGCGGCATCCTGCGCGGCGTCGAGGACGGATACCGGCAGGTCGTCTCCGAAGTGGCCGCAACCCCGGTGCTCGGCATCGACACCCGCCGGCAGGCTACGCAGCGCGCAATGGAGCGCTTCGCCGACCGCGGGCTCCGAAGCTTCGTCGACAAGTCCGGGCGGTCCTGGCAGATGACGAGCTATGCCGAGATGGCCGTGCGGACCGCCGTCGGCCGGGCCGCCATCGAGGGCCAGGCCGACCGGCTGCGCGCCGCCGGCCGAGACCTTGTGATCGTGTCCACCGCCCCACGCGAGTGCCCGCTCTGCCGCAAGTGGGAAGGGCGGATCTTGACGCTCGACGGCCCGGAGGGCCCGCACGAGGTCGAGATCGAGCACGCCGTCGACGACGGCCGCACCGTCCGCGTGCGGGTGGCCGGCAGCGTCGAACAGGCCCGCCGCGCCGGACTCCAACACCCCAACTGCCGACACGCCCTGTCGGCTTACACCCCTGGTGTCACCACCGCGGAGCCGCCCGAGCCGTCCGACGGCACCGGGTACGAGGCAGGCCAACGGCAGCGCGCGATCGAGCGCCAGATCCGCAAGTACAAGAACCGCGCCGCGGCGGCCGCGACTCCCGAAGCGCGGAAGGTTGCCGAGCAGCGGGTGCGCGACTGGCAGGCCCGGATGCGCGACCACCTCACCGCCCACCCCGACTTGAAGCGGCTCAGGTACCGCGAGCAGCCAGGGGCGGGGAACCTCCCCGAACCGCGCCGGCCGCTCAACCCGGATGCGGTCGAGGCCGCCCGGGTGCGCGCCGGCGACCACCGGACGCCGGCCGAGATGAGCGACGAGCAACTCGGCGCCGCACTGCAGCACGGCTCCCTCGACGAGCGCGACCGCGCCAAGGTCGAGGCCGAAGCGAACCGGCGGGACGAGCAGGCCCTGCTCGACCGCGTGCGGCCCGGCGGCCGGATGGCCGAGCACCTGACGGAGTTCTCCGACGACGAGCTCGCCCGCACGCTGCCGCTACTCAGCGACGCCGACGTGCTGCGCGTGGCGGCCGAGCTGGACCGGCGCGACATCGACGCCGCCCTGCCCGGCGCCCGGCGCGACTTGATCGCGTTGTCCGAGCGGCAGCTCGCCGAGCGGGCCCGGCACGCCACCGGTGACGAGCTCGCGGCCCTGGCCGCGGAGGCGGACCGCCGACAGCTGCTCGCCGAACTGTTCCCCGGCGGCCGGCTGCTGGCGGACCTCTCGCAGGTGGCCGACGACCGCCTTGGGTGGGCGCTGCGCTACACCGACCCCGCCGGGGCCGAGCGCATCGCGGCCGAGCTCGACCGCCGCTACCCCGTCGACCCACCGCCGACCGCCACCGGCCGCGGAGTCGAGGCGCAGCTCGCCGACCGAGCAGCGGTCGACGAAGTGCTGCGCCCGGGCTCCCGGATGGACGACTGGTCGTGGATCGATGCCACGCCCGACGAACACCCGTGGGACCGCCTTCCGGCGGCCGAGCGGTGGCTCGCCGAACGGGAGTGGGCCGAGGCCGGGAACCGGCAGGCGTTCACCGCCAAGCAGGTCCGGCAGATGTACGACGAGTACGTCTTTGCGCAGTGGCTCGACGCCGAAGAGTGGTGCCGCGGCGTGCTGCTCACCAAGCGGGCCGAACTCGACGGCGTCGATCCCCTGAGCCTGTTCTCTGGGCCGGCGCACGTGGCCTACGCCCGGGCATCCGAGGAGCTGCGCCGCTACTGGGCCGAGGTGTCCCCCCGGACCACCCTCGCCGAGTACACCGAGCAGCTCACCGGCGTACGGTCCGCCGCCGCCGACACCGCCCGCAAGACCGGCTCCGACATCTCCAACAAGTTCTAGGGGGTGAGGCGTTGGGATTCCGCGCCGACGTCGTGCGCGCCGTCGCCGCTGGCCGCGATGCGGCCCGCGCCGGACAGCCGATCACTGCCTGCCCCCACCCGCGCGACAGCCTGCTGCGCTCCGCCTGGATCCGCGGCTACGCCGCCGCCCGCCCCCTCACCGCACCGCCGTAGCGCGGCCCGGGGGCCTGGCCGGTGACCAGACCCCCGGGGGCTTACTTGTCCTCGCGCTTCGCCTCTGCCCCTGCTTGCTGCCGCTTCAAGGACATGCGCAGTCTCCCGATCCGAGCGAGCTCGAACGCGAGACGCACGAGGTAGTAGACAACCTGAACTCCGTCAAGGTCATCGACCATGAGTGATCATCCCCTGTTCAGTAGCCCCCTCTCCCCCTGGAAAGGGGGAGGTGGAGCGACCTCACAACCGCCAAGCGACACAGCGGTCCGCCGGGGACATCTCGGCGGGAAGAAGTGTGACTGTCCCGCCCACATCGTAGGGCTCGCCTGAGGAGCAATCACATAGCTGTTGCTCGCTGCCCCGCCCGAAGTTCCATCACGGCTCGTACCCGCGCCCCGGGGCACGGGCCGTTCCCATGTCCGCCCACGGCCCGGAGGGACCAACCACCATGACCATCACCACACTTCCGATCCACCCCCGCACCGGGCTGCAGGCCGTCGGGCTGCGCAGCGACGGTCGCCCGATCTGGCCGATCCTCGGAGGCTCCGGCGACCCCGGCCCGGGCGGGGCGCCGACCGGCGAGCCGACCACTCCGCCTGTCCCGGGTCCCACCGAACCCACCGGCACCCCGGCCCCGGCCCCGGTCGCGTCCCCCGCCGCGCCGCCGGCACCGGCCGGCCCGACCGCCGAGCAGCTCGTCGAAGCGCAGCAGCAGGCCACCGAGGCGGCCGCGCAGCGTGACCAGCTGCAGGCCGCCCTCGACGCGATCAACAAGGCCATCAACCCGGACGCCGGCACGGGTGCGGACTCCGACCCGGCGCAGCTCGCCGCCGCCGTCGCGGACCGCGACCGGCAGCTCGCCGAGCTCGGCGCGCAGCTTCGCACCGCGCGGGTCGAGCTCGCCGCCCACCAGGCCGCCGAGGCGGCCGGCGCCCGCCCCGACCGCCTGCTCAACAGCCGCTCGTTCGCCGCCGCGGTCGCCTCCCTCGACCCGACCGACGCGAAGTTCAGCGAGAAGCTCACCGCCGCCATCACGGCGGCGGTCGAGGCCGACCCCGAGCTCTACCGCGCCACCGGCGCCCCGCCGGCCCGCTCCGGCGGCGAGTTCCGCGGCGCCCCCACCACCCGTACCGAACCCGCGTCGCTGCTCGAAGCGATCTCGGCGCGGCTCGCCAAGTAAGGAGGCCGCCCCGTGGCTATCACGCTGGCTGACGCCAAGCTCAACACGCAGGATGCCGTCGACCTGCAGGTGATCGACGAGTTCGCCAAGTCGAGTTGGCTGCTCGACAACATGATCTGGGACACCGCCGTCAACCCTGCCGGCGGCGGCGCGACCCTCAGCTACGGCTACACCCGGCTCGTTACCGAGCGCGGCGCAGCCTTCCGCCCGCTGAACACCGAGTACGCCAAGGGACAGGCCAAGCGCCAGCGGTACAGCGTCGACCTGTCCCCGCTCGGCGGCGCGTTCGAGATCGACCGCACGATAGCCGAGCTCGGCCCGGCCGCCAGTGCGGAAGTCAACTTCCAGATGCTGCAGACCATCAAGGCCGCGAACGCCTTCTTCTCCGAGCAGGTGATCACCGGGAAGCGGGTCAACACCCCGGGCGCCGAGCAGGGGTTCGACGGCCTCGACCGCGCGCTCGCCGGCTCCGTGACCGAGATGGGCGCCGGCTCCTCCCTCGACTGGACCGGCACCACCCTGGGCGCCGACACGGCCAAGGTGCACGCCGCGCTCGACATCCTCGACGAGTTCCTCGGGCTGCTCGACGGCGTTCCGTCCGCGCTGCTGGGCAACAAGAAGACGATCGCGCGCGTGCGCTCGCTCGCCCGCCGAGCCGGCTACTACACCCGCACCGAGAACTCGTTCGGGCAGACCGTCGAGTCCTACAACGGGATTCCGTTCGTCGACCTGGGCGCCGTCGCCGGCAGCAACAACCCCGTCATCCCGATCGAGTCGCGCGACGTCGACGGCGCCGGCCCCGGCGGGCAAATCACCGGCCTGTCCGACATCTACGCCGTCCGGCTCGGAATCGACGGGTTCCACGGCGTGACCACCACGAGCGGCAAGCTCGTACGGCAGTGGCTGCCCGACTTCGACCGGGCCGGCGCGGTCAAGGTCGGCGAGGTCGAGCTCGGGCCGGTGGCCGTCGTACTCAAGGCGACCCGGGCGGCCGCGGTACTGCGAAACGTCAAGGTGCAGTGATGCCGCACGCGATCGCCTCCCCGTACGGGGATGACGGCCCGGTTGCCGGCGTCCACTTCACCGCCGGCCGGGCCACCGTCGACGAACTCGGCGCCGGGGCCCGACTGTACTTCCTGCGGCACGAGTACCAGATCGAGCAGCTCGACGACACCGACGAGCAGGGCCCGACGGGCGACGACCCGCCCCCGCCCACCACCGCCAAGGGGCGCAGCCGCGCCAAGGAAGGGGCGGCGCCGCCCGCGCCGCCCCGGTGATCGGGGGTGGGCATCGTGGCACTCACCTACGCCACCCCCGAACAGCTCGCCACGTGGCTGGGCCGGCCCACGCCGGCGGACGCCGAGCGGCTGCTCGCCCGCGCGTCCGCCGACGTCGACGCCGCGCTGCTCACCGCCTGCTACCCGGTCGACTCCACCGGCGCCCCTACCCGCCCCGAGCACGTCGCCGCGCTGGCCGATGCCGCGTGCGCGCAAGTCGAGTACCAACTCGCCGCGGGCGAGGACGGGACCGGCGCGGCCGCGCGCTGGTCGAGCGTGAGCGCCGGTGTGATCAGCCTCTCGGCGAGCAGCTCGGCCCCGCCCGGCGCGCTCGACCTGGCGCCCCGGGCCCGGCGCGCCCTGCAGCAGGCCGGACTCACCGGTCACGGGGTGGGCGCCCCATGGTGACCCGCGTCCCCCGGTGGCTGCTGCGCCACCGCATCACCATCGAGCCGTACGTCGGAGAGTCCGCGTACGGGCCCATCTACGGCCCGCCCCTCGACGACGTGCCCGCGCTCGTCTCCGAGTCGGCGCGGCTCGTGCGCGCCCCGGACGGGCGGCAGGTTGTCAGCTTGGCGCAGGTCGTGCTCGACCTCGACACCGACGTGCCGGCCGGCTCCCGGATCACCCTGCCGACCGGCCGCACAACCGTGCCGATCACCGTCTCGACCGTCGACGCGCCGGGCCTGCCCGCGCCCGCCCACCAGGAGGTGAGCTGCGAATGAGCCGACCCCGCTCCCGGATCGAGTGGACCGGTGACGCTGTCCTGCGGGCCGAACGCGCCGGCGCCGCGCGCGGCCTGCTCGCCGCCGCCGAGCACGTGCTGCAGAAGTCGCGCGAGGTAGTACCGATCGAAGAGGGCACCCTCGCGCGCTCCGGCGTCGCGTCCGTCGACGAGCAGCAGCTCGTCGCCGGAGTCTCCTACGACACCCCTTACGCGACCAGGGTGCACGAGGATCTCAACGCCCGCCACGACCAGGGCCGGACAGCGAAGTACCTCGAACGCCCGGCCGCTCAAGAGGCCGGGGCGGTCGAGCAGATCATCGCGGCCGCGGTGCGGCGCGCGCTCCGCTAGACCGCCCCAACAGGCCCGACTAGCTCGCGTCGTCCAGGTCCTTACGCGCACGCTCGAACGCCTCCCTAGCGTCGTCGAGCTCCTTGTAGGCCGCCTTGTGCGCCGCTTCCGTCAGGTTGGGCACGTCCCCCGGCCCGAGGGCCGCCCCGTTCACGAGCCTACTCACGGCGTTCTCAGCAGCGTTCAGCCTCGCGAGCGCAGCGTCGTAGGCACGCTGCAGATCGTCAATTCCCTTACTCACCAGTCACTTTCCTTTCCATCTGCCCCGCCCTTCGACGCTACCTCGTGCCGCGGCGAATCGAAGACTCGTCCGGAGGCGAAGCACTTGCCCGACCTGCTCGACTCCCTCGCCCGCTACCTGCAGGCCGCCGGCCTGCTCACCTACGACCCCACCGGGATCAAGGGCGACACGTTTATCGAGCTCATGCCGCCGGCGCCCGACCGCGCGGTGCAGCTCTCCCTCTACGGCGCCAGCACCCCCGACCCGCTCAATCCCTGGGACGAGCGGTCCCTGCAGGTACGGGTCCGCGGTACCGCCGACCCGCGGGTATCCCGCGCCCGCGCGGAAACGATCTTCTCTACGCTGCACGGGCTCGCCGGAGTCGAGCTCCCGGGCAGGCTGTGGCTCGTGCTGTGCATCGCGCAGCAAACCCCCGCCCCGCTCGGCGTCGACGCCGCCGGCCGCCACGAGCACACCACGAACTTCCGCCTCGACGTCGAGGCGCTCAATCCCCGACCTACCTAGGAGGTGACCCCATGGCGACCCCCGGAACCGCTCGCCCGATCGACGCCCGAGGCTGGCTGTTCGAGGTGCAGGACCTGACGGCCAGCACTGAGACATGGCTGCGCGTGGGCCTGCTGACGTCCTTCTCGCACTCGCCGGGCGAGAACGAGGAGACGGAGGACATCACCACGTTCGACGACGACGGCCACTACTCGCAGGACATCATGCAGCGTGGCGCATCCATCTCCCTGGAGTCCAAGTACGCCGCGGACAAGACCGGCGCGCGCGACCCCGGGCAGGCGTACGTCGACGAGAAGTGGGTGCCCCGTCTCGGCGCCGAGTCGCACAACCCCGTGCGGTGGCGCCACCGGACCCAAACCGCGTGGGTGGTGTGGGATGCCACGGTCAGCCCGGGTGAGCAGGGCGGCGGGACCACGGAGAAGACCAGTTGGAGCGCGACGATCACCCGGTGTGGCAAGCCGTCGACCGCCGCGGTGACCCCGCCGCCGGCCGGGGGTGGCTCGTGATCGACGACGAGCTCGACCTCGACCACCAGGACCAGCCCGCCGGCAGGTGCGCGGACTTCGATGCGTTCTTCGCCGAGCAGGCCACTACCGAACACGCAGAAACGTTTCAGCTGTACGGCCGGACGTACCGCCTCCCGGACGCCCTGCCGTTGATGTTCACGCTGCAGATGGAGCGGCTGCAGGCGTCCGACGATCCGGACGACGTGCGCTCGATGCTGCGGACCCTGGTAGGCGAGGATGCCCTCGACCACTGGGCGGAGCAGGGCATGACCGACCGGCAGCTCGGCATCGTGCTCATCTACGCAGCCGCGACCGTGCGCCGGCCTGGCAGCATCACCCTGCAGCGCGCCGCCGAGCTCTACGACCAGCAGAACGCGGCCGCGGGAAAAGCCCCGACGCCGCCGGCCCCGAACCGGGCAACCCGCCGGAAGACGGGGCGGCGGCGGGCGGGCTCTGGTCGGCGGTCCTGACACACTGGGCCGCCGTCGAGGCGGACCTCGCACGCACCTACCACCTCACCCCCGAGCAGATTGCCGCGCTCACTGAGCGGCGGTTCGTCGTCCTGCTCGGCGGACTCGACGAACACAGCCGCTTCCGGGCGCTCTGGGCGCGCACCCCCCGCACCGTCTCGACGGCGGCGGAGATCGCAGCGATCACGGGCCTGCCTGCCGAGGGCTGAGCCCGAGCTGCACCTGAGCGAACACAACGACCTTCCGGCAGCGGATCATCCGCGGTTGGTTGCGCTCGGCGAGGGGGTGAGCCGAGTTGGCGCTCACCGTCGGCGAACTGCTCGCCACCATCACCGTCGACGACGCCCCGGCCGAGGCCGGACTGCGTCGCACCGAACAGAACATCCGCCGTACCGCGCAGGTCATCGAGGACGAAGCGGGCCGGGCCGGACAGGCAGCCGGACGCGAGCTCGGCGAGCAACTCGCCGAGGAGTCCGAGCGCGGCGCCGAGCGCGCCGGCTCCGGCATCACCAGCGCACTCGGGGCCGTCAAGGGCGCCTTGATCGGCGGCGCGATCGGCGCCGCCCTCATGGCAGGGCTGTCCGAGGCCGTCGAGCAGGACAAGGGGACCGACCTCCTTGCAGCGCGGCTCGGCGCCACCCCGGAGCAGTCCGAGCGGCTCGGGAAGGCCGCCGGGAAGCTGTTCACCGGCGGCTACTCCGAGTCCGTCGAGGCCGCTAACGAAGCTCTCCAACACCTCTGGCAGCAAGGGCTCGTCCCGGCCGACGCGACGGCCGAGCAGCTACAGCAGGTCGGCGGCCGCGCGCAGCAGGTCGCCGACATTCTCGGCGAGGAAGTCGGCCCCGTCGCCAAATCCGTTGGGCAAATGCTCAAAACAGGAATGGCCAAGGATGCCGACGAAGCGTTCGACATTCTCGTAAGGGGAACTCAGCTCGGCGCAAATAAAGCCGAGGATTTGCTCGACACATTTAATGAATACCCGACGCAATTTCGGGATTTGGGAATTGATGGAAAGCAGGCCATGGGCCTCATCCATCAGGGCCTGGAAGCTGGCGCGCGCGATGCCGATGTCGTCGCAGACGCTTTCAAAGAACTAAATATCCGAGTCAAGGACGGCAGCGCCGCCGACGGCCTTAAGTCAATCGGCCTGAACGCCGATAAGATGGCGGCCGCTTTCAACAAGGGCGGGCCGGAGGCGAACGCCGCACTTGATCAGATCATGGATCGGCTGCGGCAGGTCAAGGACCCGTCCGAGCGTTCCAAGCTCGCGTTCTCGCTGCTGGGCACGCAGGCCGAAGACCTTTCCAAGGCGCTTTTCTCGCTCGACCCGTCGAGCGCGGTCGCAGGGCTCGGCGCCGTCGACGGCGCGGCCGCCAAGGCGGGCGACACCATGCGGGACAACGCCTCGACCCGTTGGACGGCGTTCACGCGCGGCCTGCAGCAGGGCGCCGTCGACGTGCTCGGCTCCAAGGTCGTGCCCGCCCTCATGGCGGCCGCGGATTGGGTCGGCACGCTCGGCCAGAAGTACGACACCGCCCGCAAGTTCGTCGGCGAGCACAGCCTCGCGTTCAGCATCGCGGCCGGCATCATCGGCGCCATCCTGCTGCCCACGCTCATCGCGCTTGGGGTGCAGGCCACCGTCACCACCGCTACCACGGTGGCCGGTTGGGCGGCGCAGGCCGCGGCCGCGGTGCGCACCGGCGCAACCTACCTCCTCACCAACGCGGAGATGCTCGCCGGTTGGGCAGCGCAGGGCGTCGCCGCCGTTGCGGCCGGCGCCCGGGTGGTCGGGGCGTGGGTGCTCATGGGCGCGCAGAGCCTGCTACAGGCCGCGCGCATGGCGGCCGCATGGGTGATCGCGCTCGGCCCTGTCGGGTGGATCATCGCCGCCGTAGTCGGCTTGGTCGCCCTGGTCGTCAGCAACTGGGACACAGTCAGCGGCGCGACGGCCGCCGCGTGGAATTGGATCGTCGGCTTTGTGAAGTCGGCGGCCGGCTGGCTCGTCGACGTATTCCTGAATTGGACGTTGATCGGACTCCTGATCAAGCATTGGGATTCCATAAAGTCGGGCGCTATCACAGGCTGGAATGCGACCGTGGATTTCGTCCGTGGCATTCCCGGGCACATCGTCGAGTTTTTCCTGAACTGGACTCTCGTCGGACTGCTTATAAAGCACTGGGATTCGATCCGCTCGGGCGTGGCCGAGAAGGCGTCCGGGCTCGTCTCGGACGTCAAGGCGCTGCCCGGCCGAATCGCCGAAGGGCTCGGAAATCTCGGCTCGCTGCTGGTCGACAAGGGCCGCGACATCGTGCGCGGCCTGTGGTCCGGAATTCAGTCCATGGGCGGCTGGCTCAAGGACACCTTGATGGGCTGGGCCAAGAATCTCATTCCGGGCCCGATCGCCAAGGCGCTGGGAATCCACAGCCCAAGTCGGGTCATGGCCCGGCAGGTCGGTCGGTGGATTCCCGCCGGCATCGTTTCGGGGATTGAGGGCGCGCAGCCCGAACTCGCCGCCGCGATGCGGGACCTGGTCGAGGTGCCGGACACTCCCGCGCTCGCGGCGGCCGCGCGCACGCCGCTCCCCGCGGTGGCCGCGCCGCTTCCGGCCGCCGCCTACGGCCCGGCCGGCGGACAGCTCGGCGGCGGGCCGCTGCTGCACATCGAGCAGTTCAACGCCGGTGGCCAGTCGCCCGAGCAGCTCGCGGCCGCGCTCGGGTGGGAGCTCAAGGTGAGGGGGTGAGGCTGTGGCGGGCGACCGCGTCACCCTGCCGGGGCACATCCAGTTCGGTGAGCTCCTGCTCGGCCCCGGCACCCCCTACCGGTGGCGGAAGCTGAGCGGCTGGTCCGACTCCCCCGCGTGGGATTCGGGCACAACCAACCGCCCGGCCGGCCACGGCGCTTACCCCGGTGCCCTGTGGGCGCAGCCGCGCACGGTGACGGTTGAAGACATCGTGATCCGGGCGCCGGCCGCCCGGATCGGCGCGGTCGTCGGCGCATTCGAGGCGGGCGCGGCGTCGATCGACGACGAGCTGCCGCTCGTCGTGTGCGTCGACGAACGCGGGCCGCTGCTGGTGTGGGCGCGGTGCCTGCGGTGGTCGGTGCCCACCGGCCGCGGGTACCGGGTCGGCACCATCACCGGCGCCGCGCTGCAGTTCGAGGCGACCGACCCCCGCCGCTACGGCCTCACCGAGCGGCATGCCGACACCGGCCTGCCGATCGACGAGCAGGGCCTCGACTGGCACCTCGACCAGGCGGCCGAGCGTGGCCTCGACTGGCACCTCGACACCCCGCCCGGCGTCCCGCCGTCCGAGGACGGGATGACCTTCGGGTCCGGCGGGTCCACCGGCATCATCACCACCACCAACGCCGGTCGGGCCCCCGCACCCGCGGTGCTGGTGTTCACCGGGCCGGTTGAGCTGCCTTCGCTCGTCGACCTGCGGACCGGCCGGCGGTGGGAGTACGACATCACGCTCGGCCCGGGCGAGCAGCTCGTCGTCGACGGCGCGGCCGGCACGGTCACCCTGTCCGGCTCCTCCCGCATCCACACCGTGACCGACCGCTCGGCCCCCGAGCAGTTCCTCGTCGTCCCCCGGGCGTCTGCGACTTCGCGTTCGCCGGCGCCCCCGGTACCGTCCCGCACCCCGCCGCCCGCGCCCAAATGAACTGGCGTGACGCCCACTGGTAAGGAGGAACACCGCATGCCCGTGCGCGCCGCGTGGCTCCCGCCCACCGGGCAGACCCGCACCGACACCCGACTCGCCCCCGTCGGCACTATGACCCCCACCGGACCGACCACCACCGCCCCCGGAGTGATCCCCGGCGGCACCCCCCTCTCGTTCACTTCGACGGCCCCCATGCAGGCGCAGCTCGGCGCCGGCCGGGCCATCGTGCAGGGCACCGCCCTGCAGGGCGCTTACCCCGTGACGCTCACCCTGCCCGAGACGCTGACCTTCGCGCCCGGCCACACGCAGTACGACCGCGTCGACCTGGTCGTGCTGCACGTCTACGACGGGCTCTACGACCAGAGCGGCAAGGCTCTGGCCGCGGTCGAGATCCTCAAGGGCACCCCGGCCGCCGACCCGAAGCCCGCACCGCTTCCCGCGTGCTCGCTCCCGCTGTGGGCGGTGCGGGTGCCCGTCGCCGCGTCCGCCGGCACCGGCGGAATCCCCTGGAACACCGCCGTCACCGACCTGCGCGTCTACACCGTCGCCGCCGGCGGCATCCGCCCCGACGCCAGCAGCGAACCGGGCGCCTACGCCGGACAACTGCGCGACACCGGTACACGGGTCGAGCGGTGGTCCGGCGCCGCATGGGTGCCGTACCCTGCCGCGCTCGGCGGCATCGTGCCCAACACCGGTCCCTCGATCGGTAGTTACGTCGGGCAGTGGCGCGACGGTGCCAACGGGCTGGACCGCTGGGACGGTGCACAGTGGGCGCCGCTGGGCCGGTGGGTGCCGTACACCCCGTTCTGGTCCGGGCTGGACGTCCACGGCGACGTTACGGCCGGCGGCCGGTACTGCCAGATCGGCCGGCACGTCGACGTCGTCGCGTGGTTGAAGTGGGGCCCCGGCAGCTCGCTCGGCTTCGGGAACATCCGGGTGTCGCTCCCGGTAGCGTCCGCCGACGTCGGAGCGCCCCACGGATGGCAGGGCACCGGCCGCCACGTCGACGCGGAAACCTACTGGCGCGAACTGCTCCCGGTCGTGGACGCCGGCGACGGCGGGGCGCAGGTTCTTGCGACCGCCTCCGACGGGTCGTGGATGAACCCCGGACAGCTCGGCTACCGGTGGAACCAGGACGGCGCCTCGATGCGCGTGCAGCTCAGCTACGAGACCGCCTAGGGCCGCCGGCCCCGGGCCCCGAGGGGGTGGTCGGGCTGCGGCCGATCGCTACCCCCTACACCCCGTACCGCGTACTGATCTGCGACCTGCGCAGCGACCAGCTGCTCGACGTCCTGCCGCTGTGGGGCGTCAGCTTCGACGAGTTCCTCGGGAAGACCGGCAGTCTCCGAGCAACGGTGCACCTGGTCACCGCCGAGCTCGCCGCCCGCGCCCGCGCCGCGCTCGTCCCCGGGCGCACCGCGCTGTGGGTCGAGCGGGCCGGCGCGATCTGGTGGGGCGGCATCCTCTGGACCACCAGCCTTGCCAGCGACGAGCACGGCGAGCTCTCCCTCGCCCTGCAGGCCGCCACATGGGACAGCTACCTGACCCACCGCATCCTGTTCGACTCCCACCAGGCTGAGCAGGTCGATCAGTTCGACATCGTGCGCAACCTCATCTCGTACGCGGCGGCGCAGCCCGGGGGCGACATTGGGATCGAGTTCGACACCGAGCTGTCGGGGGTGCGCCGCGACCGCTTCTACAGCCGGTACGACCAGCCCTACATCCGCGACCTGATCGAGCAACTCTCACGCGTAGAGCGGGGGTTCGAGTGGCGGATCGCCTCGACCCGCGACCCCGATACCGGCCGCCGGATCAAGCAGCTCCAGCTCGGACACCCGGTGATCCGAGCCGGCGCGAACGAGGTGGTGCTCACCCGCCCGGGCCCGATCCTCTCGTACACGTGGCCCGTCGACTCCACCACGAAGGCGAACGCGTGGCAGGCCCGGGGCGCCACCGTGAACCGCAACCAGACGGCCGAGTCGCACCCGTTGCTGTCCCCGGTCGTCACCAGCTCCGCGGACATCGCGGCGGGATGGCCGAGGCTCGACGGGTCCGCCGATTACAGCACGGTCGAGCAGCAGGAGACGCTCGACGCGCACGCGCGCGCGGACGCCGCCGCCCACCTTGCCCCGCAGACCGTGCCCTCGATCACCGTGCGGCTCGACGCACAGATCAGCCCTGCCCTGCTCGGCGCGACCGCCCGCGTCAAGATCACCGATCTGTGGTGGTCCGAAGGCATGACCGCCCGCCACCGCATCATCGGAATCTCCGTGACGCCACCGGAGCGCGGCCGCCCCGAGTCCGCCCAACTCCTTCTGGAGGCATAGACCTTGGCCGCGATCCCGCAGGATCTCCTCGACCGCATCCGCACCCTCGAACGCCAGGTGCGCGAGCTCTCCGGCCGCGCGCAGACCCGGCCCGCACTCGACAAGATCCAACACGGCCCCGTCGTCATCGGCGAAGGCGGCACGCTCACCGTGCAGGACGCCGACGGAACCCCGATGGTCTACATCGGCGACCTCGACATGCCCCGGCCGAACGGCACCCCGCAGTACGGCGTACTGATCAGCCGCGAAGACGGCACCCTCGCGCTCGCCATGTTCTCCGGCGGAACGCAGCCCCAGGGCCTCGACATCTACGACAACCGCGGCAACACCATCTTCACCGAGGACCGGGTGAACGGCGGGCTCGCCGTGCCCTACCTGCACACGCCGTTCTACCCCGACGGGGACCTCGACCGATACCCGCGCACGCAATCCGACCACCCCTACACGCTGTGGACCGGCCCGCACGTCCGCTACCACCCGATGCTCACCGTGGCCGCCTACGCCGCGGCCGACGTCGGCACCACCGGCGCCGCGCAGGTCTACGTCGACGGCCAACCCTGGGGCCAGCAGCACGACCTCAACGGCGACTGGATCTACGTCACCGACGGCCCGAAGCTCTGCCCCGGCAAGTACGGCGACATCACCCGCGTGGAGATCCGGGCATGGCGCACCGGCGGCACCGGCAACGTCTACGCATGCGCCGCCGGCGCCATCGGCACGCAGACCCGCTAGCCCAACTCACCTTCGCCACAAGACCGTTCTCCCCGCGGCCCGCCGGCCCCGGGGCTTTTCCATGTCTGGAGACACCCCTATGTCGTGGTACCCCGCCGCCGAGCGAATCGAGCTGCAGCCCGAGAGCGACCAGCAGCCGGCCATCAACCCCACGCAGTTCATCGCCCACTCGATCGCGGCCGAGTGGGGGCCGCGCCGGATCTTCGAGTTCTGGCGCGACGACTCGAACCTCGAATCGCACTTCGGGCTCGGCTACGGCGGCGAGCTCGGCCAGTTCATCGGCACCGGCACCCGCGCGGACGCGAACGCGGCCGCCAACCGCCGGCCGGACGGGACGGGCGCCGTCTCGATCGAGACGGAGAGCAACAGCCAGCACAGCGACCCGTGGACCGAGCAGCAAATCGAGCAGCTCGTCGCGCTCGGCGTCTGGCTCCACCACGAGCACGGCATCCCGCTCCGGATCTGCCGCACCCCGGACGACCCCGGCTACGGCTACCACCGGCTCCACCGGTCGTGGTCCACCTCCGGCACGGCTTGCCCCGGCGACTCCAGGGTCGCGCAGTTCCACGACATCGTGTTCCCGCGCATCGTCGCCCGGGCGACCGGCACCGAACCGGACCCGGCCCCGCCGCAGCCGGCCCCCGACCCGCATCCGGCCGGGCCCGCCCGCTACCGGGCGACCATCGGCGGACTGGAGTACGGGTTCGGTGCGCACGGCCCACACGTTCGGCAGGTCGGCGAGGCACTCGTCTCCGCCGGCTACGGCCGGCACTACGCCGTCGGACCGGATGAGGACTGGCGGGACGCCGACACCCTGAACTACTCCGAGTGGCAGCAGTCGCTCGGCTACTCGGGAAGCGACGCGGACGGTGTCCCGGGCGAGCAGTCGCTGCGGCGCCTGCTCGGCGGCGCGCTGCCCGGCGAGCAGACGGTCGTCGACCTCGACCAGGTGGCCGCCGCCGCCCGCCGTGACCCCGGCCTCCCGCAGGGCGGCACCACCTACCCGGATGCCGTCCGGCCGGTCGAGGCCGCGCTCGCCGCCGAGGGCCTGCTCGACCCGCAGTGGGTCGGCGACGGCTCGTTCGGCGTCCGCACCGTCTCGGCCTACGCCCGGTGGCAGCAGCAGCTCGGCTACTCCGGCAACGGCGCCGACGGCGTTCCCGGCCGTGCCTCCCTCTCCGCGCTCGGCGCCCGGCACGGCTTCACCGTCCGCTGACCTCACCTGCCCGGCGCCGACCGGCCCCGGGCACCCCCAACAACAGGAGGCACCCGCCCATGACCGACGCCACCCGGCGCACCATCCGCACCGGCCTGCAGGCCCTGCTCGGCCTGCTCGCCGCGCTGCCCCTGCTCGTCTCCACCACCGGCATCCCCTCGACCCTGCCCGGCATCGCCGTCGCACTCACCGTGGCCGGAGCCGTCACCCGCGTGATGGCGCTGCCCGTCGTCGAGCAGCTGCTGCCCGTGTGGCTGCGCACCCCGCCGAAGGGGGACGACACCAAGTGATCACCGCTGCCGGCGCCAACCGACTCGACGACGTCCTGCTGTGGGCCGGCGCGCTGGTCACCCTCTCAACCGTGCTCGGACTCATCTGGCGCGCCACCCGCGGAACCCGCCACCTGGCGCAGCGCGTCGAGGACTTCGTCGACGACTGGACCGGCGTCCCCTCCCGCCCCGGAGTACCCGGCCGGCCCGGCGTCATGGCCCGACTCGACAAGATCGAGCACAAGCTCGCCGCCGTCGAGCACGAGCTGCACCCCAACTCCGGTAGCTCGCTCCGCGACGCCGTCGACCGCGTCGACCAGCGCACCGCCCACCTCGACCGCCCGTAGACAGCACAGCGCCCCCTGCACCGGCCACGGCCGGTACAGGGGGCGCTTTCGTCGTTGGGCGCAGAGATTAGAGAGTGCCGAAGTCGCCAGCACGGACGGCGGCGACAAAGGACTGCCAGGCAGAGGGCGAGAAGGTCAGCACTGGCCCCTCGGGGTCTTTCGAGTCGCGCACCTGGCCCCGGACCACGTCGTTGACCTCGATGCAGTCACCACCGCTGCCGTTGCTGTAACTACTCTTCCGCCACTCGTCGGACTGCATCGTTGAACTCCTTCAGTACCGCGCTGATCATTGCCTCGGAGTCTCGCGGCGAGAGCGCCTGAGCCCTAAGCAGATCGTAGAGTGCACGGCGGTGTCGCACCTCGTCCGGATCTTCGAAGAGGTAGCCCGACCGGCTGCCCTCCTCGTACGCCACAACTTCCCCATCGGGGAGACTGAGCAAGGTGAGCGAGCCACCCATCTCAGAGTGCTCGCCGGAGGAGTACGACAGTATCTGAATCCTCACATGCGGCAGCCGGCTGACTTCGAGCAGTCGCTGCAGTTGGACGACCATCACCTCGGGACCACCGATGCATCTATGCAACGCGCCCTCGTCAAGGATGAACCAGTAGCGGCACTCTGGGCTCTTGGAGTGCAGACGTTCCTGCCGACGCATTCGCGTGTCAAGCCACTCGGCAATCTCCTGTGGTGTGGCGTAGGGCTCGCCCGCATGCAGCACGGCGCTTGCGACGTCAGCCGTCTGCAGCAGGCCCGGAATGGTGACCGTGTACTGCTCGTGCTCCAGAGCGGTCTCGGCGAGTTCCATGAAATGACGGTACTGGTCGGGCACGTCATCCCTGCGCGCGAGACCGAACAGGCGCAGGAAGTGCCCGTCCGTAAGGAAAGCGGCGTCCAGAAGTTCTGAGAGCCCCTCCGGCGGCTTGGACTGGCCACGCTCGATCCGTGACAGGTAGCCCTTGGAGAACTTGACGATCTTCGCCAGAGTCCCGAGCGACATGTCATCCGCCAGCAAGCGATACCGCCGAATCTCGGAACCGTAGAAGTCACGTGCGGAACGATCCGGCTGCAAGTCGTTCGGCTGGAAGACCATCGCGTGCGCCTCCTCATGTTGCCAATGCAGCACGCAACATGCCGCAGCTTCCCAGCGTACCGCCGACGCGTCACGCTGGAAGCACAGTCAGTGAGAAGCACGGAGCGCCACAGCAGCCACGGAGCAACGATTATGACGGATGATCAGATCATTCCCTCTGGCGGGACGCCACACGCACCGCTGGTGGACGAGCGGACGATGCCGCCGTGCACCTGCCGTGAGTGCAGCACCGGAACGCCCGCCGCGGACCCCGTCGTGATCGCGCCCCGTTTCGTGAACGGCGACCCGCACAAGACCACGCAGAAGCCGCTCGCGAACCCCTTCGACGCGCCGACCGGCGCCCTCGTCTACGACGTGCTGACCGGCCGCATGGGGGTGGTCATGGCGCGGGTTGGTCGCACGGTCCACCTGCGGCCGGAGGGCGGCGGGTGCGAGTGGGAGACGGACAGCCGGTTCATCGACCGCCTACCCGTGCGCACGACGGCGGACTCGCACCGTCCGCTCGTCGACGCGGTGCGGCACCCCGGCACCGAGAGCCCGCGCACGCTCGACCGCTCCAACCTCCCGCCCCCCGCTTCCGCCGCGTGATGATGCGGGCCGTCACGCAGTGAATACACCGGCACCGATCCCTCAGGTCGGCGCCGGCACCGTCCGGCCCGGGCAGCCTCCCCGGCGCCCAGACCTGCGGCCGGACACCGCACTCGTCGCTGCCCGACGTCTGCGGCCGCCGCCCGTTCCCCCCGGCGGGCGGCAGATCTCCAGCGCGCGCCTCGCGGAGGTGGCGCAGCGCTGGAACGCGCTCCGGAGTTTCGTCATGGGCCCTCCGTCGAGCGCGCCGTCCCTGCCGGCCACCGTCGGGAATCACCGGCCGGCAGGGACACCGCCTCCCCGATCACCCGCCCCGTTCGTCGCGTGACAGGCCACCTGCGGGGCGGGACCAACCACCGGCCGCCTGCGCGACCGGTTGGGTGCACCATCCCCTCGCCCTGGTGACATGACAGTGGACGGCATGGACGACCGGGGCGAGGGGCCTCCCTTTCACCTACACACACCAGGACCACCCCTATGGCCCTACTCCCCCTTTTCAGCCAGCCGAAGCCACGCCCACCGGGCAGCGAGCCGACGGCCGCCCAGCGCGAAGAGCTGATCAATCGCTATAAGGGCGGCGAAACCTTGGACGCGCTGAGCAAGGAGATCGGCCGGTCGGACGCCTGGCTGCGCATACGGCTTTCGCGGTGGGGCGTTCACATCCGGAACCGATCCGAGGCGCAGTTGCTGCGTCACCAGCGCAAGGAGGGGGCTGGCGCCGCCCGGACCGTGACGGCGCCCACCGGCACCCACCGAGGCGCGTCCACGTCGTAACCCCTCTCCCTCCCCACGAGCTCCCGCTCACTGAGCGGGCCGCCCTGCATCCACTGCAGGGCCATCCCTTCGGTTCGCCACAGCGAACCCTGACACCGAATAGGAGACGAGCAATGGGCGCTGTTCCCGTCCCCGGCTACAACCCGCCGTCGCTCCCGGGCCTGCACTGGGAGAAGTCGAGCAGGTCGAACAAGCAGCAGTTGGACGACTCGATCGGCCTGGCCGTGACCGCAGACGGCGGGATCGCCATCGGCATCACGACCGACCCGGCGCAGGTCCCGCTCATCGCGACCCGAACGAAGCTGCAGGCGTTCGTCGAGGGCGCCAAGGCCGGCGAGTTCGACCACCTGATCTCCGCCTGATCCACCCATCTCCCATGGGTTCCCGCGGCGGCGCGCAGCCGCGGGAACCCCTCCCCCAGAGCGCGCACGTCTGGAGCTTGCATGTCCGTTCTGCGTCAGCTCGGAGCCACCACCGACGAGTTCACCGACGGGTGGCCCGACATCCCCACCGTCCACGACGCCAACCGGGCCTACCTCGCCACGCTGTTCGACCACAGCGACGCGCGACGCATCGTGACCGACCCGGCGGTGCGCCCGATCGAGCTCGGCATGGTGCGCCAGGGCGCCCCGACCCCGACGCAGCCGGACGCCGACCATCCCACCGAGACACTCGTGTTGAACGGTCTGCACCTCACGTGGCCGCCGCTGAACGCCGCCGCACGGCAGCTCGCCGCCGAGCTCGGCCACCCCGTCACCGCCAACGTGTACCGCACCCCGCCCAACTCTGCTGGCTACGGACCGCACTGGGATACCCATCACGTCCTGCTCGCACAGGTCGAGGGCGAGAAGGCATGGCGGCTTCACCCGCCCGTCGTCGACGATCCCCTCGACCGCCACCGCTGGACCGCCGTCGGCTTCACCCCGGAGCAGTTCGATCGCGTCCATCAGGATGCCGAGACGATCACCTTGTCGGCCGGCCAAGTGCTCTACATCCCCCGCGGGTGGGTGCACTTCGGTGCCACCGGCGCCGAGCACTCCCTGCACATCACCTTCGGCGTACAACTGCTGACCCGGCATTGGGTCCTGCAGCACCTGCTCGACCAGGCCGCCGAGTCCGCCCCGCTCCGCGCCGCCCTGCCCCCCGCGCTGAGCGAGCACCCCATCGAGGCCATCGTCGACGACGCCCGGAAGCAACTCGCCGCGTTCCTCGCCGACCTCGACCCCGCCAAAGCCGGTGATCCGATCTCCACGCAGCAGCAGCTCGCCGTACTGGGGGTCCGACGCTGACCGGCTCGCCCTCGTCTGTCACCCATGGCCGTCACCGCCGCAAGTGCCACCGGTGCAACGCCAGTTCGCCCCGGTTCTACGACCACGAGACCCGCGAAAACTGGTGCACGGACTGCCTGACTCACACCCTGCTCGCAGGCCGCTGCTTCTGGTGCAAGGTCGCCCCGCCGGACATCCGCGACTTGGACACGGGCAACGGTTGGTGCGTCGGTTGCGCGAAGGACACCGTGTTCAAGGGTGACCCGATCGAGTACTACGACGAGCTCACCCCGGAAGCCGCCGAGTACACCCGCACCCTGCAGGGGCGCGGCTTCCGCCGTCGGGACCATCCCGTCGCCGACGACGACTGACCACCACCGCACCATCCCTAGACTCCCGGCACCCCGCCGGGTGCCCCGAGCCCCGAAGGTCTCCAGCCGGCCGGGGTCCGGGGCCCGCTTCCCTCACGAGAGGACAGCACCATGGAGCGTATCGAGTCCCTGGCCAACGAGTTCGAGTTCGCGACGGCGTTCTGCCGCGACCCGAAGATCGGCAACTGCCCGCAGGTCGCGATCAACGTCGCGGGCACCGTCGCGGTCCGCGACTCCGCCCGCCCGGACCAGGTCGCCACGTTCACCGTCGAGGACTGGCGCGGCCTCGTCGCCCAGCAGGCCGAGAGCATGGGTCTGCTCGCCTAGTCTGGTGGCATGGACCACTGCCCGCAGTGCGGCGACACGACGACGCCCGAGCCTGAATCCGGGGTGGCGTTCTGTTTCCGCTGCGGCGGGTGGGTGACGGTCCCGACATCTCCTACCTGCCCCGGGCTCAAGAGGGACAGGCTATGGAGCACTCGGCAGCCCTATCGGCCGAGAGAGTACTAGCGCACGGCCCCGCCCGACCTCGTCGGGCGGGGCTTCTCAGTCTCCGGCCGGCGGCGCGACGACTCGCGATCCACGACCCCATTCCGTTTCGATGAGTCCGCGGTCCCGCAACGCCGCCACTGCACGACGGGCCGTCTCGCGCGCCACACCGAACCGTGCGCACAACTCGTGCTCCGACGGAATGCGCTCGCCCGGCGCGTACTTCCCTGCCCGGATTTCCTCGGTCAGCTCGGCGACGATCCGCATATACGGGGCGGTCGGCTTGTACGGGGCATCCGGACTCTCAGGCATGCGCCGAGCGTAGACAACACCTCATCCGCCATCCACTCAGACAAGCAAGACGACCTAGACAAGTTAGACGGGCTCCTACTACCGTCGAAACACAAGAAAGACCCCCGAACGGCTGGCACCGCCGGGGGTCCGGCCCTAGCTTCGTGGAGCTAAGACATGCACCAGATTATCGGCTGGCTGCTCAGCCGCGTTCGAACGCTGCTCGCCCCCGGCCCCGGCCGCCGTGCGCGTCGCCCTCAGCACCTCACCGCCCTACGCGAAACCGCCCTCGCGTTGATCACCCCGCCGCCGGCACCCAGCCCGGTACGCCCGCCGATCAACGGCCTGTCCTGCGGGCCGTGGGCCCACCGCCCGCGCCCCTACGAGCCGCAGGCCGCTTCGGTCCGCCCCTATGTCAGCTGGGACGCCTGGCTCGCCGAGCTCGACGCCATGGAGATGGAGGTTCAGCACGAAGTCGCACAGCAGGCCCGCCGCCGGGCCGCCGCCGCTGCTGCTTCCGCCGGCCATCCTGACCCCGGCTACACCTACACAGGCGCGCACCACTTCGCCGGAGCACAGGCATGACCACACCCACCGCCGTGGGCACGTGCTGCTGCTGCGGCGCGACCGACGTTCCCGTAACCGTCGTCGGGTCCGTCGAGGTCGCGAGCGGCCCTGGGCGCCCAATCACCGCCTGCACCACGTGCGCCCCCGCTGTCCGGCGACTCATGGACACCCCCGCCCGCTAGAACGCCAAGAGGCCCCCTCCCGCGCCTGGGAGGGGGCCTCTTGCCTGTCCGGCCAAGACCCGCCCAGCTACCTGCCGCACGCTTCTGCAGTTGGGCGGCGAGTACTACAGCGGCGTGGTTCCAAGTTGAGGGGCTTCCGCGTGCTCAAGCCACCGGCGTCTGACCTAGTGAATCGACAGGGTCGGCGGACCATGACGGTGGTGACGACGGGCAGCAGCCGCTGCCCCCTCGAAGAGCCTGCGCGCTTCCCAACGCGGCAGATACAGCTGAACCGAATCGGGAACGTCCGACCCTCGCGAGATCAATACCTCATCGTCCCTGAGGCGAATCTCGACCATGATCTCTTGATCATCCCGTCGCTCGCACCGCTCCCGCCACCAGGCTCGACCGAAGGCGACGAACAAGGCGACGCCGACAGCAGCAGCTATCGCTACCGCGATGGCCTGAGACATTTGATCACCAACCCGTAGCAAGGAGTGCGGCAGCCGTGCCACATCCAACCGTAACCACGAAAACGATCAGAACCTCGGCGATTTGGCCGCCCGAGGCAGGCGCCTCCGCATCAGCAGTGACACGACCAGCGTAAATGAATGCGCCGACCAGCATGAGGACCCATGCGCCCCGCTCAGTCCAAACACTAAGGGATTCGTGCTTCGGCCGCACGACGGTTCCATGCAGTTCGAGTGTGCCCGCAACCATGATCACCACACCAGTGATCACCAGTTCCGCCCCGCCGAAGACATGGTTGAACGGTACAGATTTTCCCTGGGCAGATCCGATGATGATTGGGCCAATCGCCGCAACAAACGACAGCGCCGCTACCCCTAGGACCCAGGTTAAGAACTTGTTTGTTCCTGACTGAACACTCACCGTCGCACTGCGACGGGACGCATGTGCGCCGCGTGGCATCTCCTCTCCCCCTCTCAATCAGCTGGCGAGCTGGGGAATTTTGGGTTCTCCTCCAGATTAGGCCGCAGCGCCCTTCATCGACAGTGCGGGCGGAACGCACACAGGAGCTCCTCCCGATCGGGAGGAGCTCCTGTGTGCGTTCCGCCTCGCCTGCCAGCGCCCTAGGTGCATTTACGCAGGTCAGGCAGCGAGTGCGATAGAACCGTTGTTCCACATCAGGGTGGCCACCCGGTCGTCCGCCGTGACGCCGAGCTCGTCCCGCAGGGCCCAGGCCAGCCGGGCGGCCCGCGCCCCGACCTCCGCGTAGGTCCGGACCACCGGTCCGGTGCCGTCCCAGGTGGTGACGGTCGAGCGGGCGTGGACGGTCGACCCGTGCTCAAGGATTCGGGCGACGGTGAGCGGAACGTCCTGCATCGTGCTGAACACGGGTCCTCCTCGACCTGGGCGGCACTGCGGCGGCGCTGCCCCCGGCCCGGCCGGAGTCCGGCTACTGGGCGGTAATACGGGGCAGGTGAGCCCGATTGTGCCGCGCCTCACCCCCGCTGTCAGCATTCCGGCACAGTTGCCCCGATCACGGCCGCCGGGACGGGCGGGATACTGGGGGCATGGGTGACGGGCGTGACGAACGACGGGCGGGACCGCTGCCGAGCGGGCTCCGGATGCCGTGCCCGTCCTGCGCGGAGGGCGTGCGGACGGAGGCGCGGATGGGCCTGCGCGGGGGCCGGACCGGCACCGGGCACATCCCGCAGACCTGCCGCCACTGCGGCGGCCTGGGCTTCCTGGGGCTCGCCCTGCGGGAGTGACGCCGCCTCAGCCGGCCAGCGGGGCGTCGACCTGGTTGCGGTCGACGGTGAGCGTCGCCCCGCCGTAGGTCTCCTCGACGTTGCCGCGGTACTGGTGGACGCGCTGGTGCGAGGTCCAGAGGTCCGGGGCGAGCGCCCCGCCGCCCGCCGTGTCGGCCCGGTCGTCCCAGCGGGCGTACCAGAGCGTGTCGGGCAGCGGCGAGCTGCCGGCCCGGGCGGCCGCGGCGAGGTCGGCGATGCCGGAATCGAGACTGGAGTAGAAGCCGGACCCGTAGCCCGCCAGGTGCAGGGCCTGGGTCCAGCCGAGGGTGAAGTCGACCACGGCCTGCCCGCACGCCGGGTCGCGCGACGGGTAGGCCTCGATGTCCAGGAAGACCGGACTGCCCTTGCCGAGCCCGACCGCCTTGAGGCCGGCGACCGCCTCGAGCGCCTCCTCCCGGCCCTGCCGGACCGCCCGCGCCGGGTCGATCCGCTTCGGCTTGCGGCTCAGCTCGCTGCACGGTGCCTGGAGGCCGACGTGGACGGGCAGGAAGCGCCACCCCATCGCCCTGGCCTGCCGCACCCAGTCGGCGCCGAGCCTCGGCTGGGCGCAGCCGCGCTGGCTCCCGCTGGTGTAGATGCCGACCGCCCCGTACGGCGAGGAGTCGCGCCAGGCCCGCATGGTCTCCAGCGGTGGCGCGGTGCAGGCGTCGAAGGCCGCGCCGGTGAAGAGGTCCCGGGCCCGGGCGGCGGGCGGACCGAACCGGTCGGGGAGGACGGTGACCCGGATCCGGGGGGCGGCGGCGACCACCGGCACGGTCTCGTCGGCGCTCGCGCCCGGACCGCCGGCGGCCAGCAGCAGGACGAAGGAGGCGGCGGCGATGGCCGCGGGGCGGAGATAGCGCACGCCGCCTTGATACTGACGGAACGTCGGACAACCGCGGCAACCGCGCCGCACGGGCCGGGAAAGCCCACCCTTTCGGACGCACCCGTCCGTATCCGTCCCGATATTTGTAACGAGCTTGCTG
Organism: Streptomyces sp. TLI_053; assembly: GCF_900105395.1. Lineage (NCBI taxonomy): Bacteria > Bacillati > Actinomycetota > Actinomycetes > Kitasatosporales > Streptomycetaceae > Streptomyces > Streptomyces sp. TLI_053. The sequence goes on from NZ_LT629775.1 coordinate 4,754,102, forward strand.
CCCGGTGGCTCCTTACGGCAAACTCGCCTTCATGCCCACGCCCCACCTCAGCGAAACCTCCGCCCCGACGACGGCCTCCGCCGTCGCCGAGGCGCTTGTCATGCCGCCCGCCCCCAAGGGCGAGCCCGCCGGCGAGCGGGGCGGCTGGCGACGAGGCGGGGCGCCCGCGGAGGGGCTGCCACCGGACCCGCGACCCGGCCGACCGTCCGGCCGACGGTTCCCGAACTTCCTGCGGCGCCCGGAGAGGATCCCGGCGCCGCTGCTCTGTCTGACGGCGATGTTCCTGGTGCAGACCGGGATCGCGTTCTCCAAGCCGCTGTTCGGCCCGCTCGGGGTCAGCGGCACCACCTTCCTCCGGCTGGGCTTCGCGGCGCTCGTCCTGCTCGCCGTCACCCGGCCCCGGTTGCGCGGGCGCCGGCCGCGCGACCTGGCCGCCGCGGGTCTGCTGGGCATGGCCTCGGCCGGGATGACCCTGCTGTTCGCCGGGGCGATCGACCGGCTGCCGATGGGCACCGCCGCCACCATCGAGTTCCTCGGCCCGCTCGCGGTGGCGCTGTTCTTCGCCCGCCGCGCCAGCCACCTGCTGTGGGCGCTGCTCGCGGCCGGCGGGGTCGCCCTGCTGACGCTGCTCGGCGAGGGCGGGGAGGGCGGCACCGGACTGGACCCGGTCGGCCTGCTCTGCGCCTTCGGGGCGGCGGCCTGCTACGCCGCGTACATCCTGTTCACGGACAAGGTCGGGGCGGCGTTCCAGGGTTTCCAGGGGCTGGCCGTGTCGATGACGGTCGGCGCGCTGGTGGTGGCGCCGTTCGGGCTCGGCGAGGCCTGGGACGGACTGTCCGCGCCGGACGCCTCGCCGCTGTTGCTGCTGCTCGCGGTCGCCGGGGTGTCACTGCTGCTGCCGGTGATCCCCTACGCGCTGGAGATGACGGCGCTGCGGCGGATGCCCCAGCGGGTCTTCAGCGTGCTGGTGAGCCTGGAGCCGGCGGTCAGCGCGCTGGTCGGGCTGGTGGTGCTCGGACAGCTGCTGGGCGCGTCCCAGCTGGCGGGCATCGGCTGTGTGGTGGTGGCGAGCGTCGGGGCCACCCTGACCGGGCGGCGCTGAGCCGGGCCGGGGCGAGCCGGGGCGAGCATCCGGTCGATGCGCGCCCCCGGCCGTCCGCCGCGGTACGTCGGGTGCTGCGGGTGCTCCCGGCGCCTCGGGTCCTTCAAGTGCTCCGGGTGCTGTGGGTGCCTCCGGCACCCGGGTGCTTCAGGGCCAGAGCAGGGTGCGCGACCACTCCGGGGTGAGCACCGGTCCGGTTCTGGTGTAGCGGAGGCGGACGTGGTGGCGCTCGGCCTCGCCCTGCCAGAACTCGACCTCGTGCGCCCAGAGCGTGTAGACGGCGTGCCCGGCGGCGACCGCGTCCGGGGTGGCCTCCAGACGGCGCCGGGCCACCGCCACCGCCTCCTCGTACTCGGCCGGCGAGGCCAGCGGCTCGCTCTGCCGCCCGACCAGCGCGCCGATCCGGGCATCCGGGGAGCGGGTGGCGAACTCGGCCGCCGCGACCAGGTCGGCGGCCCGTTCGACGGTGCCGCGGACCCGCACCTGCCGGCCGAGCCGGGGCCAGTAGACGGTGAGCGCGGCGGCCGGGTGGTCGGCCAGCTGGCGGCCCTTGGGACTGTCGGCGGCGGCGGAGAAGACCCAGCCGGTGCCGGCCGCGTCCACGTCGCGCAGCACCAGGACGCGGGCGTCCGGCAGGCCGTCGGCGTCGACCGTGGAGAGGGTGAACACCTGCGGGTCCAGCACCCCGGCGTCGACGGCGGTGGCGAGCCAGTCGACGAAGAGCGGGCCGGGCTCGGCCGGGGCCGCCCCGGTGTCGAAGCCCGGCAGCGGGCGGGCCATCGGCGGGCGGCCCAGCATCAGCTCGGGCACGGAACGGGGCTCGGACCGCGCTTCCGGGCGCGGCTCCGGGCCCGACCCGGGACCGGGTGCGGGCGTCGTCCCGCCCGGGCCGCTCAGGTCCTCGTCCTCGGCTGCCATCGCGCCCTTCCTTCCGGTTGCCGCCGCCGCAGCCCCTCGCCGGACGGGCCGCCGGGGGCGCCGGGCTCGGGGGTGCACTGTCGGAGCGCAACCGTACCGCCGCACGGTGACGGCTCAGGGCGCGGGCCCCGCGCCGGCCCGCCCGCGCCTGCCCGTGCCCGCCCCCGGGAACGGGCGGCCGCACCCGGTGCGCCCGGACACGCCGGAACACTCCCGGCTCGCCCGGACACGCCGGACACGCCCGGACACGCCCGTGGGCGGCACCGGTGCTCGGTGCCGCCCACGGGGCCGGTTCGCGGTGACCCTTTCCGCTGCCCGGTTGCGCACTGTGCGATCCGTTCCGATCGCGGTTCTTCCGATCCACTTCGCGGTCCGCTCCGGACCCGTCGCGGGTGCTCAGCCCACCCGCGTCCGTCCCGGCCGGCCCCGGTGCCCCGTCGACGGCGCCCCCGCCGTCGACGGCTCCCGGTCGGTGCCGGCACCCGGGACGTCCCGGTGCCCGATCGCCCGGGCGCTCAGTGGAAGATCGGCGCGAAGACGATGCTGTAGTTCTTGTTGGACTGGCCGGCCAGGATGGTGCCCGAGTTGTCCTTCACCGCCAGGGTGTTGGACTGGTTCGAGGCCCCGGAGCCGGTCGCGGTCTGCTGGTTGGAGATGTAGTTGCCGTCGACCGAGCCGAAGACGTTGCCCGTCCCGACGTTCGACACCACCCCGCTGTTGGACCCGTCGTTGGCGAGCGCGCCGTTGTCGGCGGCGGCGGCACCGGCACCGGCGAGCAGCAGGCCGGCCGCGAGCGGGGCCGCGAGCAGCACACCGGCGGTACGGCGGATTCGGTTGCGAGCCATGGGAGCCTCCAAGAAACGGTAATCGTGCATTGGGTGCGGGAGTTCGCCGGCCAGACGAACACCTGCGGGCTGCGACGCCGGGTCACAGACTTCCGCAACAAATCGACAAAGCACCACCCCCGGGTGCCCTTTTCGCCCTTTAGCGTGATATCCAGCAGCCCCGCGCATAACTGCGAACGATCCTGGAAGCGCGCCGACACACCGCCGCCGACCTGGCATTTCGCCCGAACGGTCGGACACGACCGAGTCATCGGGGGCGGCGCGAAGGGGGCACACGGACAACCCGGCGCACGACCCTGGCGCGCGAAAGAGACAAACACGCCCCCGCCAGGTGCGGTCACGCCACCGTGTCGATATTTCAGGCCATCCTGCGACAGTCTGAAAATCCTGAGAACAATACCTTTGTTGCCCCGCCAGAAAGGCCGGTCAAACCGCCTTGCCGGGATTGAGGATCCCCAGCGGATCGAAGACCGCCTTCAGCTGCCGCTGCAGCTCCACCGCCACCGGCCCCAGCTCCCGCGCCAGCCACTCCCGCTTGAGCAGCCCCACCCCGTGCTCCCCGGTGATCGTCCCGCCCAGCTCCAGCCCCAGCGCCATGATCTCGTCGAAGGATGCCTGCGCCAGGGCGGACTGCTCCGGGTCCGCCGCGTCGAAGATGACGATCGGATGGGTGTTTCCGTCCCCGGCGTGACTCACCACCCCGATGGTCAGCCCGTGCCGCTCCCCGATCGCCGCGACGCCCTCCAGCATCTCGGCCAGCCGTGAGCGCGGCACCGCCACGTCGTCGATCATCGTGGTGCCCAGCCGGTCCAGCGCGGGCAGCGCCAGCCGACGCGCCTCCAGCAGCAGCTCGGACTCGGCCTGGTCCTCGGCCGGCACCACCTCGGTCGCCCCGGCCGCCCGGCACAGCTCGCCGACCGAGGCCAGCTCGGCCACCCGGTCCGGACCGTCGAAGGCGACCAGCAGCAGCGCCCGGGTCGACTCCGGCAGGCCCATCCGCCCCAGCTCGTTGACCGCGCGCACGCTCACCGGGTCCATCAGCTCCATCAGCGAGGGGGTGAAGCCGCGCGCCATCACCTCGCAGACCGCCGCACCCGCCGAGGCCGTGCTCGGGAACTCCGCCGCCAGGGCCAGCTGCGGGGCGGGGGCCGGCCGCAGCGCCAGCACGGCGCGGACCACGACCCCCAGGGTGCCCTCGGAGCCGACCAGCAGCCGGGTCAGGTCGTAGCCGGCCACGCCCTTGGCCGTCCGGCGGCCGGTGGACAGCAGCCGTCCGTCGGCCAGCACCACGTCGAGACCGAGCACGTACTCGGCGGTCACGCCGTACTTGACGCAGCAGAGCCCGCCCGCGCCGGTCCCGATGTTGCCGCCGATGGTGCAGGACTCCCAGCTCGACGGGTCGGGCGGGTAGGCGAGCCCCGAGGCGGCCGCCGCCCGGGAGAGCTCGGCGTTCACCACCCCCGGCTCGACCACCGCGATCCGGTTCACCGGGTCGATCTCCAGGATCCGGTTCATCCGCAGCATCGACAGCACGATGCAGCCGTCGACCGCGTTGGCCGCGCCGGACAACCCGGTCCTGGCCCCCTGCGGGACCACCGGGACGCGCAGCGCGGTGGCGGTGCGCAGCACGTGCTGCACCTGCTCGACCGTCTCCGGGAAGACCACCACGGCCGGGGTGCCGGCCGGGCAGAAGTCCGCCATGTCGTGCCGGTAGGCCTCCGTCACGTCCGGGTCCACGGCCATCGCCCCGGGCGGGAGGCCCTCCGCCAGCCGGTCCGTCAGGTCACTCATCGCCGCCTCCGCCCTCCGCCGCCCGTCCCCGTCCGCACTCTGCCCGCCGTCCGCCCGCCCGGCAAGTGCGTCGGGGCGGCACGTACGCCGGGCCGGCACGTACGCCGGGGCGGGCACACAGGGGGCGGTCAGGCCCGGCGCAGTACCGGCGAGGCCAGCGCGAGGACCCCGGCGGCCGCGGTGGCCAGCGCGCAGAGGGCGATCGGCAACCGGGGTCCGGCCGTGTCGGCGAGCAGGCCGAGCACCCCGGTCGAGAGCACCAGCGCGGCGCTCTGCACCAGGGTCAGCAGCGCCTGCACCCGGGAGAGATGGGTGTCCGGCGCGGCTCCCAGCACCAGCGGCCCGAGCCGGCCGGCGAACAGCCCCGACCCCGCGCCCGTCAGCAGCCCACCGGTCACGGCCGCCGCCGGGACCGGCGCCGCGGCCAGCAGCGCGATGCCCGCGGCGGCGGCGCAGAGCCCGGCCGCCGCCTCCGCTCCCGCCCCGCGCGGGGGCCGGCCGGGCCGGGCGCCCCGGCGGGCGAGCAGGACCGCCACCACCAGGACGCCCGCGCCCTGGGCGCCCGCCACCAGACCGGCCGCTCCCGCGCCCCACCCGGCGGACCGGGCCAGCAGCGGCCCGAGCAGCGAGACCACCGGCAGCACCGCCCCGGCCGCGGCGCCGGCCAGCAGCAGCGCCGCGCGCAGCAGCCGGTCGCCCGACACCAGCCGCACCCCGGCGACGGCCTCCCGGACCGGACCGGAGGGCCGTTCCGTGCTGTTCCCGGCCGTGCTGTTCCCGGCCGTGCTGTTCCCAGCTGTACCGATCCCGGCCGTGCTGTTCCTGGCCGTGCTGTTTTTGGCCTTACCGATCCCGGCCGGCGGGGCCGGGCGCGGGTCGGACACCGGCAGGAGCAGCAGGACCAGCAGCAGGACGGCGAAGCTCGCCGCGTCCGCCAGCGCCGCGGCGGGCAGCCCGCCCGCCGCGACCAGGGCGCCGCCGAGGGGTGCCCCCAGCAGGGCGGCCGCCTGACCGCCCGCCTGGCGCAGCGCCAGGGCCCGCGGCAGGTCCGCCGCGGGCACGAGCAGCCGGGGCACCGACCCGCTCGCCGGGAGGTAGAACGCGTCCACCACGCCGATCACCAGCGCCGCGAGCAGCAGCAGCCCGAGCGGACTGCCCAGGACTCCGGCCGCGGCCGCCAGCGCGAGCGTCGCGGCCAGCATCACCGCGTCCCCGGCGAGCATCACCCGGCGCGCGCCCCGCCGGTCCGCCACCGCGCCGCCGACCAGGACCAGCGCCGTCCGGGCCGTCGTGATCACGGTGAGCACCAGACCGGCGGCCGCCCCGCCGTGCGCGGCGGCGGCCCAGCCCAGGGCGAAGGCGAGGGCGGCGTCGCCCAGCGCCCCGAGCTGCGCGCCGGCGAGCCAGCGCAGGTACGGCGCGGGCAGCGCCGCCCGGCCCGGGCGGGCCCCGGCGGAGGCGGCTGCGTCGGCCTCGCCGTCCCCGGCGGCGGGCACGGCGGCGGCATCGCCGGTGGGCGTGCGGTAACCCGTGGTCGTCATGCGCGACGACGCTAGGACCCTCGACCGGCTTCAGGGCAACCGCCGGACCGCCCGGGCGCGGGTCACCGCCGGGCGCGGATCAGGCCCGGACCACCGGCTCCTGCAGCTCCGTCACCCAGTCCGCCCGGTCCTCGGGGCACTCCAGGTAGAGCTCCCGGGCATAGCCCGCCGAGCGGTAGCCGTTCTCCTCGACGAAGCGCGCCAGCGCCTGGAACGAGCCCAGCGCCTCGTCCATCGAGCCCCGGTGCACCACCGTCGCCGCCGCCTCGACGGCCGGCAGCTCGACCACCGCGAAGCCGTGCTCCTCGCCCGTGGCCGTGCCGGTCCCGGCCGCGACCGGCACGGCGACCCGGATCAGCACCGAGCCGTCGCCGTCCCCGGTGTCCTCGTAGCGGGCGACGGACGGCCCGGCGGCCGCGACACCGGCCGCCGCCAGACGACCGCAGAGCTCCTCGAACAGCGGGCCGACGACCGGCCCGATGTCCTGCGGCTCGTAGCTCGCCGCGACACCCGACAGTTCGGCCGCCCGGACCGACGGCAGCCGCTTCACCACAACGTCCTGTGCGGACATGGTCCCCTCGCTCTCGATCGTCCGGAGCCTCGTCTCCACCCGGGCCAGCCGTTCCACGTCCGCGGCGATGGCTGCGGCGAGCTCGGCCCGCCGCAGCCGCAGCATCCCGCGCAGCTCCGCCGGGTCCACCTCCTCGTCCAGGACGGCCCGCACCTGCTGCAGTGTGAAGCCGAGTTCCTTGAGGGCGATGACCCGGTTGAGCCGGGCGAGCTGGGACGCCTCGTAGCAGCGGTAGCCGCTCGACGGGTCGACCCGGGCCGGCCGGAGCAGTCCGACGGCGTCGTAGTGACGCAGCATCCGGACCGACACCCGGCCGTGCTTGGCGAAGTCTCCGATGTTCAACATGGTCCCTCCATTGCAGGACCTCACACGGTGTCATGGTCAAGCCCCGGGCCCCGCCCGCCCGCCCGCCGTCCCCCGGCGGGCGGCGCGCGGTGGATCAGTCGGTCACGTCGAACCCCCGCCGGTCCCCCAGCGTGCGCAGGCTCCGCTGGCCGGGGACCCCGTTGGCGTCCTCCCCCGCGTAGCCGAGGCTGCGCTGGAAGGCCGCGTACGCCTGTACCGTCCGGGTGCCGAGCGAGCCGTCCACCCAGCGCTGCTCCAGGAAGCCCTCGTCCGCGAGGGCCTGTTCGACGATCCGCACCTCGCCCCCGTAGGTCTGGTGCCCCTGCTCGGCGCCCGGGTCGGTGCGGGCGGCCGCGACCACGTGGGCGAGCGACACCCGGCGCGGCGAGGGCAGCCGGCCGAGCAGCCGGCGCAGCGACCCCTCCCCCGGCACACCGTCGGCGTCCGGCCCCGAGTACCCCAGACTGCGCTGGAAGTCCCGGTAGTTGAGCGTGTCGGCGTCCCGCCAGTCCTCGTCCGGGCCGGCCGCGTAGTGCCCGCCGAAGCCCTGCCGGACGAGCGCCTCGCCGACCTCCCGGACCTGCGGTCCGTGCGCTCCGTAGCCGTACTCCAGCCCGTTGATCGTCACCCGGTACCGGGCCGGCCCGGGATCGCCGGCCGGGCCGGAGTCCCCGCGCGGCGTGGGCACCGGCGCACCGCCGGCCGCCGCGGCGATGCCGGGCAGCACCACCTCGCGGAACTGCCGGGCCCGGACGTCCCCCGGGCAGGCCGTACCGCCGTCCGACCACTGCGGGAACATCCGGTGCACCCCGAAGCCGGGCGCGTCCCACTGCGGGCAGATCCGCACCGGGATGCCGTGCCGCTGGTGCAGCCACACCCCGAGCGCGACCAGGGCGGCGACCTGGGCGTCCGTCCAGGGATCGCTGCTCGTGTCGTCGCTGGCCGTCTCCACGCTGACCGCGCCGGTGCCGTCGGCCCTGCGGTTGGCGCCCATATTGGCGTCGGCACGCGTCTCGGTGCCGACGAACTGCCCCACGCCGCCGTCGTATCCGACCCCGAAGTGCGACTCCAGGTTGGTCGAGTCCCGCCAGTACTCGTACATCCGCCGCGGCGTCCACGGCGCCGCCACACTGTGGAAGACCACCTGCGTCGGCGTGATCGCCGGCTGCTCGTCCGACTCTGGCTGGAGCTCCATCTTCTCCGCGCCGGGGTACCAGGCCATCCGTCTCTCCTTGCCGGGCCCAGGGCACTTCGCCCCTTACGCCCGAACACACGAGACCCGGCCCTCCCCGGAACGACGCATCCCCCACAAACCCCCCGTTCAGGTGAAAACGGGGCACTTCCCACCCCGAAAAGCACGAAGGCGGGTGCCGACCCTGAGGTCGACACCCGCCTTGAGCAGGTGGTTCTTCTCCTACCGGCGGAGAGCGTGGGATTCGAACCCACGGTACGGGGTCACCGCACGACAGTTTTCAAGACTGTTCCCTTAGGCCGCTCGGGCAGCTCTCCAGGCGGAGGTCAGCCTAACGGGTCCGGTGGGGTTCGGTGCACCGGGTTTCCGGGGTGGGGCGGGGGTCAGTCGCCGACGCGGGTGCCGAGGGTGACCTTGGTGGTGGCGGTCTGGCCGTTGCGGGTGTACTCGACGTCGACGGTCTCGCCCGGCTTGTGCGTCCAGATCTTGCTGACCAGGGCGGGGCCGTTCTCGATCGGGCTGCCGCCGAGCTTGGTGATCACGTCGCCCGGCTTGAGGCCGGCCTGGTCGGCGGCGCCGCCGGGGGTGACGGCCGGCTGGCCCTGGATGTCACGGGTCTGGATCTGCGCGCCGTCGCCCTTGTAGTCGTCGTTGCGCAGCACGTCGAGCTTGGCGTAGACCGGCTTGCCGGTCTTGATCAGGGTGTCCGCGACCCACTTGGCCTGGTTGACCGGGATCGCGAAGCCCAGACCGATGGAGCCGGCCCGGCCGTTGCTGGAGGCGTTGGACTGGATCGCGGAGTTGATGCCGATCACCGCGCCCGAGGAGTCCAGCAGCGGACCACCGGAGTTGCCGGGGTTGATCGAGGCGTCGGTCTGCAGCGCGTTCATGTACGAGGCCTGCGCACCGGTCTCGTCGCCGGAGGCGACCGGGCGGTCCTTGGCGCTGATGATGCCGGTGGTGACGGTGGACTCCAGGCCGTACGGGGCACCGATGGCGATGGTGGAGTCGCCGACGTTGACCTTGTCGGAGTCGGCCAGCGGAAGCGGCGTCAGCTTGCCCTTCGGCGGGGTGTCGAGCTTGATCACCGCGACGTCGTAGCCCTCGGCGCGGCCGAGCACCGAGGCGCCGTAGGAGCTGCCGTCGGCGAACTTGACGGTCAGTTTGCCGCCGCTGGTGGAGGCGGGCGCCACCACGTGGTTGTTGGTGAGGATGTGGCCCTCGGTGTCGAAGACGAAGCCGGTGCCGGTACCGGACTCGCCGTTGCCCTGGGCCTTGATGGTGACGACGCTGGGCAGCGCCTTCTGCGCGATTCCGGCCACCGAGCCCGGGGCGGGCTCGTTCTTCTGGGTGTTGTTGGCCTGGACCGTGGTGGAGCTGCGGTCGGCCTTGGCACTGACGGAGGTGTCGTCGCGGTCGGCGACGGCCACTCCGACCGCGCCGCCGGCCACACCGGCCACCAGGGCCACCGCCGCGACCAGGGCGATCAGACCGCCGCGCTTCTTGCGCGGGCCGCCGGGACCGGGGGCGCCGGGGTACTCGCCCGGGTAGCCGAGCGGGCCGCCCGGACCGCCGGGGGCCCCGGGCGCGCCGGGGGCGATGTCGTGGGAGCCCCAGCCGCCGAGCGGCTGGCCTGCGCCGAACGGGTGGTGGTGCTGCCCGGTCGCACCCGGGGCCGGCGGGGCGGCGGGCGTCCCGTACGGGTCGTGCTGGGCCGCGGCGGGCGCCGCGTAGGGGTCGTGCGGGGCCGACGGCGCGCCGTACGGGTCGTGCGCGGCGAGGGCCGGGGGCACCGGGGTGCCGGGGGCCGGGGTGGCGTACGGGTTGCCGCCCTGCGGGGCGGCCGGGGCGGCGGGCGCCGCCGGAGCCGGGGCAGGCGGCAGGACCGGCGGCGGGGCGTCCAGGTAGCCGGGCTCGGCGGCCGGGGGTGCGGCGGGCGCGGCGGGCGCCGGCACCGGCGGGGCCGCCGGCTCGGGGGCCGTCAGCTTGCCGAACGCCACGGTGGGGGTGAACCCGCCGGAACCCCCCTCGACGGCCGGAGCCGACGGCTCCGCCGCGGGGGACGGGCCGGCCGCACTCTGCTGCGCCGGACCGTCAGCAGGGGAACCCACCACCCCCTGGCCGCCGGAGGGCTGCTCCCCCTGCGGCCCGGTGGACCCAACCTCGCGCTCGGTGCTCACGGACGACCTCCATCGCTGACAGGACCAACAACCATAGTTTTTCGCACACTCGATTCGATTGCCGTAAGGAGCCTTCTGAAGAACTCATAAGAATCCTTAGCCCGACCAGACGGACGCCCCGGACGCCGCCCGCCCGGCCCCCTGGCCTTGGCGTTCTTCCCCGTGCCCGCTAGCCTGTCGCTCCGAACTGACACGCGGGAGCTTGGACCCACCAGGCTGAGAGTGCGCCGGTCGACCGTACGCCACGGGATCCGTGGACGGACCGTCGAGGGGGCGCAGACCGCCGGAACCTGTCCGGGTAATGCCGGCGTAGGGAGATATCGGCCGTGCCGCCTGCCTCGACGTCCTCGACGTCCTCCTCGTCCTCGTCCTCGGCGACCGCCGTCCTGGAGCCCCAGACCCGGGTCGAGGCGCCGCTGGTGCTCGACACCGAGCCGCCCCGCACCCTCCGCTTCCGCGACCACTTCGCGCTCTGGATGAACCTCGGCGTCTCGCTGATCGGCTTCACCACCGCCGCGACCGTGCTCGGCGCCAAGGGCAGCGAGCTGTCGCTGGCCGCCGCCGTGACCGCGATCGTGGCCGGCACCGCGGTCGGCACGGCGATGCTCGGTGTCGCCGCGCTGATCGGCGCCCGCACCGGCGCGCCCGCCATGGCGACCCTGCGCGGACTGTTCGGCACCCGGCTGTCCTACGTGCCGACGGTGCTCAACATCGTCCAGTGCATCGGCTGGGGCGTGTACGAGCTGCTGACGATCGCGCTCGGCGCGCAGACCGTCGTCGGCACCGAGGGCTACCGCTGGCTCTTCGTCGTCCTGGCCGGCGCGATCACCACCGCGCTGACCATCTGGCCGCTCGGCGCGATCGCCGTGCTGCGCCGCTTCGTCGCCGTCGCGGTGGCGGTGGCGATGGTGTACTTCACCGTCCAGCTCGGCCGGAACGGCGTCGCCGACCCGGGCGCGGGCAACTGGCACGGCTTCCTGCGGGCGACGGACGCGATGATCGCGGTGTCCATCTCCTTCGTCCCGCTCGCCGCCGACTACACCCGGCACTCGCGCACCCCGCGCTCGGCGTTCTGGGGCAGCTTCTCCGGCTACACGGTGGCGCAGGTCTGGTGCTACGTGCTCGGCCTGATGGCGCTGCTCCAGGCGGACGGCGACCCCGACCGGATCTTCGACTCCTTCCTGGGCGTCTGGGCGGGCTGGCTGTTCCTGCTGGTGCTGGTGCTGCGCGAGACCGACCAGTCCTTCGCGAACGTCTACTCGACCGCGATGTCGATCCACAACCTGCTGCCGAAGGTCGACCGCCGGGTGCTCACCGGCGGCACCGGCGCGCTGATCACCGTGCTCGCGCTGCAGATCACCGCGTTCACCGACTCGTACTACGCCTTCCTGGGGCTGATCGGCTCGGTCTTCGTGCCGATGTTCGCGGTGCTGGCGGTCGACTACTTCCTCGGCGCCGGGCGGCGCGGCTGGGACCTCTCGGACGGGGCGCCGTCCCGCTGGCTGATGCTGCTGCCGTGGGCGCTGGGCTTCGCGGTCTACCAGCTGATCGCGCCGACCGCGGTGGCCGGCTGGTGGACGGACTTCTGGACGTCCGCGCAGGAGCTGCTGCACTTCACCCCGCAGGAGTGGACCTCGGCCTCGCTGTTCGGCTTCCTGGTGCCCGCCCTGGCGACCTGGGCGCTGACCCCGTTCACCCGCGGCCGGGCCGCCACCGCCGCGCGCTGACCGGGCGGCCCGGGGCGGCCCCCGGAACGCCCCGGGCGGTCGTCCGCCGAAATGTCCGCCGAATGCCGAATGCCCGGGGAATTCCGGCGGAACTCCCGCGGAACGTCCACGGAACACCGGTCCGACTCTGCTCGGAACGCCTGCGGAGCACCGCCGGGAGCCGGGCGGAACACCACGGGAGCACCCGCCGGAACACCACGGGAGCGCCCGTCGGAACGCCCCCCGCCGCGCGACGGAGTGACGAAGTCGGCCCCCCGGGTTGGGGCCGACGTCGCCTCCGTGTCACTTCCGCCGCCTATCGTGGGGGGTGTGACCAGCCCTGATGTCTCACCCGTGACGGCCCGCACCGACCGGAGCGTCCAGGTGATCGCCCACCGCGGTTCCTCGCACGCCCTGCCCGAACACACCCTCGCCGCCTACCGCAGGGCGCTCTCCGAGGGGGCCGACGCGCTGGAGTGCGACGTCCGGGTGACCGCCGACGGACAGCTGGTCTGCGTGCACGACCGGCGGATCGGCCGGGTCTCGGACGGCCGGGGCACGGTCTCCGCGATGACCCTGGCCGAGCTGGAGTCGCACGACTTCGGCGCCTGGAAGACCGGCAGGCCGAGCGAGGACCCGGAGCTGCGCGGCGTGCTGCGGCTGGAGAGCCTGCTGGAGCTGGCCGTGGACTCCGGGCGCCCGGTGGACCTCGCGATCGAGACCAAGCACCCGGTGCGGTTCCGCGGCCGGGTGGAGTCCGAGCTGCTGCGGCTGCTGGACCGGTTCGGCGTCGGCGGGGCGGGCGCGGGCCGGGGCACCGACGCGGCGGCGACCGGCGCCGACCACGGCGTCAGCGCCCGGATCATGAGCTTCTCCTCCGTCGCGCTGGCCCGGGTGGCGGCCGCGGCGCCGCAGTACCCGAGGGTGTTCCTGTTCGAGCGCGGCCTGGTGCTGCGCGGGCGGCTGCGCCCCGGTGCGCCGCTGCCGGGCGGGGCGCGGATCGCCGGACCGGGCATGGACCTGGTGCGGGCCCGGCCGGGGCTGGTGACCAGGCTGCGCGAGCTGGGCCACCAGGTGCACGTGTGGACGGTCGACGAGCCGGCCGACGTCGAGCTGTGCCTCGAACTCGGCGTGTCGGCGATCATCACCAACCGCCCGGCGGAGGTGCTGGCCCAGCTCGGCCGGTGACGGCGCCCGGCCCGCGGCGGTGCCGTGTTCTGCCGCGATCTGCCGCGATCCGCCGCGTTCTCCCGCACGGTGCGGTGCCGTGCCGCACGGGCAGACCGTGGAGCCGTGGTGAACCGTTCAACCACTGTGACAAGTTGATCGTCTTGGTAGGGACTCAAACCTTTCGGCAACGATTTCTGGCGCAATTCATACAGTTTCACGACGGAGGGTGAGCGCGGAATCACCTGTCGCGCACCCTCGGTAGACCGGCCTGAAATGACCGCGCGGGATCGCCGCCCGGTCGTTTCCGACGTATTGCCAAGGGGCATCCATCCCTCGGCATACGCTGAAGGAGGTCCGGGGGTGGCGTTGATGGTGGCGCGTGAAGTGCCGACTTCATCGACCATGGCAGTGCCGCACGGCCCAGCGAGTGTCGGGGTCGCACGGCGCCGACTGCGTCGAGATCTGGGAGACCGGGAGATACCGCAACCGGTCATTGATGATGCTGTTCTGATCCTTTCCGAGCTTTTGAGCAACGCCTGTCGCTACGCCCGGCCGCTCGGGCCGCTGCCGGCCCTCGGCCGGGGCGCCCGCGCCGAGGCGGCGGAACCGCTGCTGGTCGGCGCACCGCCCCGGGCGGTCGGCCCGGCGGCACCGGCCGCCGCTCCCGGCGAGCCCGACGAGGACGCGGGCGGCGTACTGGTCCGCTGGCAGATGCACGCCGACGGGGTGCTCACCCTGGAGGTGACCGACGGCGGCTCGCCGACCCGGCCCGCGCCGTCCAGCCCCTCGCTGACCTCGCACGGCGGCCGGGGACTGAGCATCGTGGACCAGCTGGCGAGCGACTGGGGCGTGCGCGACGCACCGGGCGAGGTGACGGTCTGGGCGGCTCTCCCGGCCCGGGCCCGGCACGCCCGGCGGACGGCCGGCTGACACCGGGAGCCCCGAGGACCGGCGCACGGCGGCGGACCGCACGGGCGCCCGCCGTCCGCCGGGCCCGCACCGCCCGGGCGGCGGGCCGTGCCCGCGCCCCGGTGTGCGCCACACTCCCGGGGAACGTCAGTAGGCTGCCCGGAGCACAACACCACCGTTCCCGGGAGAGCCGCACCATGGGCAAGAAGGCCGCCAAGAAGGCGCCGCAGCGCAGCCAGTCCACCCCCGCCGTCACGGGCGACATCCCCGTGGTCGGGGCCCGCGAGGACTGCCCCTGCGGCTCGGGCCGCCGCTACAAGGCCTGCCACGGCCGCGAGGCCTCGCACGCGGTCCAGGAGCTCGTGCACCGCCCGTTCGAGGGCCTGGCCGGCGAGGCGGACTGGGTGGCGCTGCGCGAGCTGGTGCCCGCCGCCACCGTGCCGCTGACGCTGGCCGCCGGGGTCGCCGAGGGCGCCAACGGCGAGGTCCCGTCGGTCACCCTGGCCACCGTGCTGCCGCTGGCCTGGCCCGCGCTGCGCCGCCAGGACGGCTCGATCCTGCTGGGCCTGCAGACCCAGTCCTCCTCCGGCGACCTGAGCCGCGACCTCGGGGACGCCCTGGAGCTGGCCCTGGCCGCCGAGCCGGGCTCGCCGGTGCCGGCCCGCCGGACCGTGCCGGGCGGCCGCCGCCTGCAGGACCTGCTGGACCCCGCCGCCGCCTTCGAGCCGGCCGTGCACACCGGCTTCGAGTTCTGGCTCGAGGACGCCGAGACCGCCACCGGCGAGGTGGCCGCCTCGCTGGAGCGCGCCAACGCCTCGGCGATCCCGACCGAGAAGCTCGCCGGCCTCGACTCGGCGTACTGGTGCGGCACCCCGGACAAGAACCACCTGCGCTGGGTGATGACCGTGCCGGAGGAGCAGCTGCTGGACGCGCTGGCCCGGCTGACCGCCGCCGAGAAGTCCTCGCTCGGCCCGGACACCCGTCTGGTCGGCTCGTTCCGGGCGCACGGCCTGACCGTGCCGGTCTGGGACCTGCCGGTCGACATGACCGCGGCCGACTGCGAGAAGCCGGCCGCCGAGTTCGCCGAGCTCCTCGCGGCGACCCTCGCCGACCCGGCTCCGCTGACCGCGGACGAGCGGCGGGCCCGGGCGAACCTGGTGAACCGTCAGGTCACCCTGAACTAAAGGCGGGTCGCAAGGAACGCCGCCGACCGCCCGTTCGACGTGATACGCGTCACATTGTCGCCCGCAACCCGCAATTTCCGGGCTGCGACGGCGTCTTGGAAATTGGCGCGGGCGCAGATCCTTGTTACTGTCTAAAGAGTCCGGTCGCTGGTGCATCCCCCGTCGCCAGCGGCCGGATCTTTTGTTTTTCCGAACATCCCACGCCAACGCGGGTCGGCCGTGCCCGATCGATACGCCGGGCGCCCCGGTCGTACCGCGCGGGCAGCGGCCCGGCCGCGCCGTCAGTAGGCCGAGCGGCCGCTGTCCAGCTGGACCGCCGCGTCCACCAACTCGCCCAGCAGTGGACCGACCTGGGGCAGCCAGACGCCGCCGTCGGCGCCCTGACGGGGCGGCAGCACCCAGCGCACCCGGTCCCCGGCCCCGCCGCCGGGCGGCAGCGGCAGGAATCCGCCACTCCCGTGGTAGCGCAACGACCCCGGCACCCAAGGGAGTTGGACGAGCATCTCGCCGAGCGCGTCGAGCGAGTAGGGGGCGACCAGCATCGCGTAGCGGTCGGGCATGGCCAGCACCGGGCCGAGCCGCAGCCGGAGTGCGGCCAGATAGGCGAGCGCGCGGGCCCCGGCCGCCGCCGGCAGGCTGACCGCGGAGACCGTCCGGCCGGTCGCGACCAGCACCGGCGCGTCGGGGCAGCGCCGCTCCCACCACCAGCGCACCATCCGGGCGTCGGCGGTGGCCGCGAGCAGGGTCGGGTCGTGCGGGTGGGCCCCGGGCACCGGGCAGTCCTCGTCGCCGCAGGAGCACGCTCCGCCGGCGAGCAGGACGGTTCCGGGAACCACGGGCCAGCGGTGTTCGGTGGCTGCCGACAGGGCCCCGGCCAGCCGGGCCGCCCGGGCCGCCGACCGGCTCCTCGGGTCGTCGCGCAGTGGGTTGTCACGCATTGGCACCCGTTCCTTTCCGTGACCGCTCGAAGGCTCCGGCCCGCGGCCGCCGGGCCGGCCGCCGCCACCGGCCGGGGACGCCGGACGGCCCGCGCACCGGACGGAGGGATCGGACCGGGAGCCGGGCCGGGGCCGAACGGCGGGCGGGGCGAGCGGCGGTGCGGACGGCGGTGCGGACTGCGGCGCGGGCCTGGAGCACGCGGTGGAGCACGATGTGAAAGGGCCGCGGAATAGAACAGCCCTTGGAACGAGAATCCCGTATGCGACCGGATGGACGCCGCCCGGGCGCGGTTGGTTCCACCGTACGAGTGAGTCGCTTCCGGCCGGCCCGGCCGGCCGGCGGTAAAGGCATACGATCCGGACGGCCGCCGGAACCGTCCCCTCGGTTCTGCCCGTTCACCGGCCGCTCCATGCCCGCCGGGCGGAGCCCTCGCACCCCGCCGGACCGTGGTGCGAGCGACCGGCGCGCGCGGAGCAGAACGCGCCCCCGACCGGGCCCACCAGGCCCGGAACCCGCCACCGGCCTTGTCCCGACTCTGGACATGCCCCGAATGGCCTGTGTAGAAGTGGTGGCATTGCTGTCGATCAATGACGAGTAGTAGCGAATCGAGGCGAAACGCGCCCCTTTGGCCGTGCTCGCTCCAAACGGCCGTCCCCCGGGGGGTTCCGCATGATCCGCGTGACACGTACCACCGCGTCAGGAGTGGCGGCATGACCGAGTCCCCCCCACCGTCGGCGTCCTCCGAGCCGGTCGAGCCCGGCTGCACCAGCGGGCTCTCCGTCCTCGATCCGCCGGGCTTCCACGGCCCGGCCCCGGCGTCGGGCGGCCAGCCGTCCCCCGGACGACCCGAGGGCACGGACCGCCGCCCCGAGGACGGCGCGGGCCCGGACCCGGCCCCCGGCACACCCGGCACCGCGGCCCCCGCACCGGCCGGCGTGCAGGACCGTTTGGCCGGACGGCTGTCCGATTTCGCCAGCCTGCACGAGCACACCGAGCGGCTCGCCCGGGCCCGCGGCCTCGGCGCCACCCTGGACGCCGTCCTCGCCTCCGGCACCGCGCTGCTCGGCGCCGACCGCGCCCTGCTGGTCACCGTGCTGCCCGGCGGAGGCCCGAGCCAGCCGCTCGGGCTCGGCCTGGACCGCGCCAGCCTGGGCGCGCTGGAGACCGTCCCGGCCGACCAGAGCCTGCTGGCCCGGCTGCTGCGCGAGCACGACCGGCCCGCCGAGGTGCGGTCGCACGACCTCGCCGAGGACCCGGCGATCGGCGCCCGGCTGCGCGAGCTCGCCGGGCAGCTCGGCCTCGGCGGCTGCTACGGCCTGCCCCTCGCCACCGAGGAGGACGGCCCGCTGGCCGCCGCCCTGTGGTTCTACGACGCCCCCGCCGACCCCACCGACCGCCGCCGCGACCTGGCCCGCCGCTACTCCGAGGTCGCCGCGCCGCTGCTCGCCAAGCAACTGGACGCGGAGAAGGTCCGGCGCACCACCGAGGCCCTGCGCCGGGGCCTGCTGCCCGACCGCCTCCCGCAGCCCGGCGGGCTCCGGCTGGCCGCCCGGCTCGTCCCGGCCGGACTCGACCGCTCCTGCGGCAGCGACTGGTACGACGCGATCCCGCTGCCGGACGGCACCGTCGGGCTGACCGTCGGCTCGGTCTCCGGCGACGGCCCCGGGGCCGGCCCCGGTTCCGCCCCCGGCGCGGCCGCCGCGATGGGCCGGGTCCGGGCCGCGCTGCGCGCGTACGCGGTGCTGGAGGGCGAGGACCCGGTGTCCGTCCTGGGCGACCTCGAACTGCTGCTCAAGACCACCGAGCCGACCCGCAGCGCCACCGCCGTCTACGCCTGGGTGGAGCCGGAGGAGCGCCGGGTCACCCTGGCCGGGGCCGGGCACTGCCCGCCGGTACTGGTCACCAGGTACGGCGCCGAGTTCGTCGAGACCTCGCTCTCCGCGCCGCTCGGCATGCTCTCCTGCTGGGAGGCGCCCGGGGTCGAGTTCACCGTCGAGCGCGGGGACACCCTGATCCTCTACACCGAGGGACTGGCCCGCCGCTTCGGCCAGACCCTGCACTCCGGACAGACCGATCTGCGCCGGGCCGCCGCCGACGCCCCCCGGGACGTCCGGACCGACCCCGAACGGCTCTGCGCCCACCTGCTCGCGGCCGCGGCCGAACGGGACGCCGACCGGCGGGAGCGGGCCGACCGCCGCGCGGCGGGCCGTGATTCCGCCGACCCGGACGGCGGGGCCGCCCCCCGGCGCTCCACCGACCGGGCCCCGGCCACCGACGACCTGATGCTGCTCGCCGCCCGCTTCGAGTGACCGCCCGGTGCCGGACGCGCCCCGCGCCGCTCCGGCACCGGTAGCGGCCCCGTGCCGACGCGGTACCGGCACAGCAGGGCCCGGCACGGCCCGGTACCGGTACAGCACGACCGGGTACCGGTACAGCACGGCCCGGCACGACCGGGTGAAGGCCCGAACGGGTGAGCGGCCGGGCGTCCGTACCATGGACGCACGGCCGCCCACCTGTGTCGTGATCCGACGCGCCCCGGGCGGCACCACGCGCAAGGAGGCGACGTACGTGACCGAGGACCGCACCCCGGCGGTGGCCGAGAACCCCGAGGCCGCCGGCGGCGACGAGGAACCGCAGCAGTTCAAGGGCCGCAAGAACGGCCTCTACTCCGAGGTCTCCGACGAACTCGCCGCGTCGATGAAGTCCGGCTGGGCCGACACCGAGCTGCACGGCCTGACCCCGGTCCCGCAGGCCCGCTACGCCGCCGAGCGCCGGGCCGCACTCTCGGCCGCCCACCCCGGCGTGCGCCTGGTCGTCCCGGCCGGCACCCTCAAGATCCGTTCCAACGACACCGACTACGGCTTCCGCGCTTCCAGCGAGTACGTCCACCTCACCGGTGACCGCACCGAGGACGCCGTACTGGTCGCCGAGCCCACCGGTGCCACCGGCCACGACTTCGTCCTCTACCTGCTGCCCCGCTCCGACCGCGAGAACGGCGAGTTCTGGCTCGACGGCTACGGCGAGCTCTGGGTCGGCCGCCGGCACAGCCTCACCGAGCAGGAGCAGCTGCTCGGCCTGCCGGTCCGCGACGTCCGCAAGGCCGCCGACGAGCTGGCCGACCGCGCCGCCGACGGCGTGCCGACCCGGATCGTGCGCGGCTACGACGCCGGCCTGGAGGCCGCGCTCGCCGACGTGCTGGACGCCGAGCAGGACGCCGGGTTCAAGGAGTTCCTGAGCGGCCTGCGGCTGGTCAAGGACGAGTGGGAGATCGGCGAGCTGCGCGCGGCCTGCGCCGCCACCGTCAACGGCTTCACCGACTGCGTGCGTGAGCTGGGCCAGGCCGTCGCCACCTCCGAGCGCTGGATCGAGGGCACCTTCTGGCGCCGCGCCCGCGTCGAGGGCAACGACGTCGGCTACGGCTCGATCTGCGCCGCCGGCGCGCACGCCACCACCCTGCACTGGGTGCGCAACGACGGCGAGGTCCGCCCCGGCGAGCTGCTGCTGCTGGACGCCGGCGTGGAGACGGAGACCCTCTACACCGCCGACGTCACCCGCACCCTGCCGATCAACGGGCGCTTCGACGAGCTGCAGCGGAAGATCTACGACGCGGTCTACGACGCCCAGGAGGCCGGTATCGCGGCCGTGAAGCCCGGCGCCCGCTTCCGCGACTTCCACGACGCCTCGCAGCGGGTGCTCGCCGAGCGGCTGCTCGCCTGGGGCCTGCTGGACGCCTCGGTGTACGACGTCGAGAAGGTCCTGGAGCTCGGCCTGCAGCGCCGTTGGACCCTGCACGGCACCGGCCACATGCTCGGCCTGGACGTCCACGACTGCGCCCACTCGCGCACCGAGGAGCACGTCGACGCGCTGCTGGTGCCGGGCATGGTCCTCACCGTGGAGCCCGGCCTCTACTTCCAGCAGGACGACCTGACCGTCCCCGAGGAGTACCGCGGCATCGGCGTCCGGATCGAGGACGACATCCTGGTCACCGCCGACGGCAACGAGAACCTCTCGGCCGGCCTGCCGCGCCGGGCCGAGGACGTCGAGGCGTGGATGGCCTCGTTCGACCGGGGCTGACGGACGACGGCCCGGGGCGGATGCGCCCCGGGCGGCCCGGTCGCCGGTGGTCCGGCGCGACCCGGTCGCCGGTGGTCCGGCCCCCGAGCAGTGGGGGCCGGACCGCCGGCGGCCCCGTCCCGGCACGGCGGCCGCCGACCGGCGGACCGGGGTGGTCAGGAGTCGGCCGCCGCCCTGAACTTCGGCTGGATCACCACCGGCGGCGCCTCCCGGCCGTCGCCCCTGGCCCCGACGACCACCGCGAAGTCGGCGTCGGGCTTCCAGCCCTCCGGGACGCTGATCTGGAACTCCAGGTACTTCGAGTCGTGCGGCCGGATCAGCCGCTCCAGCAGCGAGGTGTCGACCACCAGCTGCCCGTTGCCGTCCGGTGCGACCGGGAGCCGGCGGACCCCGTTGCCCGCGCCGAACCTGGCCTCGACGACGGCCTTGGCCGCGTCCGCGCCCGTCAGCACCAGGGTCGGGACCACCGAGGCCAGCGGCGCCGCGCCCGGATTGCCGATGCTGAGCGCGAACCCGCTGGGCCGCCCGGCGATCACCCCGTCGCCCGGCGGGTAGCTGAGCGTCAGCGTGGGCGCCGTCCGGCTGGCCGCCGGGGCGCTCGTCAGCAGCAGGGGCGCCAGCGCCGAACCCTCCTCGAACCGCTCCGGCGTGGTCGGCAGCACCGCCACGGCCTCGAGCAGCAGCGTCCCCTCCGCGCTGTCGATCGAGGGGTCCAGCCGGTAGCGGAGCGTCCGGGCGGCCCCCGCGGCGAGCGGGAACGCGGCCGCGTCGCCCGAGGTCAGATAGGCGCCCGAACCCACGGTCAGCGGGACGTCCGTCCAGCCGCCGTCCTCCTCCTCGCGCTGGAGCCGGCCGCGCACCGTCCGGCCGGAGCGGACGGCTCCGGTGAGCGTCCGGACCGACACCACCGGGGCCACCGCCTCGAACAACCGCTGGGTGGTGTTGCGCCAGGTCACCGAGAAGGTCGTCGGGCCGGCGCCGACGATCGCCTCCGTCCCGGTCAGGCCGTCGAAGCTCAGCGCGACGCCGCCGCCCTGGCGGACCGTGCCCGAGGGCGCGGGCGCCACCGGGGACGGGCGAGCGGACTGTGCTCCGGCCACCGGACCACCGGGCGACGGAGCGGAGGCCCCGGCTCCGGCCCCCGGCGGTGCGGGGTCCTCCCCCTCCTGGCCGGGCGGAGGCGGCGCGGTCCCGGCACCCGGGACGGCGGCGGACGGCCCAGGGGCCGTCCCCCCGGCCGCTTCCCCGAGCGGGTGGGCGGGGTCGTCGGCGGGCGGGGCGGGGACGCCGCTCGGGGAGGCCCCGTCGGTGCCCCGGGTGGGCACCGGGCCGTCGCTCATCGTCGCCGCCGGCGCGTCGTCGCCCTTGTCGGCGAGCATGTCGGTGGGGACGGTGAGCACGCCGACGATCATGGCCGCGGCGAGCCCCATCAGGGGCAGGCCCACCAGGTAGGCGGGCCGCCTGCGGTTGCGGGGCCCCTTCGGCGGATCGGCCGGGCGCAGGTCCTGGGCGGTGATCCGGGCGGCGCGGGCTGCCAGTGCCTCCCGGAGCAGCCGCTCCATCGGCGATTCCCCGCCGACCGGGGCGGTGACGCCGGTGCCGGCGCCGCCCGCCGCGGACCGGGTGCCGCGCGGGCCGTCCCGGTCGGGGCGCTTCGGGTCGTCCCGGTCGGGGCGCTTCGGGCCGGGGCGCTTCGGCCCGTCCCCCTCGGGACGCTTCGGCCCGTCCCCCTCGGGACGCTTCGGGCCGTCCCCCTCGGGGCGCTCCCGGTCGGGGCGCCGCGGGCCGGAGGCGTCGCCGTCCGGCCCGTGGTCGGACGTGGGCCGCCGGTCGTCGCTCATCGGGCGTCCCCCAGCTTCCGTTCCAGGGCGTCCAGGGCCCGGCTCGCGGTGGACTTCACGGTGCCGCGCGACACCGCGAGGATCTCCGCGATCTCCGACTCCGACAGGTCGGACCAGTAGCGCAGCACCAGCACCTCGCGCTGGCGCGCGGTCAGCTCCTGCATGGCCACCAGCACCCGCCGGTGCTCGTCGTGGAGGACGGCGTGGTCCTCCGCCGAGGGCGCGTCCGCCTCGTGCGGCGGCACGTACTCGCGGGCCGTGCGGCGCCGCCGGAGCACCGAGCGCGCGCCGTTGACCACGGCCGTGCGCAGATAGGCCAACGCGTTGTCGAGGTCGTCGAGCTCGTCGCCGTGCCGTTGGTACAGCTTGGCGAAAGCTTCCTGCACGACGTCCTCCGCCTGGTCCTGATGGTCGACCAGCAGGACCGCGAGCCGGACCAGGCTCAGCCGGTGCGTGAGGTAGAGCTCGGTCAGCGTCGGCCCGGCCTCGCGGGTCCGGCCGCCACCGGCCAGCAGCCTGAACCCGGCCCGGCGCCGGCCGGCCGTCTGCGCGGCGACCGGGACGTCGAGGACCTCGCCGGCGCCCTGCGGCTCCCGGGCGCCGAACAGCAGCGCCAGCAGCCGGCGGAGGCCGACCCCCCGCCCCTGGTCGACCTGGGCGGCTTGGGCGGCCCGCCCGATGGCCATGGACATCCGTCTTCGCTTTCCCCCCGACCGCGACCCGGCTCCGGCCGGTGCGTCAGGACATCGTCATTGGGTGGCCGGGCCCCGATCGCGCGATCGGGCCGGCCGGGCAGGTCGTGCCGGAGCGGGGTCGTGCCGGACCGGGGGCGTGCCGGACCGGGGGCGTGCCGCCGGATCCCGCCCGACCGCACCGGATCCCGCCGGTGCGCGGCCCGGCGAGGGTCCGGGAGACAGGTCCTGGCTAGGAGGTCGCGTTCGGCGTGTCGTCCGCCATCCAGGTCATCCGCGGCCGGGCCTTCTGGGTCGGCAGGGCGCCGCCGTCGGCCGTCCCGCCGACCGTGAACTCCAGCCCGCTGCCGGCCCTCCAGCCCTTCGGCAGGTTGAAACGGAACGGGAAGACGGCCGTCTCGCCCGGCCCCAGCACCCGGGTCAGCCCGGCGGTGTCCACCCGGACCTGACCGTCGGCGTCGAGCGCGCCCGACAGCCGGCGCCACTCGCCGTCCACCAGTACCTCGGCGGAGAGGTCGCCCGGCACCAGGCCGTGCGTGGTGTTCCGGCCGAGCGGGTCGGTCACCCTGACCACCGGGGACACGGTGTGGTTGCCGGTGGCGTCCAGGTTGGCCATCTCCACCCGCAGCTCGGAGGGGATCCGGCCGACGGTCATGTCGGTCGCCGTCGTCGCCGAGAACCGGACCGGCTGCCCCGTCGTCACGTTCATCCGCGCCTGGGTGCCGCCGACCGAAACCGCCTTGGCACCGCGGCCGACAAAACCGTCCGCCTGGATCGGCAGCCGGCCCGACATGCTGTCGGCCCCCAGGGTCAGGCGGTAGCGGACGGTTCGGCTCTCGCCCGGGTCGAGCGCGAACGCCCCCTGCTGGGGTCCGTTGTCCGGGGCCTTCTGGTCCGGCTTGACCTCTCGCCACTCGTCGAGGTCCTTGCGGTCCAGCACGCCCTTGGCCGTCGCACCGAGCCGCGCCACGGCGGCCGGGTAGTCGAACGGGAGCACCCGGACCACCGGGACGATCTCGTCGAAGCGCCGGTCGGTGGCGTTGGTCCAGGTCACCTCGAACTCGAAGTAGCTGCCGCCGCCGCGGATCTCCCAGTCGCCGCTGAGCGAGCGGATCGCGACGTCCACCCGCTCGGCGATCGCGGCGGGCGTCTCTCCCGGCCGGTCCGGGACGGTGCCGGTCACCGGGGCCGGGCCACCGCCCGGGGAGGTGACCGGGGCGGGGACCGAGGGGCGGACGGTCCCGGCGGGCGCGCCCCCGGGGGTCCCGGCCGGCTTCGCCGCCGCGGGCACCGGAGCGTTCGCGGTGGCCGCGGGCGGAGCGGCCGGGACGGCCGGGGCGGACCCCGTCGGTACGGCCGACGCGGTGCCCGCCGTCCCCGGCGTCCCGGCCGGGGTGGGCGTACCCGCCGCGGTGGCCGTGGGCGACGCCCCGTCCGGGACGGACCGCGCGTCGGCCACCGGTGCGACGAGTGCCACGCCCGAGGGTGCCGGAGCCGCGGACCGGGCCGGCCGGGCGTCCGCGCCCGCCTCGGCCGGAAGCAGCGCGTAGCCGGCTGCGCCGGCCACGACGGCCGCCAGCGGAACGGTCCTGACGAGACGCCGGACTGTGGACGGACGCATGGTGGGTTCCCCGTGGTAGTCGGACTCGGCCGGTGAGCGAGACCCGGCACCGGTGCGGTCGTGTCCGCGCCGAATCGGCCCTCACCCTTTCAGACGCCCATACTCCCCAGGAGTTGTGGGTGGTTCGAAGGAAATTTCGAACTGGCCGGAACGGCTACACTCACCGGCATTCCGCCACCGCCCGTCACCAGGGGATCCCATGGCCGAGCAGCACTCGACCGGGCCGGCAACCGTTGCCGTCACCGCCGCGACCACCGACACCGCCGCCACCACCGACACGGCCACCGGTGCCGTCCCCGGCCCGGTGGCCGTCAGCATCGGGCGGCGGCCGGAGCCGGTGCACGAGGTCGCGGTCTACGCCTTCGACGGCATGACTCCGTTCGAACTCGGTGTCGTGGTCGAGGTGTTCGGCCTGGCCCGGCCCGAGCTGAGCGGGCTGCTGGCCACCCCCTGGTACGGGCTGCGGGTGTGCGCCGACCGCCCCGGTACCCCGCTCCGCTCGGTCGGCGGATTCACCCTCACCGCCGAACACGGCCTCGACGACCTCGCCGCCGCCGACACCGTGGTGGTCCCCGGCGTACCGAACGCGTTCGGCGGGACGGTCTCCCCCGCCCTGGTCGAGGCGCTGCGCACCGCGCACGAGCGCGGCGCCCGGATCGTCTCGATCTGCTCCGGGGCCTTCGCCCTGGCCGCCGCCGGTCTGCTCGACGGTCAGGAGGCCACCACCCACTGGCGGTACGCCGAACTGCTGCGGCAGCGCCACCCGGCCGTCCGGGTCAACCCGGACGTGCTCTACGTGGACAACGGATCGGTGCTGACCAGCGCGGGCAGCGCGGCCGGGATCGACCTCTGCCTGCACCTGGTCCGGCGCGACCACGGCGCGAAGGTGGCCAACAGCGTGGCCCGCCGGTTCGTCGTGCCGCCGCACCGGGACGGCGGCCAGGCCCAGTTCATCGAGGCCGCCGTCCGGCCGGTCGAGGAGGAGGACGACGGCGTCGCCCGCTCGATGCAGTGGGCACTGGACCACCTGGCCGACCCGCTCACGGTCACCGGGCTGGCCCGGGCCGCCCGGATGTCCGACCGCTCCTACCTGCGTCACTTCACCGCCCGCAACGGCACCAGCCCGATGCGTTGGGTGATCAGCCAGCGCGTCGCGGCCAGCCTGCCGCTGCTGGAGGCGCCCGACGGCACCGTCGAGGAGATCGCGGGTGCGGTGGGGTTCGAGAGCGCCGCAACCTTCCGGCACCACTTCGGGCGCGTCATGCGCACCTCCCCGACGGCGTACCGCCGGTCCTTCGGCCGCGGCGCGGCGTGACGCCGACCGGGCGTGACCCCCGGTCGGTGCGGTGTCAGCCCTCCCCGCCCGCGCGGCGGGCCGCGTTGGCGAGCACGGCGTCGTGCAGCCACTGGGCCAGGCCCGGCGCGAGCTGCTCGTAGACCGCGGTGAACCGCGGGTCGGCGAGGTACATCCCAGCGAGACCGCGGTGGATCTCGTAGGTGCAGTCGTAGAAGTTGTCGCGGATGTGCTGCCGGTGCGCCTCGGCGAGGTCCGTCGCCGGGTCGCCGTCGGCGGGCTCGCCGGCGGTGAACAGTTCGACCAGGCGGGCGTTGAGCGCGTCCGCCTCGGCCTTGATCCGCTGCCAGTCGCCCTTGTCGTAGCCGCCGGTGCGGCGCTGGGACTCCGCCCAGGCCGGGGTGTCGCCCCAGCGCTGCTCGGCCTCGCTCTCCCACTCCTCGCGGTAGTGCTCGCCGAAGAGCTCGAACTTCTCCTCCGGGGTCAGCTGAATACCCATCTTCTCTGCCTCCATGGCGTGTTCGACGGCCGCGGCCAGTTTCTGGAGGTGGGCGATGCGGTCGGTCAGCAGCCGGTGCTGGCGCCGCAGGTGCTCGCTCGGGCTCACCGAGTCGTCGTCCAGGACGGCCGCGATCTCCTCCAGGGGGAACCCGAGTTCGCGGTAGAACAGGATCCGCTGCAGTCGGCCGAGGTCGGCCTCGTCGTACCGGCGGTAGCCGGCCGGCGTGCGGCCCCGGGGGGACAGCAGGCCGATCTCGTCGTAGTGGTGCAGGGTCCGGACGGTCACCTTGGCGATCCGCGCCACCGCGCCGACCGTGAGGCCGGTGCGGCTGTCCTCGTCTCCGCTGTTCATCGGGGTACTCCCTTCGTGCTGACCACGACCCTGCCTCCTCCCGTTGCGTGAGGGTCAAGCGCGGGGCCGGACGTGGCGGCCGGGTCTCGCGGGCCGGACGCGCGCGTCGGGTCCAGTGTCGGGGTCCGGTGTCGGAGTCCCGTGTCGGGTTCCGGTGTCGGGGTCCGGTGGAGAAGTCTCCGACCCGGCCGGGCCGGACCGGCGCCGGTTTGTGGGGTCCGGCCAATTGCCGGGGCGGCCGGGCGGCCACCAGCATGTGCGCGTGACCACGCCCGTACCGCCCGGCACGCCGCTGCCGAAGCCCACGCCGCCGACCGACTCCCCGCCACCGGCTTCCCGGCCGACCGCCACGACCGGCCGGACCGCCGGGGCACGACCGGCCACCGTGGCCGAGCCGGTCGCCGACCTGCCGACCGTCGCACCGCCGCCGGGCCACCGACTGGTGGCGGAGCTGGTCGGCACCGCCCTGCTGGCCGTCGTCGTGGTGGGCTCCGGACACCAGGCGGACGCGCTGACCCCGGACGCCGGGCTGCGCTTCCTGGCGAACGTCGGCGCCTCGGCGGCGGCCCTGACGGTGCTGATCACCCTGTTCGGCCCGGTCTCCGGCGGGCACCTCAACCCGCTGATCACCGCGGGCGCCTGGTGGACCGGCCGGGGCACCCCCGTCGGGCTGCCGCTGCGCGAGGCGGTCGGGTACGCCGCCGCGCAGACCGTCGGCGCGGTGGCGGGCACCGGACTGGCCGACGCGATGTTCGGACACCCCGCGTTCCGGCTGTCGGAGGTACCGCGCGGGAGCGGCACGCTGTGGCTGGGCGAGGCGGTGGCCACCGGAGCCCTGCTGCTGGTGGTGACCGGGGCGACGGCCGCCGGGCGGGGGCGGCTGGTCCCGGGACTGGTCGGCCTCTGGGTGGTCGCGGCCTGCTGGGCGACCTCCTCGGGCGGCTTCGCCAATCCGGCCGTGACGCTGGGCCGGGCGCTCACCGACGGCTGGACCGGGATCGCGCCCGGATCGGTCCCCGGCTTCGTGCTCGCCCAGTGCGCGGGGGCGGTGGCCGGGACCGGCCTGGCGGTGCTGCTGTTCGACGGCCGGCAGCGTGCGCGCTCCGCCGTCAGCGAGGAGCCGCCCCGCTGAAGCTCGGTGCGGAAGTCCGGGCGGGGGCAGGACGGTGCGTGGTCCGACCCGTGGCGAGGACGGTGGTTCCCGCGCACCGCGCGCCGGAGAACGCCCCGCACCGGACCTTCCGGAACGAGCTTCAGGGGCTCCGGAGCGTCGCCGGCTGCCTGGGCACCGGGGGCGCGGCGGTCCGCCGGCGACCGCTCCGCCGCCGGCCCGACCGCTGCTGCGGGAGCCCTTCGCCGGGACCGCCGTCCGGGCCGCCCCGGCCGGGGGGACGGCGGCCGGAGCCGCGCCGCCGCTGGGCGGGCAGGAGCAGCACGCACCCGGCCGAGACCACCACGAAGGCGAGCCGCACCAGTCCGCGCGCCGGGTCGGACGGCAGGAACAGCGTGCCCCCGTACAGGGCGACCAGCGCGATCCAGCTCCACCACGGCACCAGCCGCCGCTGTCCGACCGTGTCCCAGAGCAGCGTGCCGAGCATGATCGACGCGGTGTAGTACGTGTAGACGCTCGGGTCCAGCAGGATCCGGGCGTCCGCCCCGAGCAGGACGACGGCCGGCCAGCGGCCGCGCCACACCGCCAGGGTGCCCAGGCCCAGGC
Organism: Streptomyces sp. TLI_053; assembly: GCF_900105395.1. NCBI lineage: Bacteria > Bacillati > Actinomycetota > Actinomycetes > Kitasatosporales > Streptomycetaceae > Streptomyces > Streptomyces sp. TLI_053. The sequence continues at coordinate 4,782,587 of NZ_LT629775.1, forward strand.
CCAGGGCGAACTGCGCCGGACGGTCCCACCAGGGCGTCGTCGGATCGGTCACCCCGAACCAACGCAGCGCCGAGGCGGTCTGATTGGGGATGGTGAACTTCGCGGCCGCGACGGTGTCCAGGTCACCCAGGTAGAACGGCAGCCAGGCGACCGCCACCAGCCCGGCGAACCAGAGCCCCGTCCGCACCCACCTGGCCCTGGGCAGGGCGAGGATCAGCGGCGCGAACGCCAGCGCCCACGGTTTGGAGTCCACGGCCAGCGCCAGGTACACGGCCACCGCGGTGGCCCGGCCCCGGCTGAGCTCGTGCGCGGCGAGGGTGGTGAAGAACAGCGCCAGCACGTCGTCCAGGTGCGCGAAGCGGACCGACACCTCGACCCACATCGGGATGAACGCGAGTCCGGCGACCAGCAGCCGCTGCTGGAGCCGGCGGTGGTTGGTGCCGGTGCCCAGGTGGTACTGCGCGGCCGTGCGGCCCACCAGGACCAGCATCGCCAGCCCGAGGCCGGACATCACCGCCTCGGCCAGCACCTCGCCGGTGTGCCCCGGGAACGGCGCGAAGAGCCGCGCCACGGCCAGACTGACCGGGCCGATCTGCAGCTCGGGGTGGTGGGCGTAGAGGGCGAGACCGCCGTCCGAACGGCCGCTGAAGAGCAGTTCCTCGCCCTGGCGCAGGTAGTGCCAGGAGAAGCCGCCGCTCGGCTCGACCAGCAGGAACCAGAGCACCGTCCAGGCCAGCAGCAGGACGTGGTGTCTGCGTACCGGCAGGCTGCCGATCCGGCCGGTGGCCGCCTCGTAGTCGGTCCAGGCCCGTCCCGGCCGTCCTGACCGCTCCCGGCGCCCCGCGCCCGTTCCACGCACCCCAGTACCTCGTCCGCCGTGCCGCCCCCTCGGCCGGTCATCCTAGGCGACCGAACGGAACCGCCCGTGCCCCCGGGTTCGGGAGCACGGGCGGTTCCGCTTCGGGCGGTGCGCCTCGGCGGTGGGCCGGGACGGGCCGGGACCGGCCCTGCTGCGCGTGGGCCCGGACGGGCCGGACTCAGCCCTGCTGCGCGGTGCGGCGGCGGCGCAGCACGACCAGGGTGCCGACACCGGCCGCGAGGACGGCGCCGCCCGCGATCGCGATGCCGGTGCTGTCGTCACCGCCACCCGTGGTGGCGAGCGCCTTGTCCGCGTTGGACTTGGCCTTGGCGACGGCCGCCGGGGTGATCGGCAGCGGCTTGACCTTCGGAACGCTGACCGGGAAGTCGATCGGACCGGCGGCGTCGTCCTGGGTCGGCGCGGGGCTCGACGGGGCGGCGGTCGCGGGCGCGCTCGGGGAGGTGCTCCCGCTCGGCGTCACGGTGGCGCTGGCCGAGGGCGAGGCCGAGGTCGACGGGGTGGCGGTCGTCGACGGCGTGGCCGTGGTCGACGGGGTCGCGGTCGTGGACGGCGTGGCCGTCGTCGACGGGGTCGCGGTCGTGGACGGCGTGGTCGACGGCGTCGCCGTCGTGCTCGGGGTCGTCGAGGCGGTCGGCGACGTGCTGGTGCTCGGGCTGCCGGTCGGCTTCACCGTCGGGCTCGTGCTGGGGGTGGTCGGCTTCGTCGTCGACGGCGTGACGGTCGGGCTCGGCTTGCCCGGGCCCTCGGCCACGATCTTGAAGCGCTTGCCGCGGATGCCGTCGCAGCTGAACTCGGCCTCGCCGGTGGGCGTGTTGCCCTCGGCCTCGGCGGAGAAGACCACCGGAACCACGCCGGCGTTGCCGCGCGGCGCGTCCTTGGCCACGGTGACGCGGACGGCGACCGTCAGGCTGCTGCCCTTGGTGACGGCCAGCAGCGAGTCCTCGAAGTCCGGGTTGCCGTCGGCCTGGAGCTTGGCGAGCAGGAACAGCACGCCGTCGTCGTCGGCCTCGGCGCCGGGCGCGGCTCCGGCCGGGTGCCAGGCCTTGGTCTTGTCCAGCGCCTCGGGCAGCTGGTACTCGACCTTCAGGTCCTTCGCCTTCAGGGTGTCCTGGGCGTTCTTGAACTTGAGCAGCGGGTAGAAGACGAAGTCCGTCTTCGTGTTGTTGTCGATCGTGAAGCTGAACTGCTTGGACTCGCCACCGGCGACGAAGGTGCCCGGCACCCCGTCCAGCGACAGGTCGAGCTGGCGGTGCGCGGCCTTGTCGGCCTGCGGCGCGGCGGCCGAGGGCGCGCCGGTGGCGGCGGCGACGGCGCCCTGGGCGCCGGTGAGGGCCATCGAGGCGGCGAGCGCGGCGGCGCCGGCCAGAGCCAGGCTGCGAGGTATGGAGATGGACAAGGAGAACCTCACGGGAGTGTCCGGGCGCGGCCCGGGAGCGCGGGTGGACCCGGTGGTTGTCCGAGCCGCGATCCCCCCGCGAAGGCTGAAAGTCCGACGGAGACTACCGAAGGCCCCCGCTGTGCCGGAAGGTGGGTGCCGGTTTGAAACGTCACCAGGCCGTTTTCTGTCCGATTGACCCAACTCTGCCCGTGAAAGGGCTTTTTGCCCCCGGCCGTCGGGGGGAGCCGCTTGCTTGGTACACGGTGGGGGCAGGGGCGCTACGCGGGGAGTCCGGCCCGCCGTCGCGCGACCGCCGCGACGGCGGCCCAGTCCTTCTCGCCGTCCCCGTGCGCGAGCGCGTCCAGGAACGCGTCCCGCAGCACGCTGCCGAACGGCAGCGGCACCCGCGCCGAGGCCCCGGCGGTGAGCGCGAGGCCGACGTCCTTGAGCCCCAGCGGCAGCTTGAACCCGGCGGGCTCGTAACGGCGTTCGGCGACCATCGCGCCGTACCCGGAGTAGACCGGCCCGGGGAACAGCGTGCCGCTGAGCATCTCGATCAGGTCGGTCGGCCGGACCCCGTTCGCCTCGGCCAGGCTGCACGCCTCCGCCATCGACTCGATCGCGCAGGCCAGCAGGAAGTTGGTGCTGATCTTGGCGGTGTTGGCCTGGGCCGGGCGCTCGCCGAAGTGCCAGACCCGCCGGCCCATCGCGGCGAGCAGCGGTTCGGCCGCCGCCAGCGCACCGGGAGTCCCGGCGGCCAGGATGTCGAGCTCCCCGGCGGCCGCCACCGGCGGGCGTCCGAGCACCGGCGCGGCAACGTACCCGATGCCGTGCTCGGCGTGCAGGGCCTCGGCCCGCTCGGCCAGGTCGACCGAGACGGTGGCCATGTTGATGTGCAGGGTGGCCACGGCCCCCGCCAGCAGGGCCGGGTCGAGCAGCAGCCGTTCGACGGCGTCGTCGTCGGCGAGCATCGAGACGACCGTGTCGGCCGCGAAGACGTCGGCCGGCCCCTCGGCCGCCTCGGCGCCCAGGGCGACCATCGCGGCCACCGGCTCGGGCGAGCGGTTCCACACCCGGACGGTGTACCCGGCGCGCAGCAGACTGCCCGCCATGCCCCGGCCCATCGCACCCAGTCCGACGAAGCCGACCGTCGTCCCGCTCATCGCACGCTCCCGCTGTCGCCCGGCGGACGGACCGGTCGTCCGACCACGAGCAACCGACTGTACGTCAGCCCGCCGGGCCGCCGACCGACCCGATCCCGGCGCCCGGAGAGACGGGTGCACGGAGAGGTCGGCGCACGGAGAGGTGGGTGCACGGGCGGTGGGGGCGGGTGCGGTCAGGCGGCCGCCGCGCGGTGCCCGTCCGCCGCCCCCGCCTCCAGCCGCGCGGCCACCCGGTGGCGCAGCAGCTGGTACTGGACCTGGAGCCGGCCCGGACGCTGCGGGCGGGCGACCGGGCGACCGGGGCCGACCTCCTCGTCCGGACCGAAGCGGGAACGGGTCATGTCGACCTCGACGCCGGCGGCGGACCGGTTCCACCAGTGCAGGTCCGTCCGGACCCCGCCGACGTACACCTCGCCCATCATCAGCTCGCCGCCCAGCAGGTCGTGCACCACCAGGGCGGTCGCCCCGCACTGGCCGTGGGCGGGATTGTCGGGACGCCAGTGGGCCTGGTCCTCGGGCGCGCAGGTGTCGACACCCCAGGAGGAGCGGATCGCACGTTCGATGTCGTTGAGGGTCCACGCCGTCATAGCGGGAAGCCTGCCACGCGGCACCGACAGTGGCAGCGGCTTTTCGGCCAAAGTGCCCGTGTTCTGCGACGACCCGGGTGACCTTCACCCGTACGGGGAGCCCTCGGGGCGGTGGCCGGAGGGCCGTTCCGGGGCGACGGCCGCGAGCTCGGGACCGGGACCGGGACCGGGTGCGGGCGCGGGCGCGGGCCGGTGCGCGCCGGAGCGGTCGGGGGTCCGCTCCGGCGCGTGCTCCGTCCCCGTGCCCTTCACCGGCCGGGTGTCACTTCCCGAGCGCCTCGACGCCCGCCTGCGCGAACTGCTCGTCCAGGTCGCCGCTCGGGGCGCCCGCGACGCCGATGGCCGCGACCGGCGCACCCTTCGACTGCACCGGCGCACCGCCCGCCAGGAACAGGGTGCCCGGGATGTCCTTCAGGTTCGGCGCCTGGGCGAGCCGCTTGGCCAGCTCGGAGGTGGGCGCGTTCCAGGAGACCGCGGTGAAGGCCTTCCGCACGGCCGACTCGGGCGACTGCGGCCCGGCGCCGTCGCCCTTGAGCAGCACCCGGGTGACACCGTCACGGTCGACGACCGCCACCGAGACCTTCTGACCGGCCTTGGCCGCCGCGTCCAGGGTGGCCTCGGCGGCCTTGGTGGCGGCGGCGATGGTCAGGCCGGTGGTCTGGGCGAGGTTCTTGTCCCGGGTGTCGGCCTTGACCGCGGCGGCGGCGACGGACGGGGTGTCGGTGGCCTCGGCACTGGCCGAGACGGCGCCGAGGGTGGCGGCGGCCAGCGCGGCGGCGGCGACGGTACCGGTCAGCACCTTGGTACGAACGGAGATCTTCTTCATGGTCCGGCTCCTCGTCGGATGGTGTCGCTGGGAACGGAATCGATCCTCCGGCGGCCGCCCCCCGCGCCGCATCGGCGGTCCGGGCACTCCCCGCGGGCATGATGGACGACGGACCCGTCAGCCGATCGGCTGATGCGTCCCCGGGCCGGACGGGTCACCATCGAGGGATCGTCCGAGGGATCGCCCCGGCCGGGGCAGCGTTGGTCACGACGACCGGCCACGAGCACGGCTACGGCCACGACGACCGGCCGTCGGAAGCGAACGAACGAGCGAGCGAGCGAGCGAGGAGCGGCCCCGTGCACCACCCCGGCCCTCCGCTCGACCCGGACGCCGGCCGGCTGGCCGTCCTGCTCGACTCCGCGTTCCTGCTGCTGCTCGCCACCTCGCTGAGCCGCTTCCTCACCCACCACCCGGGCAGTCCGCGGATCCCGTGGGTGCTCGGCCTGAGCATCGCGCTGGCCGTCGTCCAGCCCGTCGGCTCCTGGCTCGCCCACCGCCGCCCGCCCGCCCCCGGGCAACGCCGCCCCGCCTGGCCGCTGGCCGTGGTGACCGTGCTCTGGGTGGTCCTGGTGCTGCTCGCGCCGAGCTTCTCCTGGTGCGCCGTGCCGCTCGTCTACACGGCCCTGCGCACGCTGCCCACGCCCGCGGCCGTCCCCCTGGTGGCGGCGCTCACCCTGCTGGTGGTGGTCGGTGAGGTCCGGCTGCCGGGCGCGACCGACGCCAACCTCCTCCTGCTGCCGCCCGCCGTCGCCGCACTGGCCACCGGCGTCTTCCTCTACATGGAACGGCAGGCCGAACGGCAGCGGGCGCTGATCGCCGACCTGGTCCGCACCCGGCGCGAACTCGCCGCCACCGAGCGGCGGGAGGGCACGCTGGCCGAGCGCGAACGGCTCGCCATGGAGATCCACGACACCCTCGCCCAGGGGCTCTCCAGCCAGCAGATGCTGCTCCAGGCCGCCGACCGCACCTGGGACGGCGACCCGGCGACCGCCCGGGGCCACGTCCGCACCGCCGCCGCGGTGGCCGCCCGGAACCTCGCCGAGGCCCGCCGCTTCGTCCACGACCTCGCGCCGGCCGAGCTCGCCGACGGCGGCACCCTCGACCGGGCGCTGCGCTCGCTCGCCGAACGGGAGTCGGCCGAGAGCGGGCTGCCGGTCCGCTTCCACCTGGACGGCGTACCCGTGCCGCTCCCGGCGGCCGCGCAGTCCGCCCTGCTGCGCATTGCCCAGGGCGCGCTCGCCAACGTCCGGGAGCACGCCGGGGCCACCGCCGCCGGTCTCACCCTCTCCTTCCTCGGCGACCAGGCCGTCCTGGACATCGCCGACGACGGCCGCGGCTTCTCCCCCGACGACACCGCCCCCACCGGGAGCCGGGGCCACGGCCTGCCCGCCATGCGGGCTCGGCTGCGCCAGCTCGGTGGGACCCTGACCGTGGAGAGCGCGCCCGGGGAGGGCACCGTCGTCTCCGCCGCGGTCCCGCTCACCCCCGACGCCCCCGACACCCCCACCACTTCCTCCACCCCGTCCACCCCCACCGCCCCGGACCGTCGCCAGGGCCCAGGAGCCGTCCGATGAACCCCGCCCCCGCCCCGTCCCCGGTCCGGCTGCTGGTCTGCGACGACCACGCGGTGGTCCGGGCCGGCCTGCTCGCCCTGCTGGCCAGCGCCGGCGACATCGAGGTGGTCGGCGAGGCGAGCAGCGGCGAGGAGGCGGTCGACCTGGCGGCCCGGCTGGCCCCGCAGGTGGTGCTGATGGACCTCCAGCTCGGCGACGGCATCGACGGGGTGGAGGCCACCCGGCGGATCACCGCCGCGCCGGAGGCGCCGCACGTCCTGGTGCTGACCACGTACGACACCGACGCCGACATCACCCGGGCGATCGGCGCGGGCGCGACCGGCTACCTGCTGAAGGCCGAACGGCCGGAGGAACTCTTCGCCGCGGTGCACTCCGCCGCCCTGGGCCGCACGGTGCTCTCACCGCCGGTCGCCTCCCGGGTGATGGCGCAGATGCGAGCCCCGGCGCCGCAGCTCACCGAGCGCGAGACGGAGATCCTCGCCCAGCTCGCCCAGGGGCTCGGCAACCGGGAGATCGCCCGGGCGCTGTTCATCAGCGAGGCGACGGTGAAGACCCACCTGGGCCGGATCTACGACAAGCTAGGCGTCGACACCCGATCGGGCGCGGTGGCAGTCGCCAAGGAACGCCGTCTGCTGCGCTGACGGCGTTCGAATACCGACATTCCGTTCGGAATATCGGATTCCGAGCCACCGGCCCGAGATCCCGGTCCGGAATCCCCCGGCACCCGAACGAACGATCCCACCAGCAGCTTCCACCGGCGCCCCAACGCCCCTCGCCGCCTCTTGCCAACCGGACGGCAATCCCCGATTGTGGATGTTTCATGGATTAGGGGTATTGACAAACCAACCATGCGGTTTGTTACCGTAACGATCAACGACGCCCCACGGTCAAGGGGGCCCGCCGGGCCTGTGCGGAACGCTCTCGCCGGAGAGCGGTGCCAGGGGGGACGGTGGAGTCCGGGGTGGTCGGGGGGAGCGGCGTAGACGTCGCGCGTCGACGCGGCGCGGAGCGGGTCCGGGGGGACCCGCTCCGCGCCTCCCTGCTTTCCGGCCCCGTTTTCCCGCCCTCACTACCGTCCGCACTTCACGCCCCTCCAGGTAAACTGCACCGGGTAGTGCAATACGCCGAGGAGGGGAACCCGCCCGATGAGCACAGCGAACCCGGCAGCGACCACCGGCTCACGCCGCATGCCCGAGAAGCGCCGGGCCATCGCCCGCGCGGCGAGCACGGTGTTCGGCCGCGAGGGCTACACCCGGGCCAGCGTCGACGCCATCGCCTCCGAGGCCGGCGTGTCCAAGCGCACCATCTACAACCACTTCGGCGACAAGGAGAAGCTCTTCCTCTCCGTCGCCCTGGAGACCGCCGGCGAACTCACCGAGATCATCGCCGGCCTGGCCGACCGGCATCTGCACAAGATCGTCGACCTGGAGGCCGACCTCACCGCCTTCGCCGTCGACCGCGCCAAGGCCGTGCTCGCCGCCGGCGAGCACTACGCCCTCGGCCGCACCATCCGCGCCGAGGCCGGCAACATCCCGCCCGACGTCCTCGCCGCCTGGCTCGCCGCCGGCCCGCTCGCCTCCCAGCGCGACCTCGCCGACCACCTCGTCCGCCTCGCCTCCCAGGACCTGCTCACCCTCGACGACCCCGACCTCGCCGCCACCCACTTCACCCTGCTCACCTTCAGCGGAGCGGCCGACCAGTCCTTCTACGGCGCCGTCCCCATCTCCGACACCGCCCTCCACAGCACCGTCACCACCGGAGTCCAGGCCTTCCTCCGCCTCTATCCGCGCCCCTGACGCCATCCTTGCGCCGCCCCGGCCCGCCGCCCCGACCCGCCGCCCCGACACTCCCCCGGTCGGCTCGCGCGGCGGGACCGCCGGGCAGTCGGGCCTCGGCGCGATACGTTGGCGGTTCCGATTCCAAGATCGGCGACGGCGGCCGCAGAGGTCTCGAACCGGAAGGGCTGGGAGGCAGCGTGGGCGAGGACCCGAAGCACTGGGTTCGCGTGCCGGTGGGACCCGAGGCGGCCCGGTGGGCCACTCGCGGCCGATGCCGACGGGTGCTGCTGGTCGTCCACAACGTGACGGCCGCGACGCGACTGATCGATGTGCTGCCGCTGTTCCGCGACGACCTGCGGCTCCAGGTACTGGCGACCTGCACCGGCTCGTCACCGTTCCAGTCGGGCGTGGCGGAGCTGCTCGCCTCGACGGGCGTCCCGGTGCTGCCCTGGGAGCAGGCCCTCTCGACTCCCGTGGACCTGGCGGTGTCGGCAAGCTTCGGAGGTCAACTCGACCTTCTGAAAGGCGCGTTGGCGATCCTCTCGCACGGCGCCGGATACAATAAGACGCTCACCGCACCGGACACCGGACACCGGACACCGGACACCGTGTTCGGGCTCGGACCGGAGTGGATCCTCACCGCCGGAGGCACCCCGGTCGCGGACGCCATGGTCTTCTCCCACCCGGAGCAGATCGCCCGCCTCGCCGAGTCCTGCCCCGAGGCCCTGCCGACCGCCGTACTGGCCGGCGACCCCTGCTTCGACCGCATCCTCGCCGCCCGGCACCACCGGGACCGGTACCGGCGTGCCCTGGGAGTACATCCCGGCCAGCGCCTCGTCCTGCTGAACTCCACCTGGAACCCGACCTCGCTCTTCGGTGACTCCGGCCCCGAGGACGTCCTCCCGCTGCTGCTCCCCCGGCTGACGTCCGAACTCCCCGCCGACGAGTACCGGGTGGCGGCCGTCCTCCACCCGAACATCTGGCACGGCCACGGCCCCGGCCAGATCCGCCTCTGGCTGGACCGGGCCCGTCGGGCCGGGCTCGCCCTCGTCGACCCGCTCGAAGGCTGGCGCCAGGCCCTGATCGCCGCGGACGTGGTCCTGGGCGACTTCGGTTCGGTCAGCTACTACGCCGCCGCCTGCGGCACCCCCGTGCTCCTGGGCGCCGCCGACCCCGACGCCCTCGGGACGGAATCGCCCGTCGCGGCGTTCGTCCGGTCCGCACCCCGACTCGATCCGTACAGCGCGCTCCCGCCCCAGCTGGACGAGCTGCTGACCGAACACCGCCCCCTCGACGGGCCGGACCGGCTGACCAGTTCGGCCCCGGGACAGGCCGCGGCCCTGCTGCGCGGCCTCTTCTACCGGATGATCGGCATCACCGAACCGGCCGGACCGGCCGTGCTCGACCCGCTGCCGCTGCCGCCGTACGAGCCGCCGCTGCGCACCGCGCCCCTGCGCGTCATCACCCGCACCGCCGCGGACGGCAGCATCGCCGTCCTGCGCTTCGCCGAGCCCCGCTACGAACCCGACGGCGCCGAGGGCGAGGGACACCTCGCCGTGCACGAGGACACCCTCGACCCCGGTGTGCTGGAATCGGCCGACGTCATCCTCCGGTACGGCGAGCCCGACGACCCCCGGTTCGGCCCGCCCCACGCGTGGGCGGCCGAGGTGCTCGGCCGGTACCGGTCCGCCTCGCTCGCCGTCTACGTCACCGGCCCTCGCGAGTGCGTGGTGCTGCACCGCGGCGGACTCCGGCTCAGGCTGACCGCCGACGGTGACGGCGACCCGGCCGCACACGCCTCGGCGCTGCTCGCACGGCTGCACACCGGCCCCGCGGTCGTGGCGGCGCCCACCACCCTGACCGTCAGGACCGGCACCCGTACGACGCGGGTCCGCGTCACGGTCGATCGGAAGAGTGACCGGGAGAGTGACCGGAGGATCGATCGGGCAGGCACCGGGCGCGCAACCCGGCCAGATAGGTGAGGTGCACGGTCGCGTTCTCCCGCCCGAGCAGCGCGACGGCCTCGTCGACCAGCGGCAGCGCCCCGGCCCGGTCGGCCGCGTCGAGGTGGAGTTCGGCGAGATCCGTCAGCACCCGGGCGGTGTTGTAGCGTTCACCGCTCTCGCGGAAGAACTCCCTTGCGACGGAGAGCTGTTGCTCCGCCTCGTCGAAGCGGCCGAGGCCCCTCAGCGCCCGCCCCCGGTGCCGGTGCAGCAGCGCCCGGGCCCGCGGCACATCGGCGGCCCCGTCGTCGACCGGGCCGATCCGGTCCAGCAGCCCGTCCGCCTCCTCGAAGCACTCCAGGGCCGATCCGAAGCGCCACTGCCGCAGCCGCAGCAGCCCCAGCGACTCGACCGCCGTCGCCCGGCCGCGCCCGTGCCCGGCCCGCTCCTCGTCCGCCGCGGCCGCCAGAAGTTCGCCCTCCGCCTCCTCGTCCTGACGCAACTCCATCAGGGCGAAAGCGAGTTGGATGTGCATCCGGCCGGCCGTCCGGGTTCCCGGGCAGTGCCGGCCGGCCGTCCGGGCGCCGGCCCTCAGCGCGGGCAGCAGCACATCGTGGCAGCCGGCCTTCAACTGCACGGCCCAGAGCGCCTCGACGGTCTGGCAGACGGTGTCGAAGCGGCCGAACTCCTCGGCGGCGAGCACGGCTTCGACCAGGTTGCCCGCCTCGGCGACCAGCGCGGCGACCGCCGCGCCCTCGTCCTGGTACGGCCCCGGACCCAGCTCGGCGTACAACGGGCCGAGGTGCCAACGCTCCTTCAACGCCGCGTAGTCGGCGCGGACGGCGAACCGCAGGTACCAGTCCGCGGCGCGGGCCACGGCCGCGGCGCACCCCGCCAGGCCCTCCTCGCGGGCCGCCGCCTCCTCCGCGTGCGCACGCACCGCCGGCCGGTAGCGGTAGCGGCCGTCCCCGGTGCTCTCCAGCAACCGGAGCTCCGCCAGCTCGGCCAGCACCCGCCCCGCGGCGTCCTCCGCGACCTCGGCCGTCGCCGCCACCACGGCCGCGTCCAACGAGGACCACGGCCGCAGCGAACCGAGCCGGTAGATCCGCGCCGCCTCCGGCCCGAGCCGCCGGTAGGCCTCCTCGGCGACGGCCCGCACCGGGGGCAGGGGGTTCGGGGAATCCGCCGCGCCGTCGCCGCCGAGCGGCCCCGTCGCCAGGTACGGAGCCATCGCCCGCAGCGCGAACGGCGAACCGGCGCAGCGCTCCAGCACCGAGGGAAGCGCGGCGCGGGCCGTCGCCACGGCGGACCGTCCCGCCAGCTCGGCCAGCAGCCGCCTGGCGTCCCGGTCGGACAGCGGGCCGACGGGAACGGCCACCGCGTCCAGCCCGGTGAGCGGCCGGCGGGCGACGACCAGGGTGAACACGCCGGGCGCCGCCGTGATCAGCGGATCGACCTGGGCCGCCGACTGCGCGTGGTCGAGCACGACCAGCAGCCGCCGTCCGGACAACAGGGAGCGGAAGAGGTCCACCCGGTCCTCCACGGCGGGCGGAACGTACTCCGCCGGCACACCGAGGCGCAGCAGGAAGTGCCGCAGGACGGTGGCGGCCGTCGGAGCGGTGCTCGCCGAACCGCCCCGGAGGTCCGTGTACAGGGTCCCGTCCGGGAACCGGCCGGCCTCGCGTCCGCCCCAGTGGAAGGCGAGCGCACTGGTACCGATCCCCGCCGGACCGTGCAGGACGGCCACCTTCGGCAGGCCGTCGGGCTTGCGGTCCGCCTCCCGGTCCAGCAGCGCCAACGGGCCCTTCCGGTCGGTGAAGAAGCGCGCGGAGGCCGGCAGCAGCCGCGGCACCCCGTGCACCGCCGCCCCACCGGTACCCCTCCCGCTCATCGCGGCGGCCAGCGCCCTCGCCTGTTCGGGGCTGCGCGACGCCTCCGCCACGAGCAGCCCCGCCACCGACTCCCGCTCGGCCGCCCCCACCGGCGCCGGCACCTCGCGCCCCACCACCCGGGCCACCAGCCCGCCCATCGTCTCCCAGGCCCGCTTCCCCGCCTCGTTGGCCATCCCCGCACCGGCCGCACCCAGGAAAGCCGTCACCATCGACAACGACAGCGGATCCACCGCGCCCACCCCCGGTCCTCCGTGAGGCAGAGGTTCTCCAATGCCCCGACCTGTTGCATCCGGCCCCACCGTAGCCTGCCGGGCCGGACCGCCGGAGGACCTTCGCCCGCACCCCCGCGAAGCCGGTCCGGACCTCCTCCGCGGCCCCCGCGGCACCGCTGCGGAACCACCTCAACTCCCCGGTTCCGCAGTATCCGTCGACCGTTCCGGCAGCGCTGCGGAGAACCGGCACGACCGCGTCGTCCACCGGCCCCGCCCGCACCGGGCAGGCCATTCGCGACGGCCCTGCGGAGGGTCTGCGCCGGACACCGGGAACACCTGGCGACAAAGCCGCTGCGACGATGCCCCGAACGCGCCGCCGCCGGCTCCCGGTGCCCTGCCCGGGCCTCGCTCGGATCGTCTGCGGCGCACTCCGCCACCCGGCTCCCGGGCCATGCCGGAAATAGCTGGACCGGTCCGGAGAACGCAAAAGCCGCAGGTCGCTGACCTGCGGCTTTATCGATGGAGCGGGCGACGAGAATCGAACTCGCGCTATAAGCTTGGGAAGCTCATGTTCTACCATTAAACTACGCCCGCCTGACGAGTCGTCAGAGACGCTCGATCTGCCCTCACTGTACCCCATCCGTGACGGTCGCCGCACAGGCGGCCGGAGGTCGTGGCGGAGCCGCGCGGGGTGGGGGCGGGGGCGTACTGTGTGGGCCGCGCGAGACTGCCCCGGCGGGTGGGTGCGGGCGGCGAGCCTTGGTGTGGAATGTCCAGAACTTCCCCTAATGTGACGCTGGTCCCGGGGGCTCCGCCGTTCGGGGCGACGAGTACGGGTGAGTACCGGGGTAAGGATGGGAAGGGGATCGATGGAGCAGCGCGCCGTCGTTCGTTGTGCCGAGGGGCACCTGTTCAGCACCACCACGTTCCCGATGCAGAATCTCGGCGCCGGCCGGCTGGGGCCGGGGCGGCTGATCCGGTGCCCGCAGTGCGGACGGCTGAGGAGTTCGGTGCTCGCCGACGTGCGGGAGCTGTCCGAGCCGCAACTGGCCCGGGCACTGCGGCTGGAGGCCGCGGAGTTCCTCGCCTGACGAGGGCGGTCGTGGGAGAGATGTGACGGGTGCGGCCCCGGGCGATTCGTCCGGGGCCGCATCGTGCACGTAACCTCGAAGCGTGCTGCTCTCTGACAAGGACATCCGGGCCGAGATCGACAACGGCCGGGTGGTGATCGATCCGTTCGACCCCGCGATGGTCCAGCCGTCGAGCATCGACGTGCGACTGGACCGCTTCTTCAGGGTCTTCGAGAACCACCGCTACCCGCACATCGACCCCTCCGAGGAGCAGCCGGACCTGACCCGTCTGGTCGAGCCGGAGGGCGACGACGCGTTCATCCTGCACCCGGGCGAGTTCGTGCTGGCATCGACCTTCGAGGTCATCACGCTGCCCGACGACGTCGCCTCGCGGCTGGAGGGCAAGTCCAGCCTGGGCCGGCTCGGTCTGCTGACGCACTCCACGGCGGGTTTCATCGACCCCGGGTTCAGCGGGCACGTCACGCTGGAGCTGTCGAACGTCGCGACGCTGCCGATCAAGCTCTACCCGGGGATGAAGATCGGGCAGCTCTGCCTGTTCCGGCTCTCCTCGCCCTCGGAGCACCCGTACGGCTCGCAGCGGTACGGCTCGCGCTACCAGGGGCAGCGCGGCCCGACGCCGTCGCGTTCCTACCTGAACTTCCACCGCTCCGAGGTCTGAGCGGCGCCGCGAGCAGCGCGAGCGGGCACGACACGGGCGGCCACCCTGGACGGGGTGGCCGCCCGCCGCCGTGTCAGGCCCGCTTCGGGCGGGTGACGGCGACCAGCTCGCTGCCGTCCTCGGAGAGCCGCAGTTCGGTGCGGAGCTCGGCCAGCTCGCCCAGGTGGTGCAGATGGGTGCCGCCGCAGAAGATCCGCGCCGCGCCCTCGGGCAGCTCGCAGTTCCACTCGCGGCGGGCGGTCAGCTCGGGGCCGGGGACGTCGATGCGCACCGGGGCGTCGGCGGCGACCCAGCCGGCCAGCCGGCGGTTGACGGCCTCGGTCAGCTCGGGGAGGGCGTCGGCGAGGGCCGGGAACTCCTCGGTGGCCTCGGCGGTGAAGCCCTTCTTGCGCAGCGACTTGCCGAGCCGGTAGGTGTCGGTGCTCGCCTCGGTGTCCATCACCGAGCTCGCCATGGCGAGGCTGTCGAAGTCCGGGTGGCCGAAGGCGTCGGTGCGGCCCGGGTCCTTGCGCCAGCGCGGCGCGAGCGCCTCGTTGAGGGCGAGGGCGAGCAGGTGGCAGCCGCTGTGGGAGGCGCTGAGAGCCCCGCGCCGGCCGGCGTCGACGGCGAGGGCGGCAGTCCGGCCGACGATGTCGCCCGGGTCCGCCGCGAGGACGTGCAGGACCAGCCAGGACCACTCCTCGTCGCCGCGGCGGACCGGGATGTCGGCTCCCACCAGCACCGGGCCGCCGTCCGGGCCGACCGCACCGGTGAGGCAGTCGACGACGGCCAGCTCCACGCCGTCCACGGTGAGCGTGCCGAGGTCGGCGGGCTGGTCCGGCCAGGTGTGGTCGAGCGGGTGGAACGGCGTCGCCCCGGTGACCACGGCGTACCGGCCGCCGTCCAGCGGGTGCACCGCCAGCACCGTCGACTCGCCGGTCACCGCCCCGGCCGGGAAGCTGACGTGCGTGGTGGGGAGGGTCATGCCTGGCTCCGTGCGGGTGAGGGTGGACTGGACAGGGGAAGGGCGCGGCCCGGACGGGACGGCCCGGGAAACGGCGACGGGCCCCGCGAGGCGAGGCCCGTGCTCCATTGTCCCCGAGGTCCGGGGGCGGGTCGGGAAGGGGACGGGGTCAGCCGAGGGTCGGCAGCTTGATCAGCACCAGCAGCGCCAGCAGCTGCAGCGCCGCCGCACCGGCCGCCTTGCCCCAGGGGAGGTCGTGCACCCGGCGGACCATGCTGGTCAGCAGGAACGCGCAGAGCAGCCAGGTGGCCCAGCCGACCACCTGGACCAGCAGGTTGTCGGCCGGCAGCACCAGTGCCAGCAGCAGCCGGGGCGCGTCCGTGACCCAGCCGATCAGCACGGCCAGGCCGACCGTGGACTGCCACGGGCCGTCGCCGCCGAACTGCCGGGCCAGCGCGTAGGTGACCCCGCCGAGCATGGCGCCGGCCAGGGTGAAGCCGATCGCCGCCGCCAGCAGCGCGGTGAGCGCCACGGTGAAGGTGGAGTTGACCACGTCGTCGCGGGTCATGCCGAGGCCGAGCACGGCGAGGGCGCCGTAGAGCAGGGAGACCGTGACGGCGGGCAGCCAGACCTGGTGGTCGCGGGTGCGGTCGAAGATCGCGGTGGGGGTGCGGAAGAGTCCGGTCAGCAGTTCGCGCCAGCTCGGCCTGGGGCCGGTGGCCTGCGGTGCGGACTGGCCGCCGGCCCGGTAGACGGCGACGTTGTCGTCGCCGTAACCCTGGGCCCGGCCCTGCTGACCGGGGCCGTCGGGGTACGGCGGCTGCTCCGGAGCGTAGGAGGACGGCTCGCCCGCGTACGGGTCGGCGCCGACCGGGAAGGCCCGGGTGTGACCGGGCTGGTCGGCCGCGTACGGGTCCCGCTGCGGCCCGCCGTAGGGCTGCCCCGGCTGCCCCGGGTAGGGCTGCTGCCCCGCGTACGGGTCCCGCTGCCCGCCGTACGGGTCCTGCTGCGAGGCGTACGGGGAGCGGGGGCCGGGCCCGTACGGGTCCGCCGGGCCCTGCGGGCCGCCGGGTCCCTGCTGCGGGCCGGTGAAGTACTCCGGTCCGTCCGTCGGCCCGTACCCCCCGGGCGCCGCCTGCTGCTGCGGGGGCGCCGACCACCCGCCACGGGGTTCGGCGCCCTGACCGCTGTCGTATCGATTGCCAGCCACGTTCCGAAGGTACCCGCCCGGCGGGCGCCCCGGTGGCCGGGCACCGGACCGGGTCCGGTTTGCAGCGAGCCTGTTACTGCCGCGGGGCCACGGCGGCGCGTTACCGCCCCACGGCCACCTCCGGCCCGTGCACGGAGGCGGCTACTGCCCCACGGCCACCTTCGGCCCGTGCACGGAGGCCGCGGCGCTGGTGCCGGCCGGGCACCCGCCCGGGCCGGCCGAGGTGCGGACGGCACCGACCGGCAGCAGGGTGCCGCAGGCGATCCGGATGCCGTTCGGCAGCTCGTTGTCGGACTCCACGATCGCGCCGTCCCCGATCACCGCGCCGTCCAGCGCGGTGCGGTCGCCGACGGTCGCGAAGGCGCCCACGATCGAGTCCTTGACCAGGGTGTCGGCGCCGATCACGGCACCGGGCAGGATCACGCTGCCCTCGACGATGGCGCCGGCCTCGACCACCGCCCCCTCGGCGACCACGGTGCCGCCGCTGAGCACCGCGCCGTGCCGGACGGTCGACCCGGGCAGCAGCAGGGCGTCGCCGGTCGGGCCGGGCACGGCGGGCGAGTCGACCTTGCCGAGCACCAGGTCGGCCGAGCCGCGGACGAAGGCGGCCGGGGTGCCGAGGTCGAGCCAGTACGAGGTGTCCACGACGCCGCGCAGCAGCGCGCCGGTGGCCAGCAGCTCGGGGAAGGTCTCGCGCTCGACGGAGACCTCGCGGCCGGCCGGGATGCGGTCGATGACGGAACGGGTGAAGACGTAGCAGCCGGCGTTGATCTGGTCGGTGACGATCTGCTCCGGCGTCTCCGGCTTCTCCAGGAACTCCAGCACCCGGCCGTGCTCGTCGGTCGGCACGAGGCCGAACGCGCGCGGGTCCTCGACCCGGGTGAGGTGCAGGGTGACGTCGGCTCCGGCGGCCACGTGGCCGTCCCGCAGGGCGGCGATGTCGACGCCGGAGAGGATGTCGCCGTTGAACACCAGGACCGGCTCGTCCGGGCCGCAGGTGAGCCCGGTGGCCGCGTTGCGGATGGCGCCGCCGGTGCCGAGCGGCTCGCGCTCGGTCAGGTAGACCAGCTCGATGCCGTAGGGGGTGCCGTCCTGGAAGTGGTCCTCGAAGACCTCGGCGAGGTAGGAGGTGGCGAGCACCACGCGGGTGACCCCGGCCGCCGCCGCGCGCGCCAGCTGGTGCGCGATGAACGGGACGCCTGCCACCGGCAACATGGGCTTGGGGGTGTGGGTGGTCAGCGGACGCAGTCGCGTGCCCTTACCACCGACCAGCATGATCGCCTCGGTCATGGTCTGCGCTGTTCCCCTTGTGCTCTGTGCGGCCCGGCCCGGCGGGCCGATACCTCCGTCGGTGTGGTGTACGCCGTTCCGGGGGCCGGAACGGATCGACCGGCTCACGGCCGGTCCGGCGCCTACTGTATTTCCTTCCGACAGGAGCGCCGCGCGGTGGTCCTGCCCTCGGCACCCGGGACGGAGCCGGGCGGCGGCCGGAACGGAACCGGGCGGCGGCCCGGAGAGCCCGGGGCGGTCACCGGAAAAATCCCCGGGCGGTCACCGGAAGGGCCCGGCCCGGGCGGATGCCGGTGGCACCCCCCGGGCCGGGCGGTTGTTGCAGAACTGTCGAACAACCGGGCCGGTTCACGGCCCCGTCGGTCGGGACGCCGCTCAGGCGTCGACCGTCTGCGGCTCCTCGGCCGCGGCCGGCGGGACCGCCTTGACCGAGTCGAGCAGCAGCTGGGCGACGTCGACGACCTTCAGGTGCTCCTTGGCCGCGCCCTCGTTCTTCTTGCCGTTCACCGAGTCGGAGAGCATCACCAGGCAGAACGGGCAGGCGGTGGAGACGATGTCCGGGTTCAGGGACAGCGCCTCGTCCACGCGCTCGGTGTTGATCCGCTTGCCGATGCGCTCCTCCATCCACATCCGCGCGCCGCCGGCGCCGCAGCAGAAGCCGCGCTCCTTGTGGCGGTGCATCTCCTGCTGGCGCAGACCGGGGACCTTGTCCATGATCTCGCGCGGCGGGCTGTAGACCTTGTTGTGGCGGCCCAGGTAGCAGGGGTCGTGGTACGTGATCAGGCCCTCGACCGGGTTGACCGGCACGAGCTTGCCCTCGTCGATGAGGTGCTGCAGCAGCTGGGTGTGGTGGATGACCTCGAAGTGGCCGCCCAGCTGCGGGTACTCGTTGGCGATGGTGTTGAAGCAGTGCGGGCAGGTCGCCACGATCCGCTTGACCGGGGCGTCCTCCAGCGCGGCGTTCAGGGTCTCGACGTTCTGCGCGCCGAGCATCTGGAAGAGGAACTCGTTGCCCAGCCGGCGGGCGGAGTCACCGGTGCAGGACTCCTCCTTGCCGAGGATGGCGAACTTCACGCCCGCGGTGTGCAGCAGTTCGGCGAAGGCCTTGGTGGTCTTCTTCGCCCGGTCCTCCAGGGCGCCGGCGCAGCCCACCCAGTACAGGTACTCGACCTCGGCGGGGTCGATGTCCTCGCCGATCACCGGCACCTCGATGCCGGTCTCCTTCTTGAGCTCCTTGACCCAGTCCAGGCGGGCCTTGGTGGCCATGCCCCAGGGGTTGCCCTTGTTCTCCAGGTTCTTGAGCATGGTGCCGGCCTCGGTGGGGAACGAGGACTCGATCATGACCTGGTAGCGGCGCATGTCGACGATGTGGTCGATGTGCTCGATGTCGACCGGGCACTGCTCGACGCAGGCGCCGCAGGTGGTGCAGGACCACAGCACGTCCGGGTCGATGACGCCGTTCTCCTCGGCGGTGCCGATCAGCGGGCGCTCGGCCTCGGCCAGGGCGGCCGCCGGGACGTCCGCCAGCTGCTCGGCGGTGGCCTTCTCCTCGCCCTCCATGTCCTTGCCGCCGCCGGCCAGGAGGTAGGGGGCCTTGCCGAAGGCGTGCTCGCGCAGGCTCATGATCAGCAGCTTCGGCGAGAGCGGCTTGCCGGTGTTCCAGGCCGGGCACTGCGACTGGCAGCGGCCGCACTCGGTGCAGGTGGAGAAGTCGAGGATGCCCTTCCAGGAGAAGTGCTCGACCTGGGAGACGCCGAAGACGGCGTCGTCGGCCGGGTCCTCGAAGTCGATCGGCGCGCCGCCGCTGGTCATCGGGCGCAGCTCGCCGAGCGCGGTGGAGCCGTCCTCCGCGCGCTTGAAGTAGATGTTGAAGAAGGCCAGGAAGCGGTGCCAGGCGACGCCCATCGAGGGGTTGATGCCGATGGTGATCGCCCAGGCGAAGGAGGTGCAGATCTTCAGCATCGCGAAGACGTAGACCAGGTTCTCCAGGGTCCCGTGGGACAGCCCGCGGAACGCCGCCACCAGCGGGTAGGAGATCAGGTACTTGGCCTCGTAGGAGCCGACGTGCTCCAGCGCGCCCTCCAGGCCGCGCAGGATCATGATGCACAGGCCGATGCCGAGGATCGTGTACTCGACGTAGAAGGCCTGCCAGGCGATCGAGCCGGCGAAGCGCGACTTGCGGCCCGCCCGGCCGGGCAGGCTCAGCAGCCGGATCACGATCAGGGCGGCGATGCCCAGCGTGGTGAAGGTGCCGACCAGCTCGGTGAAGAGCTCGTACGGCAGCCAGCCGCCGAGCACCGGCAGCACGAACTCGGCGTCGAACAGCTGGAAGAACGCGGTGAGCAGGGTCAGGCCCAGGGTGAAGAAGCCGACCGCGACGAACCAGTGGGCGACGCCGACGATCCCCCAGCGGTTCATCCTGGTGTGGCCGACGAACTCCACGGCCACCGTCTTCGCCCGCTGGGCGGGCTGCCCGAAGCGGGTGGCGTCCGGCTGGCCGGTCCGCACCACCCGGTAGATGTACAGCGCCGCACGAGCGGCGAGCGCGGTGCCGACCACGAACGTGACCAGCGAGATGACGATCGCTGCTAGCTGCATCGGCTCTCCGTCTCCTGCGGCTTGCTTGTTACGGGTGTGCGGTTTCTCCGGGGCAGTGTACTCGTCGGTAACTTCCTGGGCCGACGGCCCGGACATTACCGCCGGGCACCACTTCTCCTGAAGATGCTCAAGGTATGGCGGCAGTCACGTGAACGCACGCCCGGGGGCACCCCGGCCGCGTCCCGGCCGGGCGCCGGAGTCCGTTCGCGCACCCCGCCGCTCACCAAAGTTGAGCGCCGAGGACTCATAGCTGTTGACGCGTCCCGGCCTGTCATGCATCCTTGAGCCTGTAAAGCTCAACTCTTCCGTGGAGGTATTTACGATGGCACGCGCGGTCGGCATCGACCTCGGCACGACGAACTCGGTCGTCAGCGTTCTGGAGGGTGGCGAGCCCACCGTCATCACGAACGCCGAGGGCGCGCGGACCACGCCGTCCGTCGTCGCCTTCGCCAAGAACGGCGAGGTGCTCGTCGGCGAGGTGGCCAAGCGCCAGGCGGTCACCAACGTGGACCGCACCATTCGCTCGGTCAAGCGCCACATGGGCACCAGCTGGAAGATCGGGCTGGACGGCAAGGACTTCAACCCGCAGCAGATCAGCGCCTTCATCCTGCAGAAGCTGAAGCGCGACGCCGAGTCCTACCTGGGCGAGACGGTCACCGACGCCGTCATCACCGTTCCGGCGTACTTCTCCGACTCCGAGCGCCAGGCCACCAAGGAGGCCGGTGAGATCGCGGGCCTCAACGTCCTGCGCATCGTCAACGAGCCGACCGCGGCCGCCCTGGCCTACGGCCTGGACAAGGACGACCAGACCATTCTGGTCTTCGACCTCGGCGGCGGCACCTTCGACGTCTCGCTGCTGGAGATCGGCGACGGCGTCGTCGAGGTGAAGGCCACCAACGGTGACAACCACCTCGGTGGCGACGACTGGGACCAGAAGGTCGTCGACCACCTGGTCAAGGTCTTCCAGGCCGGCCACGGCGTCGACCTGTCCAAGGACAAGATGGCGCTGCAGCGTCTGCGCGAGGCCTCCGAGAAGGCCAAGATCGAGCTGTCCTCGTCCTCCGAGACCTCGATCAACCTGCCCTACATCACGGCCTCCGCCGAGGGCCCGCTGCACCTGGACGAGAAGCTCACCCGGGCCCAGTTCCAGCAGCTCACCTCGGACCTGCTGGAGCGCTGCAAGGTCCCGTTCCACAACGTCATCAAGGACGCGGGCATCGCCCTCTCCGAGATCGACCACGTCGTCCTCGTCGGCGGCTCGACCCGTATGCCGGCCGTCGCCGAGCTCGTCCGCGAGCTGACCGGCGGCAAGGACGCCAACAAGGGCGTCAACCCGGACGAGGTCGTCGCCATCGGCGCCTCGCTCCAGGCCGGTGTCCTCAAGGGCGAGGTCAAGGACGTCCTGCTGCTCGACGTCACCCCGCTGTCCCTCGGCATCGAGACCAAGGGCGGCATCATGACCAAGCTGATCGAGCGCAACACCACGATCCCGACCAAGCGTTCCGAGATCTTCACCACGGCCGAGGACAACCAGCCGTCCGTGCAGATCCAGGTCTACCAGGGCGAGCGCGAGATCGCGGCGTACAACAAGAAGCTCGGCATGTTCGAGCTGACCGGCCTGCCGCCGGCCCCCCGCGGCCTGCCCCAGATCGAGGTCACCTTCGACATCGACGCCAACGGCATCATGCACGTCGGCGCGAAGGACCTCGGCACCGGCAAGGAGCAGAAGATGACCGTCACCGGCGGCTCCGCGCTGCCGAAGGACGACATCGAGCGCATGATGCGCGAGGCCGAGCAGTACGCGGCCGAGGACCACGAGCGCCGCGAGGCCGTGGAGACCCGCAACCAGGCCGAGCAGCTCGTCTACTCCACCGAGAAGTTCATCGCCGACAACTCCGACAAGCTCCCGGCCGACGTCAAGACCGAGGTCGAGACCGCCATCGGCGAGCTCAAGGAGGCCCTGAAGGGCGAGGACATCGCGAAGATCCGCGAGGCCTCGGAGAAGGTCTCCACCACCGCCCAGAAGCTCGGCCAGGCGCTCTACGCCAACGCCGACGCCGCCGGTGCGGCGGGCGCGGCCGGCGACGCCGGCGAGGCCGGTGCCAAGGACGACGACGTCGTCGACGCCGAGATCGTGGACGACGAGAAGCCCAAGGGCGGTGCGGCATGACGGAGAAGCCGCAGGGTGCCGAGCCCGGCGACGACTCCGCCGCCGAGGAGGCCGTGATCAAGGCCGCCGAGGAGGCCGCCGCGGCCGGTGCCGAGAGCACCGACGCCGGCACCCCCGGGGACGCCACGGCCAAGCGCGAGCTGGCCGAGCGCACCGCCGACCTCCAGCGCCTCCAGGCCGAGTACCAGAACTACCGCAAGCGGGTCGAGCGCGACCGGCTGACGGTCCGCGAGATCGCCGTCTCCAACATCCTGGAGTCGCTGATCCCGGTCCTGGACGACATCGGCCGGGCCCGCGACCACGGCGAGGTGACGGGCGGCTTCAAGTCCGTCGCCGAGTCGCTGGAGACGGTCGTCGCCAAGCTGGGCCTGCAGCAGTTCGGCAAGGAGGGCGAGCCCTTCGACCCGACCATGCACGAGGCGCTGATGCACAGCTACTCCTCGGAGGTCACCGAGGACACCTGTGTCCAGATCCTCCAGCCCGGTTACCGGATCGGCGAGCGGATCATCCGCCCGGCGATGGTCGCGGTCGCGGAGCCCCAGCCGGGCACCCAGACCGCGCCCGGCCCGGACGCCGACACCGCCGAGGGCGGGGAGAAGAAGGACCAGGCCGACGGTGGCTCGGACAGCTGACCACCGGTGACAGCTGACAACCCTTGCGCTGCGGAGTCGTACGCCGGCCAGTACGGCGGACGGCTCCGCAGCGCGCTGTCGAGGTTCCCCGGCACCACTCGCCGGGTTCCGACCGTTGACAGCACTGTGACGATGGACCTCGGGAGGTGGCGCCGGCCATGAGCGGCAAGGACTACGTGGAGAAGGACTACTACAAGGTCCTCGGCGTGCCGAAGGACGCCAGCGCCACAGAGATCAAGAAGACCTACCGCAAGCTGGCGCGCGAGTTCCACCCCGACGCCAACAAGGGCGACACCAAAGCCGAGGAGCGGTTCAAGGACATCTCCGAGGCGTACGACGTCCTCTCCGACGAGAAGCGCCGCAAGGAGTACGACGAGGCCCGCAGCCTCTTCGCCAACGGCGGCTTCCGGTCCGGCGGCCCCGGTGGCACCGGCAGCTACAGCTTCGACTTCGGCGACCTGTTCAACGGCAACCAGGGCGGCGGCGGCAGCGGCGGGATCGGCGACGTCTTCGGCGGGCTCTTCAACCGGGGCGGCCGGCAGGCCCAGCCGCGGCGCGGCTCCGACGTCGAGACCGAGGTGACGCTCTCCTTCGAGGAGGCCGTCGACGGTGCGACCGTCCCGCTGCGGATGACCAGTCAGGCCCCCTGCCGCCTCTGCAACGGCACCGGTGCCAAGTCCGGCACCACCCCGCGGGTCTGCCCGACCTGCGTCGGCTCCGGCACCGTGAGCCGGGGCCAGGGCGCCTTCGCGCTCTCCGAGCCCTGCCGCGACTGCCGCGGCCGCGGCATGATCGTCGACGACCCGTGCACCGACTGCCACGGCAGCGGCCGGGCCAGCTCCGCCCGCACCATGCAGGTCCGGATCCCGGCCGGCGTCCAGGACGCCCAGCGGATCCGGCTCAAGGGCAAGGGCGCCCAGGGCGAGCGCGGCGGACAGCCGGGCGACCTCTACGTGACCGTGCACGTCGACCCGCACCCCGTCTTCGGGCGCAAGGGCGACAACCTGACCGTGACCGTCCCGGTCACCTTCCCCGAGGCCGCCCTCGGCGGCACCATCGAGGTGCCGACCCTGAACGGCCCGTCGGTGAAGCTCAAGCTGCCCCCGGGCAGTGCCAACGGCCTGACCCTGCGGGCCCGCGGCAAGGGCGCCACCCGCAAGGACGGCACCCGCGGCGACCTGCTGGTCACCGTGGAGGTCGTGGTGCCCCAGACCGTCACCGGCGACGCGCTGACCGCACTGGAGCAGTACCGCGAGGCGACCGCCTCCGACGACCCACGAGCCGCCCTGTTCAGAGCGGCGAAGGGAGCGTGACGACCAGATGATCCCCGACGAACCCATCGGACCCGGCCTCGGTGACGGCCTGCCCGGTGGCGGCGCCCGCCGCACCACGCGGCGGAGCGCCCCGCAGCCCCAGTACGTGCTCACCGAGGAGACCCCGGTCTACGTGATCTCGGTGGCCGCCGAGCTCTCCGGTCTGCACCCGCAGACCCTCCGCCAGTACGACCGGCTCGGCCTGGTCTGCCCCGACCGCACCGCCGGCCGGGGCCGCCGCTACTCCGCGCGCGACATCCAGCAGCTGCGCGAGGTCCAGCGGCTCTCCCAGGACGAGGGCATCAACCTGGCCGGCATCAAGCGGATCATCGAGCTGGAGAACCAGGTCACCGCCCTCCAGTCCCGCATCGCCGAACTGGCCGACTCCCTGGAGGGCGCGGCCACCGCGCTCCAGCAGCGCGAGGCCACCATCCACGCCTCCTACCGCCGGGACCTCGTCCCCTACCAGCCGCCCACCCCGCACTCCAGCGCCCTGGTCGTCTGGCGCCCCAAGCGCTGACGCCGTCCGCCCGTACGACGGCTGCCGCCGGTTTCCCCCTGGCCGGGGGGTGCCGGCGGCGCGGCGTTGGTGAGAGGGTGCTGAGGACCGGGCCGCGGTGCTCCACCGGCGCGGCCCGATCTGGCATGCTGCATCACGTTTCCTGCTTGGATACCTGGCAGTACTGGTAAGCACGGCCACGGCAAGGAGCCCCAGATGAGTGGACGAGAGCAGCTCAGTGCCACCGCGGGCGGTACGGGCATCCTCTCCAAGGAGGCGCGTGCGCTGTACCTGGCCGTCATCGGCGAGAACGGCCGGATCGCGGAGGACGCGGAACTCCTCCGCGACTGCGCGGCCCGGGACGAACTGGTGGGCCTCGGCCTGCTCGTCCCCGACACCGACGAACCCGGGGTGCTCGTCGCGGTGGACCCCCAACAGCTGTCCGAGAGCCTCAGCGCCTCGTGGCAGCGCCAGGCCCTCGACCTGCTCACCCGCGCGTCCGCGCTCAACACCGACCTGCACGACCTCACGGCCGCCTACCACTCGCCGGAGCAGGCCGGCGGCACCATCGAGTACGTCCGCGGCAAGGTCCTGATCAACCAGCGGGTGCAGCAGATCGTCTCGAGCGCCACCGAGGAGATACTCGCGGCCCAGCCCGGCGGCCCGCGGCCGTCCGAGGCCCTGGCGGGCATCCTCGAACGGGACCTCGTGTCCCTGCGACTGGGCATCACGCTCAGAACGATCTACCACCCGAGCACCCGGTACCACGCCCCGACCAGGGAGTACGTGGCCGCCATCACCCACGCCGGCGGCCGGGTGCGGACGCTCGACGAGCCCTACACCCGACTGATCGTGATCGACCGCCGGATCGCGGTGATCCCCGTCGCCGAGGACCTGAACCTCGCCGCGTTCATCCACGACCAGGCCGTCATCAGCTACCTGATCAGCGAGGTCTTCGAACGCAACTGGAGCCACGCGCTGGACTTCGACGGGGCCCGCGCCGTCCCGCAGCAGGTCGTCTCGGGGATGCGGCAGACGATCATCGACCTGATGCTGGAGGGCGTGAACCACCGGGTGATCGCCCGGCGGCTGGGGATCAGCGAACGGACCCTCGCCCGCCACCTCGCCGAGATGCGCGACGAGCACAACGTCGAGTCGCTCTTCCAGCTCGGCTACGCGCTGGCCCGCACCACCAACGGCGAGGTCCTCCCCGAAGTCTTCGGGTGACCGGTCACCGACCCCGTCGGCTCAGTTCCAGATGGTGTCCGTCGCCAGGGCGACGGTCCTGTGCGCCGCGGCCTCGTCACCCACGCGGACGTTCCAGATCGTGTCGTCCCCCGGGACGACAGCACTGACAAGAAGCCCCGCGCCGACGACAAGTGGGACCAGGACAAACCGAACCACCCGACGTATACGAGACATGATGTCCCCTCTCCTGGCAGGGCTAATTCCGGGTATCCAGCCCACTGTTTAGAACAACGTGCCACATAATGCCGCACAGACGCGTGCGAAGGCCAGGGGGACGGAACGCACAGTGCGTCATCTCTCTGCCAGTCATCGAGATGACACCGCGGTTCTGTGGACGGTGATGACGGTCGACAGAGACGATCAGTGCACTCCCCAGAGGGGGCGACCAGGAAGAACGTGGGGACAACAAAGCTATACATGAGCACGACAAGATAGTTTTGACGGCAACGAATGCGCAGCAGCATTCCGATAGGCACCACCCAACGGGGCGAATCCGGCCTGGTTGGCATCTATCCCCGGAGTCATCATGACTGAGCCCTACCTGCGTCACCACGACAGCCAGGCCCCCGAGGGCCGGCGTGCACGAGTCTTCCTGGCCGCGCCGCTGATGCGGTTGACCGGGCCGGCGGACAGTGTGGTGACTCTCGCCAGCCGGACGCGGCTGACGACCCTGCGCACCACCCTTCTCCGCAGTGGCGCCGCCGTCTACAGCGCCCACCACAGCGATGCCTGGACCGTCGCCGGGCGCGCCCCCGAGCCGCGGGTGCCGTCGGACTTCCGCGCACTGCAGTCCGCGGACCTGGTCTTCGCCTACGTCGGCGCGCCGCTCTCCGCCGGCGTCAGCCTGGAGCTGGGCTGGGCGTCCGCGCTGCGCAAGCCGATCGTCCTGCTGGTGGACGAGGCCATCACCCACAACCCGCTGATCGCCACCATCGAGCAGGTCGCCCCCGTCCTGCCGCTGGTCTTCGACGACACCTGGTCCCAGGAGGCGCTCCACCACACCGTGGAGACCGCCCTCGACTGGGCCGGCATGGCGCTCTCCCTGCGCGAGGGCTTCTGGACCGCCCCCGGCGAGCAGTTCACCGTCCCCCGGCAGCAGCCCCCGGCCGTCGGCCCGACCGGCTACTGGCCCACCGGCGCGGCCACCGGCTGATCGCGGGTCAGCCACCGGGTTCCCCCGCCCGGGCTCCGCGCATCTGCCAGCCGAGCTGGAACAGCGTCTCCGCGTCGTACATCTCCCGGAGCCGGGAGATGTGGGCGGCCACGGTCCGCTCGCTCAGTCCCAGCCGTACGGCGATCGTCCGCTGGGTCAGTCCCTGGGCGAGCAGCCGGCCGACCTGCTCGTGCACCGCGGAATCGGCCGTACCGGCGGCCAGCGCCGCCCAGTTGACGCCTTCGGCGTGGTGCCAGTGCTGCTCGAAGGTGTCCACCAGGAACGCCACCACGGCCGGATCGGTCACCAGCACGGCCTTCGTCCCGTCCGCGCCCTTCGGCAGCACCGCCACCGAACGGTCGAAGATCACCAGGCGGCTGAAGTCGGCGGCCAGCGTCCGGATCGAGCAGCCGAGCCGCGTGACCTCCGCGGCGTAGTCGACCATGGCCGGGTCGAGCCTGGCCGGCGGCTGGTGGATCGTCCGGACGCTGCCACCCCTGCGCAGGTAGGCACTGGTGTGGTGGAGCATGTCCGCGACGACGCCGGCCGGACGGGCGCCTCCCGGCTGCATGGTCATGGACTCGTGCGGGTACTCCCGCGCGAGGCAGGTCAGCAGCGTGCGGATCTCCGGCACACCCTCGACGTGCTCCACACCACCCGTCACATCGAGGTGGCGCGAGGTGCGTTCGTAGGCCCGGACGAGTTCGTCCAGGCGGTCCGGCAGCCGCTCGGACTGCTGGAGCAGCCTGACCCCCTCCGCCCGCAGGTCCGCCGCCACCTGGTCGGCGAGCGCCCGCGGGCTCACGGCCACGTACGACGAGTCCAGGGCGTGCGGCACCAGCAGGCCGAGGCGGATCAGCGCCGCCAGCGCGGCCCGGTCCGCCGGGGCCACCTCGGCGGCCCCGATCCGGCCGCCCCGGCCCAGCACCCCGAGGTAGAGCTCCCGGGCGGCCTCGTCCGGCAGTGCCGCGTCCAGCACCTCCGAGGTCCTGGGGACGGCCGCGGCCGACGGGTCATCCGTCGTCACGGCCGCCCCGCATCAGCCAGCCGAGCTGGAACAGGGTCTGGGCCCCGTAGCGGTCGCGCAGTCGGGAGATGTGGGCGGCGACCGTCCGCTCGCTGAGGCCGAGGCGGGTGGCGACGGCGCGTTGGGTGAGGCCGCGGGCGAGGAGGCGGCCGACGCGTTCGGGAGCGCTGTGGGCGTCGCCCCGGCCGGGCGCGGTGGAACGGCCGATGGCGTCGGCGCGGCACCAGTCGCGTTCGAAGGCGTTCACGATGAACGCGATCGCGGCCGGGTCGGTGATGAACGCGGCGGTGCTGTGGTCCTCCGAGGCGGAGATCACGGCGACCGAGCGGTCGAAGATCATCAGCCGCTGGATGGGCTCGTCCAGGATCCGGATCAGCGAGCCGCGCCGGGTGACCTCCTCGGCGTAGGCGAGGGCGGGCGGTTCGGACATCGCGACCGGCTGGTAGATGGTGCGCAGCGAGCAGCCGCGCCGGAGCAGTTGGACGTCCTGCTGGATCGCGATCTTGAGCGCGTCGGCCGGGCGGGGCCCCGGCTGGACGGTGAGGACCTCGGTGCGGCAGTCGGAGACCAGCTGCGAGATCCGGTGCCGGATGTGGATGTGGCCCTCGATGTGGACGGCGCCGCCGGAGCGCTCGGGCGGGCGGGGCATCGCGTCGTAGGCGCGGGTGAGGGCGTCCAGGGTGCCGGGGAGGTTCTCCGCGCGGACCAGGAGCCGGGTGGCCTCGCTGCGGAGTTCGGCGCCGAGCCGGTCACTGACCGAGCGGGGGCTGACGGCGGTGTAGCAGGCGTCCATCGGGTTGGGCATCAGCAGGCCGATGGAGACCAGCCGGCGGACGGCCTCCCGGTCGGCCTCGGGGACGTCGGCGACGCGGACGCGGCCGCCGTCGGCGAGGATCGCGAGGTAGAGGCCGCGGGCGGTCTCGTCGGGTTCGCCGACGGCCGCGGCGGTCGCGCCCTCGTCGTCGGGGACGCCGCCCGGGGCGTGCTCCGGATCCACCGTCGCTCCGAACGTCACGTCGAACGCTCCCTGCCGGGTTCTCTCGGGGGTGTGGGGGCCTCCGCGCGCCGCACGGTGCCCGGCGGCCCTCACGGTACTGGGGACCGACGGGCCCCCGGACCCCGGGTGCCGTCGCACACGGGTCCGGGGAGCCGTCGGTCCACGCCGCGGTCCCGGCGCTTCCGGCGAGGCGGAGCAGCAACGCCTCGCCGGCTCCGGTCCCGGGGGCCATCACCACACATGGCGTCCCGGCCGGCGCTCTTCCCCCCGATATGCAGGCACGTGCGGACGTGCCGGTCGCATCCAGTATTGAAGAGCAAGTCACCGTCATCGGGCTGCGGTTGCCCGGACGACCTGGCGTGGCTCCACCCTCACAGCGTGACGGCCGGTGAACAAGTGCCGCCCTGCTGCATGTTCTCGCAATTGCAGAAACCTGCAGCACCGGGACGGCCCGGACCGCCGCGCGCCGCTGCCGGTTCCTGCGAAAGACCAGGTCAGGGCGATGCGATGGAAGTTTTCCGACCGTCCGTCCGGTCGGTGGCGGACGCCCGGAATCCGGAAAACCGGACGCCGGGGCCCACCGCGGCGGTGCCACGGCTCCGCCGGCGCCGGTCCGGGCGGGCCTCAGCGGGCCAGCAGCCGTCCGCCGGCCAGCGCGGCGGCCGTGCCGCCGGCCGCGAGCGCCCAGCCCGCCAGCAGCAGCGCGAACAGGCCGACGGCGAGCCCGGTGAACCCGGCGAAGCCGGTGTGCCGGGCCAGCGCGGCCGCCCCGGTGACACAGGTGCCGACCGGGAAGGTGAACGCCCACCAGGTCATCCCGAAGCCCATCCCGGCCCGCCGGGCGCGCAGATTGGCGGCGAGGGCGAGCAGCAGCCACAGCATCGCGACACCGAGCACGGCCACGCCGTACAGCTCGGCGAGCGGAAGCGCGACCGGGGCGAGCCCGGGGAGGACCGGGCCGGCGGCGTCGGCCAGCTGGTGCACGGCGGTGGTCGACTGGCCGAGCGGGCCGAGCACCAGGAACAGGGTCGGGGTGAGCGCCAGGGCGGACAGCTTGCTGTGCACCAGGCCGGTGAGCACCACCGGCAGCAGGGCCAGGGTGGCCAGCAGGCCGACCCCGAACAGCGCCGCGCAGCCGTACAGCAGGGCCTCCCGGGCACCGCCGGCGGGCAGGTGCGGGACGAGCGCCGGACCGGCGGCGGAGGCGACCAGCGGGGCGACCACGGGCAGCAGCCAGGTCGGGTTGGCGCCGAGCGGGGAGACCCGGTGCCGGGTGATCATCAGATAGGGGATGCCGACCGCGACGGCCAGCGCGTACAGCGTGCCCGCCGTCCACAGCACCAGGTCGATCGCGACGGCCGGGCCGGTGCCGAGGACCCGGGAGCCGACGGTCAGGGTGCCGAGGCCGACCGAGAGCAGCGCCATCGGCGGACAGCCGTAGAAGACGGCGGTGGCCGGGTTCTCCAGCAGGTGCTCCCGGGCGGCCTCCCGGTGCCGGGTCAGGTGGACCGCGCGGGCGGCGCCGAGCACCAGCAGGGCGGCCAGTCCGAGCGCCCAGGCCACCTCGGCGAACCCCAGCAGGCCGGGCCACCGGACCGGGAGGGCCGCCGCGCCGTTCGCCACGATCGCGGTCCCCATGACCACCGCGTACCAGTTCGGGGTGAGCTGGGAGAGGTCGAGGCGGCGGGCCCGGGCGGCGAGACGGGCCCGGGCGGACAACGGGGGAGCGGCGCTGAGCAGGGTGACCATGGCATCAACCGTGCTCCGGGAGGACGGCCGCCGGTAGCGCCGCCCGCTCTATGAGGGCATAGCCTGAATCTATGCCCCTCTCCCCGCGCGTCCCCGAAATCGGTGCCCTGGAGCTGCTGCTCGCGGTGGCCCGGCTCGGCAGTGTCGGCCGGGCGGCCGCCGAGCTCGGGGTGAGCCAGCCGACCGCCAGTGCCCGGATCAAGGGCATGGAGCGGCAGATCGGCGTCCCGCTGCTGGAGCGCTCCCCGCGCGGCTCCCGGCCCACCGAGGCGGGCCGGCTGGTGGTCGAGTGGGCCCGGCAGGTGGTGGAGGCGGCGCAGGCGCTGGACGCCGGGATCGACGCGCTGCGCGAGCGCCGGGACGCCCGGCTGACCGTGGTGGCCAGTCTGACCGTCGCGGAGTACCTGATGCCTGGCTGGCTGCTGGCGCTGCACGCGACCAATCCGGGGACGGCCGTGACGCTGCGCACCGCCAACTCGGCGGACGTGGCCGGGCACGTGCTGTCCGGGGACGCCGACCTGGGCTTCGTCGAGGGGCCGCTGCCGCCGGCCGGCCTGGCGGGCGCGGTGGTGGCGGCGGACCGGCTGGTGGTCGTGGTGGCGCCGGACCATCCGTGGGCACGACGGCGCTCGCCGCTGTCCGGGGCGGAGCTCTCGGCGACCCCGCTGGTGCTGCGCGAGCCGGGTTCGGGGACCAGGGAGGTACTGGAGATGGCGCTGGCCCCGTACGGCGGCGCCGCGCCGCCGCGGCTGGAGCTGGCCTCGTCGACGGCGCTGAAGGCGGCGGCGATGACCGGCGCCGGGCCGGTCTGCCTGAGCGAGCTGGCGGTGGTGGAGGAGCTGGCGACCCGGCGGCTGGTGGCGGTGCGGCTGGCGGAGGAGCTGGACCTGCGGCGGCCGCTGCGGGCGGTCTGGCCGTCCGGGCAGCGGCCGACCGGTCCGGCCCGGGACCTGCTGGCGCTGACCCGGCGGACGGCGGGGACGCACCAGGCGAGGATGGCCCAGGCGCGGACCCTCCCGCCGAGGACGGCGGCCCGGCCGACCACCGGGACGGGCGCGGCCGCCGGCACCGCCGGGGCGGCCGCGCGGAGCGAACGGCCCGTTCTGCGGGCCCGCCCCGACCGTTCACGCAAAAGTTGAGCGGAATAGACTCAACTTAGTGCATGCTGTAGAGAGCAGACATCAGCTCGACGAGGGAGGACCCCCCAGCAGTGGACGCCAGCAAGTTCACCACCAAGACGCAGGACGCCCTGTCCGCCGCGATCCGGCAGGCCGGCGCGGCCGGCAACCCGGACGTCAAACCGGTGCACATCCTGATCGCCCTGCTGGAACAGCCCGAGGGCATCGCCGCACCGCTGCTCGAGGCGGTCGGCGCGGACGTGTCCGCGACCGGCGCCGACGCCCGCCGCCAGCTGGCCGCGCTGCCGAGCGCCTCCGGCTCCACCGTCGCCGCGCCGCAGCTGGCCCGCGACACGATGGCCGTGCTGACCGAGGCCGGCAAGCGCGCCGACGACCTCGACGACCAGTACGTCTCCACCGAGCACCTGCTGGTCGGCCTGGCCGCCGAGGGCGGGGCGGTGGCCGAGCTGCTGGTGCGGCAGGGCGCCACCGCCAAGGCGCTGCTGGCCGCGTTCAAGGACGTCCGCGGCAGCGCCCGGGTCACCTCGCCGGACCCCGAGGGCACCTACAAGGCCCTGGAGAAGTACGGCACCGACCTCACCCGGGCCGCCCGGGACGGCAAGCTCGACCCGGTGATCGGCCGGGACCAGGAGATCCGCCGGGTGGTCCAGGTGCTCTCCCGCCGGACCAAGAACAACCCGGTGCTGATCGGTGAGCCCGGCGTCGGCAAGACGGCCGTGGTCGAGGGCCTGGCCCAGCGCATCGTGGCCGGCGACGTGCCGGAGTCGCTGCGCGGCAAGCGGCTGGTCGCCCTGGACCTCGGCGCGATGGTGGCCGGCGCCAAGTACCGCGGCGAGTTCGAGGAGCGGCTGAAGGCCGTCCTCAACGACATCAAGCAGAGCGACGGCCAGGTCGTCACCTTCATCGACGAGCTGCACACCATGGTCGGCGCGGGCGCCGGCGGGGACTCCGCGATGGACGCCGGCAACATGCTCAAGCCGATGCTGGCCCGCGGCGAGCTGCGGATGGTCGGCGCCACCACCCTGGACGAGTACCGCGAGCGGATCGAGAAGGACCCGGCCCTGGAGCGCCGCTTCCAGCAGGTCCTGGTCGGCGAACCGGACGTCGAGGACTCGATCGCCATCCTGCGCGGCCTCAAGGGCCGGTACGAGGCGCACCACAAGGTGCAGATCGCGGACGCCGCACTGGTCGCCGCGGCCACGCTCTCGCACCGGTACATCACCTCCCGCTTCCTGCCGGACAAGGCGATCGACCTGGTCGACGAGGCGGCCTCCCGGCTGCGGATGGAGATCGACTCCTCGCCGGTCGAGATCGACGAACTCCAGCGCTCCGTCGACCGCCTGCGGATGGAGGAGCTGGCCCTGGAGAAGGAGTCGGACCCGGCCTCGGTCGACCGGCTGGCCAAGCTCCGCCGCGATCTCGCCGACAAGAACGAGCAGTTGAGCGTGCTGACGGCCCGGTGGGAGCAGGAGAAGAAGAGCCTGAACCGGGTCGGCGAGCTCAAGGAGCGACTGGAGGACCTGCACGGCGCGCTCGAACGCGCCCAGCGGGACGGCGACTTCGAGCGCGCGTCGAAGCTGATGTACGCCGAGATCCCGACCGCCGAGAAGGAGCTCGCCGACGCCCAGGAGCGTGCCGCCGGCGAGGACGCCTCCGCCTCGATGGTCAAGGAGGAGGTCGGCCCGGACGACGTGGCCGATGTGGTGGCGTCCTGGACCGGCATCCCGGCCGGCCGGCTGATGGAGGGCGAGAGCTCCAAACTCCTGCGCATGGAGGAGGAGTTGGGCCGACGCCTGATCGGCCAGACGGAGGCCGTGCAGGCCGTGTCGGACGCCGTGCGGCGCACCCGCTCGGGCATCGCCGACCCGGACCGCCCGACCGGCTCCTTCCTCTTCCTCGGCCCCACCGGCGTCGGCAAGACCGAACTCGCCAAGGCCCTGGCCGACTTCCTCTTCGACGACCAGCGGGCGATGGTCCGCATCGACATGAGCGAGTACGGCGAGAAGCACTCCGTCTCCCGGCTGGTCGGCGCCCCGCCCGGGTACGTCGGCTACGAGGAGGGCGGCCAGCTCACCGAGGCGGTCCGCCGCCGCCCGTACAGCGTGGTGCTGCTGGACGAGGTGGAGAAGGCCCACCCCGAGGTCTTCGACGTGCTGCTCCAGGTGCTCGACGACGGCCGGCTCACCGACGGCCAGGGCCGCACGGTGGACTTCCGCAACGCGATCCTGATCCTCACCTCCAACCTGGGCAGTCAGTTCCTGGTCGACCCGACCACCCCGGACGAGCGGAAGAAGGACCTCGTCCTGGAGTCGGTGCGGTCCGCCTTCAAGCCGGAGTTCCTCAACCGGCTGGACGACATCGTGGTCTTCGAGCCGCTGGGCACCGCCGAGCTGACCCGGATCGTCGACCTCCAGGTGGCCCGGCTCGCCGAGCGGCTGCGCGACCGCCGGCTCGGCCTGGAGGTCTCCGCGGCCGCCCGGGACTGGCTGGCGCTCACCGGCTACGACCCGGCGTACGGCGCCCGGCCGCTGCGCCGGCTGGTGCAGTCCGCGATCGGCGACCAGCTGGCCCGGGCGATCCTGGCGGGCCAGGTGCACGACGGCGACACCGTGCTGGTCGAGCGGGACGAGACCGGCGACCGCCTCACCGTCCGTGCCCGCGGACCACTGGAGAAATGACCCTCCGGGACCGGTCGCCCGGGCCCGCCGCACCCCCGGCGGGAATCCGGGCGACAGGCCCTCCGGGCACCCCTGTGAGGCGGGCCCCGGATGAGGCAGGATGGACTCGGAAGGGCGGCCTCTCATTGCCGACCACCACGTGCACTGAGGAAGAGGACCCCATGAGCATCGACCCGTCGTCCATCCCGTCCTTCGGCGCGCCGCAGGGCGGTCAGCCCGGCGGTCAGGGCGGCCGACCGGCCGGCCCGCCGCCGATCATCGTCCCGGACCAGGCCCTGGTGGGCCAGCTGCTCGACCAGATGCAGCTCAAGCACGTGGTCGACGAGGAGGGTGACCTCACCGCTCCCTGGGAGGGCTTCCGCGTCTACTACATGTTCCGCGGCGAGCAGAAGGAGCTCTTCGCGGTCCGGGCGTTCTACGACCGCGCGTACCCGCTGGAGAAGAAGGGCGAGATCCTCGACCTGATCGACGAGTGGAACCGGGAGACCCTGTGGCCCAAGGTCTACACCCACACCCACGAGGACGGCGTGGTCCGGCTGATCGGTGAGGCCCAGATGATCGTCGGCACCGGCGTCAACCTGGACTACTTCGTCACCACCACGGCCAACTGGACCCAGGCCGCGGTCGGCTTCGAGCAGTGGATCGTCGAGCGCCTGGGCCTCCAGGACGAGATCGAGGGCGAGGGCGGCGAGGACAAGCCGTCCGACGGCTCCGACGAGAACTGAGCCCGCGGGAGACCCCGGGCACGGCCCGCCACCGGCGCACCCGGTGGCGGGCCGTCCTTGTCCCCGGGCCCCCTCGGGCCCCAGGATGGGCCGACCGGGCCCCGGAACGGACCCGACCGCCGCCGCCACCGAGGTACGAGGAGCCGTGATGGGTGCGAGGCCGCTGCTGAACCGTCGTCTGGACGGGCTCGGTACGACGATCTTCGCGGAGATGTCCGCGCTGGCCACCGCCACCGGCTCGATCAACCTCGGCCAGGGGTTCCCGGACACCGACGGCCCCGAGGAGGTCCGCGAGGCCGCCGTCCGGGCCCTGCGCGACGGCCGCGGCAACCAGTACCCGCCCGGCCCGGGCGTCCCCGAGCTGCGCAGCGCGATCTCGGAGCACCAGCGGCGCCGCTACGGCCTCGCGTACGACCCGGACACCGAGGTGCTGGTCACCGCCGGCGCCACCGAGGCCATCGCCGCCGCCCTGCTCGCCCTGCTGGAGCCCGGTGACGAGGTGATCGCCCTCGAACCGTTCTACGACTCCTACAGCGCCTGCATCGCGATGGCCGGTGCGGTCCGGGTGCCGCTCACCCTGCGTGCCCCCGAATTCCGCCCCGACCTGGACCGGCTGCGCTCGCTGGTCACCCCCCGTACCCGGCTGCTGCTGCTCAACTCGCCGCACAACCCGACCGGCCTGGTCCTCTCGCCCGAGGAGCTCGCCGCCGTCGCCGAACTCGCCGTCGAGCGCGATCTCCTGGTGGTCACCGACGAGGTCTACGAGCACCTGGTGTTCGAGGGCGCCCACCACCCGATCGCCGCCCTGCCCGGCATGCGCGAGCGCACGGTCTCGATCTCCTCGGCCGGCAAGACCTTCTCCTTCACCGGCTGGAAGGTCGGCTGGGTGACCGGCACCCCCGAGCTGGTCGCCGCCGTCCGCACCGCCAAGCAGTACCTCACCTATGTCAGCGCCGGTCCGTTCCAGTACGCCGTCGCCGAGGCGCTC
The DNA here is from genome assembly GCF_900105395.1 of Streptomyces sp. TLI_053. Taxonomy (NCBI): domain Bacteria; kingdom Bacillati; phylum Actinomycetota; class Actinomycetes; order Kitasatosporales; family Streptomycetaceae; genus Streptomyces; species Streptomyces sp. TLI_053. The sequence continues at coordinate 4,818,928 of NZ_LT629775.1, forward strand.
GCGCTCCCCGACAGCTACTTCGACGGCTTCCGCGCGGATCTGCTGCACAAGCGCGACCTGCTCGCGGACGGCCTCGACGCGGCCGGGTTCCGGGTCTTCCGCCCCGGCGGGACCTACTTCGTCACCACCGACATCACCCCGCTGGGCGAGCAGGACGGCATCGAGTTCTGCCGCACCCTGCCCGAACGCTGCGGGGTGGTGGCCATCCCCAACGCCGTCTTCTACGACGACGCCGACGCCGGCCGCCCGCTGGTCCGCTTCACCTTCTGCAAGCGGGTGGACGTGCTGGAGGAGGCGGTCGACCGACTGACCCGGCTCCGTCCCGTCGACCGGACCTCTCGCACGTCCTGACGATTCGTCAGTTCGCCCGGCGGGCAGCGGTCTTGCTGCCTTCCGGGCAATTCCTCGTGCCTGCGCGGCAGGGCTTCGCCCGGGCCCGGTGCCGTGCGCCCGGCACATCCGGGGCGAGAGCGCACGCGTGGTGCGAACAGCGCGCAAGCCGCGTACACGGCGTGCGGGCCGGGACGAAAGGCGCGCGCGGTGCACAGTCGCACACCGGGTCGATCAGAGCAGCGAAGCCGATGTGCTCGAAACGGTGAATGCTTGACAAAGTTGGGTAAATCACCGACGGACCCGGCGTATTCGTGCTTCTCTGCTGCTGAATCTCCAGCCGGAATCCTTCCTTCCACGGTCGGCCGCGCCCTGGACCGCACAGCCACGAACAGCCCCGCCTTGACCCGGGCCCGATCGCTGCTGCTCGGAGGGCGCGCACGGAGCTGAAACGCGGAGCCGAGCATGCTCACCACTTTGCAGACCTCCTACACGGACACCCGCGCGGGTGACCTGGCCTGGTGCCTGGGCGGCGAGCCGCTGCCCGCCCTCGCGGTCCGCGACCTGAGACTCGACGGCCCCGGCCACCCCGGCCCGTCCGGCACCCTCCAGCTGCGCCTGCTGGGCGCCTCCCACCAGGTGGCGATCGCCGCCGGCCCCGGCCACTGCCTGGAGACCGTCGCCTGCCTGCCCGGCCGCCGCACGCCGCTGCCGGCCCGGGTGGCCAAGCAGGTCGACGGCTGGGAGTACGAGTTCGCGGCCCGGATCGAGGCCCTCCCGCCGCACGACTTCGCCGCCCGGGCGCAGGAGTTGCTCGCCCTGGTCGAGGGCCACCCGCGCGGCCTGGCCGGCGTGTTCCCCGGCGATCCCAGCGCCTTCACCGCGCTGGTCACCCAGGGCGGGGCGGACCGCCTGCTCTGGCGCACCTGGCACGCCTATCCGCAGGAAGGACGGCTGGTCTGCACCCGCTCCTCGCTGGTGGTCTCCCGATGACCGGCACCGACCCCACCGAGCCGTGCATAGCTCCAGCCGCGCGCCTTCATTCGTACGCAGGAACGATTCGTCAACCTGCGATACCGCCCTGTCCGTCGAATGGGCGCAGCCGTCCGTCCCGAACGTCGCCTAGCGTTTGTTCGTGATCAATCATCCGGTCGGTCCGCCCCCCGCACAGCCGGGCCTCGACCTCGACGGCGGCAGCCCACCCCGGCCCGGGCGGAGCCTGACCTCCCTGCCCGCCCGCCGTCGGTCCCGCGTGCGTGCCCGCCCCGAGCTCGCCCGGCTGGTGGTGCTGCTCGCCGCGTTCGTCTGCGCGGCCTGCGGACTCGTCTACGAGCTGGAACTGGTGGCCCTCGGCGACTATCTGCTCGGGGACTCGGTCACCCAAACCTCGGTCGTGCTCTCCGTCATGGTGTTCGCGATGGGCCTCGGCTCGCTGCTCGCCAAACGCTTCACCCGCCGGCCCGCCACCGCCTTCGCCCTGGTCGAGTGCGCCCTCGCCCTCACCGGCGGCCTGTCCGTACTGGCGCTCTACTCCTGCTGGGCCTGGATCGGCCGCTACCAGGCCGCGATGGTCGGCCTGACCTGCCTCATCGGCGTCCTCATCGGAGCCGAGATCCCGCTCCTGATGACCCTGGTCCAGCGGATCCGCCGCGAGGACGCCGGGCGCGCCGCCGCCGACCTCTTCGCCGCCGACTACGTGGGCGCGCTGATCGGCGGCCTCGCCTTCCCGTTCCTCATCCTGCCCCTCCTCGGCCCCGGCAGCGGCGCACTGGTGACCGGCGCCGTCAACGCCGTCGCCGGGGGCGCCCTGGTGCTCTGGCTCTTCCGCGAGGAACCGGACCCCCGGGTCCGGCGGCTGCTGTGGGGCGGCTGCGCGCTCGTCCTCGCCCTGCTCGCCTCGGCCGCGCTGTGGTCCGGCGCGGTCGAGCGGGCGGCGCGGCAGGCCCTGTACGGCGGGCAGATCCGCTCCGTCAGCCAGAGCCGGGACCAGGAGCTCGTGCTCACCGGCCCGGCCGAGGGCCCGCTGCGGCTGTACGTCGACGGCCGGCTCGCGGTCTGCGGACCGGACGCCTACCGGGGCGACGAGGCGCTCGTCCACCCCGCCATGGCCGCCGGACCGGACGGTCGGGTGCTGCTGCTCGGCGGCGGCGACGGGCTCGCGCTCCGGGAGGTGCTGCGGCACAGCGGCGTCCGCTCGGTCCTGGTGGTCGACCCGGACCCGGCGCTCCCCCGGCTCGCCCGCACCGACCCGGGCCTGGCCGCGCTCTCCGGCCGGTCCCTGGACGACCCCCGGGTGCGCACCGCCGAGGCCGACCCGCTGGACTGGCTGCGCGGCGTCCGGCCCTCGCCCGGCCAGTCCTTCGACGTGGTCCTCGCCGACCTGCCCGCCCCCGCCGACGGCGGGCCGGTGAAGTTCCACTCCCAGGAGTTCTACGGCCTCACCACCCGGCTGCTCGCCCCGGGCGGACGGCTCGCCGTGCGCGGCGGCGAGGAGCAGCACGGGCGCCAGGGGCTGTGGCAGGTGGAGTCCGGGCTGCGGGCGGCCGGGCTGCGGACCGTCCCGTACGCCGTCGCGGGCAGCGCGACGGCCAGTTGCCGCCCCGGGCCGGAGAGCAGCCAGAGCTTCCTGCTCGCCGCGGCCGCCCAGCCGCCGCTCACCCTCTCCCCCGACGCCCCGCCGCCCCGGGCCCTGACCGCGGACGGCCTGCGCGCCTCCGCCGCCCGGCTCACCGCGCTGCGGCCGCTGCGCCCGCCCGCCGCCCTCACCCTGCTCGGCCCGCACTGACCCGGCTCCGCCGGCCGCCGGCCCCACCGGTCGGGGCCGGCGGCCGGGCGGCGGCGAGCGGGCGAGCCACGGCGACAGGTAGGGGACAGGGCGGCGCCGGGCGCGGGTTCGGTCGGTAGGCTCCGTGACATGGAGCATGAGGTTGTCGTCCCGATGCCGGCCGGGCAGGTCCGGCAGGCCCTGCAGGATCCGGCGCTGCTGGCGCGTTCCGTGCCGGGGCTGAGCACCGAACCGGCCGCCGTCGGCAGTGGCCCGGCGGAGGAGATCGGGGGGCGGCTGAAGCTGCGGATCGGCAGCTCCACCATCACCTACAAGGGCGTGCTCTCACTGATCGAGGGCCGCGAGGGCGTGCTGACGGCTTTCGCCGAGGGCCAGGAGGCACGCGGCAGCGGCGAGGCGACCGCCACCGTCCGGATCAGCGTCGCCGAGGGCGCCGGGGAGGGCACCTCGGTGGTGCGCTTCACCGGTGACCTGAGCGCCACCGGGCGGCTGACCGAGTTCGACGGCGAGACGCTCGACGCGGCCGGCCGCCGGCTGCTGGACCGTTTCGCCACTGCCCTGACCTCGCCGGACGGCGCCGCCGGGACCGGCCCGGACGGCGAGGCCGAGGACGAGAGCGGGGCCGAGAGCGGGGCCGAGGCCGGGAGCGGAGCCGGGCCGGAGGCGGAGGCCGTCACCGGGACGGGCGCGGACGCCGCCGGGCAGGCCCGGGACGCCGGGGACACCCGGGAGCCCGACGGGTCCGACGGGTCCGACGGGTCCGACGACACCGGTGATCCGGACGACTCGGAGGACTCCGGCGACTCGGAGAACGCCGAGGACGCCGAGAACGCCGAGGACTCCGAGGACTCCGCCACGGTGGTGTTCCTGGAGAACCGCCACGAGGCCCTCGACGAGGACCGCGAGGACGAGCCCGGCGACGACCTCGACGACGACCTCTCCGACCTCATCGCCTTCTCCGACGCCGACGCGGAGCGCTTCGGCCTCCCGCTCGGCGACCCGGACGAGGCCGACGACGTCGACGAGCCCGCCGCCGGCGAGGCCGGGACCGGCACGCCCGCCGCCGGGATCGAGCGCGAGGTCTCCGCCGAACTCCCCGCCGAGCCGCCCTTCGGCTACGAGCCGGAGCCGGTGCTCGGCGGCCCGGTCCGCCGCAGCATCGTCGGCCGCTCCGCCGAGGAGGTCGACCACGCCCCGCCGCGCGGCCCGTACGCCCCCGCCCTGCCGGCCCGCAGCGCCCGCGCCCGGGCCGCCTCCCGCTGGGGCGGCGACGCCGGCGGCATCGTGGTGCCCGGAGTGGGCGGCCGCAGCACGGTGCCGTGGATGATCGGCGGCGGGGTGGCCCTGCTGGGCGGCACCGTGGTGCTGGTCAGGGCGCTGCGCCGTCGCCGCTGACCGGCCCGGGACCGGGGCGGGCCCCGGAGGCAGGCCCTAGACTGGACGTCCATGAGCAACGACCGCGACGCCCTGCTGGCACAGATCAAGAACAAGGCCGTCGTCCACGGCAAGGTCACCCTTTCCTCCGGCAAGGAGGCCGACTACTACGTCGACCTGCGCCGGATCACGCTGGACGGCCAGGCCGCTCCGCTGGTCGGCCGGGTGATGCTGGACGCGACCGCGCACCTGGAGTACGACGCCGTGGGCGGGCTGACCCTGGGCGCCGACCCGGTCGCCGCCTCGATGCTGCACGCCGCCGCCGCGCGCGGCCGTGAGCTGGACGCCTTCGTGGTCCGCAAGGCCGGCAAGGCGCACGGCCTGCAGCGCCGGATCGAGGGCCCGGAGGTCAAGGGCCGCCGGGTGCTGGCCGTCGAGGACACCTCCACCACCGGCGGCTCGGTGCTGACCGCCGTCGAGGCCCTGCGCGAGGCGGGCGCCGAGGTGGTCGGCGTCGCGGTGATCGTCGAGCGCGGCGGCGCCGCCGCGGTCGAGGCCGAGGGCCTGCCCTACGTCACCGCGTACACCCTGGACGACCTGGGCCTCTGAGCCCCGACACCCGCCCGACCGAACGGCCGGGGCCCGGTGCTGTTTCACGTGAAACAGCACCGGGCCCCGGCCGTTGTGCTCGGTGGAAACGTCCTCGGTGGAAAACGTCCTCGGTGGACGGCTCAGCCGCGCCGGTGCCGGCCGCCGCCGGCCTGGACGGCGTCGGCGTTCTCGGTCTCGGGACCGGCGGCCTTCTTCTTGCGGCGCTCGCGGAGCACCTCGACCAGCATCGGCGAGATCGAGAGCAGCACGATCAGCAGCACGGCCGGGATCAGGTACTTGTCGATCACCGGGGCGAGCGCGTCACCGAAGAAGTAGCCGATCAGCAGCATCGACTCGGTCCACAGCACGCCGCCGACGACGTTCCACAGGAAGAAGGTCCTGGCCGGCATCTCCAGGGTGCCCGCGACCGGGTTCAGGAAGGTCCGGACGATCGGCATGAAGCGGGCGAGCACGACGGCCTTGCCGGGGCCGAAGCGGTTGAAGTACTCCTCGGCCTTCTGCACGTACTCGCGCTTGAAGATCTTCGATTCGGGCTTGTCGAACATCTTCGGTCCGACCTTCACCCCGATCTGGTGCCCGAGCTGGGCTCCGGCGATCGCCGCGATGGGCGCCCCGATCAGCAGGGTCGCGATCGGCAGCCGGTGGCCCTCGCCGAGGACCGACGAGGCGGCACTCGAGGCGGCGACACCCGCGATGATGAGCAGCGAGTCACCCGGGAAGAAGAACCCGACCAGCAGGCCGGTCTCCGCGAAGATGATCGCGATCAGCCCGATCGCACCGAGGGACGAGATCAGTGATTTGGCGTCGAGCAGATTGACGGCCAGCTGGTTGTAGTCCACGGCCGCAGGATAGCGGGCCCGTCTTCGTCCGGGCCTCGCCCCAGGGGGTCGGTGGGTGCTCATCCTTTCGTCGCACGTCACCGCCGTACCGGGGGCGCGGCCCCGGGAACGGCGGGCCGCCGGGGGCGGCCGTCCCGACTGGCGGGCCGCATGGTGGAGGCGGTGGGCATTCTGGGAGGATGGCACCGGCGACCGGCCGCGGTGGCGAACACCCTCATCGCCGCTCCGCGGCCGCTGCCTCTGACCTCGGTACCGGTCAAGCCGCACGCAGAGCCGCGCACCGGCCCCGGTACCCCGGAGTCGTCACCAGGCGTACACAGCGTCGGACAGCACCGTCCGTACGCCGCACACCGACAGGAGCGGATTCGCATGCCCATCGCAACTCCCGAGATCTACAACGAGATGCTGGACCGGGCCAAGGCGGGCAAGTTCGCCTACCCGGCGATCAACGTGACCTCCTCGCAGACCCTGCACGCCGCGCTGCGCGGCTTCGCCGAGGCCGAGAGCGACGGCATCATCCAGATCTCGACCGGCGGCGCGGAGTTCCTGGGCGGCCAGCACAACAAGGACATGGTGACCGGCGCCGTCGCGCTCGCCGAGTTCGCGCACATCGTCGCCGCCAAGTACGACATCACCGTCGCGCTGCACACCGACCACTGCCCGAAGGACAAGCTGGACGGCTACGTCCGCCCGCTGCTGGCGGTCTCCGCCGAGCGCGTGGCCAAGGGCCAGAACCCGCTGTTCCAGTCGCACATGTGGGACGGCTCCGCCGAGACCCTGAGCGACAACCTGGCCATCGCCGAGGAGCTGCTCGCCCAGGCCGCCGCCGCCAGGATCATCCTCGAGGTCGAGATCACCCCGACCGGTGGCGAGGAGGACGGCGTCACCCACGAGATCAACGACGAGCTGTACACCACCGTCAACGACGCCGTCCGCACCGCCGAGGCCCTGGGCCTGGGCGAGAAGGGCCGCTACCTGCTGGCCGCCTCGTTCGGCAACGTGCACGGCGTCTACAAGCCGGGCAACGTCGTGCTGAAGCCGGAGCTGCTGCGCGAGCTCCAGGACGCGATCGGCAAGCAGTACGGCAAGAACGACCCGTTCGACTTCGTCTTCCACGGCGGCTCCGGCTCGACCACCGAGGAGATCGCCACCGCGCTGGAGAACGGCGTCGTGAAGATGAACCTGGACACCGACACCCAGTACGCGTTCACCCGCCCCGTCGCGGGCCACATGTTCGCGAACTACGACGGTGTGCTGAAGGTCGACGGCGAGGTCGGCAAGAAGAACACCTACGACCCCCGCACCTGGGGCAAGCTGGCCGAGGCCGGCATGGCCGCCCGGGTGCTCGAGGCCGCCCAGCAGCTGCGTTCGGCGGGCAACCGCCTGAAGTAGGGGCCCCCGCCCCCAGTGGTCCTGCGTCCATGCCCCCCGGTGGTTCACTGGGGGGCATGAGCATTCACGAGAACCTCCTCGGGGGTCCCGCCCCGACGCACCTGCCCGCCGAGCCCGGCCCGCTGGAGCTGATGGCCGGCGGCGCCTCCCCGGCCGAGGTGGCGGCGAAGTTCCCGACCTCCTCGTTGGCTTGGGCCCAGCTCGCCGACGACGCCTTCGCGGCCGGCCGGGTCGTGGAGTCCTACGCCTACGCCCGTACCGGCTACCACCGCGGCCTGGACGCGCTGCGCCGCAGCGGCTGGAAGGGCCACGGCCCGGTGCCGTGGGAGCACGAGCCGAACCGCGGCTTCCTGCGGGCGCTGCACGCGCTCGGCCGGGCCGCCGCCGCGATCGAGGAGAAGGAGGAGGCGGAGCGCTGCGCGCAGTTCCTCCGGGACAGCTCGCCGACCGCCGCCTCGACCCTGGGCTGACACCCGGACGGCCGTGCCCCGGTCCGCCCGCGAACCCGCCGCCCCCGGTGCCCGACAGGGCACCGGGGGCGGTTTTTGTCCGTTCTGTGCATACCCCGTACGTGGACATTCACCGGTCCGCCATGCCAGGGTGGGCGGGCCAGGGGGGCGCGCACGTCAGTTCGAGGTTTCGCGGCCCCACGGGTCGACAGAAAGCCCCAGCGTGCCCGCGAGCAGTCCCGTCCGCCGTCCCCGTACCGCCGCACACCCCGGGCGGCGCCCCGCGCGCCGCGCGGGCGGATCCGGCGGCCGGCCCCGCGGCGGGGCGGGCTCCCGTCGCCGTCGGCCGCCCCGGCGCCGGATCGGGCCCGGCATGCTCACCGCGCTGCTCGCCTCGGTGCTGATCCTCGGCGGCACCCTGTTCGTCCTGAACCGCCCCGGCACGCTGCCCGGCGCCGACCGGACCACCCGGGCCAGGGTCGCCCCGCCGGACGGCACCGCCACCGCCCCGGCCGTGCCCACCACCGCGGTGCCCCCGGCCCCGCAGTCCGGGCCCCCGGCGGCCGCGGCTCCGGCACCGGCCGCCCCCGCCGCTCCGCCCGCGCCCGCCGCCACCCCGCAGCCGACGGGCCCGGAGACCCCGGCGGCCAAGGGCGCCGGCACCTTCACCGTCGCCCAGGGCTCCGCCGACCCGGTCGGCCGGGGCACCGTCCGCCGCTACCGGGTCGAGGTCGAGGACGGCATCGGCATCGACCCGGCGGCCTCCGCCGCCCGGATCCAGGGCATCCTGGCCGACAAGCGCGGCTGGACCAACGACCGCCGGAACGGCTTCCAGCTGGTCTCCACCGGTGCCTACGACTTCACCGTGAAGATCGCCTCCCCCGCCACCGTGGACCGGATCTGCGGCGCGGCCGGGCTGGACACCCACGGCGAGGTGAACTGCAACGTCGGCAACCAGGTGGTGGTCAACGTCAAGCGCTGGACCATCGGCTCGCCCCAGTTCGACGGTCCGATCGACGAGTACCGGGCGCTGGTGATCAACCACGAGGTCGGCCACCGGATCGGCCACGGCCACGAGGGCTGCCCCGGCCCCGGGAAGCCGGCACCCGCGATGATGCAGCAGATCTACGGGCTCAAGGGCTGTACCGCCAACGCCTGGCCGTACAGCGCCGACGGCGGCTACCTGGGCGGTCCGGCCGTCCCCTGAGACCCGCTCTCCCCCGGGCCCGGCCGTCCTTCAGGGCCCTGGGGCCTCCGGGGGCCCCGCGGGTCCCGGGTCAGGCCAGCACCGGCAGGTACGCCCCCAGGTCGCTGCGCTCACCACTCGCCGAGACCGTGGCGGCGGCCACCGCGTCCGCCCAGCCGACGCGGCCGGTGGCCAGCCGGATCCAGGTCAGCGGGTCGGTCTCGACCACGTTGGGCGGCGTGCCCCGGGTGTGCCGCGGCCCCTCGACGGCCTGCACCACCGCGTACGGCGGCACCCGCAGCTCGACCGCGCCGCCGGGCGCCCGGTCGGCGAAGGCGTCGGCGAGCAGCCGGGTGACGGCGGCGACGGCCTGCTTGTCGTGCGGGAAGTCCGCGGTCCCGAGCGCATCGGCCAGGTCGTCGGCGTGCACGACCGTCTCCACCAGCCGGGTCACCCACATGTCGGTGAGCAGCATCGAGCCGAGCCGGATCTCGAACCGCCGGGCCGGGTCCTGGTAGTCGGTCCCGGCCAGGACCGCGGCGAGCCCCGCCACGGCCTCCTGGAAGGCCGCCGCCACCGCCGCCGGCCCGCCCCCGAACCCGCCCGCCGGGTCCGCCGCCCGCGCCCGGGCCTGCTCGTCGAGCAGCGGGGCGACCGTGCCGACCCGCTCGACCCACCGCAGCAGGTCCAGCGGCGGCCGCCCCTCCGGCGGGTCCTCGACGTGCGCCGGCACCCAGTCGATCTGGACGGCCAGGTGCGCGATCAGCTCGCGCACCCGCCACTCCCCCAGCCGGGTCGGCCGGTCGAGCAGCTCCCCGGCGTCCGGACGGGCGCAGAGCAGCCGCACGGCCTCGTTCAGCGCGTCGATCTGCCCGGCGAGCGCGGCGCGCACCTTCTCGGGCCGGTAGGTACGGGACTTGGCAGGCATGGGGCCCAACATACGCCGAGGGGCGGACGGTCCTGGAAGGACCGTCCGCCCCTCGGGCGGCAGCGTCGCCGATCAGGCCAGCAGGGCCTCGATGACGCCGGTGTGGGCGTCCTTCAGCTCCGTCAGCGGAACGGTGAACTGCCCCTGGACGTCCAGGGAGTCGCCGTCCACCACACCGATGCGGACGGCCGGCAGGCCCCGCGCGGTGCACATGTCGTTGAACCGGAGCTCCTCGCTGCGCGGCACGGCCACGACGGCGCGGCCGGCCGACTCGGAGAACAGGAACACGAACGGGTCCATGCCCTCGGGCACCACGATCCGGGCACCCCGGCCGCCCTTGAGGCAGCTCTCCACCAGCGCCTGGCCCAGGCCGCCGTCGGAGAGGTCGTGCGCGGCGTCGACCATGCCGTCCCGGGAGCCGGCGATCAGGATCTCGGCGAGCAGCCGCTCGCGCTCCAGGTCGACCTTGGGCGGCAGGCCGCCCAGGTGGTCGTGGACCGCCTGCGACCAGGCCGAGCCGCCGAGCTCGTCCTCGGTGTCACCGAGCAGGTAGAGCAGCTGCCCCTCCTCGGCGAACGCCATCGGGGTGCGGCGGGTGACGTCGTCGATGACGCCGAGCACCGCGACCACGGGGGTCGGGTGGATGGCGACCTCGCCGGTCTGGTTGTACAGCGAGACGTTGCCGCCGGTCACCGGGGTGCCCAGGGTCAGGCAGGCGTCGGCGAGGCCGCGGGTGGCCTCGGCGAACTGCCACATCACGTCTGGGTCCTCGGGGGAACCGAAGTTGAGGCAGTCCGAGACCGCGAGCGGCTTGGCACCGCCGGCCGCGACGTTGCGGTACGCCTCGGCGAGGGCCAGCTGGGCGCCGGTGTACGGGTCCAGCTTGGTGTAGCGGCCGTTGCCGTCGGTGGCGACCGAGACGCCGAGGTTGGTCTCGTCGTCGATCCGGATCATGCCCGAGTCCTCGCCGTGCGAGAGCACGGTGTTGCCGAGCACGTACCGGTCGTACTGGTCCGTGATCCAGGACTTGGAGGCCTGGTTCGGGTGCGAGGCGAGCTTCAGCAGGTCCGCCTTGAGGCCCTCGCCGGTGGTCGGGCGGGCCAGCCGCTCGGCCGTCGGGGCGTCGCCCTGCAGCGCGTCCTGCCAGCTCGGGCGGGCGTACGGGCGCTGGTAGGTCGGGCCCTCGTGGGCGACGGTGCGCGGCGGCACGTCCACCACGAGCTCGCCGTGCCAGAAGATCTCCAGCCGCTCGCCGTCGGTGACCTCACCGATGACGTTGGCGATGACGTCCCACTTCTCGCAGATCTCGAGGAAGCGGTCGATCTTGTCCGGCTCGACGATCGCGCACATGCGCTCCTGCGACTCGCTCATGAGGATCTCCTCGGGCGAGAGCGTGTGGTCGCGCAGGTGCACCGTGTCGAGGTCGATCCGCATGCCGCCGGAACCGGCCGAGGCCAGCTCGGAGGTGGCGCAGGACAGCCCGGCGCCGCCGAGGTCCTGGATGCCCTTGACCAGCTTCTCCCGGAAGATCTCCAGGGTGCACTCGATCAGGAGCTTCTCCTGGAACGGGTCGCCGACCTGGACCGCCGGACGCTTGGCCGGCTTGGTGTCGTCGAAGGTCTCGGAGGCGAGCACCGAGACGCCGCCGATGCCGTCGCCACCGGTGCGGGCGCCGTACAGGACGACCTTGTTGCCGGCACCGGAGGCCTGCGCGAGGTGGATGTCCTCGTGCTTCATGACACCCACGCACAGCGCGTTGACCAGCGGGTTGCCCTGGTAGCAGGAGTCGAAGACGACCTCGCCGCCGATGTTCGGCAGGCCCAGGCAGTTGCCGTAGCCACCGATGCCCGCGACGATCCCGGGCAGCACGCGCCGGGTGTCCGGGTGGTCGGCCGCGCCGAACCGCAGCGGGTCCATCACGGCGACCGGGCGGGCGCCCATCGCCAGGATGTCGCGGACGATGCCGCCGATGCCGGTGGCCGCGCCCTGGTAGGGCTCGATGTACGACGGGTGGTTGTGCGACTCGACCTTGAAGGTGACCGCGTAACCCTGGCCGACGTCGACCACACCGGCGTTCTCGCCGATGCCGACGAGCATGGCGTCGGTCTCGGGCTTCTTGTCGCCGAACTGCTTCAGGTGGACCTTGGAGCTCTTGTACGAACAGTGCTCCGACCACATGACCGAGTACATGGCGAGTTCCGCGCCGGTCGGGCGGCGGCCGAGAATCTCCCGGATCCGGGCGTACTCGTCCTGCTTGAGGCCGAGCTCGGCCCAGGGCTGGGCGGCGTCCGGGGTCTGCTCGGCGTTCTTGACGGTGTCGAGGCTCATCAGGCGTTCACCAGCTGCTTCAGGACGGAGGTGAAGAAGCCCAGGCCCTCGGTGGTGGGACCGGTGAGCGGCTCCACGGCGTGCTCGGGGTGCGGCATCAGACCGACGACATTGCCGGCGGCGTTGGTGATGCCGGCGATGTCACGGTACGAACCGTTGGGGTTGACGTCGAGGTAGCGGGCGACCACCCGGCCCTCGGCCTCCAGCTCGTCCAGGACCCGCTCGTCGGCGACGAAGCGGCCCTCGCCGTTCTTCAGCGGCACGACGATTTCCTGCCCGGGGGTGTAATCCCCGGTCCAGGCGGTGCCGTTGTTCTCGATCCGCAGCTTCTGGTCGCGGCAGACGAAGTGCAGCGAGTCGTTGCGGGTGAGCGCGCCGGGCAGCAGGTGGGATTCGCACAGCACCTGGAAGCCGTTGCAGATACCGAGAACGGGCATTCCCTGCCGGGCCTGCTCGATGACGGTCTCCATCACCGGCGAGAACCGGGAGATCGCACCGCAGCGCAGATAGTCGCCGTAACTGAATCCGCCCGGCAGGACGACGGCGTCGACCTGGTGGAGATCCTTGTCACGGTGCCAGAGGGCGACCGGCTCGGCGCCGGCCAGGCGGACCGCGCGCCGGGCGTCGCGGTCGTCGAGGGAGCCGGGGAAAGTGACGACGCCGACGCGGGTGGTCACTTGCCGTCCTCCTCGACGCGGACGGTGAAGTCCTCGATCACGGTGTTGGCGAGAAAGGTCTCGGCGGCTTCGCGGATACGGGCGAGCGCGGCGTCGTCGACCGGGCCCTCCAGCTCCAGCTCGAAACGCTTGCCCTGGCGGACGTCGGAGATCCCGGTGAATCCGAGACGGGGCAGCGCGCGCTGCACCGCCTGTCCCTGGGGGTCGAGGATCTCCGGCTTGAGCATGACGTCGACTACGACGCGTGCCACTGGCACTCCCGGTGGTGTCTTCGTGAGGCGGGGGAACTCCAGACTACCGGGGGTTTCGGGCGTGTTTGCTGGCCGGGGACGGTGACGCGCGTAGACCGACGACCCTTACGCCACAAGGGCTCCACCTGCCCGCCACCCCCCGCCGGGTGCCCCTTTTCGCCGGATTCCGGAGCCCCCGCGAGAACCACCGAAGAGCACCCGAATACCGGCACTCCGGACAGATCGGCCAGTCGAGTGCACCGGTATCCGGCACCCGGCGAAGACACGTGAATATCCGGAAAAGAAAGCCGGACTCTTCGATTTCTCCCCGCTTCGGGTGCAGAATAGGGCCACCTGCCGCGGCGAGTGCTGCGTATCCGGCACGGCCATCCGGCCTGCCCGTATGCGCTTGCGCGAAGGGTGCACATCAGGCCCCGGGGCGCACCCGCGTCCTTGTCGGCCGAATTGCCCGAGAGGATTGACACCCATGGCTCAGCGTGTAGTTGTCACGCTCTCCGACGACCTGGACGGCGGCGCGGCCGCAGAAACCGTCCACTTCGGCGTCGACGGGAAGTCGTACGAGATCGATTTGTCCGTGGACAACGCGGAAAAGCTGCGGGAGGCCCTCGCCCCGTTCGTCGCGGCCGGCCGCCGCCAGAGCCGTACCGGAAAGTCCTTCCGCCGCACCGCCCTCACCCCCGACCCGGCCGCCGTGCGCGCCTGGGCCCAGTCCCGCGGCATGGAGCTGCCCGCCCGCGGCCGCATCCCGAAGCACGTCTACGAGGCCTTCGCCGAGGCGAACTGACCGCCCCGGCACCGGTCGTCCCGCCCTCGGCAGAAGGGTGGGGCGACCACCCCGAAAGATGCTGTAGAGTATTCCTCGTCGCCGCAACGGAGAGATCCGGAGAGGCGGCGGGTGCCCCAGGCACCAGGCGGACGTGGCTCAGTTGGTAGAGCATCACCTTGCCAAGGTGAGGGTCGCGAGTTCGAATCTCGTCGTCCGCTCGCAGTAGCGAGCACAACTCAATAGTTCCATCCTGCGGACGTGGCTCAGTTGGTAGAGCATCACCTTGCCAAGGTGAGGGTCGCGAGTTCGAATCTCGTCGTCCGCTCCAGTACGAAGGGCCCTCTCGGAAGAGAGGGCCCTTCGGCGTTTCCCGCTCCGGGCGGAATCCCGGAGGCACCCATGACATTTGTCACCGCCCACCCGTGGATCCGCACCGGGTTCCGGTGAGACCGCGCACTGCCCGCGCGGCCCCGCCGGCGGAAGGCTTGGGACATGGAAACGAGCCAGTCCCACGCCGCCGGCGACCACGTGATCGAGGTCACCGACCTGCACCGCCACTACGGCACCGGCAGTGACCGCTACCACGCGGTCCGCGGCGTCGATCTGACCGTCGGCCGCGGCGAGCTGTTCGCCCTGCTGGGCACCAACGGGGCCGGCAAGACGTCCACCATGGAACTCGTCGAGGGCCTCGCCGCCCCGACCGGGGGCCGGGTCCGGGTGCTCGGGCACGACCCGCACCGGGAGCGGGCCGCCGTCCGCCCCCGGATCGGCATCATGCTCCAGGAGGGCGGCTTCCCCGGCGACCTCACCGTCGCCGAGACCGGCCGGGCCTGGGCCGGCATCACCAGCCACGCCCGTCCCCTGGACGAGGCGCTGGAGCTGGTCGGCCTCGGCCACCGCCGCGGGGTCCGGGTCAAGCAGCTCTCCGGCGGCGAGCGCCGCCGTCTCGACCTGGCGATGGCGCTGCTCGGACGGCCCGAGGTGCTGTTCCTGGACGAGCCGAGCACCGGCCTCGACCCCGAGGCCCGCGCCGCCGTCTGGCAGCTGGTCCGCGAGCTGCGCGCCGAGGGCACCACGGTGCTGCTCACCACGCACTACCTCGAGGAGGCCGAGGAACTCGCCGACCGGCTGGCGATCATGCACGGCGGGCAGATCGTCGCGGCCGGCACGGTGGCCGAGGTGATCGCCGGACGCCCGTCCCGGATCGGCTTCGAACTGCCCGCCTTCACCGGCACCTCCCTCCCGCCGCTGGCCGGCGCCACCGTCACCGTCGACGGCCGGAAGGTCACCGTCAAGACGCCCGCCCTGCAGGCCACCCTGACCGAGCTGCTCGGCTGGGCCGACCGGCACGGGATCGCGCTCGGCGCCCTCGACGCCCGCAGCGCCTCCCTGGAGGAGGCCTTCCTGGCCATCGCCTCCGAGGCGGGCCACCGGCCCCCGGCCGACACCCCCGCCGCTCCCCCCGCCCGCCGCAAGCTGATCGGACTCGCCCGATGACCACCGCCACCACCACCGCCGGTCCGCAGCGCGCCCGCTCCTCCGCCGCGGGCCCGCGGAGCACCGTCGTCCGCCGGCTGCTCGCCCTCGGCCGGGCCGAGGGAGTGCTGCTGCTCCGCAACCGGACCGCCCTGTTCACCGCCGTCCTGCTGCCGGTGCTGCTGATCGGCGGGCTCAAGAACGTGCTCGACCAGCAGGCCAAGGACAGCCCCGGCCTGGACGTCGACTCGCTGCTGGTCAACGGCGCGGTCGGCATGGTGCTGGCCTTCGTCGTCTACTACAACCTGACCGCCGCCTACGTGGCCCGCCGCGGCGAGCTGGTGCTCAAGCGGCTGCGCACCGGGGAGGCCCGGGACATCGAGATCATGGTCGGCACCGCCGTCCCCTCGGTCGGTCTGGCCCTGCTGATGTGCACGGTGATCGGTGTCGTCGGCGCCTCCGCCCTGCACCTCACCGCACCGGTCAACCCGCTGCTGCTGGTGGCCGGCCTGGCCCTGGTCGTCGCGACCCTGATGGCGCTGGCCGCCGTCTCCAGCGCCTTCACCCGGACCGTGGAGAGCGCCGGCATCACCACCATGCCGGTCCTGCTGCTCACCCAGTTCGGCTCCGGGCTGTTCGTCCCGCTGGAGGTCATGCCCGAGCGCGTGGCCGACATCTGCCGCCTGCTGCCCACCACCCCGGCCTTCCAGCTGGTCCGGGTCGGCTGGTTCGGCACCGACGGCTCCGAGGCCCCGACCGGGTTCGCCGGCAGCTGGGCCGCCGCCGCTCCGCACCTCGTCACCGGGAGCGTCTGGCTCGCCCTCGCGGTCTGGGGCGCCGTCCGGTACTTCCGTTGGGAGCCGCGCCGCTGAGCACCAGTCCGCCCGGTACGGATCCGAAGGCCCGCTCCCCGTTCGACCTCTGATAAGAAGGCCGCAGCACGATCATGACGGAACGGGGAGCGGAAGAAATGGATGTCGTGAATCCGGTGCGCGCATGGCGGGGCCGTTCCAAGCCCCAGCGCTCCGAGCTCTACCTCCGCTGGTCGCTCTACCTGATGGCGCTGGCTCCGCTGCCGGTCACCGTGCTGATCAACTCGGCCGACCCGGACTCCGGCGCCGAGCCCGCGTCCAGGGTCGCCCTGGTGCTCGGCCTCGCCCTCACCCTGGTCACCCTGCGTGCCTACCGCACCTCGCTGGACCACTACCTCAAGCGGCCCACCGACCACCTGCGCTGGCTCGCCCTCACCGGCGGCGTCGCGGTGGCCGGCGCCTGGGTGCTGCTGCTGCTCGGCCCGCGGGTCGACCCGGTCCCCGGCGGGGAGCAGGTGGTCTTCACCCTCCCGATCGTCAGCACCATGCTGTTCTCCTCCTTCGGCCCGGCCTCGGTCGGACTGCCGCCGCGCCGGGCGGCGCTCGCCGGCGCCGCGGCGCTGCTGGCCGTCGCTCCCGCGATGCTGCTGGTCGGCGCCGAGCCCGGCACCACCGCCGGGATCCTGGTCGGCAGCGGCCTGGTGATGGTCTTCATCGGCTGCAGCTGCCGCAGCTTCGCCTGGCTCCAGTCGGTGGTCCAGGAGCTGGACACCGCCCGCGAGGCGCAGGCCCGGCTGGCCGTCGCCGAGGAGCGGCTGCGGTTCTCCCGCGACCTGCACGACGTGATGGGCCGCAACCTCACCACCATCGCGCTCAAGAGCGAGCTGGCCGTCCAGCTGGCCCGGCGCGGCCGCCCGGAGGCCGCCGAGCAGATGGCCGAGGTGCAGCAGATCGCCCAGGAGTCCCAGCGCGAGGTCCGCGACGTGGTCCGCGGCTACCGCACGGCGGCCCTGCACGCGGAGGCGGTCGGCGCCCGCGCGGTGCTCCGCTCGGCCGACGTGGCCTGCGAGATCGACCTCGGCGAGCACGCCGAGCAACTGCCGGAGGCGGTCCAGTCGGTGCTCGGCTGGGTGATCCGCGAGGCCACCACCAACGTGCTCCGGCACAGCGAGGCGGGCCACTGCTCGATCAGGCTCCGCCACGAGGGCGGCCGGGCCCTGCTGGAGCTGGAGAATGACGGGGTGCCGGCCGTACCGCTGCCCTCCCAGGGCGGCGGTACCGGCCTGAGCGGCCTGCGGGAACGGCTCGCCGCCCACAACGGCGAACTGACCGTCCCGGACGCCGGGCCGGGACACTTCCGGCTGCTCGCCAGCGTCCCGCTCTGACCCCCGCCGTACGGAAGGCCCGCCGATGACCGACCCCGCGCCCGTCCGCGTCCTGCTCGCCGACGACGAGCACCTGATCCGCGGCGCGCTCGCCGCGCTGCTCTCCCTGGAGGAGGACATCGCCGTGGTCGCGCAGGCGGCCTCCGGACCGGAGGCGCTGGCGATGGCCGAGGCGCACCGGCCGGACATCGCGGTGCTGGACCTCCAGATGCCCGGCCTGGACGGCATCGAGGTGGCCACCCGGCTGCGCGCGCTGCTGCCGGACTGCCGCTGCATGATCGTCACCGGCCACGGCCGCCCCGGCTACCTGAAGCGGGCGCTGGAGGTCGGCGTCCGGGGGTTCCTGCCGAAGACCGTCTCCGCGGCGGACCTGGCCGGGATCATCCGGACCGTCCGGGCCGGCGGCCGGTACGTCGACCCGGAGCTCGCGGCGGACGCGATCTCCGCCGGGGAGACACCGCTGACCCCGCGCGAGACCGATGTGCTGGAACTGGCCGCCGACGGCACCTCGATCGCCGGGATCGCGGAACGCGCCTCGCTCTCCCAGGGCACCGTGCGCAACTACCTGTCCTCGGCCGTCGCCAAGCTGGGCGCGGAGAACCGGCACGCGGCGGTGCGGATCGCCCGCGAGCACGGCTGGATCTGACCGCCGACCCGCGGGCGGCCCGGCCCCGGGCCGGCCGGGCCGCCCGGGTCGGGCCGGGGCTCAGGCCCAGGTCAGGCCCAGGTCAGGCCGGTGATCCGCTCGTACGCCTCGACGTACTTGGCACGCACCCGCTCGACCACCTCGGCCGGCAGCTCCGGCGGCGGCTGCTCGCTCTTCCGGTCCCAGCCGGAGGCCGGGGAGGTCAGCCAGTCGCGGACGATCTGCTTGTCGAAGGAGGGCTGGGGGTGGCCCGGCTCCCACTCGTCGGCCGGCCAGAAGCGCGAGGAGTCCGGGGTGAGCACCTCGTCGCCGATCACCAGCTCGCCGTCCAGCAGGCCGAACTCGAACTTGGTGTCGGCCAGCAGGATGCCCCGGTCACGGGCGATGTCCCGGGCCCGGGAGTAGACGTCCAGGGTGGTCCGGCGGAGCTGGTCGGCCAGCTCGGCGCCGACCCGGCGGGCGGTCTCCTCGTAGGGGACGTTCTCGTCGTGCTCGCCGACCTCGGCCTTCAGGGCGGGGGTGTAGATCGGGGCGGGCAGCTCGGACCCGTCCTCCAGGCCCTCGGGCAGCGCGACGCCGCAGACGGTGCGGGAGACCCGGTACTCCTCCAGGCCGGAGCCGGCCAGGTAGCCGCGGGCGACGCACTCGACCGGCACCATGTCCAGGCTGCGGCAGACCAGGGTGCGGCCCTTCCAGTCGGCCGGGGCTCCGGCCGGGACCTCGGTGGAGACCACGTGGTTGGGCACGATGTCGGCGATCCGCTCGAACCACCACAGCGAGAGCTGGGTGAGGATGCGGCCCTTGTCCGGGATCTCGTTGGGCAGCACCCAGTCGTAGGCCGAGGTGCGGTCGCTGGCGACCATCACCAGCTCGCCCGACTCGGCGCGGTACAGGTCGCGCACCTTGCCGGTGTGCAGGTGGACCAGGCCGGGCACCTGGACCGGCTCGGGCTTGGTGACAAATCCGCTCAAGATCGTCTCAGTCCTCAGGGGTCGTTCGCGGGCGTGGGGCGCGAAAGGGGAGGTCACTGGGGTCGAGTCTGTCATGGCCACCGGCCCGGCCCGGGGGCCGGACCCGGACCGCGGCGGTCAGCCGTTCTTGCAGAGCCGGTCCAGCAGGTTCGCGGTGGCCCGCTGGATCCGCTCGTCCGTGAGCCCCGGGCGGTCCAGCGCGGGCGACCAGGCGAAGGTGCCGGAGGCGAAGACGTACGCGCCGCTCGGCGCCCGGTAGAGCGAGGTCTCCTGGTGCCGGACGCGGCCGGCCAGGTCCCGGTACGGGGAGTGCGCGAGCAGCACCCGCTCGCTGTGCTCGGGCAGCGCGACCTTGGGGTAGTAGCGGTCCGCCTCGCCGGCCACCAGCCCGGGCAGTTCCTCGCCCTCCTGGACGCCGGTGCCGTCCCAGAGCCAGTGCGCGGTGTGCCGGGCGACCAGCGGGACGGGTGCGGCGACCCGGCCGGAGTACTGCAGCCCGAGCAGGTGCTGCTCGGGCTCGCCCGCGTCGCGCCACAGCGCGCTGGCGGCGCCGGGCACCCCGGCCGCGGGGCTGCCCGGGCCGACCTTCTGGCGCTTGCGGCAGTTGAGCATCCGGTTGGGCTCGCCGGAGGGGCCCGGGCTCAGCTCGACCCGCCAGTACATGGTGTTGGCGGAGAGGAAGACCAGCGAGGTGCCGCCGTCCCGGGCCCGCTCGGCGGCGCGTCGCATCGGCTCGGACCAGTACTCGTCGTGGCCGGGGAAGACCAGCGCCCGGTGCCGGGAGGCGTCGACCAGGCCGGCGTGCAGGTCGGTGGCGGTGGCGTAGGAGAGGTCGTAGCCGTAGCGCTCGGCCCAGCGGATGAAGTCGTAGGCGTGGCCGACGTGCAGCGGCAGCCCGGCCGTGGCGTGCGGCCGGTCGAAGGAGACGGTGACGGCCGCCTCGGGCTCGCCGACCAGCCGGCCGCCGTCCCAGGCGTGGTAGAGGCTGGCGCCGCTGCGGCCGTCCTCGGGGAAGAGGTTGTACGCCTGCCAGGTCACGTCGGGCAGCACCAGCAGCAGCTCGGCGGAGCGGTTCTGGTCCTCGAAGTCCCGTACCGTGAAAGGGATGTGGCTGCGGTGCAGCATGTCGGCGGTGGTGAGCACGGCGACGTAGGCGCCGGGCCGCCAGTGCTGCGGGACCTGCAGCCGCCAGGTGTGCCACCAGTGGTGGCAGGAGACGGTCCGGCCGACCACCATCGGGGCCGGCTGGGACATGCCGGCGATCAGCGGACTGGACGTCATGTGGTGGGCGCCGTCGCCCGCGTAGTGGCCGATCCGGAAGACGTCGACGGTGAACTCGCGGGGCGGGTTGACGGTGACCCGCAGGTCCACCGAGCCGCCGGGGCGGACCACCCCGGCCGAGGCGAAGCCCTTGATCTGCTGTTCCTCGTCGTTGGCGCCGAGCGGGCTGCCGACCGCCGGTCTGCCCCGCACCCCGGCGGACAGCGGGCGCTGCCCGGGCGCGTCCACCGAGACGTACCAGGGCACCTCGGCGCCCTCGGCACCGGCGACGTACTGGTCCGGGCTGCGCAGCCAGGGCAGCGGGCCCTGGCCGAAGGGGTCGGAGACGCTGTGCGCGTGCGTCCCGGACTCCCAGCGGCGGTTGAGTTCGGTCCCCACGCGCGCCCCTCCCAGGTGCACCTTCGCCGGTTGGCACGTGCCTCCCGGATGTGCGTGCGGTCTAATACACCACACCGTGCTGGCGCTGCGTCACCCCACGGTAGCAACTAGTGGCGGGAATCTTCCGGGCCGTCGGAAGGACGGCCTCCGGCCTGCGAAGACCCGGGGCTGCCGGTCCGGCCGGGGGCGCTCACCACCGGGGCTCACGCCCCCGAGCCGCCGGCCGGGGCGGGGTCAGAGCCGGACCGGCTTCTCCAGCCGGACGTCCGCGGCGTCCAGCCAGGCCCGCAACGGCCCGTCCTGGCCCTGTTCGACGGCCTGGGCGACCGGCTCGGCCAGGTCGGTGCGGCGGACCCCGCCGAGCAGCAGCACCGGGCCGTCCAGCCAGTCGAGCCCGGGGACGGCGCCCGCGGTGTCCACGGCGGCGCAGCAGACCATCGCGGTGACGTGGTCGACCAGGACGTCCCGCCCGGAGCGGACCGGTTCGAGCAGCGGCGCGGGCGTGGTGGCGCGGGCCAGCTGGGCGGCGAGCGCGGCGGCCAGCCGCTCGCCGTCGCCGTCGGCCAGCCGGCCCAGCAACCGGGTCAGGGTCGGGGCCCCGGGGCGGGCCTGCGGGGCGAGCAGGTCCAGCGCGGACTGCAGGGCGGCGGCGCGGGCCCGCCAGCCGGCGTCCACCACCTCGGCCGGGTAGTCGACCCACTCCAGCTCGCGCCAGGCGCCGGAGGCGGGCGCCCCGAAGAACAGTTCGGCGGCGAGCCGGGAGACCGCGGCGTCCACCTCGCCGGGCTCCTCCAGCAGGTCGCAGGCCGGGCGGTCGCCGAGCCGGCTGCTGTAGCCGTCGGCCAGCCGGTCGCGCCGGGACAGCTCGGTGAGCGCGGCCACCACTCCGGCGTTCAGGTGCGCCGGGTGCCGGCCGAGCCGCCAGGCGGGCAGCGCGACCCGGGTGAGCAGCCGGTCCCAGCCCGCGTAGGCGAGGCCGACCTGCTCCTGGGCCGCGATCCGCAGGCCGTAGTCGACGCCGCGGGCCTGCTCGGAGGCCCAGCCGGCGACGGAGCGCTCCAGCTCGGCGGCGTGCTCGCGGCAGGCGCCCAGCAGCCGGCGGGTGATCCGGTCGGTGAGGCGGTCGGTCAGGGCGACCGGGCCCCGGCGGGGCGGGCGCGGTGCGCAGCCCCCGGGGAGGCCGGCCGGTCCGTCGGCGGGACCCGCGTCCAGGCTGGCGTCCAGGGCGCGCAGGAAGTGCCGGGCGGCGGCGATCTCCGGGTCCGCGGCGGCCGCGGTGCCGGCCACCACCGGGGCGAGCAGGGCCCGCAGCTCACCGGCGCGCATCCACCAGAGGAACGGCGAGCCGACGACCAGCACCGGGGCGGTCGGTTCGTGGCCGGCCGCCCGGGAGCGGCGGGGCCCCGGCGCGGGCACGTCCTCGAGCCAGCTGTCGCAGTCCGGGGTGAGCGCCACGGCGGACGGCGCGGGGACCTCCAGCCGGTCCGCGAGTTCGTCGATCAGCCGGTACAGCTCGGGGGCCTGGGCGCGGTCCAGCGGCACGGCCGGGGTCTGCGGCGGAACGGCCCGGCGGTAGGCGCGGGCGGCCAGCCCGGCCACCAGGAGGGTCAGCGCGGCCACCGCGCAGACCGTCCAGCGGGCGATGTCCCAGCCCACCCCGTCGGGGGAGCCGGGGGCACCGATCCGCCCGGTGAACCGGCCGGCGAGCAGCACCACCGCGGTGGCGGCGGGCAGCGCGGCGGCGGCCAGGGCGAGACCCCGGATCCGCAGGACCGCCTGGGCGTGAGCGCGCGCGGTGTCGACAGCGGCCATACGGTGCGGCACCCCCTTCGGAGCCCCGGGACACCCGTGACGGGGCCCTGAGCCGATTCGAAACGATCAGTTCCGACCGGGAAACGGTGGTGTCCGAGCCCCGGTAGTACATGCTGCGTGGCGCTTCCGACATTTTCGACGCCCGGGTCCGGGTGGGTGTTCCGGATCGGCCCGGTTTCCACTCGTCCCGGTGACACCGCCCGAAAACCGGACGGCCGCCCCCGGGAAGCGCCCGGCGGGTCCGGTCCGGCCGGACGCCGTCCAGCATCCCCCCGCACGACCGCCCTCACCCGGCGGCGGCCGGAAGCCGCCCGACCTGTGGTGCCGTGGTCCAGCGCACCATAAGGCCGGGCAGCGGGTTACGTCAGCCGGATGCGGTCGCTGTCACTCGATGGGCTGGATTCCGGGGACCGAACGGTGTGGCGGCACCGGGCGCCGCTCCCGTCCCACCCGGCCCGGAAACACCGGGGCGCGCTGCGTCCATGGGGGTTGTCCCGGTGCGCGAGGAGGGTGCCGGGGCTCGGACCGGACGTGCCCACGGGGGCCGCGCCGACGGCCCTGGCGAGGCGGGCACGGCCCGGAACGCCCGGGCCCCCGGCGCGCGGAGGCGTGCCGGGGGCCCGGGGACGGAACGGGGGCGGGCGGCCGCTACTGCGCGGCCTTCAGGGCGATGTCCCCGCGGTGCTGGCCGCCGGCCAGTGAGATCAGCCCGACCGACCGGTACGCCCGCTCGCGCGCCTCGACCAGGTCCGCGCCGGTCGCGGTGACGGACAGCACCCGGCCCCCGGCGCTCAGCACCCGGCCCTCGCCGTCCGCCTTCGTCCCGGCGTGCAGCACGTAGGCGGTGCCGTCGGCGGACTCCGCCTCGGCCAGGCCCTCGATCGGGTCGCCGGTGCGCGGCGCGGCCGGGTAGCCCTCGGCGGCGATCACCACGGTGACCGCGGCGCCCTCGTCCCAGCGCAGCGGCTCCAGCTCGTCCAGGGTCCCGGTGGCCGAGGCGTGCAGCACGCCCGCCAGCGGGGTGCGCAGCCGGGCCAGCACGACCTGGGTCTCCGGGTCGCCGAAGCGGGCGTTGAACTCGATCACCCGGGTGCCGCGCGAGGTCAGCGCCAGACCGGCGTAGAGCAGGCCGGAGAACGGGGTGCCGCGGCGGCGCAGCTCGTCCACGGTCGGCTGCAGCACGGTCGCCAGGACGTCCTCGACCAGGCCCTCGGGGGCCCAGGGCAGCGGCGAGTAGGCACCCATGCCGCCGGTGTTGGGACCCTGGTCGCCGTCCAGGGCGCGCTTGAAGTCCTGGGCGGGCTGGAGCGGGAGGACGGTGGTGCCGTCGGTGATCGCGAAGAGCGAGACCTCGGGGCCGTCCAGGTACTCCTCGATCACCACCCTCCCGCCGCCCGGACGTCCGGGACCCGCCGCCAGGCAGGCCTCGGCGTGGGCCAGCGCCTCGGCGCGGTCGGAGGTGACCACGACGCCCTTGCCGGCGGCCAGGCCGTCGTCCTTGACCACGTAGGGCGCGCCGAAGGCGTCCAGGGCCTCGGCCGCCTCGGCGGCGGTGGTGCAGAGGTAGGAGCGGGCGGTGGGCACACCGGCGCCGGCCATCACGTCCTTGGCGAAGGCCTTGGAGCCCTCCAGCAGGGCGGCCTCCGCGGACGGGCCGAACACCGGGACGCCGGCCGCGCGCACGGCGTCGGCGACGCCCGCGACCAGCGGGGCCTCCGGGCCGACCACGACCAGTTCGGCGCCGAGCCGCCCGGCGAGCGCGGTGACCTGCGCGCCGTCGAGCTGGTCGACCGGGTGGACCGTCGCCACCTGCGCGATCCCGGCGTTGCCCGGGGCACAGTGCAGCTCGGTCACGGCGGGATCTTGGGACAGAGAGCGGCACAGGGCGTGTTCGCGGGCGCCGCCGCCGATGACGAGGACCTTCACGCTGGGCAAGGGTAGTCGGTGGCCGGTTCCGGCCGCTCTCCGGTCCCGTAGGAAGAGACGATCGAGGGGGTCGGGTACACGCACGGCCTCGGAGGATCGTCCAGTCCCGGGGTGCCGGAGTCGCGCCGCGGTGCCCGGGTCAGGACAGCGGGTCACCGGCGGCTCCCTCGGACGGGTGAAATCCCGCCGACCGCCGCAACCCTCCCACCTCGGGATCCGGTGGCCGAATCCGATAACGATCATTGGTGAAGCGCCCCCATGGTCAGCCATTTGGCGGTAAGAAGTGCTGTTGGACCACCGCCGGCGGCCGTCGGCGGTGCCGCCCCGGGACGCCCGCACCCGCCCCGGAACGGCGGCGTGTTCGGCGCGTTGTCCGGCGTTTCACCGGCCGTCAGGCCGACGACACGTCAGTCCGCGCAGAGTCGGGACCAGCCAGACCAGCCGTCCGCCCGCCAAGGGAGCCCCACAGGTGAGCCAGCCGGAAATGCAGCCCGAGGAGAGTGCCTGGGGCAAGGAGATCGGCGAGGAGGACCCGCCCGCCGCGACCCTCGCGCACCGCGCGTCGACCCGCCGCCGGTCCGACCTGAGTGCCCGCCAGTTCCCGCTCGGGGACTGGGGCGAGCCCGCCGAGCGGCTGGAGGAGCTGTACCGCTGGTCCGAGGAGCGGGCGGTCGAGGCGATCGACTGGTACCGCCGGGACCGGATCTGGAAGCGCCGCTGGGCCAGGCTGCTGCGCTTCGGCACCACCGGCTTCGCGGTCGGCGGGGTCACCGCCCCGCTGGTCGACCTCACCGGGACGGTCGCCCACGCCACCGAGTGGGGCTACGTCGGGCTGGCGCTGGCCGGCGCCTGCTACGGCGCGGACCGGGCGTTCGGGCTGACCTCCGGCTGGATGCGCGACGTCTCCACCGCGCAGGCGCTGCAGCGGCGGCTGGAGGCCTTCCAGTTCGACTGGGCCTCGGAGTGCGTCCGGGAGGTGCTCGGCCCCACCGAGGGGACGGCGGGCGAGGCCGCCGAGCGGTGCCTCGGGGTGCTGCGGCGCTTCTGCGAGGACGTCTCGGACATGGTCCGCACCGAGACCTCGGAGTGGATGCTCGAGTTCCGGGCCGGGATGACCCGGCTGCCCACCCAGGCCTCCGGCAGCTGGGGCGGGCGTACCGAGCCGGGCGTCGGGGCCCAGGTCCGGGTGCTGCCGCCGCCGGGGGCCAGGCCCACCATGCCGCGCCAGCGGCCGCCGGAGGGCCCGCTGCGGTAGCGGGGGCGGGCGTCCGGGCGCGGGAGGGCGCCGGCCGGCCGTCGGCGGGCAGGGGGCGGCGGATCGGCGGGCGGTGGGCGGCGGGTCGGCCGACCGTGGGTCGGCCGGTCGCCGGTGGCCGACGCCCGGCGGCTCAGGCGAAGACGACCATCGAGCCCTGGTGCAGGCTCCGGGTCGCCGCCGCGTACAGGCCCGCCCAGGCGTGCCGCTCGCGGGCGAACGGGTGCAGGTCGTCCAGCGGCGGGCCGAACGGCTGCTCCAGGCCGGTCGGACCGAGCGGCCTGGTCGGCGCGGGCGGGTCGAGGAGGTCGATGCCCAGCGCCGGGGCCACGGCCTGGAGCTCGCGCAGCAGCCCGTGGCTGGAGCCGAGCGGCCCGCCCGAGGCCAGCAGCGACTCCTCCACCAGCGGGGCGGCGAACTCGATCGGCACATAGGCGCCGGCGTGGTCGAAGTGCCAGACCAGGTGCGACTGCTCGGCGCTGCTCTCGAACATCTCCAGCAGCTGCTCGTAGTCCCCGCCCAGCGCGTCCACCGGTGTGATGTCCAGGCCGGTGAGGCCCAGCAGGTAGGCCCGGCGCAGGAAGTGCAGCGAGTCGTAGTCGAAGGCGGCTATCGGCTCGACCGCCCCGCTGAGCCCGGGCACGTACCGGTAGACCGGCATCTCGGGCAGGCCGTTGCCGGCCAGTACCCGGTTGTAGAGCGCGAGGTCGTCCCGGAACGGGTTGTCGGGGCTGTGGCTCAGTACGTCCACCAGCGGGACGAGCCAGAGGTCGCAGGCCATGGGCCGGCTCTTCCTCTCCGGGCGGCGGGAACCGGCCGCGCGGGGGCGGACGGCGGACGGACGGGGGTCGGTACCCGGACGGTCGGTACGAGGAGCGGCCGGGACGAACGACCGCCCACCCTACCGGCCCGGCGCGCGATGCGGATCGGGCCGTCCCTCGGGCAGTTGGCCGGACGGCGGTTCGGGCAGCCTGCGGCCGAACCGTCCGTACGGGACCGACCGCGGCTGCGGCACCAGACCGAGGCCCAGACCCAGTTCACGGCCCAGTTCACGGCCGAGGTCGCGCTCCCGGCCCGGGGCGCCGTCGGCCTCCCGGCCCGGTTCCGCCGGGTGGCGCGCGGCACCCGGCGCCGGCTGCTCCGGCCCGGTGTCGCCCGGGGACCGCGGCCGCGGGTCGCCGTCCGTCTCCGCCTCCTCCCCGGTCCCGGATGCAACGGCCGCCACCGGGCCGTCCCCGGCCCCGGGACCGCCCGGTCCGGCGACCGGGCGGCCGGTCAGCAGCGGCAGCACCCCGACCGACTCCACCTGCTGCCCGGCCAGCTCGGCCAGCAGTCCGACGGTGAAGAGGTTGTACTCGCAGACGATCCGGTGCGCGCGCGGCACGTCGCGTGCCGCGATCGCGTCCACCAGGTCGAGGTGGCTGTCCCAGCAGACGCCGCCCAGCTGCGGCATCGACCGCAGGTACCGCGCGGCGAACATCCACGACTGCACCCGCAGCCAGTCCAGGTAGTCGGCGATCCGGCGGTTGCCCAGCAGGCCGGCGACCTCCTGCCAGAACCGGCGGTCGCAGCCCACCATCACGTCCAGGTTGCCCGCCCGGGCCGCCCGCACCGCGGCGTCGGCCCGGCGGCGCAGCGAGGGCAGCCGACTGTCGTCCGGCGGGCCGGGGTTCACGGCCAGCCGACGGAAGTAGCTGTCGGTGATCAGCACCCGGGACTCGAAGATCTCGCGGAAGTCCTCCCAGCCGAACTCGGGAACGGTGAAGCCCCGGTGGTGCTCGGCCCGGAGCAGCCCCTGTCCGGCGAGGTCGACCAGCGCCTCGCGGGCCGGGGTCGCCGAGACCTCGTAGAGCTCGGCGATCTCCTTGACGGTGAAGTTCCGCCCGGCCGCGAGCCGGCCGGCCATCATCTCCTCGCGCAGCGCGCCCGCGATCTGCTCGCGCAGGCTGTTGCGCTGGATCGCGGGACGGGAGCCGCCCGCACCGGTGCCGAACATGCGCGCGACCTCCTCGGGCGGGCCGGCGGCCTGACGGGACGGACCGGCGGAAGAACGGCTGGTAACACGACGAAGGCTCATCTTCTCAAAAAGGACACCGCTGTGTACAAGCCCCCCACATGCGCCCGCCCGCGTCCCCGCCCCGTCCTGCCCCTTCTCTTCTCCTCTGCGCTGTTCCCCACTGCCCGGCCCGGCCCCCGGCCGCGGTCCGGAGCCGCACCGCCCTTCCGGCTCGCGGACGGGGAGGGCGTCAGCGCTGGACCGGCGCCGGGATGCCGAGCAGCCGGTCCCGGTGCACCGGGAACTCCGCCCGCGCCTTGGCCACCTCGGCCGGATCGAACTCCACGGTCAGCACCTCCTCCCCGGGCCCGGCCTCGCCCAGCACCCGGCCCCACGGGTCCACCGCGATGCTGTGACCGGCCTGCTCCACCCCGCCGTGCGTGCCCGCCGTGTTGCAGGCCAGGACGTACGCCTGTTCCTCCACCGCGCGGGCCCGGTTCAGCAGCGTCCAGTGCTCCCGCCGCCGCGCCGGCCAGGCCGCCGGGACGACCAGCACCTGCGCCCCGGCGTCCAGCAGCGCCCGGAACAGCTCCGGGAAGCGCAGGTCGTAGCAGGTCGCCAGGCCCAGCGTGCCGACGTCGGTGGCCGCGGTGACGATCTCCTGACCGGCACCCATCACCACCGCCTCGCCGCTGTCGAAACCGAAGCGGTGGATCTTGCGGTAGGTGTGCACCAGCTCGCCGTCCGGGGCGAACAGCAGCGAGGTGTTGTAGATCGGCCCGTCCGGATCGCGCTCGACGATCGAACCGGCGTGCAGCCAGACGCCGGCCGCCTTCGCCGCCGACGACATCGCGTCCGAGGTCGGCCCGTCCAGCGCCTCGGCGCCGTCCGACCAGAGGTCGTAGGCGAAGCCGCCGAGGGCCCACAGCTCGGGCAGGACCACCAGATCGGATCCCCGCTGGGCCCGCACCAGGGCGGCCGCGCGGGCCCGCCGTTCGGCCGGGGGCTCCGTGTCGGAGACCACGAGTTGGATCAATGAAGCGCGCACAGTACCACCGTCCACGGCAAGAGTCCTACGATCGTCACCCGAAAGCGCTGCCCTGCTCTCACCCGGCAGCGTAACGTGCGGTTAGCGTGTGCGCCCGGGACCCGGACCTTCCCGACCGGTCCCCGAGCGCGCGACACGCGTGGCAAGGCAGCTGACGGAGGGCCGGAGATTCCCGTGACGGACAACCAGACCGTGCAGGCGTACACCGACGCGTGGACGCAGTCCATCGAGGCGATATCCGAACTGGTGGCACCCCTGCCGGAGGGCTCCTGGAACCGGGCCACCGAGTGCCCCGGCTGGTCGGTCCGGGACGTGGTCTCGCACGTGATCGCCGTCGAGTCCGAACTCCTCGGCGACCCGCGCCCGATCCACGCGCTGCCCCGCGACCTGCTGCACGTCACCACCGAGGCCGCCCGCTACCTCGAACTGCCCGTCGACAAGCGCCGTTGCCACACCGCGCTGGAGATGACCGGCGAGCTGGACTACACGATCATCCGCCGCTCCCGGGCGCTGCGGAACGCCAAGCAGCTGCCGAACGAGCCGGTCCGCTGGCCGGCCGGCCCGCAGAGCCGCGACATCCCGTACCACGAGCTGCTCCGCCTGCGTGCCTTCGACGTCTGGGTGCACGAGCAGGACCTCCGCCGCGCCCTCGGCACGCCGGGCAACCTCGACTCCCCGGCCGCGCTGGTCTCCCGCGACGTCCTGCTCCAGGGCCTGCCGAAGGCCGTCGCCAACCGGGCCGGCGCCCCGGCCGGCAGCACCGTGGTCGTCGACGTCACCGGCCCGGTCGAGTTCCTGCGCACCGTCCGGGTCGACTCCTCCGGCCGCGGCAGCGTGGACGAGTCCATCAGCCTGGCCCCCGACGTCCAGCTCACCCTCGACTGGGAGACCTACGTCCGCCTCGCCTGCGGCCGCGGCCGGCCCGGCTCGGTGATCGTCGAGGGCGACCGGGAGCTCGCCGACCGCGTCCTGGCCAACTTCTCCGTCACCCCGTAGCCCTCCGCGTCACCCGCCCGGCGTACACGCACCGCGCGCGCCGGGTGGGTGCGCCTCGTGCTCCCGTACGTCACGTTGGAACCAGTACCCCCCCTGTTCGCCGCCGTTGTTCCGGTCAGCATCACCCGGAAGAAGGAGGGGCGTCCGAAATGGACGACGAACAGACAGTGCAGGGGCGGATGGAGCTGGTCCGGTCGAGCTTCCCGGTCACGGGCCAGCCGATCAGGGTCGTGATGATCGACGGCGAGCCGTGGTTCGTCACGGCGGACGTGTGCACGGTGTTGGGCCGCATGAACCCGAGTCGTGTCCGCCAGGTCGTCGGAATCGAACACACGCGAGTGATCAACTCGCGCGCGATTAACCTAACTTTTGGGAAGGTTAATCGCGTTTCCGCAGGTGAAAAACCCTACGAGCGTGGCAATCCGATGCTGAACGTGATCAGCGAAGCCGGCCTCTACAAGCTGATCATGCGCTCGAACAAGCCGACCGCCAAACCGTTCCAGGACTGGGTCACCCGGGAACTCCTCCCCTCCGTCCGCCGGGGCGACACCGACATCCCCACCCAGCAGCGGCGGATGGCGGAGACGCTCACCGAGGCGATCGGGCAGCAGGTGTACGTCGTCGCGCGGATCGAACACGAGGACTGGCCGGGCCTGACCGTCCACTCCGACGGCACGGTCCACTGCCGGCACGGGGAGATGTCCCTCCGGCTGCCCGGCCAGGACGACAGCGGGCCGCCGTTCGGCCCGTACTTCGAGTGCCGGGGCGGGGAGAGCGTCGGGATCCGGGGGAGCCAGCCGGTCCCGGGCTGCCCGAAGCTGCGGATCGTGGACCTGGTCCGGATGCGGGACGAAGCCCGGTCCGAGCCGGCGGCCGAGCCGACGCGTGACCACGCCCTCATGTACGCGGTGGTGGACTGCGGCCGGATCGACCGGATCCACGGAACGCCCCGGCAGTTCGCCGAGTTCATGCGCGAGTGCGCGGACTGACCGAACGGGGGAACCCTCGGTCCGACCGAGGGTTCCCCCGTTTCCGCAGGTCGGGAACCTTAGCCGGAAGCCGCCGCCAGCCTCCGGCGCAGCCGCAGGATCATCACCGTGCCCACCGCCATCGGCACGTACTGCCAGCAGAACGCCCACCGGAAGGCGCTCGCGGAGTACCCGGCCGCGCCGTCCGGGGTGAGGGTGTCGAGCAGCACGCCGATGCCGAACAGCGTGATCATCGTGCCGATGAATCCGCCCATGTTGACGATGCCGGAGGCCGTGCCGAGGCGCTCGACGGGGTTGCGGGCGCGGGCGTAGTCGAGGCCGACCAGGGACGCCGGGCCGTTGCTGCCCATCACCAGGACGACCGTGACCAGCAGCCAGAGCGGCGGGTGCCCCGCGGGCCAGGCGAGGGTCACCGCCCAGAGCAGCGCGGTGACGCCGATGGTGGTGAGCACGATCGGCATCCGGGCCCGGGAGGTCCGGGAGAGCAGTCGGCCGAAGAGGAAGCCGAAGCTCATGTTGGCGAGCACCAGCAGGGTGAGCACCCCGCCCGCCCCGGTGCGGGTCATGCCCTGGGCCTGGACCAGGTAGGGCAGGCCCCACAGCAGGCCGAAGGCGTTGCCGGGGAACTGCGTGGTGAAGTGGATCCAGAGCCCGAGCCGGGTGCCCGGCTCCCGCCAGGCGTCCCGGACCTGCTTGCCGACGGCGGGGCGGGGCCGTCCGGCCGCCGCGACGGCCGGCGCGGGCCCCTCCGGCGACTCGCGGAGGAACAGCGCGACGAGCGCGAAGACGGCGATGCCGAGCAGGGCGATGGCGGTGAAGGTGGGCGTCCAGCCCTCGCTGTGCAGGGCCTGGGCGAGGACGACGGTGGTCACCAGGTTGCCGCTCATCCCGGCGAGGCCGGTCAGCTGGGCGACGAGCGGGTTCTTCGCGGCGGGGAACCAGCGGGCGGCGATCCGCAGCACGCTGATGAACGTCATGGCGTCGCCGCAGCCGAGCACGGCCCGGGAGGCCAGCGCGGGGCCGAAGGCATCGGAGAAGGCGAAGGCGAGCTGGCCGGTGCTGAGCAGCACCACGCCGAGCAGCAGGACCTTGCGCGGGCCGAACCGGTCGACCAGCACGCCGACGGGTATCTGCATGGCCGCGTAGACGAGGACCTGGAGGATCGAGAAGGTGGAGAGCGCCGAGGCGCCGATGCCGAAGCGGTCGGCGGCGTCCAGACCGGCGACCCCGAGGCTGGTGCGGTGGATGACGGCCAGGACGTAGACGCTCGCCCCGATGGACCAGGCGGTCCAGGCGGCCCGGCCCCCGGGCGGCTGCCAGGGACCGGCGGCCGGAACGGCGGCCGGACCGGCGGCCGGACCGGCGGTGGTGCCACCGGTGCGGTCGGCTGTGGCGCGAGGAGCGGAGGCGGACAGGGGGCGGGCTGAACGGGCGGGCTCCACGGTCATAGTGGCCCCAGATTAGTCATCCCATCATTGGATGCCCAGGGTGACGGCCACCACGGAGCCCGCCACCGGCCCCTTCCCGCTCCGCCTCAGCCGGCCACCGTCCAGGAGACCGCGCGCGTCATGTAGCGCTCCCGGAACGCCTCGTCGCGCACCCAGTCCGTGGTGTCCCGGACGGTCGCCGTGACGGTCGCGGCGTGCCCGGGCTCCAGCGGCAGCGACGCGGTGTCCAGCCAGCTGCGGTCCGCCGCCTGGGGCTCGACCGGGACGCCGTCCACCGTCCAGTCCACCCGCAGCTGCCGGGCGCCGGTCAGCGGGACCGGCCGGACCTCCAGCCTGGGCCGGCCGGTGACGTCGCCCGGGGCCGGTACGGCGGCGTCGGTGGGCCGGATCCGGCGGTAGATCTCCTCGATGATCGCTTCCCGCGAGGGCAGGTTGTAGGCCCCGCCGAGGGTGCGCATCACCGAGTCCGGGGTGGGCCGGTAGATGCCGTTGGCGCTGCGGTACGCGCCGATGGTCCCGGCGCCGTCCGGGGACTCCGCGCCGAGCCAGCGCCACCACTTGGACTGCTTGCGGCGCATGTCGTCGGCGTTCTCGGTGGAGAGGTTGGGGTAGTCGGCGTCGTCGGGCGCGCTGTCGTACTCGTCGCCGAGGTCGCCGACGGTGTGCCCGATCTCGTGCTGGATGATCCGACCGGCGTCCGGGCTGCCGCCGGCCAGGGTGGTCACCCCGGTGCCGCCGGCACCGCCGTACTCGGTGGAGTTGGCCAGCGCGATCAGGTACTGCGGGCCGTCGCCGCGGCCGGCGAACCGGGCCGTCGCCTCCTCGTCGGCGCAGAGCAGCCGCGCGGTGCCCTCGCACCAGAAGTGCATGCCGAGCGGGGTGGCGGGGCTGCGGCCGCGGCTCTCGGTCTCGGCGATGCCGGAGACCGGGGAGACCACCTCGACCCGCCTTATGTTGAAGAACCCCTGGTAGCTGCGGAACGGCTCGATCTCCATCAGCGCCCGCCAGGCCCGGTCGGCCTGTTCGCGGAACACGTCCTGCTCCTCGGCGGTGTAGCCGTCGCCGAGCAGGACCAGGGTGATCCGGTTGGCCGGGTCGCCGGTCCGCCGTATGTCGACGGTCGGCGCGTCCCCGGCGGTGCGCAGATCGGCGTGCTGCACCGCGGTGTGCGGCGGGACCGCGCGGTCCGCCGGGGCGCCGGCCCCGATCACCCCGAACGGTGAGGGCCCGGCCAGTTCGAGCGCGGCCGGGAGTACGGCGGTGGACACCAGCACGAGCGCGGCCAGACTCCGGACGATCCGGCCAGGGTTGCCAGGCGGCATACGGGTGCGTCCTCGACGTTCCGGTCACCCGCGTCGCCCGGGTGGTGGACGCGAAGACGTACCCGCCCCGGCGTGTCGCCCTCACCGAACGGCGAAAAAGTCACCGAACTGGCCGAACCACAAGAATCTGACCAGTCATACCTATGAGTCCAACCAGGCGGATGTCGATCACCGACCGTGACCTTCGATCCACCGAAAATAATCGTGAGAATCTTTGGTTCGTCCTGCAACTGACGCCCCGGGATCGCTGTCTGTACCAGCGAAGGACGCGGGAGAGAGCATGACCGGCCAGACCGGGGGGCGCTTCCGACGCGATGGAGCGATCCGGCCACCTTCGAAACCCACACCACCGTCACCACGACATCAGACCTCGGGGGTCCTGTCATGCGCACGTCCACCATGCCCTCTTCCGCCAAGAGCACCGTCGTCCGCCGTCGCGTCGCGGCCGTCGCCGCCACCGTCCTGCTCGCCGGCTCCGTCCAGCTCCTGACCGCCGAGTCCTCCTGGGCCTGCGGCGCGTCGGACGGGGCGGCCGCGGCCGCCACCGCGAAGCCGGCCGCGCCTGCCGCCCCGAAGGCCGGCACCGCGAAGCCCGGCACCGACGCCGGGAAGGCCGCGTCGGCCGCCCACGACGGAGCCCCCGGGATCGGCTTCTTCATGACCCCCTCGCTGGCCGTCACCGCGGGCGGGCCGAAGGTCGACGTCCCCGTCGAGATCGGCAACTTCACCGGGGCCGCCTACCGCAACGTGGTGCCGACCCTCTCGCTCGCCGCCCACCTGGCCGGCAACGGCGAGGGCGGCGTCTCGTACCTGGACTCCAAGTACCTGGCCGTCGAGTACAACGCCGACGGCAGCTGGCAGAAGCTCTCGCTGCGGCGCGGCTGCGACCCGACGCTGTTCGCCACCCCGGCCAAGGGGGTCCCGGTCGCGGACGGCCACGCCAACCACGTCACCTTCCGCGTGAGCGTCGCCGCGGGTGCCCCGGCCGGCCTGGACCTCCTCTACGTCGGCCTCGGCGCCACCGCCGAGGACGGGTCGCGCAGCGAGTGGGCGCAGAAGGAGATGACGGTCAAGGTTCCCGGGACCGCGAAGCCCGCCCCGGCCAAGCCGGCCGAGCCCACCGCGAAGCCCACTGCCAAGCCCACCGCGAAGCCGACCGCGCCCGCGAAGCCGGCCGCCAAGCCCGCGCCCGTCTCCGACGCCACCCCGGCAGCCACCGCGAAGCCGACCGCGCCCGCCGCCGCGCCCGCGAAGCCCGCCGCGACCGCGCCCGCCGCGCCGGCCGCACCGAAGAGCACCCCCGCCGCCGCCCCGGCCACCACCGCCCCGGCCGGCACCCCGGAGCTCGCCCAGACCGGCGCCGACACCCCGAACGGCCTGCTCGCGGGCCTCGCCGCCGGCCTCGCCGCCCTCGGTGCGGGCATGGTGCTGACCGTCCGCCGCCTGCGCGCCCGGCGCTGACCCGGACGCGGACGCCGGCGCCGACGACACCGCCGCCGTCCTCGACCGACGGACCTCTCCGGGGCCCTCCCCCGTGCCGCGACCGGCACCGGGGGAGGGCCCGCGCCGTGGGAGGTCCGGAAGTTCCGGCGGAACCGCGACAACCCCGACCGGAGCCGGACGTCCCACTCGTCAGAGGACGAAACCTGGAGCCGCACCATGCACGAGCAGACCCGCCACCGCACCGACGTCGACCGCACCGACGACGACACCGCTTGGTCCTGAACACCACCGGGACCGAGAACGAAGGGGCCCGGCTCCGCACATCGGTGCGGAGCCGGGCCCCTTCGGGTCTCCCGGGCGGGTCAGCCCCAGGTGATCAGGCGCTTCGGGTGCTCCAGGATGCCCGCGATGTCGGCCAGCACCTTGGAGCCCAGCTCGCCGTCCACCAGCCGGTGGTCGAAGGAGAGGGCCAGCGTGGTGACCTGACGCGGGACGACCTTGCCCTTGTGCACCCACGGCAGTTCCCGGACCGCCCCGAAGGCGAGGATGGCCGCCTCGCCGGGGTTGAGGATCGGGGTGCCGCTGTCGACGCCGAAGACGCCGACATTGGTGATCGTGATCGTGCCGCCCTGCATGTCGCCGGGCGCCGTCTTCCCCTGGCGGGCCGTCTCGATCAGCTCGCCGAGCGAGACCGCAAGACCGGACAGGGTCCGGGCCCCGGCGTCCTTGATGTTGGGGACGATCAGGCCGCGCGGGGTGGCCGCGGCGATGCCGAGGTTCACCTGGCCCTTGATGACGATCTCCTGGGCCGCCTCGTCCCACTGGGCGTTGATCCCGGGGTGGCGCTTGACCGCGGTCAGCAGCGCCTTGGCGACCAGCAGCAGCGGGCTGACCCGGACGTCCCGGCCCAGCTCGCCGCTCTCCTTGAGCCGGCGGACGAACTTCATCGTCCGGGTCACGTCGACCTGGACGAACTCGGTGACGTGCGGGGCGGTGAAGGCCGAGGCCACCATCGCCTGCGCGGTCGCCCTGCGGACACCCTTGATCGGCACCCGGACGTCGCCCGCGCCGGGCAGCACCACGGCGGTGGACACCGGGGCGGCGGCGGCCGGCTCGGCGGCCGGGGCCGGCGCCGGGGCGGCGGCGGCCGCCGCGTGGGCGTGCAGGTCGTCACGGGTGATCACGCCGTCCGGACCGGTCGGGGTGACGACCCTCAGGTCGATCCCGAGGTCCTTAGCGAGCTTGCGCACCGGCGGCTTGGCCAGCGGCCGGTCGCCGGACACCTCGACGGCCGCCACCGGCACCGGGGCCGGGGCGACGACGGGCGCCGGAGCCGGCACGGCCGCCGTGGCGGTGGCCGTGACCGTGGTGCGCCGCGCCCGGCGCTGGCTGCCGCCGGTCCGCGGACCGTAGCCGACCAGCACCTCGCGCCGCTCGGGCTCGGGCGCCTCGGGGGCCTCGGCGACGGGGGCCGGGGCCGGGGCGACGGCGGCGGGTGCCCCCGCGGCTCCGGCCACCGCGACCGAGATAATCGCGGTACCGACGTCGACCGTCGCGCCCTCCGGGAAGAACAGCTGCTCGACGACCCCGTTGAACGGGATCGGCAGCTCCACGGCGGCCTTGGCGGTCTCCACCTCGCAGACGACCTGCCCGTCGGTGACGGTGTCACCGGGCTTGACGTACCAGCTGAGGATCTCGGCCTCGGTGAGGCCCTCGCCCACATCGGGCATCTTGAACTCGCGGAGCGAGCGAACTTCGGTGGTCATCGGCGCTCCCCGGTCTCAGTACGCGAACGCGCGGTCGACGGCGTCCAGCACCCGGTCCAGGTCGGGGAGGAAGGACTCCTCGACCCGGGACGGCGGGTAGGGCGCGTAGTAGCCGCCGACCCGCAGGATCGGCGCCTCCAGGTGGTAGAAGCAGCGCTCGGTGAGCCGGGCGGCCAGTTCGGCGCCCATGCCCAGGAACACCGGGGCCTCGTGCACCACGATGCCGCGTCCGGTCCGCTTGACGGACTCCTCCAGGGCGGCGAAGTCGACCGGGGTGAGCGAGCGGAGGTCGACGACCTCCAGCCGGCGGCCGTCCTCCTCGGCGGCCGCGGCGGCCTCCAGGCAGACCTTCACCATCGGCCCGTAGGCGATCAGCGTGGCGTCGGCACCGGGCCGGACGATCCGGGCGTCGTGCAGGCCCAGGTCGGCGGAGTCGCCGACCTCGCCCTTGTCCCAGTAGCGGCGCTTGGGCTCCAGGAAGATCACCGGGTCGTCCGACTCGATGGCCTGGCGCAGCATCCAGTGCGCGTCGTGCGCGTTGGAGGGGCTGACCACCCGCAGACCGGCGGTGTGGGCGAAGTACGCCTCGTGCGACTCGCTGTGGTGCTCGACCGCGCCGATACCACCCGCGTAGGGGATACGGACCGTGACCGGCATCTTGACGTGCCCGAGCGCGCGGGCGTGCATCT
The DNA here is from genome assembly GCF_900105395.1 of Streptomyces sp. TLI_053. Lineage (NCBI taxonomy): Bacteria > Bacillati > Actinomycetota > Actinomycetes > Kitasatosporales > Streptomycetaceae > Streptomyces > Streptomyces sp. TLI_053. Next base: position 4,856,484 of record NZ_LT629775.1, read on the forward strand.
TGGCGAGCTGGGAGACGATCTGGTCGAAGGCCGGGTAGACGAAGCCGTCGAACTGGATCTCCACGACCGGGCGGTAGCCGCGCAGCGCGAGGCCGATCGCGGTGCCGACGATGCCGGACTCGGCGAGCGGGGTGTCGATCACCCGGTCCTCGCCGAAGTCCTTCTGCAGGCCGTCGGTGATCCGGAAGACGCCGCCGAGCTTGCCGATGTCCTCGCCCATCAGGACGGTCTTCGGGTCGCTCTCCAGCGACTTGCGCAGCGCCCCGTTGAGCGCCTTGGCGATGCTGAGCTGGCCGGCCATCAGTGGTTCTCCCCCGCCTCGAAGGAGGCCGCGTACTCGATGTACCCGGCCCGTTCCTCATCGACCAGCGCGTGCGGCTCCGCGTAGACGTGGTCGAAGATCAGGGTGGGGTCGGGGTCCGGCATGCTGCGCACGCCCTCGCGCACCCGCAGCCCGAGCTGCTCGCTCTCCGCCTCGATCGAGGCGAAGAACTCCGCGTCGGCCAGGCCCTCCTTCTCCAGGAGGGTGCGGAGCCGGGTGATCGGGTCCTTGGCCTTCCAGGCCTCGGTCTCGTCGGCCGCCCGGTAACGGGTCGGGTCGTCGGAGGTGGTGTGCGCGCCCATCCGGTAGGTGAAGGCCTCGATCAGCACCGGGCCGTTGCCGGTGCGGGCGTGCTCCAGGGCCCAGCGGGTCACCGCGAGGCAGGCCAGCACGTCGTTGCCGTCGACCCGGATGCCCGGGAAGCCGAAGCCGGAGGCCCGGCGGTACAGCGGGATCTTGGTCTGGGTGGTGGTGGGCTCGGAGATCGCCCACTGGTTGTTCTGGCAGAAGAAGACCACCGGCGAGTTGTAGACCGAGGCGAAGGTGAAGGCCTCGTTGACGTCGCCCTGGCTGGAGGCGCCGTCGCCGAAGTACGCGATCACCGCGTCGTCGGCGCCGTCCTTGGTGATGCCCATCGCGTATCCGGTGGCGTGCAGGGTCTGCGCGCCGATCACGATGGTGTACAGGTGGAAGTTCTTCTCGTTCGGGTCCCAGCCGCCGTGGTTCACCCCGCGGAACATGCCGAGCAGGTTCAGCGGGTCGACGTCGCGGCACCAGGCCACGCCGTGCTCGCGGTAGGTGGGGAAGGCGTAGTCGCCCGGCCGCATCGCACGGCCGGAACCGACCTGGGCGGCCTCCTGGCCCAGCAGGGAGGCCCACAGGCCCAGCTCGCCCTGGCGCTGCAGCGAGGTCGCCTCGGCGTCGAAGCGCCGCACCAGCACCAGGTCACGGTAGAGGGCCCGGAGCTCGTCCGCCTCCACGGTGAGCGGGAAGTCCGGGTGCTCGACCCGCTCGCCTTCCGGGGTCAGCAGCTGTACGAGCTCCGGCTGGGCGTCCTTGGCCGTGGCGCGGACGCCGGGGGCAGCCTTCTTGCGGGCCCTCGCCGTGCTTTTGACGGTCACGTTCACTCCTCGGTCTGTCCGGCCGCCCGGGGTCGCCGGTGACCGGTCCGGTCACCGCCTCGCGGGGCGCGCGTGGGTGTGCGCACCCGCAGCGGGGCAGGTGGTGATCCTTTTCCGACGGCGTCCCTCACGAGAACGTTACCCAGCGTCCGTCCTCGACGCGTCTGCGCTAGGACGTCCTACTTGTTCGGGGTCTACAAACCGCGCGTGTGGCGCAGCTCTCAATTCGGTCGCGTTCAGGACACCAGCGCACGTTATCCGGGCGGAGCCTCCGGCGTAAGGGGGTTACCGGCATCGGTTTCGACCGCTCTGGCCGGATCGTGACCCCGGCGCGGTACGGGCGAGAGGTCTTTCGTAGGGTGATATGGGAGGCTTTGCGCGTGACTGATAACGGACAAATCACGGTATTCCTCCTCGACGACCACGAGGTGGTCCGCCGGGGCGTCCATGAACTCCTCTCCGTCGAGGAGGACATCGAGGTGGTCGGCGAGGCCGGCACCGCCGCCGAGGCGCTGACCAGGATCCCGGCCGTGCACCCCGATGTCGCGGTGCTCGACGTGCGGCTGCCGGACGGCAACGGCGTCGAGGTCTGCCGGGAGATCCGCTCCCGGATGCCGGAGATCAAGTGCCTGATGCTGACCTCGTTCTCGGACGACGAGGCCCTGTTCGACTCGATCATGGCGGGCGCCTCCGGCTATGTGCTGAAGGCGATCCGCGGCACCGACCTGATCACCGCGGTCCGGGACGTCGCGGCCGGCAAGTCACTGCTCGACCCGGTCGCCACCAGCCGGGTGCTGGCCCGGCTGCGGGACGGCGGCGAGAAGGAGGACGAACGGCTCTCCCAGCTCACCAAACAGGAGCGCCGCATTCTGGACCTGATCGGCGAAGGGATGACCAACCGTCAGATCGGCAATGAACTGCACCTCGCCGAAAAGACGGTGAAGAACTACGTCTCCAGTCTGCTCGCCAAGATGGGGATGGAGCGACGGACCCAGGCGGCGGCGTTCGTGGCGCGGCACCAGGCGGACCAGCAGCACTGATACGGGCGAAGCACACAATTGACGACCTGTCAAGGGCCCCCGCCGAGAGGTCCTAACCTCTGGCTGTGACTTTCAGCCAGACCCTTGCCTGTGCACCAGCCCGTCCCGACCTCACCGCACCCCCGATAGGAACGCTCAGCCCTCCCGTCCCCCACGCGGCGCTCGCCGAGGTCCTGCGCCGCTACCGGGTGGGCCGCCTGCTCACCGCCGAACCCGTCGCCGAAGGCCTGCTGAACCGCGGCTACCGGGTCACCACCGAGGCCGGCGGCTACTTCCTGAAGTGCTACGTCGACGCCGCGACCGCCGGCCGCGAGGCGGTCGCCGGCCACCACCGGGCGATGGCCGCCCTCGCCGCCCTGGGCCTGCCCGTCGAGCCCCCGCTCGCCCTCGCCGAACGGACCGGCACCATCGCCCCGTTCGGCGGCCGGCTGTTCGCCCTCTTCCCCTGGGTGGACGGCGGGCACCGCCACGGAACCGAATTGTCCCTGCCGCAGTGCGCCGAACTGGGAGCGCTGCTCGGCCGGCTGCACGGCGCCCTCGACGAGGTCTGCGCGCCCGTCGCGCAACCCTCCGGCTACCGCAGCGCCGATCCGCTCGACAGCTCCGCACTCGCCCACGACCTGCGCGAACGGGCCCGCGAGCACCACCCCCGCGACGAACTGGACGCGCTGGTCGAGCGCCGGCTGGGCGAACGGCTGGAGCTGCTCGCCGAGCACGCCCACCGGCGTCCCGCCCCGGGCGCGGCTCCGCCCACCGGCTGGACCCACGGCGACTTCCACGGGCTCAACCTGCTGCACCGGGACGGACGGATCGCGGCCGTCCTGGACTGGGACAAGCTGGGCCGGCAGCCGCGCGCCGAGGAGGCCGTGCGCGCGGCCACCCTGGTCCTCAACGACCGGGTCACCGGGGTGCTCGACCTCGTCCGGGTCCGGCAGTGGTCGCAGGCCTACCGGGCCACCGGGGCCGCCACCGCCGAGCACCTGGCCGCCGCGACCCACCGGGTCTGGTGGGAGCGGCTGAACGACTTCTGGATGCTCCAGTGGCGCTACCAGCGGGGCGACCACCGGGCCGACCCGCTCTACCCCGCCTCGGCGGGCCAGCTGGCGTGGTGGTGCGAGGAGTACGAGCAGGTCCTGGACGCCTTCGCCAACTGAACCGACGGCCGGCCGTTCCCCGTCGGGGAGCGGCCGGCCGCCGGAACCGCGGGACGGGTCGACCGGTCAGGGAACGGCCGGGGTGGCCGCCCCGCCGGTCGGCTTCGGGACAGTGCCGCCGGCAGCGCCCCCGGCAGCGCCCCCGGCCGGCGGCGTCTGGCTGCCGCCACCGGTCGGCGGCGGGTTGGTCGCCGGCGGCGCGGTGGCCGGAGGCGTCGTCGCGCCGCCGCCCGTCCCCGTGGTCGGGGTGTTGGTCGGCGGTGCGGTGGCCGACCCGCTCGGGGACGTGCTCGGGGTCGGCGCCTTGCTGCTGGTGCTGCTCGGCGTCGCCGCCGGGCTGGTCGTGTGCTTGCCGGTCGGCTGGCTCGGCGCCTGGGTCTGGTTGCCGCCGTTGTTGTTGGTGTCGGTCTGCTGCGACTGCGTCGGACGGCGCGAGTTCTGCCCGGTCGGGGGCGTCGTCGTGGTCGCGCCGGAGCTGGGCGTGGTCGCCTCCGGCGCCGTCGACACCACCCCGGTGCTCGGACCGAGGTCGCTCGGCTTCCCGCCGCCACCGCCGTTGTCGTTGCCGCTCAGCGCCATGGCGATGCCCGCACTGGCCGCGACGACCACCGCCACGATGCCGGCCACCCAGCGCCACGGACGGCGCCCGCCGCCACCGCGCCCGTGCCCGCCGCCGTGCCCGTCGTCCGGACCGTCGCCGCCGCCGTAGGGCGGGTACCCGGAGGACGGCGTGTGCGGGCCGCCCGGCACCTGGTACGGCAGCATCGCCGTCGGGTCGCCCGGGACACCCGCCCCGAGCACCGCCGTCTCGTCCGCACCCCGCGGCGGCATCCCGCCGTGGCCCTGGCCGGCCGCGGCCAGCCCGGCCGTCGCGCCGAGCGGCCAGCCGCCGGTGCCGCCGGTGAGCTCGCGCAGCGCGTGCTCGATGTGCGCGCGGAACTCGTCCGCGTCCTGGAAGCGGTCGTCCGGGTTCTTCGCGAGCGAGCGCAGCACCAGGTGGTCCAGGCCGGCCGGGACCCGCGGATTGGCCTGCGAGGGCGGCACCGGGATGTCCTGCACGTGCTGGTAGACCACCGACAGCGGGGTGTCACCGGTGAACGGCGGCCGCAGGGCCAGCAGTTCGTAGAGCATGCAGCCGGCCGCGTACAGGTCGGAGCGGTGGTCGACCGGCTTGCCCAGCGCCTGCTCCGGCGAGAGGTACTGCGGGGTGCCCATGACCATGCCGGTCTGGGTCATGGTCGAGGCCGTGCCGGTGAGCGCCCGGGCGATGCCGAAGTCCATCACCTTGACCGCGCCGGTGGTCGTGATGATCACGTTGGCCGGCTTGATGTCACGGTGCACGATGCCGTGCCGGTGGCTGTAGGCGAGCGCCTCCAGCACCCCGGCGATGATGATCAGCGCCTGGTCGACCGGCGGCTCCTCCTCGTCGACCAGCAGCTCGCGGACGGTCCGGCCCTCGACCAGCTCCATCACGATGTACGGCGTCGACTCCTCGCCGACGTACTCCTCGCCGGTGTCGTACACGGCGACGATCGCGTGGTGGTTGAGCGCCGCGACGGCGTGTGCCTCCCTGGTGAAGCGGAGCCGTGCGATCTCGTCCTGGGCCAGTTCACCGCGGAGCAGCTTCACCGCGACGGTCCGCCCGAGCCGGACGTCCTGGGCGGCGAGCACCTCGGCCATGCCGCCCCGGCCCAGCCGGTGGGTCAGCCGGTAGCGGCCGTCGCCGACCGTGCCCAGCGGCGCGGCGGTGCCCCGGCCGGGGGTCTGCGGGGCGCCGTACGGCGGGAGCGCGGTCGTGGCGGCGTCGCCACCGGGCTCGGGCATCCTGGGGGCCCCGCCGCCCGGACCGGTCGCCCAGGCCCCGTCGTCGTCCGGATGCTGCGTCTGTGCCATCGCTCCTCGCCCCGGGCCTTCGCTCGGATCGCGGTGCCCTGTCGCTCGTGTCCCCGAACGCTACCGCCTCGGGCCGACCCCCGGAGCACGCGTGATCCGGGCGGAACCTGTCAGAGCAGGCCATTCCGGTCGGCCCGGCCGTCCGGCTGCGACACCGTGACCGCCGCACTCGAGACGCCCCGGGTCGACCCGCCCGCGGTGTCCTTCTCGGCCCGGTTGACCACGATCGCGATGATGATGACCGCCAGCACGATCACACCGACGATGATGCCGATGATCACCAGGGCGGTCGAGCAGCCACCGCTGTTCGACGCGGGCACCGGCTGCGGCTGGAACGGCGGCGCCGGCATCGGGTGCGGCGGCGGGGTGTGCGCCTGCTGCGGGAAGGGCTGCGGCGTGTGCGGCGCCTGGAACGCCGGCGGCGGCGTCTGGAACGGCTGCGCGTGCGGCTGGAACGGCTGCGGCGTGTGCGGCGCCTGGAACGCCGGCGGCGGCGTCTGGAACGGCTGCGGCTGCGCGTGCGGCTGGAACGGCTGCGGCTGGGGCTGCATGCTCGGGAACGGCTGCGGCTGCGGGGTCTGCGGAGCGGCGTGCACCGACCGCGGACCGTCGGTGATCACCAGCGGGTTGCTGGCCGCCAGCGGGCTGCCGCCGCCCTTGCCGGCCGCGATCAGCCGCTCGGCCTCGTCGCGCATCGCCGCCGCGCTCGGGAAGCGGTGCGCCGGGTCCTTGCGCAGCGCCGTCGCCACGAACCCGTCGACCGCCGGGGCGAGCCGCGGGTTGAGCGTGGAGGGCGCCGGCGGCTCCTCCTGGACGTGCTTGTACGCGATCGAGAAGGCCGAGTCGCCGTCGAAGACCAGCTGGCCGGTGATCATCTCGAAGAGCATCACGCCGACCGAGTAGAGGTCGGAGCGGGCGTCCACCGGCTTGCCCAGCGCCTGCTCGGGCGAGAGGTACTGCGGGGTGCCGACCACCATGCCGGTCTGGGTCATCGAGGTGACCCCGCTCTCCAGCGCGCGGGCGATGCCGAAGTCCATGACCTTGACGTTGCCCTTGCGGTCGAACATGACGTTGCCGGGCTTGATGTCACGGTGCACCAGGCCCATGTCGTGCGAGGCCTCCAGCGCGTTCAGCACACCGATGGTGACCCGCAGCGCCTCCTCGACCGGCATCGCGCCGTGCTGGCCGACCGCCTCGTTGATGGCGTCCCGCAGACCCTTGCCGTCGATCAGCTGCATCACGATGTACGGCGTGCTGGAGCCGTCCTGGGCGATGTCCTCGCCGCTGTCGTAGACGGTGACGATGTTCGGGTGCTCCAGCCGGGCCACCGCCTGGGCCTCGCGGCGGAACCGCTCCTTGAACGAGTCGTCCCGGCCCAGCTCGGCGTGCATGCTCTTCAGCGCGACCTGCCGGTCCAGCACGCTGTCGTACGCGAGGTGGACCGAGGCCATGCCGCCCTCGCCCAGCACCCGCTGCAGCACGTACCGCCCGTTGCCCAGGGAGTAGCCCTCGGCCGCCGCGTTGCCGTGCTCGCTCATGGTCTCTGCTCCCCCTCGGCGCGGCCGTACCGCCGCGACCGTGACATTCGGTCTCGTCCGTGCGTGTTCCCGGGCCCGGCCCGCCGGCCTGCCCGGACCCCTGTCGCGACGCTCGCCCGGACTGCGACAGGGGGTCAGGGTATCGGCTCGCGAGGACACCGCCCGGCCCAGGGCCGACACTGTGTCCAGGTCGCGACCCGGTACCCGTCGGTAGTGCTCGCGCCGCCGGGGCGGCCCGCCGCGCCCCGTGCCGTGCCGCCCCGGCGGGGCCGTGGCGGTACGGGTACGGCCGACGTCCACGGGCGGGCGGACGCCCGACCCGTGGGGGAACCGCTAGAGGTAGGGACCGGAGCGGATGCCGCGGCCCTCGCCCGGCTCGTCCCCCTCCGGCTCCCCGCCGTGCAGACCGGGCGGCAGCGCCCGCCGCATCTGCTCCAGCTGCGCCCGGGCCGCCATCTGCTGTGCGAACAGCGCGGTCTGGATGCCGTGGAACAGGCCCTCCAGCCAGCCCACCAGCTGCGCCTGGGCGATCCGCAGCTCGGCCTCGGTCGGGATCGAGTCCTCGGTGAACGGGAGCGACAGCCGCTCCAGCTCCGCCACCAGCTCGGGGGCCAGGCCCAGCTCCAGCTCCTTGATCGAGCTGGCGTGGATGTCCTTGAGCCGCGCCCGGCTGGCCTCGTCGAGGGGAGCCGCCCGGACCTCCTCCAGCAACTGCTTGATCATGCTGCCGATCCGCATGACCTTGGCGGGCTGTTCGACCATCTCGGTCACCGGCAGTTCACGCGGCCCGTCGCCGTCGTCCCCCATCGGGCCCGCCGTCGAACCCACCGGCAGCCCGTCCGGTCCGACGATCAGCACCTTCTGGCCGTCCTGCGGCTGCCCGCCCATGGCCTGGTGGAACTCCTGCGACGAGTACTCGTTCATCGGATTCGTCATGAACCACATTCTCCCTCACTGGGGTTGCCCGGGAGGAGGCCCCCGACCGACCCGCCCGCCCGTCGCCGGTGCCGGTGCCGCGACCGGCCGCGTGCCTGCGCCCGGGAACGACGCTACGCCCCGGGGGCGGGGCGGCGGTATCCGTACGGATACTCAGTCCGGCCCGGGTCCGGGGCAGCGGGGAGGCCCCGTCCGGCCCGGTCCGTCGGCCGCCCGTACCCGGTCGCCCACACCCGGTCGCCCACACCCGGTCGCCCGGCCGACGGGAGGCGGTCAGCGCCGGCGCAGCCGCAGCCCGATCAGGCCCAGTCCGCAGCCGATCAGGCCCAGACCGGCACCCAGCGGCAGCTGGCGGGTGGCCGCGTCGTCCCAGCGGGTGGGCAGCAGGGCCGGGCCGACCAGTACCGCCTGCGGCCCGGGCCGGCCGAGGGCCAGGGTCTCGCCGCCGGAGCCGTCGTCCGGCGCGGCCGGCTCCACCGCGCCGGCGCTCCCGGCCGCCGGGCCCGGGGCGGCGTCCGCCCCGGGAGCGACCGGCTGCTCCGGGACCTGCTCGGCGTCCTGCGCCCGGCCCCGGTCCGGCGCCGCCTCGGGCGCCGAGGCGGGGCGGTGGCGGCCGCGGCGCTGCTCCCGGTCGGCCCAGGACGGTCCGGGCCGGACCCGGCCGACCGCCTGCCACGCCACCGCCGTGGCGGCCGGTACGGCCGAGGACGGCGCCGCCGGGGCGGTCGGCGCGGGGGAGACCGGTTCGGGGGACGGCTCGGCGGGGGACGGCTCGGACGTGGTCGGCTCGGACGTGGTCGGCCCGGACGCGGCCGGCCCGGCGGGGGTCTCGGGGCCGGCCGACGGCTGCTCCGGCTCAGCTGCCGGCTCGGGCTCCGGCTCCGCCGAAGGCACCGGGGAGGTCCCGTCCGAAGGCGCCGCGGATCCGGACGCCCCCGGCGACGCCGACGGCCCGGACTGCTCCGACGGCCCGGGGTCGGCGGCCGGGCCGTGGTCGACGGCCGGCCCGGGATCGGCGGCCGGAACGGGGACCGAACCGACGGCACCGGCCGGCGCGCTCGGCAGTGCGATCGCGGCCGGCCCGGCCATCAGCGGTACGGCGAGCCCGAGCACCGCCGCCGCCAGCAGCCGCCGGCCGTTGCGGCGGGGGGAAGGGTGCGGCGGCAGTGCCGCGGGCGGCGGCCCGGGGAACGCGGACGAAGACGAAGGTGCGGGCACGGTCGAGGTCCTTCCGCGACGGCCGACCGCGCTGGGCGGGATCGGCGGCGGGACAGCTCCCGTCCAGACTCACACAGTCCGACATTCCGGGCATGTCGTACGGTGGCACCGGCCTCCGCGGGCCCCGGCCCAGCAGCCTCAGGCCCGCAGCACCACCTTGCCGACCTGCGTCCCGGCCTCCAGCACCCGGTGCGCCTCGGCCGCCTCCGTCAGCGGCAGCACCCGGTCGACCACCGGCCGGACCACCCCGGACTCGACCAGCGGCCAGACGTGCTCGCGCACCGCCGCCACGATCGCCGCCTTCTCCGCCAGCGGCCGGCCGCGCAGATTGGTCGCGACCACCGCGGCGCGCTTGCGCAGCAGGGTGTTGAGGTTCAGCTCGCCCTTCACCCCGCCCTGCAGCCCGATGATCACCAGCCGCCCGTTGACCGCCAGCGCGTCCACGTTCCGCGACAGGTACTTGGCGCCCATGATGTCCAGGATCACGTCCGCCCCGGCCCCGCCGGTGGCCTCCGCGAGCACCTCGGCGAAGTCCTGCTCGCGGTAGTCGATCAGGACGTCGGCGCCCAGTTCGGCGCAGCGGGCCAGCTTCTCGGGGCCGCCCGCCGTCACCGCCACCCGCGCGCCGACGGCCTTGGCCAGCTGGATCGCCATCGTCCCGATGCCGCTCGCGCCGCCGTGCACCAGCAGCGTCTCGCCGGGCCGCAGCCGCGCGGTGAGGAAGACGTTGGACCACACCGTGCAGACGACCTCCGGCAGCGCGGCGGCCTGCTCCGGCGTCAGTCCCTTCGGCACCGGCAGCAGTTGACCCACCGGCACCGCGACCCGCTCCGCGTAGCCGCCGCCGACCAGCAGCGCGCACACCTCGTCGCCGACCGCCCAGCCGGCCACCCCGGGACCCAGCGCGGCGATCCGGCCGGCGCACTCCAGTCCCGGATAGCGCGAACCGCCCGGCGGCGGATCGTAGAAGCCCTGCCGCTGGAGCAGGTCGGCGCGGTTGACGGCGGTGGCCGCCACCTCGACCAGGACCTCGCCCTCCCCGGGCACCGGGTCCGGCACCTCCGCCCAGCGCAGCGCCTCGGGCCCGCCGGGTTCAGGAATCGTCATCGCATGCATGGACCCGACGCTACTGCGACCCGGCCACCGGACGGCGGGCCGACCCGCTTGTCAGCCGGCCAGGTCCGGGAGCACCACCGCTCCGGGCAGCGCGGCCGCCGCCCGGCCCGGCAGGATCAGCTTGCCCCGCCGCCGCCCGCTGCCCACCAGGACGAACGGGGCCGCCGCGACCGCCGCGTCGACCAGCAGCGGCCAGCCCGCCGGGAGCCCGACCGGGGTGATCCCGCCGTACTCCATGCCGGTCGCCCCGACCGCGTCGTCCATCGGGGCGAACGAGGCCTTGCGGGCCTCCAGGTGCTTGCGGACGGCCCGGTTGACGTCGACCCGGGTGGTGGCCAGCGCCAGACAGGCGGCCAGGGTGGTCTCCCCGCCGCGCCGGGCGGCGACCACCACGCAGTTCGCCGAGGCCTCCAGCGGCACGTCGTAGGTCTCGCAGAAGACGGCGGTGTCGGCCTTCTCCGGGTCGGTCTCGACGTAGAGCACCGACCGGGCGGCCTCCCGGTCCGGCCAGGCCGCCAACGCCTCGGCCACCGGGGCCGCCAGCCGGTCGGCCGCCTCCAGCGCGGGGGCGTGGAACTCGAAGGCGCCGAACGGGAGCCGCGGTTGATCGCTCATGACGGGCAACCCTACGCCGAACCGGCCGACTTGATGACGATCACCCGGTCCGTGAGCTGGAGGGTCCGCGCCTCCGGCTCGGTGTAGTTGATCACCCGTCGGCCGCGGACCACCGCGACGACCAGGTCCTCGCACTCGCGCGGGCTGTGCCCGGCCTCGGCCCGGGTGACCGGGCGCTCGACCACGTCCAGGCCGTCGCCGTAGGTGAGCAGGTCCTCCATCACCGCGCCGGTGTGCGGGCTGAGCATCGACATGCCGAGCAGTCGGCCGGCCGCGCTGGAGCTGGTCACCACCACGTCGGCGCCGCTCTGCCGCAGCAGCGGGGCGTTCTCGTCCTCGCGCACCGCCGCCACCACGGTCGCCGTGCGGGTGAGCTGGCGGGCGGTCAGGGTGATCAGGGCGGCGGTGTCGTCCCGCTCCGGTGCCACCACCACCCGGGCGGCGGTGGGGAGTCCGGCCCGCAGCAGGGTGTCGGTCCGGGTGGCGTCGCCGAGCACGCCCACCAGACCGTGCTCGGCGGCCTGGTCGACCGCCTTGCGCTGCGGGTCGACCACCACGATCTCCTCCTTGCGCACCCCCTGCAGCAGCAGGGTGTCGATGGCGCTGCGGCCCTTGGTGCCGTAGCCGATCACGACGGTGTGCTCGCGCACGGTGGACCTCCAGCGGTTCAACCGCCACTGCTGGCGGGTGCGTTCGGTGAGCACCTCCAGGGTGGTGCCGACCAGGATGATCAGGAACAGCACCCGCAGCGGAGTGATCACGAAGATGTTGGTGAGCCGGGCGGTGTCGCTGTACGGGGTGATGTCACCGTAGCCCGTGGTGGAGAGCGTCACCGTGGCGTAGTAGGCGGAGTCCAGCAGGCTCACCCCGCCCCCGGCGTTGTCGTTGTAGCCCTCGTGGTCCACCCAGACGATCAGGGTGGTGGCCACCAGCACGGCCAGGGCCAGCAGCAGCCGGAAGCCGACCTGCCGGAGCGCCGGGGCGCTGCGCCGGGCGGGCAGCACGATCCCGGCGTCCGCCCAGGACTCCGCCCCGGCCGAGGCCCGGCCGGAGAGGCGGCGGCCGAAACCCCGTCCCGCGCCGCCGCTCACGGTGCCTCCAGCAGTTCGACCGCGGCGCCGGCCGCCGCACCGCCCGGCGGCACCACGGCGAGCGCCTCGGCCAGCGCGACCCCGCGCAGCATCGCCGGTCCGTCGTAGGGGAGTTGGAGCACCCCGTGGACGGTCCGCCGGACCGGTACCAGCCGGGTGTCCAGCGGATGTCCGGGCAGGGCGGCGACGGCGACGGCCCGGACCGGCTCGCCGGGGCCGCGGCCGGCCAGCGCGTGCAGCAGCGGCAGGGCCAGCGTGACCGCCCCCGCGACCGCGGCCAGCGGATTGCCCGGCAGACCCACCAGATGGCGCCCGCCGGGCAGTTCGGCCAGCAGCATCGGATGGCCGGGGCGGACGGCGACCCCGTCCACCAGCAGCCGGGCACCGACCTCGGCGAGCGCCCGGTGCAGGAAGTCCACCGGACCGGCCGCCGTCCCCCCGGTGGTGACCACCACGTCGGCGGTGGAGTGCCGCAGCGCGTCCCGGAGCAGTCCGAAGTCGTCCCGGACGGCGCGCGGTTCGCCGGTCTCCGCACCGGCCGCCCGCAGCCACGGCGGCAGCAGCGGGCCGAGCGCGTCCCGGACCAGGCCGGGCCGGGGCAGGCCGGAGCCGAGCAGTTCGTCGCCGAGCACCAGCAGGTCCACCACCGGGCGGCGGTGCACGGCCAGCCGGTCGTGGCCGCCGGCCGCGGCCAGGCCGAGCACGGCCGGGCCGATCCCGGTCCCGGCCGGGAGCAGTTGCTCGCCGCGCCGGCACTCCTGGCCGCGCGGCCGGACGTCCTGGCCGGTGGTCAGCGCACCGGGGAGGCGCTCGCGCAGCAGCGAGCCGGCCGGTTCCCCGTGTTCGCGGCGGAGCACGGCGGTGGCACCGGGAGGGAGCTGGGCACCGGTGGCGATCTCGACGGCGTCGCCGTCGGCCAGCGGACCGTCCGCGGGCCGTCCGGCCAGCAGTCGGCCGGACACCCGCCACGGGCCGGGGCCGGCCACCGCCCAGCCGTCCATGGCCGAGGTGTCGAAGGCGGGCAGGTCGGTGAGCGCGGTCAGCGGCTCGGCCAGGGTGCGGCCGAGCGCCTCGGTCAGCGGGACGCGCGGGGGCGCGGACGCCGGCCGGCCGGCCCGGCGGGCGGTCTCCCGGGCGGCCGCCCAGCTCGTCGGGGCGGCCGGGGCCGGTGGCTGGTCGAGCACGGCGAGGTCCTCCGGCGCGCTCACGGCTGTCCCGGGTCGGCGGCCGCGTCGGCCCAGCGCTCGGCGAGCGCGGCGGCCCGCCGGGACGCCTCGGCGACCGCCTCCGGCCCGCCGCCGCGCGACGCGGCGGCGTACCCGATCAGAAAGGTGGTCAGCGGGGCGGCGGGCCGGTCCACCCCGTGGGCGACCACCCGGGCCAGGTCGAGCAGACCCCGGACATCGACGTCCAGGTCGATGTCCAGCTCGGTACAGGCCTCGGCGATCCAGTCATCCAGCGTGCGCTCCATGCGGACATGCTGCCTGATCGGCGGTTTTCCCGGGATGTTTGCCCGGTGAGCGCCGCGCGTCGTTCGCCTCACACCGGGGTGAGGACCGGGGTGAGAACGGGCTGCGGACCGGGACGAGGACCGGATCGGCACCGGGGTCAGGACTCCCGCCGGCCGTCGCGTTCCCGGGCCCGGGCGAGGTCCTCCCAGGTGTCGCAGTCGTAGGTGACGTCGTCGGTGTCGGCCAGCCGCAGGGTGCGCAGGGAGCCGGTGAGGCGGCGCAGCGGGAGGCCGGCGGGGTCCCCGGCGGCGGCGAGCGCGGCGCGCAGGGCGGCGGTCCGGTAGGCGGCGGCGAGCGGCTGGTCGCGGCCGGCGGCGTCGACCAGGACGGCCGCCTCGGTGTCCGGCCCGGCCTCGTCGAGGGCGGTGACCAGCCGGTGGACGGTGCGCTCGTCGAGGAACGGCAGATCGGCGGCGAGCAGCAGGACCAGTTCGGCGCCGACCTCGGCGAGGCCCGCCGCGACGGCCGCGACCGGTCCGCCGCCGGGCGGGTGCTCGCGGGTCGGACGGACCCCGGGGCGGGTGGTGGGGCGGGCCGGGCCGACCACCACGGTGGTCCCGGCGCCGGCGCAGGCGGCGAGCACCCGGTCCAGCAGGGTGGTCTCGCCGACGGTCAGGGCCGGCTTGTCCGCGCCGCCGAGCCGGCGGGCGGCTCCCCCGGCCGGGACGATCACGTCGTACGGCGTCATGCCGCCAGTATCCGCCGCCGTCTCAGCCGGCGGTCCGGCCGGGCGCCTCCCCGCCGTCCGCCTCCCCGCCGTCCGCCTCTTCGGCGTCGGCGTCGGTCTCCGCGTCCGCCTCCGCGTCCGCCTCCGTGTCCACGTCGGCGGCCGGACCGGCGTCCGAGGCGTCCGAGGCATCGGCATCGACGGCATCGACGGTGCCGGCGGCGGCGGTGTTGGCGGCCGCGCTCAGCTCCAGCACCGCCGGCAGGGTCAGCTCCCCGTACCGCTCGTTCACGGCCGCGACCAGCGCCTCCGCGTCGTCCGGGTGCCCGGCCAGCAGCCGGTCGAAGTCCCGGAGGTACTCCTCGGTGAAGGCGAGCACCCGGGCCGCGTCGTCGCCCTGGTCGGGCGCGCGGTGTCCGGCGATCACCCGCTCCGCACCGAGCCCGGCGATCCGGCCGAGGTTGCGGACCCACTCGGTGCGGAGCTCCGGTGTGGTGTCGGCGGTCCAGACGTGGGTGCCGTTGTAGACGAAGTCACCGGCGATCACGGTGCGGATGCTGGGCACGTGCACCACGGTGGAGCCGTCGCAGTCGCCCTGTCCGAGCAGCAGCACCGGGATCGCCTGCCGGTCGATCATCAGCGGCTGGGGGAGCAGCGGGGCCGGGACCAGCGGGTGGTCCGGGATGTCGTCCCCGAACACCGGCTTCCACTGGGCGACCTTCGCGGCGGCGGTGCGCAGGATGCCGTCCACGACCGGCGGCGCGGCCAGCAGCCGGGCGTCCGGGAAGAGCCGCAGCACCTCCTCGGCACCGAAGTAGTGGTCGGGGTGGTGGTGGGTGACCACGATGGCGAGCAGTCGGCGGCCCTTGCCCGCGACCCACTCGGCCAGCTCGCGGCCGGCGCTGCGGGTCAGCTGGGCGTCGACCAGGATCGCCGTGTGCTCGCCGAGGATCAGCGTGGAGGTGGCGAAGAAGGCCGACTCGGGGCCGGTGAAGACGGCGACCTCCAGCGGCCGGACCGACGCCTCGGCGGTGTTCTCCTCGGACGGGGACGGCGTCACTGGTTGCTCCCTCTGGTTCGGCGGCCCCGGTCCCGGTCCGGCTCGGCGGCGGTGGTGGTGGTCGGTGCGGCGGTGTGCGGGCGGGCGGCGGTGTGCGGGCGGGTGGAGGTGTGCGGCGGGGCGGCGGTGTGCGGCGGGGCGGGCGGCGACGCCCGTGCGACGGCGGTTCGTGCACGGCGGTCCGGACGCGTGCGGCGGCCCCCTCGCACGGCCGGGCCTCGCGCCCTACAGCATGGGAGCAGGGCACGCCGAAAACGCGGAAGGCGCGCCCGACGGGGCACGCCTTCCCGCTCATGTGTCCGGGTGGTCCGGCGGTGTCAGCGCTTCCCGCCGGTCAGCCGGGCGAAGCGGTCGGCGACGCCCCAGGAGGTCACCCGCCAGAGCGCCTCGACCACGATGTTCCGGCTCATCTTGGACGCGCCCAGCTCCCGCTCGACGAAGGTGATCGGCACCTCGGCCACCTTGAAGCCGGCCTTCACGGTGCGCCAGGCCAGGTCGACCTGGAAGCAGTAGCCGGCCGAGGCGACCTCGTCCATGCCCAGGCCCAGCAGGGTCTCCTTGCGGAACGCCCGGTAGCCGCCGGTGACGTCCCGGATCGGCACGCCGAGCATCAGCCGCGAGTAGGTCGATCCGGCCCGCGAGAGCAGCAGCCGGGACTTCGGCCAGTTCACCACCCGGCCGCCGGGCACCCAGCGCGAGCCGAGCACCAGGTCGGCGCCGCGCAGCGCGGTCAGCAGCCGCTCCAGCTCCTCGGGCCGGTGGGACCCGTCGGCGTCCATCTCGACGAGCACGTCGTAGCCCTCGTCGATGCCCCAGCGGAACCCGGCCAGGTAGGCGGCGCCCAGCCCCTCCTTGCCCTTGCGGTGCAGGACGCGCACGTGGGAGTCCTCGGCCGCCAGCTTGTCGGCGAGCTCACCGGTGCCGTCCGGGCTGTTGTCGTCGGCCACGAGGATGTGCACCTCGGGGACGGCGGCGCGGACCCGGCCGACGATGCGCTCGACGTTCTCCACCTCGTTGTAGGTGGGGATGATCACCAGCACCCGGCCGAGATCAGCAAAACTCTGCTGGTTGACGGTCACGTACTAACCTCTCGGCCGGTGGCGGGAAGTGCCAGTCACCGTTGCCCGCACTCATCAGGACTCACAGTCCCGGCCGGCACCCGCCGACTGGGGGACACTGTGGAAAACACTGGGTCCTGGCATCCTACTACCGCGTCACGGAACCGGTCCGCCGCCCGCGGCACTCCCCACCGGCCTCCGGCGTTTCCCCTGCGGAGGCACCGGTCGGCTAGGGTCGATGCCCGGCCTTTGCCCGGATGCCCACCGTCGGCACCGCCCGCGGGGCGCCGCCCGGCGGCGAGGCCCGCCCGCCCACCGCAGCAAAGGAGCAGGACCGCGCCCATGGACAAGCTCGTCAACACCGTCCGCCCGTACGCCTGGGGATCCGTCACCGCGCTCCCCGAGCTGCTCGGGCAGGAGCCGACCGGCGAACCGCAGGCCGAGCTCTGGATGGGCGCCCACCCCGGCGACCCCTCCCGGGCCGACCGGGGCGAGGGACCGCGCCGGCTGGACGAGCTGATCGCCGCGGATCCGGAGCGCGAGTTGGGGGCCGCCTCGGTGGCCCGGTTCGGGCCCACCCTGCCGTTCCTGCTCAAGGTCCTCACCCCGGGCATCCCGATCTCCATCCAGGCCCACCCCTCGCTCGACCAGGCCCGGGCCGGTTTCGCCGCCGAGAACGCCCTGGGGATCCCGCTGGACGCCCCGCACCGGAACTACCGGGACGCCAACCACAAGCCCGAACTCATCTGCGCCCTGGGCGACTTCGACGGGCTGTGCGGCTTCCGCCGGCCCGCCGACGCGGCCGCGCTGCTGGCCGGTCTCGGTGTGCCCGCGCTGGAGCCGGTGATCGCCCCGCTCCGGGCCGGGAGCGAGTCCGAGGCGCTCAGCGGCGCCCTGGCGGCCGCGCTGGGCCTGGAGGGCCCGGCCGCCGAGGCCGCGGTCCGGGACACCGCCGAAGCGGTCGGCAAGGCGGCGGCCGAGGACCCGGCCGGACCGTACGCGCCCTACGTCCGGATCGCCCGGGACTTCCCCGGCGACCGGGGGCTGATCGCCGGACTGCTGCTCAACCACGTCCTGCTGCGCGCCGGCGAGGCGCTCTACCTGGGCGCGGGCGTCCCGCACGCCTACCTGCACGGCGTCTGCGTCGAGCTCCAGGCCAACTCGGACAACGTGCTGCGGGCCGGCCTCACCCCCAAGCACATCGACGTGCCCGAGCTGCTCAGGGTGGTCGAGTTCGCCGCCACCGCGCCGGTCCCGCTGCTGCCGGTCACGGTGGACGGGATGCCGGGCGAGGAGCTGTACCCGGTGCCGATCGACGAGTTCCGGCTCTCCCGGTTCGTCCTCGACGGCCGGGAGCGGACGCTGTCCGGCGACGCGCCGCAGATCCTGCTGTGCACGGCGGGCGCGGCCCGGCTCTCCTCGGCCGACGGCGGCACGCTGGAGCTGGCCCGCGGCGAGTCCGCCTTCCTCCCGGCCACCGGCGCCGCGGTCCGGCTGGCCGGCACCGGCGCCACCGTGTTCCGGGCCACCGTCACGCTCTGAACGGATCCGCCCCGCTCCCGTGCCCCGGTGGGAACCGGAGAACGGGAACGGGGCGGGACTGAGCGGTGGCGGGCCGGGCCTCAGCCCCCGAGGCTCCCGCCTCCACGGGCACCCGGGCGCCGGCCGGCCCGGCCGGTGCCGGGACGGCGGCCGGACGCGCCGCTCCGTCCGCCGGACCGCCGGAGGGGCCGTCGGCCGGGCCGTCCGCCGGTCCTGCGGGGAACCTCCGCTCCAGCGCCTTCAGTGCCTTGCGCCCCAGCTTCTGGAACGGCAGCTCCACCAGCCGGTACAGCAGGTAGGCGGCGACCAGCGAGATCGCCAGGTACTCGACCGTCCAGAGCGTCTTGGCACCGGCGGTCTCCGGCATCGGGTTCGCCAGGTGCGGGCGGATGGTGTGCAGCAGCGGCACGTGCAGCAGGTACAGCGAGAAGCTGACCGAGCCGAGCCAGGTCAGCGGCTTCGGGAACCGCTTCTTGCGCAGCAGCATCGCCGCCAGGAAGGTGGCCCAGGCGCCGGTGAAGGACAGCGACCAGGCGACCCAGCCCGAGTTCCAGGTGTTCAGCTCGACACCGTTGCGGTTGTACATCCAGCCGATCGCGACCCCGGAGACCACCACGAACCCGCAGCACAGCCAGGCCTGGGCCCGGTCGATCTGGCCGTGCTCGGCGCGGTACAGCACGGTGCCGGCGAACATCGTGGCGAAGATCAGCAGGGTCTCGAAGACGGGGGCGCGGCTGTTGAGGAACAGCAGCACCAGCGCGAGTCCGGCCACCAGCAGGGCACCGATCCGGGCCAGCGCCGGGTTGCCGCTGAGCATGCAGAGGAAGCCCATCACCACGATCAGCACCGCCGCCAGCACCAGGTGCCGGGTCGCGTCCAGGGACTGGGCGAGCGTGGCGCTGGCGAGCGATCCGCCGAACACCAGGCCGATCGCGGCGAAGGTCACCGCGATGGTGCCGCTGCGCCGGTGCCAGCCGAGCGTGAACAGGCCGGTGACCAGGAAGTAGAAGACCATCTCGTAGGTGAGCGTCCAGGTCACACCCATGCCGTTGACGACGCTCAGCATGTCCTGGAGCATCGTCGCGTTCGCGGCCAGCGAGATCAGGTTGTGGCCGGTGCGGAAGAGCGCCACCGATCCGTCGCCGTCGGGCAGCATCAGGATCGACACGGTGAAGGCGGCGATCAGCGCCGGGTAGATCCGGAACAGCCGGCCCACCCAGAACGCCCGGACGTCACCCCGGCGTTCCAGTGAGGCGGGGATGATGTAGCCGCTGACCAGGAAGAACAGCATCACGCCGTACAGTCCCAGGTCGAAGTGGTCCCAGACCGCCCCACCGAACGGCAGCAGCTCCAGGATGCCGAAGTGGTGCAGTGCCACGACCAGGGCCGCGATGCCGCGCAGAGCGTCCAGCCAGCCGAGGCGGGCACCGGCGGAGGCCGCCGCCGCTCCGCGGTCGGCCCTCCGGAATCGACCGGGGAGCTGCAGTCGTATGAGATTCACGGCATGGACAGTAGCCCATCCGTTCCGGACTCATCGTCCCCGGAGCACCGGGGTCCGGCCGCTCGGGCAGGTCAGGCCGACAGGGCGGCCGTCCGGGCCGGCTGCGGCTGCCCGGACGGCCCACCGAGGCCCTTCCGGGGCAGACCGATGTTCTTGAGCTTCAGCGCGGGCTTCTCCACCAGGTACCAGGACAGGACCGCGGCGGCCAGGGCCAGGACGACGGAGGCGCCGGTGTAGACGGCGTACCCGTGCCGCTGCACGTGCCAGAGGGCGAGGCCCTGCTGGATCGGGAACGCGTAGATGTAGACGCCGTAGGAGAGGTCGGCCTTGCTGCCGACCCTCGTCAGCGGGCGGGGCATGAAGCAGGCGAGCCAGATCAGCAGGTAGGCGAGGGCCGGCAGCCCGACCAGGTAGAACCCGCCGTACCGGGCGCTCCCCACCAGGAGGGCGAACGCCAGCAGCGCCAGGATCCCGTTCATCCGCAGGCTCTTCTTGTAGAGCTCGGCCACCGCCCCGAGACCGAACAACAGGCCCAGCGGCAGGAGCTTGTCCGTGCCGACCGTACCGAGCAAGGGCAGTCGCCAGTTCTCGAACCCCGTCGGGATGTAGATGGGTGACCGCAGACCGGGACCGTCGATCGCGAGGTAGACCATGAAGCAGTACAGGGCGACGACCGTTCCGAGCACCGCCCAACGCGCCCGGTGCAGGACGCCCAGCGCGGCGAGGGCCGCCACCGCCAGGTAGCAGAGCACCTCGTAGACGAGCGACCAGAGCGAACCGTTGAACCCGGCGTCGGCGTTGTGGGTCAGCAGTCCGGAGATCCCCGGCTGACCGGTGCCTATCGACCAGTTCGCCATGACGTACCGCCACGGGCCCTGGGGGTGCGTCCAGAAGCCGTCCAGCAGGTGTTCCCGACGGGCCACGAGCGGCGCGACGACGAAGGCCGTGACCAGCAGGCAGACCCACAGGCCCGGCATGATCCGGATGGCCCTGTTCCACAGGAAGCGGGCCGGGGTGAGCCGCAGGCCGCTCCGGGTGATCAGGAGACCGGAGAGCACGAAGAAGCCGGCCACCGCGAGACCACCCAGCTCCACCTGCCCGCCCGACCAGTGCGCCCCGATGCTTCCCCTGCGCACGCCCAGCGGCATGGCATGGGCGAAGATCACCGACAGGGCCAGCAGGAGCCGCAGCAGACCGAACCCGTTCTCCCGGCCCAGCGCTTCGGACAAGGGCCGGGTGCCGAGCACGGCGGACCGGAACCGCGATATTCGAGACATGTGGGGGCATTCCTACGGAGCGGTGGGCGGCGACGGTGGGGGCGGAGCCACGGCGAGGACAGTAGCCCATCCGCGGAACCCGCCCTCCCGGGGCCCACCCGGTCCGGTCCACCGGGGCGGAACGCGGGGAAGCGCCCGGGAGCGGCCTCGCGGGGCCGCTCCCGGGCGTTCGGTCGCCCGCCGGGGTCAGCGGTTCATGTAGAAGCCGAACATGTCGACGACCAGGTCGGTGTTGCCACCGCTGGCGTTCCAGAAGTCGATGAGGCCGTCCGTGCCGAACTTCACCTGGACCAGGTTCGGCACCGTGTCGCCGGCCTTCCAGTTCAGCGTGGAGGCGTTCGGCTTGGCAGGCCAGGCCCAGGTGCCGTTGCCGTACTGCTGCCTGGTGTTCGGGTCCGGGAAGACGGTCAGGTGGCCGTCGGCCCGGGTGTTGGTCACCGTGCTGTTGAGCACGAGGTCGGTGTACTCCGGGGCCCACCCGCTCAGACCCATGTAGGAGTACCCCGGGCCGGGGACCTCGCCGTCCGGCACGTCCCGGGTGTCCCTCAGCCGCAGCGGCGTGACCGGGACGTAGGCGCTCCCGCCGGCCCCGTAGTAGCCGACGACGTCCACGATCACGTCCGAGGAGCCCTGGGCACCGTTGAGCACCTGGATCCGGCCGGACGCGTCGACCGGGACGATCACCGCGTTGGCGATGGTCTGGCCGCGGCGGAAGTTGAGGTTGGACACGCTCGGCGCCTGGCGGTCACCGGGGTGGACGGTCAGGTGGCCGTCGCTCTGCGGGTCGGTCACCGTGACGTTGAGCGCCACCGCGCCGACCCCGGCGGGAATGCCCGCCCGACCCGCGACCTGGACCGGGAAGGAGGTCCATCCGGGCACCTGGCCCTGGTCGGTGCCCAGTCCCTCGCGGGTGTCGACCAACCGGGTCGGGCCGACCGAGGTGTAACCGCCGGCCTCCGAGTGGCTGAAGTAGCCCGCGACATCGGCGAGCAGGTCGACGGCGGCGCCGCCGCGGTTGAACAGGTTGACGTAGCCGTCGGCGCCGACCGGGACGATGGCCAGGTTGGGGACCGTCTGGCCCGCGGTGTAGTTGACGTTCGAGGTCTCCGGGCGGTCCTCCCCACTGGGGTAGGCGATGAGGTGGCCCGCGCCGCCGGCCGGGTCGACCACGGTGAGGTTGAGCGCCACCGCGGTCACCCCCTCCGGGATCCCGCCGTTGCCGGCGATCTTCACCCGGGTCTCGCCCCAGGGCTGGACCCGGGCCGCCGGGGCGCCGGTGCCGTCCCGGGTGTCGAGCAGCCGGGTCGGACCGTAGGGGGTGAACTCCGAGCCGCCGGTCGCCACGGTGACACTGTTGGTCGCGGTCTCGCCGTTGGCGTCCGAGACCGTGACCGTGACCGTGTACTGGCCGAGGCCGGCGTAGGTGTGGTCGAAGCTGCTCTCGCCGGTACCGGCCCCGCTGACGCGGTCCGAGGAGCCGTCGCCCCAGTCGACCACCACGTCGAGCGGCGCGATGTCGCTGTTGATCCAGGTGTCCACGTGGACGTCGTAGGCGCTGGTGGCGTAGACGGACACGTCCAGGGCCAGGCTCTCGTTGGCGGTCGCGGCGGCGGCGCCCTGGGCCTTGGCGGCCTTGCCCGGCTGCCGCACCGAGGCCCCGGCGGGGCTACGCACAGTGCCGAAGGCGGCGGAGGCGATGTCGGCGAGCGACGTGGCCGGCTGCGCCGGCACGGCGCCCGCCGCCGGGTGGGCCGGAGCCCCCGAGGTACCGGTTCCGGCCGCGACGGCCAGGCCGGGACCGACGACCAGGCTCGTCGCCACGGCGGCGGCGACGATGATGTGACGGTGACTGGGCACCGTACCCCCCATGGGTGTTGTCGAACGACGCACCGAACAGGTGCTCGCGCAGGCTACTGAAGGACCGCGTACGGAGCAACGGTTTTCCGCCAGTCCCGGTCCCTGCGCGGGGGCGTACCGGACAGAACGGTCCGGACCGCCCGCGGCACTGCCCGCAACACCGTCCCGCGATCACCCGCAGTCACCGGCGGACGTCGTTCGCGGGGGACGCTCCGATCAGTCGCGCGTCATGTCGACGAAGCGCGAGTAGTGGCCCTGGAAGGCCACGGTGATGGTGGCGGTCGGGCCGTTACGGTGCTTGGCGACGATGAGGTCGGCCTCGCCGGCGCGGGGGGACTCCTTCTCGTAGGCGTCCTCGCGGTGCAGCAGGATGACCATGTCCGCGTCCTGCTCGATCGAGCCGGACTCACGCAGGTCGGAGACCATCGGCCGCTTGTCGGTGCGCTGTTCGGGACCACGGTTCAGCTGGGACAGCGCGATCACCGGCACCTCCAGCTCCTTGGCCAGCAGCTTCAGGTTTCGCGACATGTCGGAGACCTCCTGCTGACGGTTCTCGGCCCGGCGGGAGCCGCCGGACTGCATCAGCTGGAGGTAGTCGATGACGACCAGTTTGATGTCGTTGCGCTGCTTGAGCCGGCGGCACTTGGCGCGGATCTCCATCATCGACAGGTTCGGCGAGTCGTCGATGAACAGCGGCGCCTCGCTGACGTCGGGCATCCGGCGGGCGACCCTGGTCCAGTCGTCGTCCGTCATCGAGCCGGAGCGCATGTGGTGCAGCGCCACCCGCGCCTCGGCGGAGAGCAGACGCATGGCGATCTCGTTGCGGCCCATTTCGAGCGAGAAGATCACGCTCGGCAGCTTGTGGTGGATCGAGCAGGCCCGGGCGAAGTCCAGTGCCAGGGTGGACTTTCCCATCGCGGGACGGGCCGCGATGACGATCATCTGGCCGGGGTGGAGCCCGTTGGTGAGCGCGTCGAAGTCGGCGAAGCCGGTCGGGACCCCGGACATCTGGCCGTTGCGGGAGCCGATGGACTCGATCTCGTCGAGGGCGCCCTCCATGATGTCGGCGAGCGGGGCGTAGTCCTCGTTGGTGCGCTGCTCGGTGACGGCGTAGATCTCCGCCTGGGCCGCGTTGACGATCTCGTCGACGTCGCCCTCGGCGGCGTAGCCCATGCCCGCGATCCGGGTGCCCGCCTCGACCAGCCGGCGCAGCACCGCGCGCTCGTGCACGATCTGCGCGTAGTACTCGGCGTTGGCGGCGGTCGGGACGGAGTTGACCAGGGTGTGCAGGTAGCCGGGGCCGCCGACCCGCTGGAGCTCGCCGCGCTTGGTCAGCTCACCGGCGACGGTGATCGGGTCGGCCGGCTCGCCGCGCGCGTAGAGGTCGAGGATCGCGCCGTGCACCAGCTCGTGCGCGGGACGGTAGTAGTCCGCGGGCTTGAGCACCTCGACCACGTCGGCGATGGCGTCCTTGGACAGCAGCATGCCGCCGAGGACGGACTGCTCGGCCGCGAGGTCCTGCGGGGGGACCCGCTCGAAGCCCTCCAGGCCGCCCTCCCCGGAGCGCTCGTCCTCGCCGCCCTGGCGCCGCTGACCGTCCCGCTTGAAGCCGCCGCCCGAACCGCCGGAGCCGCCCTTGCCGCCCTTCTGGAAGCCGCCGCCCTGTCCCTTGCCCTGACCGTTGTCACGGGCGCGCGAGACCGGCAGCCGGTCGCCGGGACCGTCCGGGAAGGGGGCGTCGGCGAAGGCACCGACCGGGAAGGGGTCGTCGGCACCCTGCCAGTCGTCCTCCGGCGGGGGCGGGGCGTCGTGGTCGTCGTACTGGGGGCCGGTCACGCGTGTTCCCCGATCAGCGAGTGGTGCGAGTTGGAGCGGGCCTTGCCGGTGGCGGCCGGGAGGGAGCGGAACCCGACTCCCCGCCACCGCATTTCTACGCCACCGCACCGACAAATCGGACGCCGGGGCGGGTGGGAGTGTCGGCCGGAGGCCCCACGCTAAGGCGCCGGGAGCCATTCGGCCAAGGCGGTTATCCACAGGGGGTGTGGACGAGTGCCCGATGGCTGTGGAGAAGTACCGCAAACCTGTGGACACCCCTGTGGAAAGCCCTGTGGATAACCAGACCATCGATCCACCGTCAACCCGCTGACCTGGGAGTCCCTCCTCCAGGGCCTGTGCATGAGAAATTCTTCACACACAGTCGGGTGGCGGTGGACACAGACCCGGACGGCCCGGTCGCCCAGGCGTACGAGTAAGTACTCCAATCCCCTGGCGACACTTACCTGTGGATGAGTAGCCTGGACCCCATGACCCTCACCGCCGACCGCCGCCGCCACGACCGGGAGATCCTCGCCCTCGCCGTCCCCGCCTTCGGCGCCCTGGTCGCCGAGCCGCTCTTCCTGATGGCCGACTCCGCCATCGTGGGCCACCTCGGCACGGCCCAGCTGGCCGGTGTCGGCGTCGCCTCGGCCGCCCTCGCCACCGCGACCGGGGTGTTCGTCTTCCTCGCCTACGCCACCACCGCCGCGGTCGCCCGCCGGATCGGCGCCGGGGACCGCCGGGCCGCGATCCAGCAGGGCATCGACGGCATCTGGCTGGCCCTGGTGCTCTCCGCCGCCGTGGTCGCGCTGACCCTGCTGCTCGCCCCCTGGACGGCCGACGTCCTCGGCGCCTCGGCGACCGCCGCCCCCTACGCGGTGACCTATCTGCGGATCAGCGCCCTCGGCATCCCGGCCGTCCTCATGGTGATGGCCGCCACCGGCGTGCTGCGCGGCCTCCAGGACACCCGGACCCCGCTGTACGTGGCCGTCGCCGGGTTCGCCGCCAACCTCGGGCTGAACGCCGGTCTGGTCTACGGCGCCGGGCTGGGGGTGGCCGGCTCGGCCTGGGGCACGGTGATCGCCCAGACCGGTATGGCCGCCGTCTACGTGTTCGTGGTGGTGCGCGGTGCCCGCCGGGAACGGGCCTCGCTCCGGCCGGACGCCGCCGGGATACGCGCGAGCGCCCGGGCCGGCGGACCGCTGATGGTCCGCACCCTGAGCCTGCGCGCGATCCTGATGATCGCCACCGCGGTGGCCGCCGGGCTCGGCGACAAGGAGATCGCCGCACACCAGATCGCCATGACGGTGCTGCTGTTCATCGCCTTCGCGCTGGACTCCGTCGCGATCGCCGGCCAGGCGATCATCGGCCGCTACCTGGGCGCCTCGGACGTTCCCGGCACCCGGGCGGCCACCCGGCGGATGATCGAGTGGGGCGTCGGCGCCGGGACGGTGCTGGGCCTGCTGATCGTGGTCGCCCGGCCGCTCTACGTCCCGCTGTTCACCCCGGACCCGGCGGTGCAGCAGGAGCTGGACACCGTCCTGCTGCTGCTCGCGCTCTGCCAGCCGGTCTCCGGGCTGGTCTACGTCCTGGACGGGGTGCTGATGGGCGCGGGGGACGGCACGTTCCTGGCCTGGGCGATGCTCGCCACGCTCGTCGTGTTCGCCCCGGCCGCGCTCGCGGTGCCGGCCAGTGGCACCGGGCTGGCCGGGCTCTGGTGGGCGCTGAACCTCTACATGCTGGTCCGCGCGGGCTTCCTGGTCCTACGGGCCCGGGGCGGCAAGTGGCTGGTCACCGGCGCCGTCCGGAGCTGAGCCCCGACGCGCTGCGGGGGGGCGCACCGGGTCGGGAGCCCGGGAACGACCGAGGGCCGGCCTCCCCCGAGGGGGAGACCGGCCCTGCGGCCACTGCTACCGCGTTGTCGCTGATCAGGCGGCGACGACGGCGATGTCCAGGTTGGCCTGGACGTCCGAGTGCAGCTTGACCGAGACCTTGTGGGTGCCCACGGTCTTGATCGGCGAGGCGATCGCGACGGCGCGCTTGTCGACCGCCGGGCCGCCGGCGGCCTTGATGGCCTCGACGACGTCGGCCTGGGTCACCGAGCCGAACAGACGGCCGGCGTCGCCCGAGCGGACGGCCAGCTTGACCTGGACGCCCTCGAGCTTGCCCTTGACCTCGTTGGCGGCCTCGAGGGTCTGGATCTGGTGGATCTTGCGGGCGCGACGGATGGCGTCGACGTCCTTCTGGCCACCCTTGGTCCAGCGGATGGCGTAGCCACGCGGGACCAGGTAGTTGCGGGCGTAGCCGTCCTTGACCTCGACGACCTCGCCGGCGGAGCCGAGACCCGGCACCTCGTGAGTGAGGATGATCTTCATTGTTCGGTCACCCTCTCTTAGCGCGCGGTGCTGGTGTAGGGCAGCAGCGCCATCTCACGGCTGTTCTTCACGGCCGTGGCGACGTCACGCTGGTGCTGGGTGCAGTTGCCGGTGACCCGGCGGGCACGGATCTTGCCACGGTCGGAGATGAACTTCCGCAGCAGGTTCGTGTCCTTGTAGTCAACGTAGTTGACCTTGTCCTTGCAGAAGACGCAAACCTTCTTCTTCGGCTTGCGAGCAGGCGGCTTCGCCATTGTGTGCTCCATTGGGTTCACGACCGGGCCGGCGTCTCACGACGCCGGACCCCTGGCCGCACGAAATCTGTCAGCTCTTAGAACGGGGGCTCTTCCGAGAAGCCGCCACCGGACGGGGCGCCCCAGCTGCCGCCACCCTGGTTTCCACCGGAGGGAGCGCTGGACGCCCACGGGTCGTCGGAGGGGCCGGACTGGCCACCGGAGTTTCCACCCCAGCCGCCGCCCTGCTGGCCGCCACCGCCGCCCCAGTTGCCGCCGCCCTGGCCGCCGCCCTGAGGGCCGCCGCCGAAGCCGCCGCCACCGGGGGCGCCGCCGGGACCACCGGACCGGTTGGCCCGGGTGACCTTCGCGGTCGCCGAGCGCAGGCTCGGACCGACCTCGTCGACCTCGACCTCGAAGACCGTCCGCTTCTCGCCTTCCTTGGTCTCGTAAGACCGCTGGCGCAGTCGGCCCTGCACGATGACGCGCATGCCGCGCTGCAGCGACTCGGCCACGTTCTCCGCCGGCTGCCGCCAGACGTTGCACGTGAGGAAGAGGCTCTCGCCGTCCTTCCACTCGTTCGTCTGGCGGTCGAAGGTGCGGGGGGTGGACGCGATGCGGAACTTCGCGACCGCCGCACCCGACGGGGTGAAGCGCAGCTCGGGGTCGTCGACGAGATTGCCGACGAGGGTGATGACGGTCTCGCCTGCCATGTGGTGATGACCTCTCGGGAAGATGTCCGTTCACCGCTGTTTCACGTGAAACAGCGGACGCGAGCTACCCGAGACCCGAAGGCCTCAGAGGTGGCTCAGTGGGTGTCCGGGCGCAGGACCTTGGTCCGCAGAACCGACTCGCTCAGGCCCATCTGGCGGTCGAGCTCCTTGACGACCTCAGGCGTGGCCTGGAGGTCGATGACCGAGTAGATGCCCTCGGACTGCTTGTTGATCTCGTAGGCCAGACGGCGGCGACCCCAGGTGTCGACCTTCTCGACCTTGCCGCCCGCGTTGCGGACGACAGCCAGGAAGCTCTCGATCAGGGGGGAAACGGCGCGCTCCTCGACCGAGGGGTCGAGGATGACCATCACCTCGTAGTGACGCATGAGTAACCCACCTCCTTTGGACTCAACGGCCACGGTCTCTCCGTGGCAGGAGGGTTGTGCAGCGTCGACACCGGTGCAGTGCCGACTTCGGCCACCGTAGCGGCCGGGTCGGACAGCCCGTCCCCGTTCACCCGAAAGAGGGCAGCGGAGGGCACAACTACACCAGTGCAGACGACCCACCCTACCCGCACCCGGACGGACGAACAAAACGCATAGGGGTTGTGAGACCGACCCAACCGCCGCAATCTGGACGGAACGGGTTTCCTGCTCGTTCGTCTCCACGCCAGGAGGTGGGACACATGGCCCAGACCGTCCACCGCATGCCCGCCCTCACCCTGAACACCGACGGCCACCCGCACCCGCGCGAGAACACCCTGGTCGGCGTCACCGCCGTCCTGGGCGTGATCGCCTTCACCACCTCGTTCTTCCACAACCTGCATCTGCTGACCTCGTGGACCGGCCTGTTCGGGATCATCACCGGCCTGCTCGGGATGTACATCTCGGTGACCACGGCCGAGCGCTTCGTCCTGATGGTCACGCTCGGCGCCTCGGCGATCGGCTTCTACCTCGGCATCGCCCGCGGCGGGCTGTGGGGCTAGCTCCCACAGCGCGCGAGGAACCCCCGGCGCCCCCGCGGCGTATCTGTCTTCGACGGACCGGTACGCCGCGGGGGCGTCGCCGTGCCCGCGACGGACGACCCGCGACAGCCGGGCTCCACCGCGGGCGGGACCCGCGGCCGACGGAACCCGCGGCCGACCGGACCCGCGGCCGACCGGACCCCGGACGATAGGGTCAGCCCGAGAACACGGGGCCCACCGCAGCCCGACCGACGAGGAGCACCGAGCATGAGCCTGCGCCTGAGGACGATCACCCGCGAGGAGCACCTCGCCTTCATCAGGAGCCGCGCCTCGGCCAGCCACATGCAGGTTCCGTCCTGGGGCGACGTGAAGGCCGAGTGGCGCACCGAGTCGATCGGCTGGTTCGACCAGAACAACCAGCTCGTCGGCGCCGGCCTGGTGCTCTACCGCCAGCTCCCCAAGGTCAAGCGCTACCTCGCCTACCTGCCCGAGGGCCCGGTGATCGACTGGTTCGACCGTGACCTCGACCGCTGGCTGCAGCCGATGCTCGCCCACCTGAAGTCCCAGGGCGCCTTCTCGGTGAAGATGGGCCCGCCGGTGGTCATCCGCCGCTGGAACGCCCCGACCATCAAGGAGGCCATCGCCGGCAAGGAGGCGAAGCGCCTGCGCGACATCGAGGCCGACTGGTACGAGCCGCGCGCCTTCGAGGTCGCCGACCGGCTGCGCAAGGCCGGCTGGCTCCAGGGCGAGGACGGCGGCGCCGGCTTCGGCGACGTCCAGCCCCGCTACGTCTTCCAGGTGCCGCTGGCCAACCGCTCGCTGGACGACATCCAGAAGGGCTTCAACCAGCTCTGGCGCCGCAACATCAAGAAGGCCGAGAAGAGCGGCGTCGAGGTGGTCCAGGGCGGCTACGACGAGCTGCCGATCTTCCACCAGCTCTACCTGGTGACCGCCGAGCGCGACAGGTTCACCCCGCGCCCGCTGTCGTACTTCCAGCGCATGTGGAACGCCCTCACCGCCGAGGACCCGAACCGGATGCGCCTGTACATCGCCTACCACGAGGGCGAGCCGCTGGCGGCGACCACGATGCTGGTCGTCGGCGAGCACGTCTGGTACTCCTACGGCGCCTCGGCCAACCACAAGCGCGAGGTCAAGCCGTCCAACGCGATCCAGTGGCGGATGATGCGCGACTCCTACGCGCTGGGCGGCGGTGTGTACGACCTCCGCGGCATCTCCGACACCCTGGACGAGAACGACCACCTGTTCGGCCTGATCCAGTTCAAGGTCGGCACCGGCGGCCAGGCCGCCGAGTACCTCGGCGAGTGGGACTTCCCGCTCAACAAGCTGCTGCACAAGGCCCTCGACCTCTACATGTCGCGCCGCTGAGCAGCACCCCGCCGAGCCCCCGAGCCGCCGTGCCCAACACCCCCTGGGAGATGACCCGATGACGCTGTCGCTCTATCTCGACACCGAACGCTGGCGTACCCACCAGCGCTCCGTCCTGGCCGAGTTCCCCGGCCTGGTGCCGGTGGCGAAGGGCAACGGCTACGGACTGGGCAACCACCGCCTGGCCGAGGAGGCGACCCTCCTCGGCACCGGCGTACTGGCCGTCGGCACCGCCTACGAGGCCGCCGACGCGGCCGACTGGTACGGCGGCGAGCTGCTGGTCCTCACCCCCTACCGGGTGGGCGAGGAGGCGCTCCCGCTGCCGCACGCCCGGGTGATCCGGACGGTGGCGAGCGTGGAGGGCCTGCGGGCGCTGCACGGCGCCCGGGTCGTGCTGGAGTGCATGACCACCATGCGCCGGCACGGCGTCTCGGCCGCCGACCTCCCGGCGGTCGCCGCCGAGCTGGAGGGCGTCGCCTTCGAGGGCCTGGCGCTGCACCTGCCGATGGACCGGCCGGACGGCTCCAGCCCCGTCGAGGAGGTCGCGTACTGGGTGGAGACCGCCCGGGCCGCCGGCCTCCCGGTGCACACCGTCTTCGTCAGCCACCTCGGCGCGGCGGGCATGGAGCAGCTGACCCAGCGCTTCCCCGGCACCGTCTTCCGGGCCCGGATCGGCACCCGGCTCTGGCTGGGCGACCACGGCGCGCTGGAGGTCAGGGCCACCGTGCTGGACGTGACCCCGGTCAAGAAGGGCGACCGCTACGGCTACCGCCAGCACCCGGCGCCGGCCGACGGCCACCTGCTGGTGGTCGCCGGCGGCACCGCGCACGGCATCGGGCTGGAGGCGCCCAAGTACGTCCAGGGCATGTCCTCGCGGGCCAAGGGCATCGCCCGGGCCGGTCTGGCCACCGTCAACAAGACCAAGTCGCCGTACCACTGGGCGGGCAAGCAGCTCTGGTTCGCCGAGCCGCCGCACATGCAGGTGTCGCTGCTGCTCCTGGACGGCGAGAGCGAGCCGCCGGCGATCGGCGACGAGCTGGGCCTCCAGGTCCGGCACACCACCACGCACTTCGACCGCGTGGTCGACCGCTGAGAAGCGCTGAGACGCGCTGAGACGCGCTGAGAACCGCAGGTCGACCACGGATCGGCCGCGTGGCCGACCGCCGACCGACCGCTGATCGACCGCCGAGGACCGGCCCCCGCGGGGGCCGGTCCGGTCAGACCTTCTCGGCCGGTTCCGCGGCGGGCGGCTCCTCCAGCCACGCCTCGGGGCCGGCCGGCGCGTACCCGGCGTAGCTCTCCTCCTCGCGCAGCCGGCGGGCACTGCCGAGCACGAACACGTCCGGGGCCCCGTCGAGCACCCCGCCGGACGGGTCGTCGCTGCCGTCCCAGCGGACCGGGTCGCGGTCCGGCAGCAGGATGTCCCGGACCACCAGGCCCACCAGGTAGAGCGTGCCCAGCAGGTGCAGCACGATCGCGAAGTGGTACCAGGACTCGCCGATCCCGTGCTGCTTGGCACCGGTGACGAAGCCCAGGTGGGACCAGATGCCCAGGGTGTAGAGCACCTCGCAGGCCTGCCAGATCAGGATGTCCCGCCAGCGCGGCCGGGCCAGCACCGCCAGCGGCAGCAGCCAGAGCACGTACTGCGGCGAGTACACCTTGTTGAGGAGCACGAACGCGGCCACCACCAGGAAGGCCAGCTGGACCACCCTCGGCCGGCGGGGCGCCGCGAGCCCGAGCCACGCTATCCCCGCGCAGCTCAGCAGCATCAGGACGGCGATGAAGGTGTCGAGGTTGGCCAGTCCGACGCCGCGGTTCTGCATCAGGATCAGCCAGAGCGAGCCGTAGTCCTCGGTGCGGTGCTTGCTGAAGACGTAGAAGGTCGACCAGCCCTGCCAGTTCGCCATCATGATCGGCAGATTGACCAGCAGCCAGGCGCCGACCGCGCCGCCGAGCAGGGCCCGCAGGTCGCGGCCGCGCCCGGCCCGCCAGCAGAGCACCACCAGGGGGCCGAGCAGCAGCAGCGGGTAGAGCTTGGCCGCGGTGGCGAGCCCGATGAACACGCCGGCCCAGAGCGGTCGCGAGCCGGACCACCAGGCGAGCGCGACGGCGGCCAGCGCCACGGCCAGCAGGTCCCAGTTCACGGTGGCGTTGAGCAGCAGCACCGGCGCCAGGGCGAACATCAGCGCGTCCCAGGGGCGGCGCCGGTGGGTGCGGGAGAGCGCGACCACGGCGACCACCGCGCAGGCCATCAGCAGGCCGGCGTTGATGGTCCAGAACCAGCGCTCCTGGTCCTGGAGGGCGCCGCCGCCGGGCGTCAGCCAGGCCGCGACCTGCATGAACAGGCCGGTCAGCACCGGGTACTCGAGGAACTGCAGGTCCCCGGAGGTGCCCGGGATGCGGTCCACGTAGGGGTGCAGTCCGGCCGCGAATCCGCGCCCGGAGAACAGGTGCGGGATGTCGCTGTAGCAGGCGTGCACGTACTGCGGCGAGCCGGGCTGGAACCAGGCGGCGTTGTAGCAGGGCAGCTTCTGCGCCATGCCCAGCACCGAGACCACGATCACCACCAGCGCCAGGAAGCGGGCCGGGATCCACCAGGAGACGCCGAGCAGGGCGCGCCGCCCGGGCGGGCCGCCGATCACCTCACTGCCGGCGGCCGCGACCGGGTCCTCGTCCGCCGGCACCACCACGGTGTTGGCCTGTGGACCGGGCGCCGGCGCGACCCGGTCCTCTTCCGCACGAGTGCTGGACGTCATGGCGGACATCCTGCCGCACCCCGCCCGCCCGTACGAGGAGGCCCCTGCCCCTTTTCCCAGGGCCGCGACGGCCGGGGCGGCCCCGGAACGGCCCCGGGACGGCGGCTCGGGGCCCGGCTACCGGCACGAATCGCTCCGAATACGGCGAAACGGCGGTGGGAGGCTCCGAGGAGCTCCCACCGCCGTCACGGTCACCCGGTACTACGGCGCCACCGCGCTGCCGCCGCCCGGCGAGGGCGAGGTGGACGGCTTGGGCGGCTTGCTGGTCGCGCCGCCGGTCGCACCGCCCGCCCCGCCGCCCGGGTCCGGGGTCGGGGTCGTCGGCTGGGTCGGCGTGGTGCAGCCGATCGGACCGAGCAGGCAGCTCGGCGAGGGCGTGGTGCCGCCGCCGCCGTTGGCACCGCCACCGTTGGCACCGCCACCGGTGGTCCCGCCGCCGTTGGCACCGCCGCCGTTGGCACCACCACCGTTCGTGCCGCCGCCGTTGGCACCACCACCGTTCGTCCCGCCGCCCGGGTTCGGGTTGGTCTTGGTCGGACCGGGCTGAGTGGGCACCGTGCCCGGGCAGTCGACGCCCGGGACGCAGGCCGGCCCCTGGGTGACCGGCGGCTGGGTCGGCTGCCCTGCGTTCGGGTCGACCGGGGGAGCGGTCACGGTCTCGGTGGTGGTCGGGGTCGGCGCGGCGCTCGCCGTGCTCGGCGCGCCCGAGGAGTCGACCTGCGAGCCGACCGGCTGCGGGGTCGGGAAGTTCAGCTTCTTCTCGTTGGCCAGCGCGACCTTCATGTACCGGGTGAAGACGTCCGCGGGGACGTCACCACCGTGCACCGAGTCCTTGCCGCCGGTGCCGTTCAGCGAGAGCCGCTCGTGCACGGTCGGGTCCTCGCGCCACATCGCCACGCTGGTGGCCAGCTGCGGGGTGTAGCCGACCCACCAGGCCGACTTGTTCTCGTCGGTGGTACCGGTCTTGCCGGCCACCGGACGGCCGAGGGCGTTGGTCTTGGTACCGGTACCCTTCTGCGCCACGTTCACCAGCACGTCGGTGATGTTGTCGGCGACGGCCGGCTCCAGTGCCTGCTTGGTCTCGTGCTTGCCGAAGCCGGCCCGCTCCTTGCCGTCCACCAGGACCTTGGTGACCGAGTAGGGCTCGGCCTGCTTGCCGCTGGCGGCGAAGGTGGCGTAGGCGTCCGCCATCCGGATCGGGCTGATGGTGGAGACGCCGAGCGGGAAGGTCGCCGTCTTCGCCTCCTTCTCGATGCTCTCCTTGCGGATGCCCAGCGCCTCGGCGGTCTGCATCACGGCCGCGCCGCCGACGTCCTGGTTCAGCTGCACGAACGGCACGTTGTAGGAGTACTGCATGGCCATCCGCAGCGAGACGTAGCCGCGCTTGCCCTTCTCCTCGTTCTTCTGCCGGTACGGCTTGCCGTCGTCACCGAGCAGCAGCGAGCCGTCCGGCTTGCGGATCTCCGAGAGGTCGTCGGACAGGTAGCGGCTGTCGGCGTTGATCCGCTTGGGCTTGCCCTTGTCGTCGGTCGCGGTCAGCACGCCGGTCTGCATGGCGGTGGCCAGGACGAAGGGCTTGAAGGTCGAGCCGACCTGGACGCCCTGGGCGTCGGCGTTGTTGCCGAAGTTCCCGTTCTCGACCCCCTCGCCGCCGTAGATGGCGACGATCGCGCCGTCACCGGGGACGATGCTGGAGGCGCCGAACTGGACGAAGTTGTCGTTGTTCGGGCGCTTCTGGACGTTGAGGGTCTCCGCCTTGACGTCGTCCACGGCCTTCTTCAGGGCGTCGACCTTCTCCTTCTGGAAGGTCGTGTAGATCTTGAAGCCGCCCTTGTCGATCGCCCGCTGGTCGATCGTCGGGTCCTTGGCCATGACGAACTTGTTGGCGGTCTCGACCATGTAGCTGATCTGACCGTTCATATTCGCCGACGGGACCTGCTTGATCGGGGTGGGGAAGGCGGTGCACTTCGCCCGCTCCTCGGCGGTGGTGTTCTTGGTCTCCACCATCCGGTCGAGGATCCACTTCCAGCGTTCCTCGGCGCGGGCCTGGTTGGCCTTGATGGTCGGGTCGTAGTACGACGCGCCCTTGAGCAGGCCGGCCAGCATGGCGCTCTGGCACAGGTCGAGGTCCTTGGCGTTGACGCCGTAGTACGCCTGGGCGGCGGCCTGGGCGCCGGTGGCGCCGCGGCCGAACCAGCTGGTGTTGAGGTAGCCCTTGAGGATGTCGGGCTTCTCGTACTCCTGGTTGACCTTCAGGGTGATGAAGAACTCCTTCATCTTGCGGCTGAGGGTCTGCTCCTGGGTCAGGTAGGCGTTCTTGACGTACTGCTGGGTGATGGTCGAGGCGCCCTGGGTCTGGCCGCCCTTGGCCATGTTGACCACCGCGCGCAGCATGCCCTTGGGGTCGATGCCGCTGTCCGTGCGGAAGGTCTCGTTCTCCGCCGCGATGACCGCGTTCTGGAGGTTGGGCGAGATGTCGGCCAGCTCGACGATCTGCCGGTTGGTCTCGCCCTTGCGGACCATCTCGGTGCCGTCGGCCCAGAAGTAGATGTTGTTCTGATCGTTCACCAGGGCGTTCAGCGGCGGGATCTTCGTGCTCTGGTAGACGTAGAAGACCGCCCCCACGCAGACCGCGGCGAAGAGCAGCACGGCGCTCAGCCACTGCCGCCAGGAGGGCAGCCAGCGGCGGACGCCCTGCTTGCCGAAGCGCGGGTAATCGATGAACCGCTTCTTGCCGGGGGCGCCGCCCCGGCCGGCGGCCGCGGCACCGGCGGCCGTCTCGGCACCGCGCCGGCCGCCCTTCTGGGCCGCCTTCCGCATTTCGGCACGGGTCATCCGGGGCTGCTGGGCGGTGTCCCGCGCTCCCGGCGGGCGCCGTCGGCCCAGACCCTCCGAGCCAAGCTCGTCGCGCCCGGCTCCTTCCGACCGCCCGTTGCCGTCGCCCGGCGGGCGACCGTCGCCGCCGGGCGACCTGCGCCGTCGTTCGCTCATTTTCCAGCTACTCCTCGCCAGGCCGGTCGAGCCTGAAGGCAGGGTCCACGTCCGATGCCCGTAACCGCCCTAACCCCGGAGGTGGTCCTCGTGCACACGCGACAGCGTACGCAGCTCCGAATCCGAACTAATCGGGCATCAATCGCCAATAACCGCAAAACGGCAACAGATCATTACATGCCCGTTGCCAACCGCACCCGCGCGTCGTCTTGTGATCACATTCACGCGCGTCCCCCTTGCCCGTTCGCGGACCCAGGCTTACTGTTCTCGATATATCGAGCCGATACATCGGAACGGCATAACGCCGGTCGAGGCGGATCGCGGACCGACCGGAGAGGGGAGGACGAAGGCAGTGGGCAGACGCTCAGGAGTGCTGGAGTTCGCCGTTCTCGGACTGCTCCACGACGCCCCGATGCACGGCTACGAGCTGCGCAAGAGGCTCAACGTCCTGCTCGGCTCGTTCCGCGCCTTCTCGTACGGGACGCTCTACCCCTGTCTGAAGAGCCTGGTGGCCCAGGGTTTCCTGGTCGAGGACAACCCGGACGTCGAGTACGTGCCGGCCACCGCGCTCAACGGCAAGCGGTCCAAGATCGTCTACCGGCTGTCCGCCGAGGGCAAGCAGCGTTTCGAGGAGCTGCTCGCCGACGCCGGTCCGGACGCCTGGGAGGACGAGCACTTCGGAGTGCACTTCGCCTTCTTCGGTCAGACCGACCGGGCCGTGCGGATGCGCGTCCTGGAGGGCCGCCGCAGCCGGCTCGAGGAGCGCCTGGAGCGGATGCGCAACTCGCTGGCCCGGGCCCGCGAGCGGTTCGACGACTACACGGTCGAACTGCAGCGGCACGGACTGGAGTCGGTGGAGCGCGAGGTCCGCTGGCTGAACGAGCTGATCGAGACCGAGCGGGCCAACCGCTCCGGCCGGGCCGGGGCGCCCGGCGGCGGGACCGGCTCCGCAGTACCCCAGACTTCGGACGGCCGAGGCCAGGAGGACGGGTCCGTCGACCCGCCCGGGCCACCGCACGACCGCCCGGGGCGTTCCGCCCAGGAGCGCTGAGACCGCGTCAGCCCTGTGCCGCGCGGCAGGAGTGGGCGCGTCATGCGCCCGTTTGCAGTCATCGAAGAAGCAGGACGAGCACCGCCGACCCTCGGCGGCGCTCATGAGATCACAGGGAGCAACCGGGAATGGGTTCGGTTCGCGTAGCCATCGTGGGTGTGGGCAACTGCGCCACGTCGCTGGTGCAGGGTGTCGAGTACTACAAGGACGCCGACCCGGCCGGCAAGGTCCCCGGGCTGATGCACGTCCAGTTCGGTGACTACCACGTCAGTGACGTGCAGTTCGTCGCCGCCTTCGACGTCGACGCCAAGAAGGTCGGCCAGGACCTCGCGCACGCCATCACGGCGTCCGAGAACAACACCATCAAGATCTGCGACGTGCCCCCGACCGGGATCACCGTCCAGCGCGGCCACACCCTCGACGGCCTGGGCAAGTACTACCGGGAGACCATCGAGGAGTCGGACGAGACCCCGGTCGACGTCGTCCAGGCCCTGAAGGACGCCCAGGTCGACGTCCTGGTCTGCTACCTGCCGGTGGGCTCCGAGGCCGCCGCCAAGTTCTACGCCCAGTGCGCCATCGACGCCAAGGTCGCCTTCGTGAACGCCCTCCCGGTGTTCATCGCCGGCACCAAGGAGTGGGCGGACAAGTTCACCGAGGCCGGTGTGCCGATCGTCGGTGACGACATCAAGTCCCAGGTCGGCGCCACCATCACGCACCGCGTGATGGCCAAGCTGTTCGAGGACCGCGGTGTCGTCCTCGAGCGCACCATGCAGCTGAACGTCGGCGGCAACATGGACTTCAAGAACATGCTCGAGCGCGAGCGCCTGGAGTCCAAGAAGATCTCCAAGACCCAGGCCGTCACCTCGCAGATCCGCGACCGCGAGCTGGGCGCCAACAACGTCCACATCGGTCCCTCGGACTACGTGGCCTGGCTGGACGACCGCAAGTGGGCGTACGTCCGCCTCGAGGGCCGCGCGTTCGGCGACGTCCCGCTGAACCTGGAGTACAAGCTCGAGGTCTGGGACTCCCCGAACTCCGCCGGTGTCATCATCGACGCCGTGCGCGCCGCGAAGATCGCCAAGGACCGCGGCATCGGTGGCCCGATCCTCTCGGCCTCCTCGTACTTCATGAAGTCCCCGCCGGTCCAGTACTTCGACGACGAGGCCCGCGAGAACGTCGAGAAGTTCATCAAGGGCGAGGTCGAGCGCTGAGCTCGCCCCACCCCGTGCTGAGTCCCTGAGCACCGAACGGGTCCGCGGTCCACGACCGCGGACCCGTTCACCTTTTCCCGGCGAATGTTTCACGTGAAACGCCGCCCGGATCCATGGCACCCTGAGCGGGTGGCGATCACCGAGAACGGCAGTACCCACCGTGCCGCGCACCGCGCCACGCTCTTCGGCCTGCTCCGCGGCCGCGACTTCCGCCGGCTGCTGACCGCCCGGGTGCTGTCGCAGCTCTCCGACGGCGTGTTCCAGGTCTCGCTCGCCGCCTACGTCGTCTTCTCCCCCGAGAAGCAGTCCTCGCCCGCCGACATCGCCTCGGTGCTCGCCGTGATGCTGCTGCCGTTCTCGGTGATCGGCCCCTTCGCCGGCGTCCTGCTGGACCGCTGGCGCCGCCGGCAGGTGCTCTACCTGGGCAACCTGGCCCGCTTCGGGCTCGGCCTGCTCACCGGCGGGCTGCTCCTGGCCCAGGCGCCGACCTCGCTCTTCTTCGCCTCCGCGCTGCTGGTCACCGCGCTCAACCGGTTCATCCTGGCCGGACTCTCCGCCGCGCTGCCCCGGGTGGTGCGGGCCGAACAGCTGGTGACCGCCAACGCGCTCTCCCCCACCCTGGGCACCGTCGCGGCGGCCTGCGGCGGCGGCCTCGGCTTCCTGCTGCACCAGGTGATGCCGCCGGGTCCCCGGGCCGACGCCGCCCTGGTGAGCCTGGCCGCGCTGCTCTACCTGTCCGCCGCGCTGGCCGCGCTGCGGATGGACAAGGACCTGCTCGGCCCGGGCGTCCACCCCGGCCGGCCCGCGCTCGGCCAGGCCCTGGCCCAGGCCGCCCGCGAGCTGCGGGCCGCCGTCACCCACCTG
Source organism: Streptomyces sp. TLI_053 (assembly GCF_900105395.1). Classification (NCBI taxonomy): domain Bacteria; kingdom Bacillati; phylum Actinomycetota; class Actinomycetes; order Kitasatosporales; family Streptomycetaceae; genus Streptomyces; species Streptomyces sp. TLI_053. The sequence continues at coordinate 4,895,360 of NZ_LT629775.1, forward strand.
GTGCGGGACCGCCGCCCGGCCGCGCACGCGCTGGCCGCCGTGACCGCCGCCCGGTTCTGCTACGGCGTGCTGATCGTCGTCGTGGTGATGCTCGCCCGCTACACCTTCAACGACCCGGCGGACAGCGCGGCCGGGCTGGCCACCCTGGGGCAGGCGGTCGGCCTCTCGGCCGCCGGGTTCTTCGTGGCGGCGGTGATCAGCCCCTGGTGCAGCCGCCGGCTCGGGCTGGCCGGCTGGATGACGCTCTGCCTGGCCGCCCCGGTGGTCTTCGTCCCCGCGCTCGGCCTCGGCTTCACCCTGGTGCCCTGCCTGATCGCGGCGTTCCTGCTCGGCGTGGTCACCCAGGGCACCAAGATCTGCGCCGACACCGTGGTGCAGGAGTCGGTGGAGGACGAGTTCCGGGGCCGGATCTTCGCCATCTACGACGTGCTCTTCAACGTCGCCTTCGTGGCCGCCGCACTGGTCACCGCACTGGTGCTGCCGCTCACCGGCCGCTCGGTCACGGTCGTGGTCGGCGTCTCCCTGGTGTACGCGGCCTCGGCCGCGCTCTACCTCCGCGCGGCCCGCCGCACCGGCCCGCTCCCCGGCGACCCGGCCCGCTGACCGCCGCCCGTCGGCCCGGGCGGCCCCTGCGCCCCGGGAGCGTCGTTCCGAGTCGCTAAGGTACGTCAGATCTGTCGCAGCGGCAGCACTCTGTCTCGGGGGACAATCTGATGAGCACACCACCCAGTCCGTACGGGCCGCCTCCTGGTTACGGCACCGCGCCGGCGCCGCAGCCCTACGGTCCCCCGGCACCGCCGCCGTACGGCCCGCCCCAGCCGGTCCCCGCGGGCTACGGCGCACCGCCGCCCCCGCCCGGCTACGGCTACCCCGCCGCGCCGCAGGCGGCCCAGCCGTACCCGCAGCCCGTCCACCCGCAGGGCCCCTACCCGCCCGCGCCGTACCCGCAGGGTCCGCAGGCGCCGGGGCCGTACGGGCAGACCTCGCCGCACGGCTACCCGCCCGCCCCGCCGCAGCCCGGACCGCCCGCCAAGGGCCGCGGCAAGGCCCGGCTGAAGGCGGCCGGCCTGGTCCTGGGTGTGATCGCCCTGATCGTCGGCTACTTCGTCACCGGCCCCAGCGTCAGCAGCGCCAAGGCCGGCGACTGCGTCAAGGCCTCCGGCTCGCGCGACGTCTCGGTGGTCAAGTGCACCGACGGCAAGGCGAACTACAAGGTGCTCGCCAAGTTCGAGTCCACCACCGACACCGCCAAGTGCCGCGAGGCCGCGGGCACCACCAGCACCGTCTCGGGCAAGAGCGGCCGTCGCTGGAACAAGAAGCGCTACGTGCTCTGCCTCGGCCCGCTCGCCGGCGTCCCGCCGGTCAAGAAGTCCTGACCGTCCGCCACCTGAACTTCCCCGGGGGATCCCCTTGTCCGTTCCGCCCCAGATGCCGTACGGCTCGCCGCCCCCAGCCGGCGGCGCCAACCCGTACGCCACCGGCAACCCGTACGCCGGGGCGCCGTCCCCGCAGCCGGCGGGCGCACCGCCGCCGGCCGGCTACGGCTACCCGGCCGCGCCGCCGCCGGCCGCACCCGGCTACGGCGCGCCCGCCCAGGCCCCGCCCGGGGGCTACGCCTACCCGCCGCAGGCCGGGGGCTACCCCGCACCGGCCGGCTACGCCCCGCACGGCGGTCCGGTGTGCCGGTTCTGCGGCGGCTTCCCCGCCGTCGAGACCACCGTCCGCGGCCACCAGGGCATCATCGTCGTCATGCGGTTCCTGAAGCAGCCGGGACCGTTCTGCCGCACCTGCGGCACCGCCGTGGTCCGCGACATGTCCGCCCGCACCCTGGTGCAGGGCTGGTGGAGCTACCTCTCCGGCATCTTCACCGTGGTCACCCTGCTGCGGAACCTCGCCGCCCACAACCGGATCAAGGACCTGCCGCCGCCGGCGCCCGGCACCCACGGGCCGCAGCTGGACCCGGGCGTGCCGCTCACCAAGCGGCCGCACATCTTCATGCTGCTGCTGCCGGTGCTCGGGATCGGCTCGTGGATCGTCCTGATCGCCACCGGCGCGCTCTTCGCCTCCACCAAGCACGACGACCCCTACCGCCCGCTGGTGATGCCCTCGGTGACCGTGCCGGCCTTCCCGTCGCCGACCTTCCCGTCCGTCCCGGCCGCGACGGTGCCGGCGGCGCCGGTGCCGGTGCCGACGATCACCCTGCCGACGCCGACCCCCACCAAGGTGGCCAGCGACATCGACAGCGCCAAGGCCGGCGACTGCCTGCGCAACGAGAACGGCACCACCGCCACCCACGACGCCAGCCCGCGGATCACCATGCTGCCCTGCGGCGACCCGAAGGCCCAGTACAAGGTGATCAAGAAGGTCTACGGGACCAGCGACAACGACAAGGCCTGCGAGAACGTCACCGGCGCCGAGAGCACCTACACCCGGGAGTCCGGCACGGAGGCGCTCAGCTACGTGCTCTGCCTGAAGAAGCTCTGAACCAGCGCCCGGGCCCGGACGCGGGCCCGCGCCGACCGGCCCGCGCACGGACGAGGGGCGGCCCCGGGAGAATCCCGGGGCCGCCCCTCGCGGCGGTCCGCGTCCTACTGCTGGGCGGCCCACCAGTCGCGCAGCGCGGCGACCGCCGCGTCGTGCTCCATCGGACCGTGCTCCAGCCGCAGCTCCAGCATGTGCTTGTAGGCCTTGCCGACCGCGGGGCCGGGCTTCAGGCCGAGCAGTTCCATGATCTGGTTGCCGTCCAGCGCGGGGCGGACGGCGTCCAGCTCCTCCTGCTGCCTCAGCTCCTCGATCCGGCTCTCCAGACCGTCGTAGGTGCGGGAGAGCGCGGCCGCCTTCTTCCGGTTCCGGGTGGTGCAGTCCGAGCGGGTCAGCTTGTGCAGCCGCTCCAGCAGCGGGCCGGCGTCGGTGACGTAGCGGCGCACCGCCGAGTCGGTCCACTCGCCGCCGCCGTAGCCGTGGAAGCGCAGGTGCAGCTCGACCAGCCGCGAGACGTCCTCGGTGAGCTCCTTGGAGTACTTCAGGTCGCGCATCCGCTTGCGGGTCATCTTGGCGCCCACCACCTCGTGGTGGTGGAAGGAGACCCGGCCGTCCTGCTCGAAGCGGCGGGTGCGGGGCTTGCCGATGTCGTGCAGCAGCGCGGCCAGCCGCAGGGTGAGGTCGGGACCGTCCTGCTCCAGGTCGACCGCCTGCTCCAGAACGGTCAGCGAGTGCTCGTAGACGTCCTTGTGGCGGTGGTGCTCGTCCCGCTCCAGGCGCAGCGCCGGCAGCTCGGGGAGGACGTGGTCGGCCAGGCCGGTGTCGACCAGCAGCCGCAGGCCCTTGACCGGGTGCGCGGCCAGCAGCAGCTTGTTCAGCTCGGCCTGCACCCGCTCGGCGGAGACGATGGTGATCCGGTCGGCCATCGCGGTCATCGCCGCGACCACCTCGGGGGCCGGCTCGAAGTCCAGCTGGGCGGCGAACCGGGCGGCCCGCATCATCCGCAGCGGATCGTCGGAGAAGGACTCCTCGGGCGTGGCCGGGGTGCGCAGCACCCGGGCCTCCAGGTCGTCCAGGCCGCGGTGCGGGTCGACGAAGCCCCGGCCGGGCAGGTCGACGGCCATCGCGTTGACCGTGAAGTCGCGGCGGACCAGGTCCTGCTCGATGGTGTCGCCGTAGCTCACCTCGGGCTTGCGGGAGGTGCGGTCGTACGCCTCGGAGCGGTAGGTGGTGATCTCGATCAGGAAGGACCCCTCCGGGGTGTCCTTGCGCGCGCCGACCGTGCCGAAGGCGATGCCGACGTCCCAGACCGCGTCGGCCCAGCCCTTGACCAGCTTCAGCACCTGCTGCGGACGCGCGTCGGTGGTGAAGTCGAGGTCGTTGCCGAGCCGGCCCAGCAGGGCGTCCCGGACCGAGCCGCCGACCAGCGCGAGCCGGTGACCGGACGCCTGGAAGCGGCGGGCGATCTCGTCGGCGACCGGGGAGACCCGCAGCAGTTCCTGCAGACCCAGGGTCTGCGCCTCGCTCAGGCCGGGGACGACCTGGACGGCGGAACTGGAATGATGGGTGCCGGTCGGGTGGGCGGTGGGCTCATTGGCAGTGGACACGGCTCACAAGGGTACGTGGCCCGGCGGCCCGGTCGCCCGCGTGTTTCCGGCGGCTCACTCCCCGGCCCGCAACACCGCACCCCTCACCACATCGTTACCATGCCGGTGGAACGAGTCCGGATGCACCGAGCACGGGCCACGGTGCCGTGCGCCGCCACGGCCGCCGGGGCACCGGACCGCCACATTTTCTTCACGGCTGCTCCTCACGGCATCCCACGGCCGACGGAACATCCGCAGCAGCACGGCAGCAGCAGCAGCGATCGAGAACGGCGAGGGCGAACCCGTGAGCGAGGGCGAACCGCGTGAGTGAGCCGGCACGGCACCCCGGTCCGGAGCCGGACGGGCGCCCCGGACGGGGCCTGGGACGAACCGTCCGACGGCTGGCGGGCGCGCTCGGCGCCGCCCTGGTGCTCGCCTCGGCGCTGCCCGGCGGCTCCGCCGGCGCGGCCCCGGCGGGGGGAGCCAGGCCGGTGGCCGACACGGCGGTCAGTGCCGAGCTCCCGGTGACCATGACCATCGAGTCGGTGAGCAAGCCGGTCGCCGTGCAGAGCGGCACCGTGACGATCACCGGGCACGTCACCAACGCCGGCCGGTCGGTGCTGAAGTCCGCGCACGCGGCCGTCCGCCGGCCCTGGCCGAGCAAGCCGCTCACCACCCGCAGCGACCTCGCGTCGGTGTCCTCCCGGAGCGTCCCGCTCAACGCGGACGGCGTCTCGATGGACAGCCCGCAGTACGCCCTCAACGAGCTCGGCCCCGGCCAGACCCAGCCGTACACCCTCAGCGTCGCCGTCGCCGACCTGCAGCTCTCCGGCGAGGGCGTGTACGAGCTGGCGGTGGACGTCTGGGGCTCGACCGCCGACAACCAGCGCGACCGTCCGCTGGGCATCGCCCGCAGCTTCCTGCCCTACAACCCCTCGCCGGCCGACGCCCAGCCGTCCAGGGTGACCACCCTCTGGCCGCTGGTGCACGCGCCGGTGCTGGCCGCGCAGACCCTCTCCGAGAACGACCAGACCGTCCCGGTGCTCCGGGACGACAGCCTGGCCACCGAGTTCGCCCCCGGCGGCCGGCTGTACGCGCTGGTCGACACGGGCGCCGCGCTGACCGGGCTGACCTGGGTGGTGGACCCGGACCTGCTGGACACCGCGTTCGCGATGACCAGGCGCTACGTGGTGCAGAAGCCGGGCACCGAGGGCAACGCGGCCAAGGAGGACAACACCGTCCCCGGCACTGGTACCGCCGCCGCCACCGCCTGGCTGGAGAAGCTGCGGGCCGCCGTGGCCAAGCCGGGCAGCCAGGTGGTGGCGCTGCCGTACGCCGATCCCGACCTCGCCTCGATCGCGCACAACGCCCCCGAGCTGGAGGGCATCGACACCGCGCTCGGCAAGGCGGCCACCGCCGGCCGGCTGACCGTCGAGGGCCGGCTGTCGGTGGACACCCGGGCCGATGTCGCCTGGCCCTACGAGGGCTACCTGGACCAGCGGATCACCGCCGTCGCCCAGCGCACCGGCAACAGCCTGGTGCTGGTGAACGGCGCGAGCATGCCCGAGTCCGACGCGCTGAAGTACACCCCCTCGGCCGCCCGGCCGATCGGCAACGGACAGACCGCGGTGGTCGCCGACCAGCTGATCTCCTCCCTGTTCGAGGGCGGGCTCGGGACCCAGGAGGAGCAGAGCCGGGCCGTCCAGCGCTTCCTCGCCGAGACCTTCGTGATCTCCCGCCAGGAACCGCAGAACCCGCGCGGCCTGCTGGTGATGCCGCCGCGCGAACTCGACGCCAACGCCGCCAAGGTGCTCGCGACCGCCCTCCAGGCCGCCCAGGACGGCAAGTGGGTCGAGCCGGTCAAGCTGGACACCCTGGCCCAGCTGCCGCCGGACCCGAAGGCCAACACCACCGTCCCGGCCCCCACCGACTACCCGGCCCGGGCCCGCGACGCGGAGCTGTCGGCGTTCGACCTGACCACCACCACCCGGATCCAGACCGACCTGGACACGCTGATGCGGGTGCTGACCCTGCCGCAGCGGGTGCGCGGCCCGTTCAGCGCGGCCATGGTCCGCTCGCTGTCCACCGAGTGGCGCACCGAGGGCTCGGCCGGGGCCGGCTACCGGGAGGGCGTGAAGCGCTACCTCAAGGAGCTGACCGGCGCGGTGAAGGTGCCGCCGAAGCGGGAGATCACCTTCGCGGGCGACACCGGGGTGCTCCAGGTCAGCGTCCGCAACGACCTGACCCAGACCGTGACCAACCTCAAGCTGGTCCTCACCCCGGCCCAGCCCAACCGGCTCCGGGTCGAGCTGCCGACCGAGGAACTGGTGCTGCCCGCCTCGCAGAGCGTCACCCTGCGCTTCCCCGCCGAGGCGAAGAACAACGGGCCGGTGAGCATGACCGCCCAGCTCTACACCACCGGGCCGAACCCGCAGAAGTACGGCGAACCGGTGACCTTCACCGTCCAGGTCACCTCGGTGACCAACGGGGTGCTCTACGTCTTCGGCGGCGGCGTGCTGCTGCTCCTGCTCGCCGCGCTGCGGTTCGTCCGCCAGCGCAAGCGGCGGGTGGCGCACGGCGACGAGGGCGACGCGCCGCTCGCCCCCCAGGACGGCGGGGCCGGCCCGGACGACACCGACGGCCCGGGCCGGAGCGAGCGCGGGGAGGGCCCCGGGACCGCCACCGACGCCGCGGACGCCGACCGCCCGGCCGGTCCGGGACGGCCGGATCAGGACGGAGCGGCGCGGACACCGCGCGACAGCAGCGCGGATGGCCGGGATCGGGCCACCAGTGATGAGAAGGTTGGTCCTTGACAGCGTCGATACCGCCCGACTCCGGAGCGGCCTCCCCACGACAGCGAAGAGGTGACATGACCGGGCGCAGCGAGGAGCGGCCTCCGGGCCGCGGAGAGGGCCGTCCGGGGGCCGAGTCGCCTTCCGGCGACTGGTACGTGGCCGACACCTACGCCCAGGACCCGTACGCGGCCGACGCGTACCGCGACGGTCCGGGCGAGCCGGACCCGTACGGTCTGCGGACCGCCCCGCCCGCCGCGCCGCAACAGCCGGTGGCCGCGTACGACGTTCCCCCGCAGCTGCCGCCGCAGGGCGGCGACTACCCGGCGCCGGTGCCGCCGACGCCGTTCGGCCCGCCGGTGCCCCCGGTCCAGCCCGGCTGGGACACCCCCGCGCGGGCGGACTGGCGCGACGACCGGCCGCAGCAGCCGGGCGTTCCGGCCGCCCCCGCGGCCCCGGCCGCCCCGACCGAGGGCTGGGGCGGGCAGCAGCAGTGGCAGCCCGGACCGGCGCACTCCGCCTGGGACTCCGAGTCCACCGAGTACGTCGGGGTGGACTCGCTCTTCGGCGGCCGGACCACGGCCGAGGCCCCGCGCCCGCCGGCCCAGGCGTCCCCCGGCCGGCCGTACCCGGCCCAGCAGCACGCCGCGCAGCAGCACCCGGTCCAGCAGCAGCACCCGGTCCAGCAGCCCGGCGGGCATCCGCCGGCCGCGGCCGTCCCGCCCGCGCCGTTCCCCCCGGCCGGCGCGTACCCGGGACAGCACACGCCGCAGCACGGGCCTCAGCCCGCCTACGGCCACGGCGGCCACGGCGGCCAGGACGGTCCCAGGCCGTTCGTCCCGCCGATCGAGTTCGACCCGCCGCTCTCCGAGGAGGAGGCCACCCTCCAGGTGGCCGCGGTGCAGCTGCCGCCCGCCGTGGAGCCGCTCGCCGACCTCGCGGCCGAGGAGCAGGCCCGCCCCGCGGACGCCGCCCCGGCCGCGCCCGCCGAGCAGACCGCCGGCGGCGGCAGGATCGCCTCGGTGCTGAGCTCCAGCGCGATCATGGCGGCCGGCACCCTGGTCTCCCGGGGCACCGGCTTCCTGCGCACCATGGTGATCGCCGGCGCGATCGGCATCGCCGTGATGGGCGACTCCTACAACGCCGCCAACACCCTGCCGACGCTGCTCTACATCCTGATCGGCGGCGGCGCGCTGAACGCCGTCTTCGTGCCGCAGCTGGTCCGCAGCATGAAGAACGACGCGGACGGCGGCACCGCCTACGCCAACCGGCTGCTCACCCTGGTGATGGTCGGCCTGGCCGGCGTGGTCTTCCTGGCCGTGCTCGGAGCACCGCTGCTGGTCCAGCTGATCGCCCACCCGATGATGGAGAACCCGGCCCGCGCGGACACCACCGTGGCCCTGGCCCGGTACTGCCTGCCGACCATCTTCTTCATGGGCATCCATGTGGTGATGGGCCAGATCCTCAACGCCCGCGGCCGGTTCGGCGCGATGATGTGGACCCCGGTCCTGAACAACCTCGTGGTGATCTTCACCTTCGGCGCCTACATCTGGGTCTACGGGGGCTTCAACGGCACCCACGTCACGCCGGAGACGATCACCCCCGAGGGCGTCCGGCTGCTCGGCATCGGCACCCTGGTGGGCCTCGCCGTGCAGTCCCTGGCGATGATCCCGTACCTCCGGGCGGCCGACTTCTCCTTCCGGCCGCGGTTCGACTGGCGCGGGCACGGCCTGGGCAAGGCCGCCCGGCTGGCCAAGTGGACCTTCTTCTTCGTCCTCGCCAACCAGGCCGGCTACCTGGTCATCACCCAGCTGGCCACCGCCGCCGGCGCCGAGGCCGCGACCGGCGGCCACGGCGGTGTCGGCCTCGCGGCCTTCTCCAACGCGCTGCTGATCTGGCAGCTCCCGCAGGCCGTCATCACCGTCTCGATCATGAGCGCGGTGCTGCCCCGGCTGTCCCGCGCGGCCGCCGACGAGGACGCCGGCGCCGTCCGTGACGACATCTCCTACGGACTGCGCACCACCGCCGTCGCGGTCGTCCCGGCCGCGTTCCTGTTCCTCGCGCTCGGACCGGCCATCGGCCAGTCCATCTACGCGGTGGGCGGCGGCGGCACCGACCTGGAGAACGCGCGCAACGTCGGCCTGATGCTCTCCGCCTTCGCCCTCGGCCTGATCCCGTACTCGGCGCAGTACGTGATGCTCCGCGGCTTCTACGCCTACGAGGACACCCGCACGCCGTTCTCCAACACCGTGTGGGTGGCCGCCTGCCAGGCCGGCTTCTCGCTGCTCTGCTGGGTGCTCCTGCCCCCGGAGTGGACGGTCACCGGGATGGCCTTCGGCTACGGACTCGCGTACGCCGTCGGAGTGACGGTCGCGGTGCCCAAGCTGAAGAAGAAGATCGGCGGGCTGGACACCAAGCGCATCGGCAAGACCTACTCCCGCCTCACGACGGCCTCCGTCCCGGCCGCGGTGGTCGGTCTCGGCGTCAGCCTGGCGGTCACCGAGGTCGTCGGCGGCTGGGCCGGCGCGGTGCTGACGGTCGTCCTGGCCGGCGGACTCCAGCTGGCCGTCTTCGTGCTCATCGCGAAGCGGCTGCGGATCGAGGAACTCAACGCCATGCTGGGTATGGTGCGCGGCCGACTGGGCCGCTGATCCGGGGTCGGGCCGCCACCGGCCCCGGGTCGTCCCGGGCCCGGCAGGGCGGCCCGGCGTCGGATCTGCACCACATCTCTCCACCAACAGGCAACCGCCCGGACCTTTCGGCGGTCGTACCCGGTGGAGAACAGTGGGCACAATTGTCCTGGAGCACCGGAGTCACCCGCCGATGCGCTCCAACGACTCTCTCTCAGGCCCGGGGCGACACAAGGGGAGGCAGGACCACGGTGGCTGATGGCACCAAGGCGGTCGTCGACACATCGGCAGCTGACGGGGCGGCGGACGAGGCCGCGCTCGCGGCGGCGATCGACGAACTCGCCGACGGCACGGCCCGGGCCACCGCGGCCGGCTCCCCCGCCACGAAGAACGGCCGCGGCGGCCGCACCGACGACGGCGCGGCCGCACCCGCCCCGGCTCCGGCCGCGCCCGCAGCGCCCGAACCCGCCGGGACCGGACCCGCCGGCACCGGGCCCGCCCCGGTCGGACCGGCCCCCGCCGAGCCGACCGCGGAGTCGACCGCCCCGCTGTCGGTCTCCGAGATCGCCGCCGAGCTGGCCTCGGCCGACGCCGCCGGCCGGACCGACCCGGGCCCGGCCGCCGCGGCACCCGCCAAGCGCCCCCCGCGGGACCCCCAGCCGACCCACGACCCCCGCGACACCGCCACCCTGCCGAAGACCCTGCCCGCCCCGCAGCGGCGCAGCGGCGACATGATCGGCCACCGCTACCGGCTGGAGGAGTGCATCTCCTCCACCGAGACCTTCAGCAGCTGGCGGGCGGTCGACGAGAAGCTCCGCCGGGCGGTCGGGGTCCACCTGATGGCCTCCGGCCACCAGCGCGCCCGCAAGGTGCTGGCGGCCGCCAAGTCCGCCGCCCTGCTCGGCGACCCGCGCTTCGTACAGGTCCTGGACGCCGTCCAGGAGGGCGAGCTGGTCTACGTGGTGCGGGAGTGGCTGCCGCACGCCTCCGACCTCGCCAAGCTGCTCTCCGACGGCCCGCTGGAGCCGCACGAGGCCTACCAGATGGTCCGCCAGGTCACCGACGCGGTGGCCGCCGCCCACCGCCGCGGCCAGGCCCATCTGCGGCTCACCCCGCGCTGCGTGCTGCGCACCGACAGCGGTCAGTACCGGATCAACGGCATCGCGGTGGACGCCGCACTGCGCGGCCTCACCGGCGAGGGCGGCGGGGAGGACGCCGAGCGCGTCGACACCCGGGCCATCGGCGCCCTGCTGTTCGCCGCCCTCACCCACCGCTGGCCCTACCCCGAGGACCGCTACGACCTCAAGGGCCTGCCCAGGAACCTCCGCGAGGTGGCACCGGACCAGGTCCGCGCCGGCGTCCACAAGGGCCTGTCCGAACTGGCCGCCCGGGCCCTGCTCGACCACCCGCCGCACCACGCCGAGCCGATCACCACCCCCGACGGGCTGGCCCGGGCGATCGCCCTGATGCCCCGCATCCGCCAGCCCCAGCCCGAGCTCCCGGCCTTCACCAGCCCGCCGCGCCACAACACCCACGCGCTGCCGACCGCGCCCAACCCGACCCGGGTGGTCGCCGCCCCCGGCACCGCCCCGGTCCCGGTGGCCGCCCCGGTGCGACGCAACGGGCGGCGGCTGCGCACGGTGGTCAAGGTGACCGCGTGGACGGTGGCGCTCGGCGCCATCGGCGTCGCCTCCTGGCAGCTGGTGGACAACCTGCGCCCCGGGAGCACGGCCGTCGCCTCCCCCCAGCCCAGCTCCTCCTCCGCCACCCCGACCGCCCACGCGGCCACCCACGACCCGGCTCTGGTCCCGGTCAAGGAGGCGCTGTCCTACAACCCGCTGGGCGACCGTGCGGACGGCGCGGCCAGCCTCGCCAAGGCCATCGACGACGACCCGGCCAGCGAGTGGCAGACCAACTGGTACAACGACGCGTTCGGGTCCAAGGGCACCAAGGAGGGCACCGGGCTGCTGCTCGACCTCGGCTCGGTGCAGACGGTCTCCAGGGTGACCCTCAAGTGGAGCACCGCCACCACCGCCGAGCTCCGGATGCCCGGCAAGAGCGTCGGCAACGCGCAGACCGCCAAGCCGGGTGATTTCACCGTCCTGGGGAAGAAGGCCGGCACCGCGGTCGAGTACAACCTGGACAGCCCGGTCACCACCCGCTATCTCTTGATCTGGCTGACCAACCTGTCCAAGAATCCGGACGGCGGTCCGAACGCGGGCAAGTACCAGGCTTTCCTCGGCGACGTGAAGGTCTTCGGCTGACCCGTCCACCGCGGTGGCGGGGCACGAACGGCGAGGGGTGGACGTGGCGCAGGACGGACCGGAGCGGGCCGACGAGGACGCGGCGCTCCTCGCCCGGCACGTCGGCGGCGACCGGGAGGCCTTCGGCCTGCTGGTGAACCGCCACCGGGACCGGCTCTGGGCCGTCGCCCTGCGCACCCTCGGCGACCGCGAGGAGGCCGCCGACGCCCTCCAGGACGCCCTGGTCTCCGCCTTCCGGTCCGCCCACACCTTCCAGGGCCGTTCCGCCGTCACGACCTGGCTGCACCGGATCGTGGTCAACGCCTGCCTGGACCGGGCCCGGCGGGCGGCCACCCGCCGGACCAAGCCGCTCGACGACGATCCGCAGCGGCTGGACGCCCTGGTCGGCTCGGCCGAACCGGCCGACTCCCCGGTGGTGCGCGCCGAAGTGCACCGCGAGCTCTCCGCCGCGCTCGCCGAGCTTCCGGTCGAACAACGGGCCGCACTGGTCCTGGTCGACATGCAGGGCTATCCGGTCGCCGAGGCGGCCGAACTGCTGGGCGTCCCGGTGGGCACGGTGAAGAGCCGCTGCGCCCGGGGCCGGGCCCGGCTGCTGCCGCTCGTCCGGCACCTGCGCGAGGAGCCGGACCCGGGGCCGCGGGGGAGCGCTGTTTCACGTGAAACACCGCCCCCGGGCAACACCGCCCGACCGACCGGGAACCCACCGGACGGCCGCACCGTCACAGGGACAGCCCCGGATCCAGCCCGGCCGATTCTGGAAGGAGATGCGAGCACGCGATGACAGCACCGCTCCCCTCCTCCGACCCCACCGCCGGACCGCACCCCTCGGTCGACGAGCTGGCCGACCTCGCCGAGGACCTGCTCGCCCCCGCCGGGGCCGATGCGCTCCGGAAGCACCTGGCCAGCTGCGCCGACTGCCGGGAGACCGTCGACGCGCTCACCGAGGTGCGGGCGCTGCTCGGCGCCGTCGAGCCTCCGGCCGTGCCGGCCGATGTCGCCGCCCGGATCGACGCCGCCCTCGCGGCCGCCGCCGCCGGACCGCCCGCGGCGGCCACGTCCGCCGATGTGCCCGGCGATGTGCCCGCCACGGCAGCCGCGGCAGCGCCGACAGTGCCGGCCGCCCGGCCCGCGACCACCACCGGCGCCACCGGCGCCACCCCGGCCGCCGCACCGCCCAAGGCCCCGCCGTCCCGCCCCGCGGCCGGCGGCGGCCCAGGACGGTCCCGCCGCGGGCGCCGGAGGGCCCTGCTGCTCGGCTCGGCCGCCGCGCTGGTCGTCCTCGGCCTCGGCGGCGCCTTCCTCTCCCTGTCCTCCTCCGGGCGGCAGGACCTCAGCGCCACCGCCGGCAGTGCCGCCGCCGGCACCGCCGCCCCGGAGAGCTCCGCCGCCGGGGCCAAGACCGACCGTTCGACCGGCGGCACGGCCTACCAGGACGACCGGCTCGCCGCCCAGGTCGCGCAGCTGCTCGCCACCACGGGCACCGCCCGCCCGGTCAAGCCCTCCGCCGGCCCCGGTTCGGGCCCCGCCGCCACCGACCCCTCGGAGGGCTCCGGAGCGACCGCCGTACCGCCCGCCGAGAGCGGCCAGGGCCTCACCGGCGGCAACCGCTCCACCCCGGCCTGCCCGCCCCCCAGCACCGCCACCCTGCTGGCCACCGACCGGGGCAGCTACGCCGGCGCGGCCGCGGACCTCCTGGTGTACACCCTGCCGGGCCGTCCCGAGCTGGTCGACGTCTACCTCCGCGCCCCCGACTGCGGACCGGTCCTGCACCATCTGACCGTCCCCGCGCCCTGACCGGAGGTTCCCGTGCGATCCATGCCGCGGACCGCGCGACACTCCCACAGTGCGGTCGCCTGGTACTGATCCCCCTGGGAATGCGAGACACTGGTCAGTCGTTGTCCCGGGCGGCGGAGCAGGACCGCCCTCCCCGCAGCAAACGCGGGTCGCGATGCGAACCAGGAGATGCAGTGAGCGACGTCCGTAACGTGATCATCATCGGTTCCGGCCCCGCCGGCTACACCGCCGCCCTCTACACGGCCCGCGCCTCCCTCAAGCCCCTGGTCTTCGAGGGTGCCGTCACCGCCGGTGGCGCGCTGATGAACACCACCGAGGTCGAGAACTTCCCCGGCTTCCGGGACGGCATCATGGGTCCCGAGCTGATGGACAACATGCGGGCCCAGGCCGAGCGCTTCGGCGCCGAGCTGATCCCCGACGACATCGTCTCGGTCGACCTCACCGGTGACATCAAGACCGTCACCGACTCCGAGGGCAATGTGCACAAGGCCCGCGCGGTGATCGTCACCACCGGCTCCCAGCACCGCAAGCTGGAGCTGCCCAACGAGGACAAGCTGTCCGGCCGGGGCGTCTCCTGGTGCGCGACCTGCGACGGCTTCTTCTTCCGCGACCAGGACATCGCGGTGGTCGGCGGCGGCGACACCGCCCTGGAGGAGGCGACCTTCCTCTCCCGCTTCGCCCGCAGCGTCAAGGTCGTCCACCGCCGGGACACCCTGCGCGCCTCCAAGGCGATGCAGGAGCGCGCGTTCGCGGACGAGAAGATCAGCTTCGAGTGGGACAGCGCGGTCGAGGCCATCCACGGCGACCCGAAGCTGACCGGTGTCACCCTGCGCGACACCACCACCGGCGAGCTGCGCGAGCTCCCGGTCACCGGCCTCTTCATCGCGATCGGCCACGACCCGCGCACCGAGCTCTTCAAGGGCCAGCTGGAGCTCGACGCCGAGGGCTACCTCAAGGTCGAGGCCCCCTCCACCCGTACCAACATCCCGGGTGTCTTCGCCGCCGGCGACGTGGTCGACCACACCTACCGCCAGGCCATCACCGCCTCCGGCACCGGCTGCTCGGCCGCCCTGGACGCCGAGCGCTACCTCGCCTCGCTGGCCGACCTGGAGGCCCAGGCCGCCACCGTCGCGGTCTGACCCGAAGCGATCCACCGTAAGGGCGGGCGCGTTCCACGTGGAGCGCACCCGCCCCGCCGGGACGAAACAGATCCGCCCCGTGCGGTGTTGTAGCCCTGGCAGCCCCTCGCCCGTTTGACCCCTAGGAGTGACCGTGGCCGGCGCCACCACCACCGTGACCGACGCGACGTTCGATGCGGACGTCCTCAAGAGCGACAAGCCCGTTCTCGTCGACTTCTGGGCCGAATGGTGCGGCCCGTGCCGTCAGGTCGCCCCGGTCCTGGAGGAGATCGCGGCCGAGCACGGCGACAAGCTCACCATCGCCAAGCTCGACGTCGACGCGAACCAGCAGACCGCCGCGACGTACAACGTGATTTCCATCCCGACCCTGATCCTCTACAAGAACGGCGAGCCGGTGAAGCAGATCACCGGGGCCCGTCCGAAGGCCGCGCTGCTGCGCGAGCTGGACGGCCTGATCTAGGTCCGTTCCCCCGGAACGCCACGAGGGCGGGACTCCCCACCGGGAGTCCCGCCCTCGTCCGTTGTCCCCAGCCCTCCGGGAGACCGTCCCGGAGGTCGCCCGGAGCGCTCGGAACGCCCGGAGCACTCAGAACGGCCGGAGCGCCGGCTCCTTCCGGCCGCCGCCCAGCAGCCGCTCCAGCGCCCCCTCCACGTCCCCCCGCCAGGAGAGCGTGTTCCGCGCCTCCAGCCGCAGCCGCGGATAGCGGTGGTGCGGGCGGACCGTCTTGAAGCCCACCGCCAGCAGGTGCTCGGCCGGCAGCACACAGCTGACCGGCTGCCGCCCCACCGCCCCGAACGCCTCGATCGCCCGGAAGCCCCGGCCCAGCAGGTCCTTGGCCACCGTCTGCACCAGCACCCGGCCGATCCCCTGCCGCTGGAAGCCCGGCAGCACCCGGCTGACCATCAGCTGGACGGCGTCCGAGGCCACCGGGCTGGTCGGGAAGGACTGCGAACGCGGCACGTACGCGGGCGGGGCGTAGAGCACGAACCCGGCCGGCTGCTCGTCCACGTAGACGACCCGGCCGCAGGACCCCCACTCCAGCAGCACGGCGGAGATCCACCCCTCCTTCTCCAGCTCCGGCTCGCCGGACTCCACCGCCGCCCGGCCGCTGACCGGGTCCAGCTCCCAGAACACACAGGAGCGGCAGGTCGACGGCAGGTCCGCGAGGTTGTCCAGCGTCAACGGAACGATCCGGCGTCCCATGCCCCGCACCTCCTCGTCCACTCCACAACCGAGCATTCCCCCCGAACGCCGATGGGTGCATGTTTCACGTGAAACAGCGCCCACGTGGAACATGCACCCATCGCGTACCGCGATCGGCCCGGTTCAGCCCTGCGACAGCCGCAGTCCGTCCTCACCGGGCGCGAGGCTGTCCAGGATCCGGTTGAGGTCCTCCACGGAGCCGAACTCCAGCACCACCTTGCCCTTGCCGAGCTTGCCGGCGCGCTGCGAGACCTCGACCTTCACCCGGGTCTCGAAGCGGTCGGAGAGCCGGCTCGCCAGATCGTTGAAGGCCGGCGAGAGGATCTTCCCAGCCTTGGGCGCCTGGCGCTTGGGCCGCTCCTCCCGGTCCATCAGCGCGACGATCTCCTCGGTGGTCCGCACCGAGAGCCCCTCCGCGACGATCCGCTTGGCAAGCTCCTCCTGCCGCTCCGGGTCCGGCGCCCCGAGCAGCGCCCGGGCGTGGCCCGCGGTGAGCACCCCCGAGGCCACCCGCCGCTGGACCGCCGGCGGCAGCTTCAGCAGCCGCAGGGTGTTGGACACGTGCGAACGCGAGCGCCCGATCCGGTCCGCCAGTTCGTCGTGGGTGCAGGAGAAGTCCCGCAGCAGCTGGTCGTAGGCGGCCGCCTCCTCCAGCGGGTTGAGCTCCGCCCGGTGCAGGTTCTCCAGCAGGGCGTCCAGCAGCAGCTTGTCGTCCTCGGTGGCCCGGACGATCGCCGGGATCTGCTCGAGCCCGGCCTCCCGGGAGGCCCGCCAGCGCCGCTCGCCCATGATGAGCTCGAAGCGCCCCGGCGCGGACTGGCGCACCACCACCGGCTGGAGCAGTCCCACCTCCTTGATCGAGGCGACCAGCTGGGCCAGCTTGTCCTCGTCGAACACCTCGCGCGGCTGGCGCGGGTTGGGGGTGATCGCGTCCAGCGGCAGTTCGGCGAAGTAGGCGCCCTCCACCCGGGCGAGCTCCACCTCGGCGGCGGCCTGCTCCCGCAGACTCTCCGCGGCGGCCTTGGCCGCCAGCGTGCCCCGGCCCGAGGGCAGTGTCGGCACCGCCGTCGGCGACGCCGCTCCGGACGGGGCCACCGCGGGCTGCGCCGCGCCCCCGGCCCCTCCACCCGCCGGGGCCACCGGGGAGATCAGCGCCCCGAGTCCTCGTCCCAGACCCCTGCGACCACTCACCGATTGCCCTCCGTCGTACCGTGCTGTGCCACCGGGGCGCCCTGCTGCCCCGAACCGTCCCGCTGCTGCCCCACCAACGAGCCGCCGCCCGCGGCGGGCACCGCCCGCAGCGCCAGCTCCCGGGCCGCCTCCAGGTAGGAGAGCGCACCGGTGGAGCCGGGGTCGTAGGTGAGCACCGTCTGACCGTAGCTGGGCGCCTCCGAGATCCGGACCGAGCGCGGGATCGCGGTGTGCAGGACCTCCTGCGGGAAGTGCGTCCGGACCTCCTCCGCCACCTGGGCGGCCAGCCTGGTCCGGGCGTCGTACATGGTGAGCAGGATGGTGG
Source organism: Streptomyces sp. TLI_053 (assembly GCF_900105395.1). Taxonomy (NCBI): domain Bacteria; kingdom Bacillati; phylum Actinomycetota; class Actinomycetes; order Kitasatosporales; family Streptomycetaceae; genus Streptomyces; species Streptomyces sp. TLI_053. The sequence continues at coordinate 4,912,766 of NZ_LT629775.1, forward strand.
AGACGTGCAGCGCCGGGTTGAGGTGCGCCCGGACCAGCTCGACGTTGCGCAGCAGCTGGCCGAGGCCCTCCAGCGCGTAGTACTCGCACTGGATCGGGATCAGCACCTCCTGGCCGGCGACCAGGGCGTTGACCGTCAGCAGGCCGAGCGAGGGCGGGCAGTCGATCAGGATGTAGTCCAGCGGCTGCTCGTACGCGGCGATGGCGCGCTGCAGCCGGCTCTCCCGGGCCACCAGCGAGACCAGCTCGATCTCCGCACCGGCCAGGTCGATGGTGGCGGGGACGCAGAACAGCCCCTCGACCTCGACCACCGGCTGGACCACATCGGCCAGCGGCTTGCCCTCCACCAGTACGTCGTAGATCGAGGGAACCTCGGCGTGGTGGTCGATGCCGAGCGCGGTCGAGGCGTTGCCCTGCGGGTCGAGGTCGACCACCAGCACCCGCAGCCCGTGCATGGCCAGCGAGGCGGCGAGGTTGACGGTGGTGGTGGTCTTGCCCACCCCGCCCTTCTGGTTGGCCACCACCATCACCCGGGTGGTGGCCGGCCGGGGCAGTCCTTCGCCCGCTCGGCCGATGGCCTGGACCGCAGCCTGGGCGGCACGCGCGATGGGCGTGTCATCGATCTGGTCGATGGTCTCCGAGTCCTGCATGGGGCTCAGTGTTTCACGTGAAACCGGAGCGGCAACAGTCACCGCCCGGCTGCGGGCGAGGATTCCCGAGAGCAGAGAGCGACGTTTCACGTGAAACACCATGCCCGCAATGTCGGAATTCTGACGATGCGACACTCCGGTGGACCCCAGGTCGCCTGTCCGCCGCCCTCCCGTCACCGGACGGCCGGATACGCTCCGCGACCCCCGCGGACGACCACGGGCGGGTGGTCCGAGGACCACCCGCCCGTGTCGACTCCCGTTCCGCCGGTCAGCGGGGACGCCGCCGGGGGTTGCGGGCGCGGTCGCCGCCGCGGGTCGCGCCGCCGGCGGCGGCCCGGCCGGCCCTGGCCGCGGCCTTGGCCCGGCGGGTCGCCGCCCGCACGCCGCCCGGGCTCTCGCCCACCTTGACCTGGATCACCCGGGTCGAGGTCTCCAGGGTGCCGTCACCGACCGAGATCACCGACCACTCCACCCCGCCGAGCTTCGCCAGCCCGGCCCGCGAGTCGGCGAGCTCCTGCTCCGCACTGTCGCCCTTGAGCGCCAGCATCTGGCCGTGCGGCCGCAGCAGCGGGAGGCCCCAGCCGGCCAGCCGCTCCAGCGGCGCCACCGCACGGGCGGTCACCACCTCCACCGCGACCTTGCCGACCATCTCCTCGGCCCGGCCGCGGAGCACGGTGACGTTCTCCAGACCGAGCTCGCGGACCACCTCCTCCAGGAAGGTGGTCCGGCGCAGCAGCGGCTCCAGCAGGGTCACCGAGACGTCCGGGCGGGCCAGCGCCACCGGGATGCCGGGCAGCCCGGCGCCGGAGCCGACGTCGCAGAGCGTGGTTCCGGCCGGCAGCAGCTCCGCGAGCACCGCGCAGTTCAGCACGTGGCGGTCCCAGAGCCGGGGCACCTCGCGCGGGCCGATCAGCCCCCGGGTCACGCCTTCGGTCGCCAGCAGCTCGGTGTAGCGGACGGCGGCGTCGAACCGCTCGCCGAAGACCTCCCGGGCGACGGCCGGCGGGGCGGGCGGCGGCTCGACCGCCGGCCGCCCACTCGCGGACGCGCTCCCGGCGTCCGGACCACCGGCCCCCGACTCCGGCTCTCCGGCAGGCACGCTCTCCGTGTCCATCTCGACCTCTCCGCTCCCCGGATCCACCGACCCGCTCCTGCACCGTTTCACGTGAAACATCTCTCGCCGGGCCAGCGCCCCGCGAAGGGACGACGACCCCGCCCGCGCGTGGCGGACGGGGTCGGGTCCTCGTGTCGCTTGCCGGCCGCCCTGGCGGCCGGCGGTCGCCCGGCCGTCAGGCCGGCAGCACGACCACGCAACGCTGGGGCTCCTCGCCCTCCGACTCACTGCGCAGACCGGCCGCGGCCACCGCGTCGTGGACGACCTTGCGCTCGAACGGGGTCATCGGACGCAGCTTGACCTGCTCCCCGGAGCTCTTCACCTGCTCCGCGGCCTCGGACCCGAGGGTTGCCAGCTCCGTGCGCTTGCGGGCCCGGAACCCGGCGATGTCCAGCATGAGGCGGCTGCGCTCGCCGGTCTCCCGGTGGACGGCCAACCGGGTCAGCTCCTGCAGCGCCTCCAGCACCTCGCCGTCCTGGCCGACCAGCCGATGCAGGGCCCGGTCGTTGCCGTCGCTGACGATGGAGACCAGGGCACGGTCGCCCTCGACGTCCATGTCGATGTCACCGTCGAGGTCCGCGATGTCGAGCAGACCCTCCAGGTAGTCCGCCGCGATGTCGCCCTCCTGCTCCAGGCGGGCGACGATGTTCTCGTCGGCGCCGGGGGCGGCCTCGGCCTCGACGGCGGAGGTGGTGCCTTCCGTCACTGATGGACTCCTTCGGAGATGGGCCCGGTTGGTGGGCCGGTAACGAGGTTCAGGGGGCCGCGGCGGCGGATCGGACCGGGCCGGTCACTTCTTCTTCGGCCGCTGCCCGCCGCGCTTGGGCTGCTGACGGCCGCCCTGCTGACGGGTCGGGGCCGGCTTGGCACCCGCCGGACGGGCCGCGGTCTGCTTGGCGGAACCGGCGGAACCGGCCGCTCCGGCCGCACCGGCCGCACCGGCACTCGCGGCGTCGGTCGGGTCCGCGGACGTCGAGTCGGCCGGCACCGCGTCGGCGGACTGGCCGGACGGGGCGTCCTTGGTCAAGCTCGCCGGCTGGCCGGCACCGTGCTGGCGCTGCGACTTGGTCTGCTTCCGCGGCTGCTGGCGGCGCACCTGCACCGACTCCTCCACCACGGCCTCGGCGGTGGCGGCCGACTTCTTCGCCGGCAGCAGGCCCCAGAGCGGGCCCTGGACGACCGAGCCGTCCGGGTTCAGCCGGCCCTGCTTCTTCAGCCGCTCCTGACGCTCGTCCCAGGCCTTGCTGCCCGGCGTCGGGTTGTTGCGGATGACGATCAGCTGCTGGCCCATCGACCAGATGTTGGTGGTCAGCCAGTAGACCAGGACACCGACGGGGAAGTTGATGCCCATCACGGCGAACATGATCGGGAAGACGTACATCAGCATCTTCTGCTGCTGCATGAACGGCGTCTTCACGGTGAGGTCGACGTTCTTCGTCATCAGCTGGCGCTGGGTGACGAACTGCGAGAGCGACATCAGGACGATCATCACGGCGACGACGATCTTGACGCTGACCTCGCTGCTGCCGACGAAGGTCGCCGAGAGCGGGGCACCGAAGATGTGGGCCTGCTGGGCGCTGTCCAGCAGGGTGCCGTCGATCACGCCGATCGGCTTGCCGTCGGCGACCTTGGCGAGCACGCCGTAGAGCGCGGTGAAGAACGGCGCCTGCACGATGATGGGAAGGCAGCTGGAGAACGGGTTGGTACCCGCCTCCTTGTACAGCTTCATCATCTCTTCGGACTGGCGCTGGCGGTCGTTCTTGTACCGCTCCTGGATGGCCTTCATCTTCGGCTGGATCGCCTGCATGGCCCGGGTCGCCTTGATCTGCTTCACGAAGAGCGGGATCAGGCAGATCCGGATGACGACCACCATCGAGGCGATGGCCAGACCCCAGGCCCAGCCGCCGTTCGGATCGAAGACGTGGCTGTACAGCGAGTGGAACTGGACGATGATCCAGGACACCGCTGTGTACAAGGGGTTGAGGAAGGAGAAGGTCACCGGTCAGGCTCCTTGGACATTGGGATCGGCCCCACGGGGCCAATGGTCGCCGGGCCCTCTGGGTCCGGACCGGCGGGGGGCATGATCACCGGCTGGTCGGCGGCGGACCGGCCCTTCAGCCGGTCCCGCAGCCGGCGGTGCCACACCGGATGCTTGCGCGGCGGGACATGGTCGACCCCACCGGGCGTCCATGGATTGCAGCGCAGAATGCGCCACACGGTCAGTGCGCCGCCCTTCACCGCTCCGTGCGTCCGCACGGCCTCGAAGCCGTAGTGCGAGCAGGAGGGGTAGTAGCGGCACACCGGACCGAGCAGTGGGCTGATGGTCCACTGGTAGACCCTGATCAGACCCATCAGCAGGTACTTCATCGACCTGCTCCCGTCGGCGCCGAAACAGCATGCTCGGCCTTGAGCAGCCGTTTGAGCGCCGCGTCCAGGTCACGTTCGAGTTCCTGGTACGAGGCGGACGCGGCCGGAGGCAGCGCACGCACCACTATCAGGCTACCGGCGGGCAGCCGGGACAGACGATCACGCACAAGGTGCCGCAACCGGCGCTTGACCAGGTTGCGGGTGACCGCCGGGCCGACGGCCTTGCTCACGACGAAACCCGCACGCGCCGAAGGAGTCCCCTCGGCGACGTGCGGGCGGATGTCGCTGGTCCGGTCGGTGTGCTCCCCCGAGCCGTCCTCTCTGGCGAGATGGACGACCAACAGGGGCTTACCGGCCCGACGACCGCGTTTGACCGCGGTCGCGAAGTCCTGGCGCCGCCGCAGCCGATTCTCGGAGGGCAGCACAGCAGACTCTGGTGCGGATCAGGCGGACAGGCTGGTGCGGCCCTTGCCACGGCGGGCAGCCAGGATGGCGCGGCCGGCGCGGGTACGCATACGCAGCCGGAAGCCGTGGGTCTTCGCGCGACGACGGTTGTTCGGCTGGAAGGTGCGCTTGCTCACTCGGGGGCTCCTGAGGTGAATCGTAGGATGACGGGTGATCGCTTGGCCGTCACCGTGCGTCCGCGTGATCTCCCCGATTACGGAAATCCGGCCCATCACCCCAGTTCGGCTGGGGTTTGAGGCAATCCACGGCGCCCGTGCTGCGCGCCTTATGGAGCGGGTGGACCCGCGGACATGCGGCAGCGGCCATCGACAACTCGACCTGGTTACGGTACGCGGGACGGGGCACGAGGGTCAAACCAGCCGCCCGGAGGCGGTTTGCCCACAGCCTGTGGACAACGACTTGATCCGGCTCTGTTCGCTGACTACCGTTGCAGGACTTGTCTGGTTTGTTCATTGGAAAGCGTGCACCAGTGGCTGATGTCAACAGCGACCTCGTCCCGGTCTGGGCGAGAGTCGTAGAGCGGCTGGTCGGCGACCCGGACATCGGGGAGATGGACAAGCAGTGGGTGCAGCGCACCCAGCCGATGTGGATGATGCACGACACCGCCCTGCTGGCGGCCCCCAACGAGCGGGCCAAGCAGGTGCTGGAGGGGCGGCTGCTGCCGCAGCTGACCGAGGCGCTCTCCCGCGAGCTGGGCCGCCCGGTGCGGATCGCCGTGATGGTCGACGCCAACGCGATGCCCACCATGCCGGTGGCCGGCCAGGCACCCGCGGAGCCGTACCCGAACCCGTCCGGCCACGACGAGCACGAGGAACCCGACGACCGGCACGGCCACGACGAGCGCCAGCGGTACGCCGACGATCGCCACCCGCAGGACGAGCGCCGGCGCCAGGACGACCGCCACCCGCAGGACGACCGGCACCCGCAGGACGAGCGCCGGCGCCAGGACGACCGGCACCCGCAGGACGAGGGCCACTACGGCGGCCCGGGCTACCCGCGCCCCTACGAGCCGGACTACGACCGGCCCCGCTACGACACCGGCGGCTACGAGCAGCGCCCCGCGCCCTACGGCGGTCCGGCGGCCGGCCCGGTCTGGCCCGGTTACCAGGAGCAGCAGCCCGGCTACCGCGAGGCCGACGAGCCGGCGGACCGGCCCGCGCCGAGGGCCCTGCCCCCGTCCTCGACCACCCAGGGCGACCTCTTCGGCGGCGCCTACGGCCCCGGCCCCGGCGAGCACCCGCGCACCGCCTCCGGTCGCCGCGGTCCGGGCGGCCGCCCCGCCCAGCGCCACGACAAGGCCCCGGCCGAGCGCGCCACCGACCGGCCGGCGGTACCGGGGGTCCCCCCGCCGCCCGGCGCACCGCCCGCCGGCGGGTCCCGCAAGGACGAGCCGGCCGCCCGGCTCAACCCCAAGTACCTCTTCGACACCTTCGTCATCGGCGCCAGCAACCGCTTCGCGCACGCGGCGGCGGTGGCGGTCGCCGAGGCCCCGGCCAAGGCGTACAACCCGCTCTTCATCTACGGCGAGTCCGGGCTGGGCAAGACCCACCTGCTGCACGCCATCGGGCACTACTCGCGCAGCCTGTTCCCGGGCACCCGGGTGCGGTACGTGTCCTCGGAGGAGTTCACCAACGAGTTCATCAACTCGATCCGGGACGGCAAGGCGGACACCTTCCGCAAGCGCTACCGGGACATGGACATCCTGCTCGTGGACGACGTGCAGTTCCTGGCGAGCAAGGAGTCCACGCAGGAGGAGTTCTTCCACACCTTCAACACCCTGCACAACGCCAACAAGCAGATCGTGCTCTCCTCCGACCGGCCGCCGAAGCTGCTGACCACGCTGGAGGACCGGCTGCGCAACCGCTTCGAGTGGGGGCTGATCACCGACGTCACCCCGCCGGAGCTGGAGACCCGGATCGCGATCCTGCGCAAGAAGGCGATCCAGGAGCAACTCAACGCCCCGGCCGACGTGCTGGAGTTCATCGCGTCCCGGATCACCCGGAACATCCGCGAGCTGGAGGGGGCCCTGATCCGGGTCACCGCCTTCGCCAACCTCAACCGGGCGCCGGTCGACCTGGAGCTGGCCGGGATCGTCCTCAAGGACCTCATCCCCGGCGGCGACGAGGACGCCGGGCCGGAGATCACCGCCCAGGTGATCATGCAGCAGACGGCGGCCTACTTCGGCCTCGGTGTGGACGACCTCTGCGGATCCTCGCGCAGCCGGGTGCTGGTGACGGCCCGTCAGATCGCGATGTACCTCTGCCGCGAACTGACCGACCTCTCGCTGCCGAAGATCGGCGCGCAGTTCGGCGGCCGCGACCACACCACGGTGATGCACGCGGACCGCAAGATCCGCTCGCTGATGGCGGAGCGGCGCTCGATCTACAACCAGGTCACCGAGCTCACCAACCGCATCAAGAGCTGACTTCCCGGCCCGTCCGCGGAGACGGCGGCGGGTGGCCGGAAAAGGGCGTCAGGAGCGATCCTGACGCCCTTTCGGCATATCCACAGGTGTGCGTCGGCGGCCGGCGGGGCAGGGATCCCGGTGACGGACACCGCGCCAGTGCGCGGCCCGCGCCGAACATCTGACCAGGGATTCGAACGCCCGGGGTGCGCGAGGCCGAAATCCACAGGCCGGACGGGTTCTCCACCGTCCACAGGCCCGGCGGCCGGAAGTTATCCAGAATTCCTCCACAGGGCGGCCGACGCTACGCTCTTCCGCGCAGGTCAGGTGCCTGTGGACTTGTGCACAACGGTTGTCCACAGGCTGTGGACAATTGGCGGCCCGTCACTGGGCCGTCCGGGTTGTCCACCGGTTGTCCCCAGGAAGAGGAAGGTTGTCCCCAGGTTGTCCACAGCTGTGTCCACAGTTCGACAACCTTCTGCGGGCGTTCATGCCCAGGTGTGAAAGGCGTCACGAAAAGTTGACCGGGGCCCGTGGATAACCGGGCCCGGATCTGGGGACGGAGCTGGGGATAACCTGTGGATACCCAGCGTGCCCTGTGGGTAACGCTCCGCCGTCCACAGCGGGCCGTGTTCGTCCACAGCCGCCGTCCACATGTCCTGTGGACAAAAAACCGGGCCTGACCTGCTAAAACAGGGTTATCCACGGTTTCCACAGGCCCTACTACTACCACTACACCTATAGACCCATCGACTTGCTCAAAAGCAGGTGGGCCCGAAATCTGTGGACAACCGGGCCCCGACATCCGTTCGAGTTGCTTCCGCCCGTCTGCCCCGTCTGTCGGTGGAGTACGTCAGACTGTCCTCGGCGACTGGAAGCGGAGCGGCGGAGCTCGGTGGACAGCCGCGGCGAAGACCAAGATCAGAAGAACCAGACGTGCGAGCGGGAGCGCTCGATCCAGGAGGCGGTTACCGGTGAAGTTCCGGGTGGAGCGTGACGTCCTCGCGGAGGCGGTGGCCTGGGCTGCTCGCAGCCTCCCGGCACGGCCGCCGGTGCCGGTGCTGGCCGGCCTGCTGCTGACGGCGCAGGACGGCAGCCTGGCGCTGTCCGGCTTCGACTACGAGGTCTCGGCCCGGGTCGGGCTGGAGGCCGACATCGAGGAGGCCGGCACCGTCCTGGTCTCCGGCCGGCTGCTCAACGACATCTCGCGCAACCTGCCCAACCGCCCGGTGGAGATCTCCACCGACGGCCAGCGGGTCAGCGTGGTCTGCGGCAGCTCCCGGTTCACCCTGCCGACCCTCCCGGTGGACGAGTACCCGGCCCTGCCGGCGATGCCGACCGCGACCGGCACCGTTCCGGGCGACGTCTTCGCCTCCGCGGTCAGCCAGGCCGCCGTGGCCGCCGGCCGCGACGACACCCTGCCGGTGCTCACCGGCGTCCGGGTCGAGATCGAGGGCGACCGGATCACCCTGGCCGCCACCGACCGCTACCGCTTCGCCGTCCGCGAGCTGATGTGGAAGCCCGAGCAGTCCGACATCTCGGCGGTCGCGCTGGTCCCGGCCAAGACGCTGCAGGACATCGCCAAGTCCCTGGGCAGCGGCGACAGCGTCTCCATCGCGCTCTCCTCGGGCGGCGCGGGCGAGGGCCTGATCGGCTTCGAGGGCGCCGGTCGGCGGACCACCACCCGGCTGCTGGAGGGCGAGTTCCCGAAGTACCGCAGCCTCTTCCCGACCGAGTTCAACGCGATCGCGGCGATCCAGACCCAGCCCTTCCTGGAGGCGCTCAAGCGCGTCTCCCTGGTGGCCGAGCGCAACACCCCGGTCCGGCTGAACTTCGAGGAGGGCGTGCTCACCCTGGAGGCCGGCTCCGGCGACGACGCCCAGGCCACCGAGCGGATCGACGCCTCGCTCGAGGGCGACGCCATCTCGATCGCCTTCAACCCGGGCTACCTGGAGGAGGGCCTCAAGGCCATCGACTCCCCGTTCGCCCAGCTGAGCTTCACCACGCCGACCAAGCCCGCGCTGCTCAGCGGCAAGGCCGCGGTGGACGCCGAGGCCGACGAGGCCTACCAGTACCTGATCATGCCGGTCCGCCTCTCCGGCTGAGCCCGGGACACCCGGCCGGACGCTCCGGCCGGGTCCGCGCACCGGCCGGCTCCCGGCCCGCCGGGCCGTTCGCCCACAGCCCTGTGCACAACCTGTGGAAGCCTCCCCCGGTCGGCCCCGATCGCGGGGAGGCGCTCGCGCTCCAGCACGTAGGCTCAAGGAGGCGCGGCAACGGCGCCGCCCGCAGAGACGTCACCACAGGTAAGGATTTGGCTATGGAGCTCGGCCTCATCGGTCTCGGCAAGATGGGCGGCAACATGCGCGAGCGGATCCGCCGCGCCGGCCACACCGTCATCGGCTACGACCGCAACCCCGACATCTCCGACGTCGAGAGCCTCCAGGAGCTGGTCTCCAAGCTGCAGGGCCCGCGCGTCGTCTGGGTCATGGTCCCGGCGGGTGCCGCCACCCAGGCCACCGTGGACGAGCTGGCCGAGCTGCTGTCCCCCGGTGACGTGGTCGTCGACGGCGGGAACTCCCGCTGGACCGACGACGTCAAGCACGCCGAGGCGCTGGCCGCCAAGGGCATCGGCTTCGTCGACTGCGGCGTCTCCGGCGGCGTCTGGGGCCTGGAGAACGGCTACGCGCTGATGTACGGCGGCGACGCCGCGCACGTCGCGCTGGTCCAGCCGGTCTTCGACGCGCTCAAGCCCGAGGGCGACTTCGGCTCCGTGCACGCGGGCGCGGTCGGCGCCGGCCACTTCGCCAAGATGGTCCACAACGGCATCGAGTACGCGATGATGCAGGCCTTCGCCGAGGGCTGGGAGCTGCTGGAGGCCGCCCCCGAGGTCACCGACGTCCGCGAGGTCTTCCGCAGCTGGCAGGAGGGCACCGTGATCCGCTCCTGGCTGCTCGACCTGGCCGTCCGCGCCCTGGACGACGACGAGCACCTGGCCAAGCTCAAGGGCTGGGCCGCCGACTCCGGCGAGGGCCGCTGGACCGTCGAGGCCGCGATCGACCACGCCGTCCCGCTGCCGGCGATCACCGCCTCGCTGTTCGCGCGCTTCGCCTCCCGTCAGGACGACTCGCCGCAGATGAAGATGATCGCCGCGCTGCGCAACCAGTTCGGCGGCCACGCGGTCGAGTCGAAGTAGTCCCGAAGCTTCTCCACAGCACCCGAGGCTTCTCCACAGAAGGCGAGCGCAGTCCACCGCCATGCACGTCGCGCACCTGTCGCTCGCCGACTTCCGCTCCTACGCCCGGGCCGAGGTTCCCCTCGACCCGGGCGTGACGGCGTTCGTCGGCCCCAACGGCCAGGGCAAGACCAATCTGGTCGAGGCGGTCGGCTACGTCGCCACCCTGGGCAGCCACCGGGTCGCCACAGACGCCCCGCTGATCCGGCTGGGCGCCGAGAGCGCGGTCGTCCGCACCTCGGTGGTCGACCGGGGGCGCTCCACCCTGGTAGAGCTGGAGATCACTCCGGGCAAGGCCAACCGGGCCCGGATCAACCGCTCCGACAACGTCCGTCCGCGCGACGTGCTGGGCCTGCTGCGCACCGTGCTGTTCGCCCCCGAGGACCTCGCCCTGGTCAAGGGCGACCCGGGGGAGCGCCGGCGCTTCCTGGACGAGCTGCTGACCGCCCGCGCGCCCCGGCTGGCCGGGGTCCGGCAGGACTACGAGCGGGTGCTCAAGCAGCGCAACGCCCTGCTGAAGACCGCCGCGATGGCCCGCAGGGCCGGTGGCGGCAAGGGCGCCGACCTCTCCACCCTGGAGGTGTGGGACGGCCATCTGGCCCGGGCCGGCGCCGAGCTCACGGCGTTCCGCCTGCAGCTGGTGGCGTCCCTCCAGCCGCTGGTCTCGGCCGCCTACGGGCAGCTCGCGCCGGGGGGCGGCGACACGGCGCTGGAGTACCGCAGCTCCTTCGAGGGCGAGCTGCCGACCAGCCGCGAGGAGGCCGAGGAGCAGCTGCTCCAGGCCCTGCGGACGGTCCACAAGCAGGAGGTCGACCGGGGGATCACCCTGGTCGGCCCGCACCGGGACGAGCTGGTGCTCAAGCTCGGTCCGCTGCCCGCCAAGGGCTACGCCAGCCACGGCGAGTCCTGGTCGTTCGCGCTGGCGCTGCGGCTGGCCTCGTACGAGCTGCTGCGCTCGGACGGGGGAGAGCCGGTGCTGATCCTGGACGACGTCTTCGCGGAGCTGGACGCCGCCCGCCGCGACCGGCTGGCCGAGCTGGTGGCCGGCGGCGAGCAGGTGCTGGTCACCGCCGCGGTCGCCGAGGACGTGCCGAAGGCGCTGGCCGGGGCCCGGTACGCGGTCGCCGACGGCGCGGTCCAGCGCGTCACCGCCTGATCCCGCCCGCCGCGCCCCCGCCCCGGGGCGGCTCTCCCCCGCCCCGCCGGACCGGGTCCTGCCGGTTCCGGCCGGTTCCGGACGCCCCCGTACCGCACCCACCCGCGCCGCCCGGGCCGGTCCGGCTCCCGTACGCTGGACGGCTCACCGTTGTCCACAGGGTGGGGATAAGGAGATCGCCGTGAGCGAGTCGGCGGAGCACCCCGGGCCGACCGGTGCCGATCTGGCGCGGTCGGCGCTGCGGGCGGCCCGGGCGCAGGCCCGCCAGCGCGGTGAGCAGGTGCGCGAGAAGCGCGAGGCGAAGCGGACCGGTCTGCGCAGCGGGGCCCGCTCGGACGGCCGTGACCCGGTGCCGCTGGGGGCGGCGCTCAACCGGCTGCTGACCGAGCGCGGCTGGGAGTCCTCGGCGGCGGTCGGCGGGGTGATGGGCCGCTGGCCGCAGATCGTCGGGCCCGACATCGCCGCGCACTGCACCCCGACCGCCTACGACGACGAGGCCGCGGTGCTCACCGTGCAGTGCGACTCCACCGCCTGGGCGACCCAACTGCGCTGGCTGGCCCGGCAGTTGGTGGCGCGTCTGAACCACGAACTGGGGCACGGCACGGTGCGCACGATCAAGGTGCTCGGTCCGGCCGCCCCGGTGCGCGGCTACGGCCGGCTGCGCGCCCCCGGGAGCAAGGGGCCGGGTGACACCTGGGGGTGACCCCGGAGGGTGCCGGGAGGGAGCGGACCGTAATCCTCCGGAACCCCTGACGGCCCTTCCAGGCGCTCTGAGCCCCCCGGTCGAGTATCGGGACATGTCCCGAGGGGATTCAGGGCGGCATTTCTGCCCTCAGAGGCTGCCAAACGCCCATCGATGTCAGTCGTACCGGTAGACTGAAGGGCAAACACTGTTGCTAGTGGCAACCGAGTCGAAACGCCGTGGTCGCACGCCCGCCCGTAGGGGAGCGGGGATGCGGCCCGTGCTGTGCCAGAGAGGGCGCTTCGTGGCCGATTCCGGCAACCCCAGCCAGATCCCAGACCAGACCGACCAGGCCGAGAGGTCGTACGACGCCAGCGCCATCCAGGTGCTGGAGGGCCTCGACGCCGTCCGCAAGCGCCCCGGCATGTACATCGGCTCCACCGGCGAGCGCGGCCTGCACCACCTGGTGCAGGAGATCGTGGACAACTCCGTCGACGAGGCGATGGCCGGGCACGCGGACACCATCAACGTCTCGCTCCTGGCCGACGGCGGCGTCCGTGTGGTCGACAACGGCCGAGGCATCCCGGTCGGCATCATGCCGGGCCAGGGCAAGCCCGCCGTCGAGGTCGTGCTGACGGTCCTGCACGCGGGCGGCAAGTTCGGCAACGGCGGCTACGCGGTCTCCGGCGGTCTGCACGGCGTCGGCGTCTCGGTGGTGAACGCGCTCTCCACGCGCCTCGCCGTGGAGATCCACACCGACGGCCACCGCTGGACCCAGGAGTACAAGGTCGGCGCGCCGACCGCCCCGCTGTCGCAGCACGAGGCCACCGAGCGCACCGGCACCAGCGTCACCTTCTGGGCCGACCCGGACATCTTCGAGACGACGGTCTACTCCTTCGAGACGCTCTCCCGGCGCTTCCAGGAGATGGCGTTCCTCAACAAGGGCCTGACCATCGCCCTGACCGACGAGCGCCCCGAGCACGTCGACGAGGAGGGCAAGCCGCTCTCGGTCACCTACAAGTACGACGGCGGCATCGCCGACTTCGTCGCCCACCTCAACTCCCGCAAGGGCGACGTGGTCCACCCCTCGGTGATCGACTTCGAGGCGGAGGACAAGGACAAGGCGATCTCGGTCGAGGTCGCCATGCAGTGGAACTCCTCGTACACCGAGGGGGTCTACTCCTTCGCCAACACGATCCACACCCACGGCGGCGGTACCCACGAGGAGGGCTTCCGCGCCGCGCTGACCGGCCTGGTCAACCGCTACGCGCGGGACAAGAAGCTGCTCCGCGAGAAGGACGACAACCTCTCCGGCGAGGACATCCGCGAGGGTCTGACCGCGATCATCTCGGTCAAGCTCGGCGAGCCGCAGTTCGAGGGCCAGACCAAGGACAAGCTCGGCAACACCGAGGCGAAGACCTTCGTCCAGCGGGTGGTGCACGAGCAGCTGAACGACTGGCTGGACCGCAACCCCAACGAGGCCGCGGACATCATCCGCAAGTCCATCCAGGCCGCCACCGCGCGCGTCGCCGCCCGCAAGGCCCGCGACCTCACCCGCCGCAAGGGCCTGCTGGAGTCCGCCTCGCTGCCGGGCAAGCTGAGCGACTGCCAGTCCAAGGACCCGTCCGAGTGCGAGATCTTCATCGTCGAGGGTGACTCCGCCGGCGGCTCGGCCAAGCAGGGCCGCGACCCGCGCACCCAGGCCATCCTCCCGATCCGCGGCAAGATCCTGAACGTCGAGAAGGCCCGGATCGACAAGGTGCTGCAGAACACCGAGGTCCAGGCGCTGATCTCGGCCTTCGGCTGCGGCATCCAGGAGGACTACGACGAGTCCAAGCTGCGCTACCACAAGATCGTGCTGATGGCCGACGCCGACGTCGACGGGCAGCACATCCGCACCCTGCTGCTGACCCTGCTGTTCCGCTTCATGCGGCCGCTGGTCGAGTCGGGCTACGTCTACCTCGCGATGCCGCCGCTGTACAAGATCAAGTGGGGCAAGGACGACTTCGAGTACGCCTACTCCGACCGCGAGCGCGACGCCGTGATCGCGGCGGGCGTCGAGGCCGGCCGCCGGCTGCCCAAGGACGACGCGATCCAGCGGTTCAAGGGTCTCGGCGAGATGAACGCCGAGGAGCTCCGGGTCACCACCATGGACACCGAGCACCGCCTGCTGCTCCAGGTCACCCTGGAGGACGCCGCCCGCGCCGACGAGCTGTTCTCGGTCCTGATGGGCGAGGACGTCGAGGCCCGCCGCTCCTTCATCCAGCGCAACGCCAAGGACGTCCGCTTCCTGGACGTGTGACGCCTGTCCGCAGGCCCCGCACGTACCAGTCCGCGTGAAAGGAAACTGACCACCAGTGGTCGACGACAACCGTCCCGACGGCGAGCAGCCCGAGACCCCCGAGGCCGCCGTCACGGCGACCATGCGCATCGAGCCGGTCGAGCTCGAGACCGAGATGCAGCGCTCGTACCTCGACTACGCCATGAGCGTGATCGTCAGCCGGGCGCTGCCCGAGGTGCGCGACGGCCTGAAGCCGGTCCACCGCCGGGTGCTGTACGCGATGTACGACGGGGGCTACCGCCCCGAGAAGGGCTACTACAAGTGCGCCCGCGTCGTCGGCGACGTGATGGGCAACTACCACCCGCACGGTGACACCTCGATCTACGACACCGTGGTCCGGCTGGCCCAGCCGTGGTCGCTGCGGATGCCGCTGGTCGACGGCAACGGCAACTTCGGTTCGCCGGGCAACGACCCGGCCGCCGCCATGCGCTACACCGAGTGCAAGATGGCGCCGCTGGCCATGGAGATGATGCGGGACATCGACGAGGAGACCGTCGACTTCGCCGCCAACTACGACGGCCGCTCGCAGGAGCCCACCGTCCTGCCGGCCCGCATCCCCAACCTGCTGGTCAACGGCGCCACCGGGATCGCGGTCGGCATGGCCACCAACATCCCGCCGCACAACCTCCGCGAGGTCGCCTCCGGCGCGCTCTGGGCGCTGGAGCACCCGGACGCCTCCAACGAGGAGCTGCTGGAGGCCCTGATCGAGCGGATCAAGGGCCCCGACTTCCCCACCGGCGCGCTGATCGTCGGCCACCGCGGCATCAACGACTACTTCCGCACCGGCCGCGGCTCGGTCACCATGCGCGCCGTGGTCGAGGTCGAGGAGATCCAGGGCCGCCAGTGCCTGGTGATCACCGAGCTGCCGTACCAGGTCAACCCGGACAACCTCGCGCTGAAGATCGCCGACCTGGTCAAGGACGGCCGGGTCGCCGGCATCGCGGACGTCCGCGACGAGTCCTCGTCCCGCACCGGCACCCGCCTGGTGGTCGTGCTCAAGCGCGACGCGGTCGCCAAGGTCGTGCTGAACAACCTGTACAAGCACACCGAGCTGCAGACCAACTTCGGCGCCAACATGCTGGCCCTGGTCGACGGCGTGCCGCGCACGCTGTCGCTCGACGCCTTCATCCGGCACTGGGTCAACCACCAGGTCGAGGTCATCGTCCGGCGCACCACCTTCCGCCTGCGCAAGGCGGAGGAGCGGGCCCACATCCTGCGCGCCCTGCTCAAGGCCCTGGACCTGATCGACGAGGTCATCGCGCTGATCCGGGCCTCGGCCAGCGCCGACGCCGCCCGCAGCGGCCTGATGCAGTTGCTCTCGATCGACGAGCTCCAGGCCAACGCGATCCTGGAGATGCAGCTGCGCCGGCTGGCCGCCCTGGAGCGGCAGCGGATCATGGACGAGCACGACGAGCTGCAGCGCAAGATCGACGAGTACAACGCGATCCTCGCCTCGCCGGTCCGTCAGCGCGAGATCATCTCCGAGGAACTCACCGCGATCGTCGAGAAGTACGGCGACGAGCGGCGCTCGACCCTGATCCCCTCCGACGGCGACCTCTCGATCGAGGACCTCATCGCCGAGGAGGACATCGTCGTCACGATCACCCGCGGCGGCTACGTCAAGCGCACCCGCTCCGACCTCTACCGCTCGCAGAAGCGCGGCGGCAAGGGCGTGCGCGGCGCCCAGCTCAAGCAGGACGACATCGTCGACCACTTCTTCGTGACGACGACCCACAACTGGATCCTGTTCTTCACCAACAAGGGCCGGGTCTACCGCGCCAAGGGCTACGAGCTGCCGGACGCCGGGCGCGACGCCCGCGGCCAGCACGTGGCCAACCTGCTGGCCTTCCAGCCGGACGAGCACATCGCCCAGGTGATGGCCGTGCGCACCTACGAGGACAAGCCCTACCTCGTCCTCGCCACCCGGGCCGGCCTGGTGAAGAAGTCCCCGCTCAAGGACTACGACTCCCCGCGCTCCGGCGGCCTGATCGCGATCAACCTGCGCCAGGACGACGAGGGCCGGGACGACGAGCTGATCGGCGCCGAGCTGGTCTCCGCCGCGGACGACCTGCTGCTGGTCTCCAAGAAGGCGCAGTCGATCCGCTTCACCGCGACCGACGACGCGCTGCGCCCGACCGGGCGCGCCACCTCGGGCGTCAAGGGCATGTCCTTCCGCGAGGACGACGAACTGCTCTCGATGAACGTGGTCCGCCCGGACACCTACGTCTTCACCGCGACCGACGGCGGCTACGCCAAGCGCACCGGGGTGGACGAGTACCGTGTCCAGGGACGCGGCGGCTACGGCACCAAGGCGGCGAAGATCGTCGAGGGCCGGGGCTCGCTGGTCGGCGCCCTCGTCGTGGACGAGAGCGACGAGATCATGGCGATCACCCTGTCCGGTGGGGTGATCCGCACGAGGGTTTCCGAGGTTCGTGAAACCGGACGTGACACCATGGGCGTCCAACTGATCAACCTGGGTAAGCGCGATGCGGTCGTGGGCATGGCCCGCAACGCGGAGGCCGAGGACGAGGAGTCGGTCGAGGACGAGGTGGCCATCGAGGCCGCCGGGTCCACCGAGGCGGCCGAGGGTACGGGAACGGCGCCGGGCGAGCAGACCGCCCAGGCCTGATCCCGCACCGCGCCGGCCGGTACCGTCACGTCCGCACACACGTGCGCGGCGTGCCGGTACCGGCCGACGACCAGTACCGGGCAATCCCGCCGGGCGCTGGATGACGAGTGACGAAGCAGGGCGGTGCGGCCGTCCTGGTGGGAAGTGCGGGAGGACCAGTGAGTGGAGCCACGGGTGCTGCGGGAGGAGCCGGCGGCGGCCGTCCGGGCGCGGCACAGGGCGGCGGGGCGTACGGCGTGCCGCAGCCCCCGGCCGAGCACCCGGCCGCGTCCACCTCGCTGATGCCCCCGGTCGGCGGTGCGGGCCAGGGCGCGGGGTACGGCGGCCAGCCGGCCCCGCCGCCGGGTGCACCGGCGGGTGGCGGCAGCGGGTTCTCGCAGCCGACCACCTACGCCAAGGGGCAGCCGACCCCGCCCCGGGGCACCCGGGTCGGCGGCGGCCCGACCCCGCCCGGCGGGACGCCCGCCGGCGGCACCCGCCGTCCGGCCGCCCCGCCGACGGTCGGCGGCCTGGGGCGGACCAGGAAGGCCCGGCTGCGGGTGACCAAGGCCGACCCGTGGTCGGTCATGAAGGTCAGCTTCCTGCTGTCGCTGGCGGTCGGGATCATCATCATCGTGGCGGCCGCGGTGCTGTGGATGACGCTGGACTCGCTCGGCGTCTTCGACTCGCTCGCCAAGACGCTGAAGGACGTCACCGGTTCCGACACCAACGGCGGCGGCCTGAACCTGATGGACTACGTGGGCTTCGGCAAGGTGATGACCTTCACCTCGCTGATCGCCGTGGTCGACGTGGTGCTGCTGACCGCGCTGTCCACGCTCTCGGCGTTCATCTACAACGCGGCGGCCGGCTTCACCGGCGGCATCGAGCTCACCCTGGCCGAGGAGGACTGACCGTCCGGGCGTGACCCGGACTCAGTTCCCGCCCCGCACGGGGCGTTTCCGCCCGGGGGCGGAATCAGCGGGCCCCACCGGCTGTTGCAGCCGGTGGGGCCCGTCGGCATTTCGGGTGACAGCCGCGGCGCGCGGCGCGCCACCCGGACGGCTCGGGTGGGCGGTGGGCTTAGCTTGGTCAGCCCGTTCCGCGTCTCCCGGTCGCCGCAGGCCTCCCGGTCCCGCCCGGATCCACCGGTCGACCGGCACGGCCGCACAGGCACAGCTGGACGGAGGCGCGCGGTGGCGGAGCTCGCAAGGCGACTGGTCGAGGCCCTGGACGGGCTGCTGGGGGTCACGGTGCCGCTGCGGCTGCGGACCTGGGACGGCAGCGTCGCCGGCCCGCCCGGGGCACCCACCCTGGTGCTGCGCAACCGCCGTGCGCTGCGCCGGCTGCTCTGGCGGCCGAACGAGCTGGGCCTGGCCCGTGCCTATGTCGCGGGCGACCTCGACGTCGCGCCGGGCAGCGACCTGTACGAGGTGCTGCGCACCGTCGCGCGGGTCGCCGAACTCCCGGAGGTGCGCGGGTTGCGGCTCGGCCCCGGGGACGTGCTGGGGGCCGGGGGCCGCCGTGCCGTGGGCGCCCTGCTGCGGGCCGGTGCGTTCGGCCCCGAGCCGGCCCCGCCGGCCGAGGAGGCGCCGGACGGCCGCGGCCGGGCGCACACCCGGAGCCGGGACCGTGCCGCGATCCACCACCACTACGACGTCGGCAACGACTTCTACGCCCTGGTGCTGGGCCCCTCGATGGTCTACTCCTGCGCGTACTGGGAGCCGGCCGCCAGGAGTCTGGAGGCGGCCCAGGAGGCCAAGCTGGACCTCGTCTGCCGCAAGCTCGGGCTGCGGCCCGGGATGCGGCTGCTGGACGTCGGCTCCGGCTGGGGCTCGCTGGTGCTGCACGCGGCCCGCCACTACGGGGTGACGGCGGTCGGGGTCTCGATCTCCGCGGAGCAGGTGGCGCTGGCCCGCCGGCGGATCGAGGAGGCGGGCCTCGCGGACCGGGTGGAGATCAGGCTCCAGGACTACCGGGAGGTCCCGGACGGCCCGTTCGACGCGATCTCCAGCGTGGGCATGGCCGAGCACGTCGGCGAGGCCCAGTACCAGGTGTACGCGGAGCACCTGTACCGGTTGCTGGCGCCCGGCGGCCGGCTGCTCAACCACCAGATCGCCCGCCGGCCGGACCGGCCCGGCGAGCCGTACCGCCCCAGCCCGTTCATCGACCGCTACGTCTTCCCGGACGGCGAGCTGTCACCGGTCGGTTCCACGGTGTCCCGGCTGGAGGCGGCGGGCTTCGAGGTGCGCGACGTCGAGTCGCTCCGCGAGCACTACGGGCTGACCCTGCGTGAGTGGGTGGCCAATCTGGAAGCGCACTGGACGGAGGCGGTCCGGCTGGTCGGCCGCGGCCGGGCCCGGGTCTGGCGGCTCTACATGGCGGCCTCCGCGCTGGCCTTCGAGGAGAACCGGATCGGGGTCAACCAGATCCTCGCGGTCCGCACCGGCCCGGACGGCGCGGCCCGGTTGCCCGCCACCCGCGCCGACTGGCTGGCCGCCCCGGGCACCGCCTCCGACCTGCCCGTCCCGGAGGGGCCCGGCGGAGGGCCGGGCGTATCGGATTTGGGGGATCGGCGATCGGTCCGCTAATCTTTCAGTGCGGCAAGGGGCTATAGCTCAGACGGTTAGAGCGCTTCCCTGATAAGGAAGAGGCCACAGGTTCAAGTCCTGTTAGCCCCACCACCGCGAAGGGCCCGGAGCAACGCTCCGGGCCCTTCGGCGTTTTCCCGGCCCGGAGCCGGAACCACGGGCCCCGGCCGGGGGTTGTACCGGGCGGGACCGGGACTCCCCGGCGGCATCCGACGGACGAGGCGGTGGCGCGAATGGCGATGGTCTTCGCGATGACCATTCCGGGACTGGTCTGCGTACTGGTGGCGCTGTCCTTCGTCGACCAGCTGGCCCTGCGGGCGCGCCGGTCGCGGCTGGTGCCCTGGCGGGGGACCGGCCGGGAGGGACAGATATCCGCGACCGGCTTCGAGCAGCTGCACGCGCAGTTCGCGGCCGGGAAGCAGCACCAGCTCGACGAGCGGCAGAGCAGTCTGATGCTGCGCGACGAGGAGGGCGAGGGTGCGCCGCCGCGCACCAGGGTGGACCTCGCGGGCGGAGTGGCGGTGGTGGTGGCGCCGACGGCGTCCGCCGCCGCCCCCGGGCGGGCTTCCGGCCCGGTGCCGGGGTCGCTCGGGCAGGAACGGTGACGGCCCTGCGGAGGGTCTGCGCCGGGCGGAACGTACGACAGGAGGTGTGGCGTCAATCCTCCGACCGGACGGGTCGGTTGGAGGCAGCGGTGGCTGGTCACGATTGGGACACCGGTGTGTATCATCGGCCGCAAGGGCAGTCCGGCCAGCCGACAGCCCGTTCGTGCTCGTAACAAACCATGGACTCGTCGGCCCGATCGCAACGATCGGCGCACGGCTGCTGAGTCCGTCAACGCAAGAAGGACGAGGTCCCGCGGTGAAGAAGCTTCTCCTGGTCGCCCTGGTCGCCCTCGGCGGCTTCTTTGTCTACCGTCAGGTCCAGGCGGACCGCGCCGAGCAGGACCTGTGGACCGAGGCCACCGACCCGGTTCCGGCCGGTCGCTGAGCCCCGGACGGTCTGACGACCGACAGTCTTCGGAGGCGCCGGACGGTGCCTCCAGGGCCGGTCGGCCCGGTCGGTCGACCGGGCCGACCGGACGTTCCCGGCCCCGTCCGGCAGGAGAGTCGGGACGGGGCGCCGGATTCGCGCCGGAACCGGGTACTCTTGTGCCCGGTGGTGCGCTCGGTGCCACCTCGGGGCTTTAGCTCAGTTGGTAGAGCGCTGCCTTTGCAAGGCAGATGTCAGGAGTTCGAGTCTCCTAAGCTCCACAGTCCGTCCACCGCGTGTGGACGGCCCGGCGGCCGCCGACCTGGAATCAGGTCGGCGGCCGCCGGGCTTTTTTCAGTGCGGTTTGCGCGGATCGTGCGGCTTGGGGCGGTCGTCGTCGCCGGGGGCCGCGGCGGGCCGGGGGTGCTCCTGGGCCGGGGGCGGCCCCGGCCGGTCCTCCACCGCGGCGGCCCCGGCCGGGGTGTCCGCGGAGCCGTTCACGGTGCTGCCGCCGGTGCCCGAGGCGTGCGCGCCGACCGGACCGGTGGCGGTGCTTCCCGGCGGCTCGACCAGCCATTCCGGGTTGCTGCGGTGCCGCCACCACTGCCAGGCGACCAGGCCGCTGCCGATCGCGACCACGCCGGCCACGGCCAGGCCGGTGGCCCAGCCGCTCCGGCAGGACCGCCGGGCGTTGCGGGCCGCGAGGTCGCCGATCTCGGCCGAGGTGACGTTGCCGCGCATCGCCGTCAGGGCGGCCGCGCCGCGCATCTGGGCCTCCTGCGCCACCGGGACGACGGCGGCGCGGGCCTCCTCGACGGCGTGCACGACCTTGGGGGCGACGGTGGAGCGGGCCTGGTCGGCGGCCCGGGCGGCGGACAGGCGGGCGGCCAGCGCCTTCTCCTGGGCCCGGTGCAGCGCCTTGAGGGCGTTCTGCTGGGCTTCCGGTGGCAGGCTGGCGAAGGCGTGACCGACCTGGGGGGCGATGTGCCGGTCGTACTGGACGCGCGCCGTGTGGGCGGCCTGGGAGGCCTGCTGCCGGGCGTTGTCCGCGAAGTTGCCGGCCGTCTCACGGGCCGAGTCCAAACGGGTCACGAGAGTCTCTCCTCCTGGTGGCGTCCTATATGCACTTATCCACCTGAATGCTGATCATGCATCCGTATTTGTCCGACGGCATGCCGGAGTGGGCCGTACGCGGGGCGCCGGTGCGGCCGGCCCGTGCGTGCCGCGGACGCGGACGCCGTGCGGGGCCGGGGGTGCGTGGGCCGGTCGGGCGCGGGCAGGGCCGCAGTAGGCTGGCGGTTCCGGCGGGTTCCCGTCGGGAGCGCGTACGTGTCGTCGCAGCAAGTCGTGGCAGAAGGGGATAGCCGATGCTCCCGGACGAGCCCAGGCCGCCGATCGACCCGACTCCGGGGCCCGGGGGCGGGCACGGGCCGGCCCGTTGTTACCGGCACCCCGAGCAGGAGACCGGCGTCGGCTGTTCGCGGTGCGGCCGGCCGATCTGCCCGCAGTGCATGGTGAACGCCTCGGTGGGCTTCCACTGCCCCGAGTGCGTCCAGGAGGGCGGCCGGCAGGTCAGGCGGGCGACCACCCGCTTCGGCGGGCGCCCGGCGGGCGGCGACCCCCTGGTCACCAAGGCGCTGATCGGCATCAACCTGGTGGTGTTCGTCCTGGCCGCCTACGTGCTCACGCCGTGGCTGGCCTACGACCTCGAGCTGCGCAGCTTCGCCCCCGACCCGTCGTACCCCTTCACCAACGGCGTCGCCGAGGGGCCGGGCCAGTGGTACCGGCTGCTGACCGCCGTGTTCCTGCACACCGCGCCCTGGCACATCGCCACCAACATGCTGGTGCTCTGGGTGCTGGGTCCGCAGCTGGAGGCCGCCCTGGGGCGGATCCGGTTCCTCGCGCTCTACCTGCTCTCCGGGCTGGCCGGCAGCGCCTTCGCGTTCCTGGTGGCGGGCGGCTCGATGCGCTCGCTGGGCGCATCGGGCGCGGTCTTCGGCCTGCTGGGCGCGACCGTGGTGCTCTACCGCCGGCTCCGGGCCCCGCTCGGGCCGATCGTCGCGCTGCTGGTGTTCAACCTGATCGTCACCTTCTCGGTGCAGGGCATCGACTGGCGGGCCCATCTCGGCGGGCTGGTCGCCGGGATGCTGACCGCGGCCGGCCTGATGTACGCCCCGCGGGAGCGCCGGGGGCTGGTGCAGGGGCTGACGCTGGCGGGGGTGGCCGGCCTGGTGCTGGTGATGCTGCTGGCCGGGATGGCCGCCTACGGCGGGTGATCCGGCCGAGCCGGACGGTGCGCGCGCGGGTGCGGGGAGCGGACGGTTGTCCACAGCGGGTGCGGGGTTGTGCACAGGCGGTGCCGGTCGATGTGTGCGAACGCCTGCTCTACGCGCGTCCCGCTGTAGGGATCGGGCATTCAGGGAGGGGCGTGCGGCGGTGTGGAAAGCGCCCCCGGCGCAAGTTATCCACAGGCCTGCGGGACTTTTCCCCAGTGTGGATAACCATGTGGATAAACACGACAAGCGGATAACCGTAGATCCCGGAACTCCGCCCGGCCGTTCGGGCGCACCACGAAGCCGCCCCGGGGACGGACCGTACCGGGGCGGCGGTGGAGGAACTCAGGGCCGGGGCCCGAACGTCATTTCCACTGGGTGGAGACGCCGAAGCCCGCCGCGATGAAGCCGAAGCCCACCAGGATGTTCCAGTTCCGCCAGCTCTCGACGGGCCAGCTGCCGCTCGTCACGTAGTAGGTGACGATCCAGACCAGACCGATCAGGAACAGCGCCAGCATCAAGGGGGCAACCCAGCCGCGGCCCGAACTGATCTTCACCGTCGCCGTGGTCGGCGGCGTGTAGTCGGACTTCTTGCGGAGTCGGGACTTCGGCACGAGGAGCTCTCCTGTCGATGCGCTGTGACCGCGCAGGGGTTCACGGTGGTGTGGCGGCGTCCGTTAGCGTAGTGGCTCAGCGGGTCCGAAGGAGATAAGGGTACGGTGCCTAATTTGTCGATTCCCCCTCGGCCCGTCCGTACCCGCGCCTCCGGCACCCGAATTGTCGGACGTGCCCTGACCTGCGCCGTCTTCGCGCTCGCCGGACTGCTCTTCTACATCAGCGCGCAGACCGCCCGCGGTACCGATCTGCGCACCGACAACTCGCTGCTCAGCCTCTCCGACGTGATACGTCAGCGCAGCGCCCAGAACCAGCAGTCCCAGGCCCAGCTCGCCGACCTCCAGGACCGCTCCCAGCGGCTCACCGAGCAGCAGGGCGGCAGCCCGGCCGACGCCGCCCGGCTGACCGCCCTGGAACAGGCCGCCGCGCTGGAGCCGCTCCAGGGCCCCGGTCTCACCGTCACCCTCAACGACGCCCCGCCGAACGCGACCTCGCGCGTCCCCGGGGTGCGCGAGCCGGACGTCAACGACCTGGTCATCCACCAGCAGGACATCCAGGCCGTCGTCAACGCGCTCTGGCGCGGCGGCGCCGAGGGCGTCCAGGTGATGGACCAGCGGCTGATCTCCACCAGCGCCGTCCGCTGCGTCGGCAACACCCTGCTGCTCCAGGGCCGGGTCTACTCCCCGCCCTACGTGGTCAGGGCGGTCGGGCGGACCGACGCGCTGCGCGCCGCCGTCGACGCGGACCCGTCGATCCGCACCTACCAGAAGTACGTGCAGGCCTACGGCCTGGGCTGGAAGCTGCAGGAGAGCGGCGACCTCGCCCTGCCCGGGTACTCGGGCACGGCGGACCTCCGCTCGGCCACCGGCCAGTAGCGGTCCGGTGCACCGGACCGCTCCCGTGGGCCGGGTCTACTCTTGACCCCAGTCCAATACGTCGAGGGAGCACCATGTACGGCTGGATCTGGCGTCATCTGCCGGGGAACGTCCTGGTCAAGGCCGCGATCTCGGTCCTGCTCGTGCTGGGACTGGTCTACCTCCTCTTCACCTACGTCTTCCCGTGGGCGGAACCGCTGCTCCCCTTCGGTGACGTCACAGTGGACGGGAACGGCGACGGCGCCGTCGGCTGACCCGACGACCCGCCCCGTCCCGTTCCGGACCCCGCACCCCTCGGAGAACGCGCGCCCATGACCTCCCGGCCCACCCAGCCCCGCATCCTGGTCGTCGACAACTACGACAGCTTCGTCTTCAACCTGGTCCAGTACCTCTACCAGCTCGGCGCCACCTGCGAGGTGGTCCGCAACGACGAGGTGACCGTCGAGCACGCGGTGCGCCGCGACGGCGACCGGGGCTTCGACGGGGTGCTGCTCTCCCCCGGCCCGGGCGCCCCCGAGGAGGCCGGCGTCTGCATCGAGATGGTGCACCACTGCGCGCGGGCCGGTCTGCCGGTGTTCGGCGTCTGCCTGGGGCTCCAGTCGATCGCGGTGGCCTACGGCGCGGTGGTCGGCCGGGCGCCGGAGCTGCTGCACGGCAAGACCTCGCTGGTCGAGCACGAGGACGGCGGCGTGTTCGCGGGCCTGCCCTCGCCGCTCACCGCGACCCGGTACCACTCGCTGGCGGTCGATCCGGCCACCGTGCCGGACGAACTGGTGGTCACCGCGCGCACCGGCAGCGGTGTCGTCATGGGGCTGCGCCACCGGGACCTCGCGGTGGAGGGGGTGCAGTTCCACCCGGAGTCGGTGCTCACCGAGGGAGGTCACCGGATGCTCGCCAACTGGCTGGCCGAGTGCGGTGACCCCCTGGCCGTCGACCGGTCGGCCGGGCTCGCCCCGGTGATCGGCCGGGGCTGAGCGGCGTGACCGCGGTGCGTCCGGAGGGGCGATACCAGCCGGGGGCGGACCCGGAGGGCGGTGACGCGTACCGCGCCGGGGTGCAGTACGGGCAGCAGCACGAGCCGTACGGGCAGCAGCAGGACCCGTACGGGCAGCACCTCCAGGGGGTCCCGTACCAGCAGGCCCCGCAGCAGTACCCGCAGGCCGGTGCGGGCGCGTACCCGCAGCAGGGCGCCCACCCGCAGCAGGACCAGTACGGCCAGTACGGCCGGCAGCAGCCCCAGCCCTCCCAGCAGGGCCAGTACGTGCAGCAGGGCCAGTACGCGCAGCAGCCCCAGCAGGGCCAGTACCAGTCCTACGACCCGTACCAGGCCGGGCCGGACCACCGGGGCCGGGGCGCGAACGCCGGTGCGGACCCGGCCTGGCCGGCGCAGTCCGGGGCCGAGGACGGCTGGGGCGTCTACGAGCCCGCGCCGCCCGTCGTGCCGGAGCCGGCCGGGGCGGTGCCCCAGGAGCCGGAGCCGGCCGGGGCGGTGCTCGCCGCCGCGGAGACGGTCACCATGGCCGCCGTGGCCGGTGAACAGCTGCCGCCCGCCCCGGGCGGCCGGGCCGAGCGCCGTCGTGCCGCGCAGGGCCGCGGCCGGCGCCGCGCGGGCGGCCGGGCCGCGGCCGGTCCCCCGGTCAAGGAGTCGGCGGCGGTGGTCTTCGCCCGGTTCCTCGGGGAGCTGTGCATCACCCTCGGCCTGGTGATGCTGCTCTTCGTCTCGTACCAGCTCTGGTGGACCAACGTGCAGGCCGACGCGGCCGCCGACGGTGCCCGCAACCGACTGGAGCAGCAGTTCGACGCCGGGCCCGCCCAAGGCGCCCCGGCGCCCGGACAGCCGGCGCCGGACCCGGCCAAACCGGAGACCTTCGAGCCCGGCAAGGGCTTCGCGATCATCCACCTGCCGAAGCTGGGCCAGAAGTTCCCGATCGCCGAGGGCACCGCCAAGGCGCCCGTGCTGGACAAGGGCCTGGTGGGGCACTACTCCGGTACCGGCATGCCGGCCGACAAGGCGGGCAACTTCGCGCTGGCCGCGCACCGCAACACGCACGGCGAGCCGTTCCGCCGGATCAACCAGCTCGGCAAGGGCGACAAGATCGTGGTGGAGACCGCGACCGCGTACTACACCTACGAGGTCACCGGGGGCATCCCGGAGACGCCGCCGTCCAACGTGAGCGTCATCAAGCCGGTCCCGAACGGCGCCGGGTTCAGCGGTCCGGGCCGGTACATCACGCTGACCACGTGCACCCCGGAGTTCAGCTCCAAGGCGCGCCTGATCGTGTTTGGCAAGATGATCGAGGAAAGGCCGCGCAGCCAGGGCAAGCCGGCCGCCCTCGCGGGGGGCTGACCGCGGGCGGGCGGGCGACGACAGAGGGAGAGACGTGACCCAGGGGACCGAGCCCGCGGCCGAGGAGGCCGCTCCGTCGTCCGAGCCGGGGCCCGGCGGCGGACCCCGGCGACGCCGCGGGCGGGGCGGCCGGGCACTGGCCGTGCTGGGTGTCGTCGGCGAGCTGCTGATCACCCTGGGGCTGGTGCTGGGCCTGTTCGTCAGCTACTCGCTGTGGTGGACCGACGTGCTGGCGGACCGTTCCGCCTCGGCGGCCTCGGACCAGCTGCGCGAGTCCTGGGCGGCCGGTGCCCCGGCCGCTCCCCCGTCCGGTGGCCCGTCGGCCGGGCCGGCCGCGGCCGCCGCCACCGGGCCGGTCTACGCGGCGGGTGACGGGATCGGCTTCCTGCACGTCCCGGCGATGGGCCGGGACAACCAGGTGATGATCCGGATGGGCACCGACACGGCGACCCTGGCCGAGGGCGTGGCCGGGGTGTACGAGCAGCCGTACCGCTCGGCGATGCCCTGGGACGAGTCCGGCAACTTCGCGCTGGCCGCGCACCGGGACGGGCACGGGGCGAAGTTCCACGATCTCGACGCCGTCGGCAAGGGCGACGCGATCGTGGTCGAGACCCGCGACAAGTGGTACGTCTACCGGGTCGACAGCACCCTGCCGGAGACGTCGAAGTACGACACCGGCATCGTCGCCCCGGTGCCGAAGGGCTCCGGCTACACCGGTCCCGGCCGGTACATCACGCTGACCACCTGCACGCCGGTCTACACCTCGCGCTACCGGATGGCGGTCTGGGGGAGTCTGGTGCGGGTGGACGACATGGACGCCGCGCGCACTCCGCCCGCGGAGCTGCGGCAGCGCTGAGGCCCGCGGCACCCGCGGTCGGGTCCGGGAGCGGGCGCCGAGGGCCCGGCGGCGGGGCACGGGCGGCCCGGCGGCGGGCCACCGGCGTCCGGGGGCGGGGACGGGCGCCAGGGCCCGCCGCGGCCCTCCGGCGCCCCCGTACGGGCCCGTACGGGCCCGTACGGCCCCGGGAGCCGCCCGGAGCCCGCCAGGGCCTCGAGGGGGCCGGAACGCGGCCGCAGACCCCGGTGTACGCCCGAGGGCCCGTCGACGCGGTGTCGACGGGCCCTCGGGCGTTCTGCCGGGAACAACTCAGCCGGTCGGTCCGACCCCGGGGGGCTCAGAACCAGGGGAACCAGGGCTTAGTTGTTGGGTCCCCCTTTGGTGTTGCTGGGGGTGGGGAGGCCGGGGATCCCGGGGAGGGTCGGTGTGTCGCCCCCTTTGGGCGGATCCACCGCCTTGGTCATCAGCCCGACCGAGGTGTTCGGGTCCACCTGGGTCCCGGCCTGCGGGTTGGAGGCGATCACCGTGGCGTTGGGGTCCTGCGGGCCCTGGACGACGGTGTACTGCAGGCCCATCCCCTGGAGGGTCTTGATGGCGTCCTTGAGCTGGACGTTCTGCAGCGGCGGGACGGAGACCTTGTCCGGCGCCTTGAAGATGGTCAGCGTGATCTTGGTGTTGGCCGGCTGCTTGCCGCCGGCCGGGTTCTGCGAGGCGACCGTGTTGACCTTGGCGGGCTCGTTGGTCGTCTGGGTCTTCGAGGAGTCCACCTGGAAGCCGGCGCCGGTCAGCGCGGCCTCGGCGGCCTCCTTCTGCTGGCCGACCACGCTCGGCACGTTGATCTTGGCCTTGCCCTGCGACACGGTCAGCTTGACCGGGGCGGTCGGGTCGGCGCCGCCGCTGGCCGGGTCCTGCGAGAGCACCTGGTCCAGCGGGGCGTTGTCGTCGTCCTTGTAGTCGGTCGTCACATTGGTGAAGCCGGCGTCGGCGAGCGCCTTGACCGCCTGCTCCTTGGACTTGCCGACCACGCTGGGAACGGCGCTCTTGGCCGGGCCCGAGGACAGCTGCACCGTGATCGTGGCGGCCTCGGCGACCTGGTTGCCGGCCGTCGGGTTCTGCGTGCAGACCTGGTCCTTCTTCACGTTGGTGTCCGGGCAGGCGATCTTGTCGCCCTCGGTGAGCACCAGCTTCGGACCGGCCTGGGCGACGAGTGCCTTGGCCTCGGCCAGGGTCTTGCCGACGAGGCCCGGAGCCGCGATCTTCACGGCCTCCTTCTTCTCGTCGCCCTTCTTGTTGCCGAACATCGCCTGGGCGACGAAGAAGGTGCCCACCAGGACCAGCACGGCGGCGACCGCCAGCACGATCCAGGAGGTGTTGCTCTTCTTCGGCGGCTCCTCGGCACGCCGGCCGCCCCGGCCGTAGCCGTCGTCGTAGCCGTCGTTGCCGCCGGCCCCGGGGGCACCGGCGTAGGTCTGGCCGTAACCGTCGTCGTAACCGGGCTGGGGCTGGGCGGCGTAGCCGGCCGGAGCGGCCTGCGGCAGGACGGTGGTCGGACCGCCGGGGACCTGCTGCGGCAGCAGGTTGGTCTGGCCGTACGGGTCGTGCTGCGGGTAGCCGTTCTGGTCGTAGCCGTACCCGGCCGCGCCCATGCCGTACGCGGCGGCCTGCTGGGCGGCGGCCACCGGCAGGCCGTCGAGGAAGCGCTCGATGTCGTCGCGCATCTCGTCGGCGCTCTGGTAGCGGTAGTCGCGGTCCTTGGCGAGCGCCTTGAGCACGATCGCGTCGACCTCGGGGCGCACCTCGGGGTCGAAGACGGACGGCGGCTGCGCCTCTTCCCGGACGTGCTGGTAGGCGACCGCCACGGGGGAGTCGCCGACGAACGGCGGGCGCACCGTGAGCAGCTCGTAGAGCAGGCAGCCGGTGGAGTAGAGGTCGGAGCGGGCGTCCACCTGCTCGCCCTTGGCCTGCTCCGGGGAGAGGTACTGGGCGGTGCCGATGACGGCGGAGGTCTGCGTCATCGTCATGCCGGCGTCGCCCATCGCCCGGGCGATGCCGAAGTCCATCACCTTGACGTTGCCCTGGCGGGTGAGCATGACGTTGGCGGGCTTGATGTCGCGGTGCACGATGCCGGCCCGGTGGGAGTACTCCAGGGCCTGGAGGATGCCGATGGTCATCTCCAGCGCGCGCTCCGGCAGCAGCCGGCGGCCGGAGTGCAGCAGCTCCCGCAGCGTGGACCCCTCGACGTACTCCATCACGATGTACGGGATGGAGATGCCGTCGATGTAGTCCTCGCCGGTGTCGTACACGGCGACGATCGCGGGGTGGTTCAGCGACGCCGCGGACTGTGCCTCGCGGCGGAACCGGGCTTGGAAGGACGGATCGCGGGCCATGTCGGCCCGGAGCGTCTTCACGGCGACGGAGCGGCCGAGCCTGGTGTCATGGCCGAGGTACACCTCGGCCATGCCGCCGCGCCCGAGGACGCCGCCGAGCTCGTACCTGCCGCCGAGGCGACGAGGCTCTTCCATAGTTGCGACCCTCTCCCTCACCCGCCGGTGAGGTTGTGACGTAGGTGTCCCCGCACGCTCCCTGTGACGCCGTCCGGGCCCCGGATGGTTCTGCGGTCAGGACCGGTTCGGCACCGCACGGACGGCAACGGGTACACCCGCTGCTGCGGACACGCTACCGGTCGGACCGTACCGGACCCGAGTCGGCCGCAGGCCGATATCAGACCGGTATCCGGACCGGGGGTGCCGATCGTGACATTTCCCTCACCCGCCGCCGGCTCCCCCGGTGGCCCCTGTCACTTGCCGAGGACGGCCTGCATCACGGACTTCGCGATCGGGGCGGCCAGCCGGCCGCCGCTGATGCCGTCGCGGTTGTTGGAGCCGTCCTCGACGACCACCGCGACCGCGACCGTGCGGCCGTCGGAGGCCTTGGCGTAGGAGGTGAACCAGGCGAACGGCAGACCCGCGTTGCCCTCGCCGTGCTGGGCGGTGCCGGTCTTGCCGCCGACCGTGACGCCCGGGATCTTGGCGTTCTTGCCGGTGCCGTTCTCGACCACCGAGACCATCAGGTCCTGCATCTTCTGCGCGGTGGCCGGGCTGATCGGCTGCGAGAACTGCTTCTCGCTGTGCTTGGAGATGGTGGTCAGCGAGGCGGAGCGCTCCTCGGCGACCAGGTACGGCTGCATCAGCGAGCCGTTGTTGGCGATCGCCGCGGAGACCATCGCCATCTGCAGCGGGGTGGCCTGGGTGTCGTGCTGGCCGATCGAGTCCTGGGCGGTGCCGTCCGGGGTGGAGTTGGACGGGTAGACGCTCTTCTCGGACCGGACCGGGGTGTCCACGGTGCTGTTGAAGCCGAACTTCTCGGCCTGCACCCGCATCTTGTCCTTGCCGAGGTCGGCGCCGATCTTGGCGAACACCGTGTTGCAGGACTGGTCCATGCCGGACTTGATGGTGGCGTTGCCGCACTGCTCCCGGTCGGACTCGTTCTTCAGCACGAAGTTGGTGCCGGGCAGGGTGTACGGGTCCGGGGTCGCGGTCTGGTCGTCGATGTTCTGGTAGAGGCCGTTCTCGAACGCCGCCGAGGCCGTGACCAGCTTGAACGTCGAGCCGGGGGGGTAGGTCTCGCGCAGCGCCCGGTTGAGCATCGGCTTGTTGGGGTCGGCGTTGAGGTCGGTCCAGGCCTTGGAGTCGGTGGACTCGTTGCCCGCGAAGCTCGCCGGGTCGTAGGACGGGGTGGAGACCAGGGCCAGGATCGCGCCGGTCTTCGGGTCGAGCGCGACGACCGCGCCCTTCTTGTTGCCGAGCCCCTCGAAGGCCGCCTTCTGGGCCTTGGAGTTGATCGTGGTGACGACGTCGCCGCCGCGCTTCTGCTCCCCGGTCAGCATGTCCAGGGTGTTGCGGAAGAACAGCCGGTCGTCGCTGCCGGAGAGGACGCCGTCCTCGAGCTGCTCCAGCTGGCTGGCCCCGAAGGCCTGCGAGGAGTAGCCGGTGACCGGGGCGTACATCTGCGGGTCGGTCCAGGACCGCTTGTACTTGTAGCGCAGGCCGTCCACGAAGGTGGACTGGGTGATCGGCTGGCCGTCGACGATGATGTTGCCGCGCGGGTAGGCGTAGCGGTCGTAGACCTGCCGCTTGTTGTACTTGTTGCTCGCCCAGGCGTCGGCCTGCACGCCCTGGACCCAGTTGGTGCGCACCATGAGGGCCAGGATCAGCACGAGGCAGAAGATCGAGACCCGGCGGATCGGCTTGTTCACGAGGCGGTGACCCCCTGGATCTCGGGTGTGGGGGTGTGTTCCACCCCGGGGCGGCGGGCGTTGTCGCTGATCTTCAGCAGGATCGCGACCAGCGCCCAGTTGGCGACCACCGAGGATCCGCCCTGGGCGAGGAACGGCATGGTCATACCGGTCAGCGGGATCAGGCCGGTGACACCGCCGGCGACCACGAACACCTGCAGCGCCATCGCGGAGGAGAGCCCGACCGCGAACAGCTTGCCGAAGGGGTCGCGGGCGGCGACCGCGGTGCGCAGACCGCGCTGGATCAGCAGGGCGTAGAGCACGAAGATCGCCATCATGCCGGTGAGGCCGAGCTCCTCGCCGAAGGAGCCGAGGATGAAGTCGCTCTTGGCGGCGAAGTCGATCAGCCAGGAGCGGCCCTGACCGAGGCCGGAGCCGGTCACCCCGCCCGAGCCGAGCGCCATCAGCGACTGGCCGATCTGCTCGGTGGACCCCGGCGGCGGCTTCGGGGCGAAGGCGGCCATCGGGTCGAGCCAGGCGTCGATGCGGGTCTTGACGTGGCTGGCGGTGGAGGCCACCGCGACCGCGCCGCCGATCGACATCAGCAGGCCGACCACGATCCAGCTGGTCCGCTCGGTGGCGACGTAGAGCATCACCACGAAGAGGCCGAAGTACAGGAAGGACGAGCCGAGGTCGTTCTCGAAGATCAGGATCAGCAGGCTGAGCAGCCAGATCACGATGATCGGGCCGAGGTCCCGGCCGCGCGGCAGGTACAGGCCCATGAAGCGGCGGCTGGCCAGCGCCAGGGCGTCGCGCTTGACCATCAGGTAGCCGGCGAAGAACACCGTCAGGATGATCTTGGCGAACTCACCGGGCTGGATCGAGAAGGCGCCCATCCGGATCCAGATCTTGGCGCCGAGGTCCTCCTTGCGCTCCGGGAAGAACGCCGGGGCGGCGAGCAGCACCAGGGCCACCGCCATCGAGATGTAGGTGTAGCGCTGCAGGACCCGGTGGTCCTTCAGGAAGACCATCACCACGATGAAGAACGCGATGCCCAGGCCCGACCACATCAGCTGGTTGGAGGCGGCCGGGAAGTTGTTGTGCAGCAGCGGCCCGGCCTTGTCCAGCCGCCAGATCATCACCACGCCGAGCCCGTTCAGCAGGGTGGCGATCGGCAGCATCAGCGGGTCCGCGTACGGGGCGAACCTGCGCATCAGCAGGTGCGCGATCAGGGCGAGCGCACCCATGCCCAGGCCGTAGCCGAGCATCCCGGCGGGCAGCTTGTCGTCCATCGCCAGGCCCACGTTGGCGTAGGCCAGGACCGGCAGCAGCACCGCGAACGCCAGCATCGCCAGCTCGGTGTTGCGCCGGTTCGGCGTCGCCTGCGGCGAGATGGTGGTGTTGCGGCGGCGCCGCGAGGACGCGCGGTCGGCCGGAACGCCGGCGGACCGGCTGTTCGGGTCGCTGCTCACATCGAAGGTACTCATGCTCCCGCCCCGCTCCGCTCGGCAGGGGCGTTCGCCCGCACGCGCCTCTCGTCGGCCTGTTCGCTTCGCTCTCTCACGTGGTAGCCGCTCCCTGACGGCCGGCGGACCCGCGCCGGGCGGGCCTATGTCGGGTCGCGTCCGTCACGGCTTCGGGCAGGAGTCGGCGCGCTGCCGCTCCTCGTCGCTCAGGCCGGGCAGGTCGCTCTGCGGGGCCGCCGGGGCCGCGGCACCCTGGCCGGGTACGACGGGGGCCGGGGCACTCGTGCTCGGCGTGCTCGGACTCGGGGTGGTCGTGGGGACGCCGGCCGCCGGGGCGCGTCCGGTCGCGGACGGGCTGGGCGCGGTGGTCGCCGTCACGAACCCGGCGTGCGTCGCCACGGTCCCGGCGGCGGCCTGCTGGGTCGGCTGGCCGGTCGCCGGCGTGCCGCCCGTGGTGGACGTGCCGCCGGCGGTGGCCCGGACGTCGGAGACCCTGCGGCAGAACGCGGCCTGCTCGCCCAGCTTCTTCACCTTGTCGTCGGCGTCGCCCAGGCTGCTCGCCGAGATGGTGTTGGTGACGTGGGTGCGCTGGTCCTGCGGGAGGTACTTGAGCTCGATGTCCTTGTACGGCGTGTGCACCGAGGACAGGTTCACTCCGGCCAGGCTCTGGTTCACGCCCTGGAAGACCGCGACGTGGTCGCCCTCGGCGCCCACGTAGTACTGGCTCTGGGTCCACTGGTAGCCGAAGAAGCCGCCCGCGCCCAGCAGGCCCACGGTGACCAGGCCGACCAGGGAGAACGCCAGCGCCCGGTTCTTGCGCCTGGGGCGCCGGGGCGCGTCGTCGTCGTAGTCCTCGGTCCCGTGCACCGAGGGCTCGGCGGAACCGCCCTCGTAGCCGCCGGCCGGGCCGAACCCGGGGTCGGGGACCCCGGCGCCGTAGCCCTCGGCGGGGCCGAAGGCGCCCTGCGGGCCGCGGCCGAGCCCGGCCGCGCGGCCGGCCGGGGTGTCGCGGATCGACTGGTCCGCGGCGGTCGAGGACGGCGGGGTCTCGGCGACCGCGCCGACCACCACCGGCACGTCGTTGAACCGGCCGCTCAGGGTGTCCGTGGCGCCGACGTCGAGGACGTCCGCGACGATGCAGGTGATGTTGTCCGGGCCGCCGCCGCGCAGCGCGAGCTGGATCAGCTCCTGCACGGTCTGCTCGGGCGAGTAGTAGCTGCCCAGCGTGTCCTGGAGGGTCTGGTGGCTGACCGGGCCGGAGAGGCCGTCGGAGCAGATCAGATACCGGTCGCCGGCCCGCACCTCGCGGATCGACAGGTCCGGTTCGACCTGGCCCCGGCCGTCCAGCGCGCGCATCAGCAGCGAACGCTGGGGGTGGGTCTCGGCCTCCTCCGGAGTGATCCGGCCCTCGTCGACCAGCCGCTGCACCCAGGTGTGGTCCTGGGTGATCTGCACCAGCGAGCCGTCCCGCAGCAGGTAGGCGCGGGAGTCTCCGACGTGGACCAGGCCCATCCGCTGGCCG
The DNA here is from genome assembly GCF_900105395.1 of Streptomyces sp. TLI_053. Classification (NCBI taxonomy): domain Bacteria; kingdom Bacillati; phylum Actinomycetota; class Actinomycetes; order Kitasatosporales; family Streptomycetaceae; genus Streptomyces; species Streptomyces sp. TLI_053. The sequence continues at coordinate 4,947,517 of NZ_LT629775.1, forward strand.
GTCCAGAGCATCGCGGTGAGGGTGCAGCCCATGCCTTCGAGCTGCGGGTCCTCCTCGACCATCTGCCGGAGCCGGTCGTTGGCGCCCTGGACCGCGTCGCCGAGCAGGGTCAGCAGGTCGGCGCCCGGCACGTCCTCGTCCAGGCGGACGATCGAGCCGAGCACCTCGGAGGAAGCGACCTCACCGGCCGCCGCCCCGCCCATGCCGTCGGCCACGGCCAGCAGCCGCGGGCCGGCGTAGCCGGAGTCCTCGTTCCCCTCCCGGATCAGTCCCTTGTGGGAGCCGGCGGCGAAGCGCAGCACCAGGGTCATGCGACCTGTGCCCCCCTCTGGGTCATGGACGGGATGCTGTCCCTCATGCGCTACTACTTCCGCAGTTCGATGACGGTCCTGCCGATACGGATCGGCATGCCCGGCTGGAGCGGGGTCGGCGCGGTCAGGCGCTGACGGTCCAGATAGGTGCCGTTGGTGGAGCCTAGATCCTCCACCGTCCACTGCCCAGTCTGGTCGGGATAGATCCTGGCATGCCGGGAGGACGCGTAGTCGTCGTCCAGCACGATGGTGGAGTCGTGCGCCCGGCCCAGCGTGATGGTCTGGCCCTGCAGCGCGACGGTGGTCCCGGCCAGCGAGCCCTGCACCACGACCAGCTGGGTCGGGGCGCCGCGACGGCGCCCGCCGCCCTGGGTCGGCGGACCGCCGGCCGGCGGCTGGCCCTGCGGGGCCCGCCCGGCCGCACCGGCCGCGGGCGCCGCGGCGCCGCCGCCCCGGCGGGAGGACCGGGGGTTCACCCTGGTCCCGAAGAGGTCGCTGCGGATCACCTGGACCGCGACGATCACGAACAGCCACAGCACGGCCAGGAAGCCCAGCCGCATGACCGTGAGGGTCAGTTCTGACATAACCGCGCCCGCTCTACCCTTCGACCTGTCGGTAGACGATGGTGGTGGAGCCCACGACGATTCGAGAGCCGTCGCGGAGCGTAGCGCGCTGGGTGTGCTGCCCGTCCACCACGATGCCGTTCGTCGACCCCAGGTCCAGCACCATCGAGGGTGTGCCGGGGCGGATCTCGGCGTGCTTGCGGGACACCCCGGGGTCGTCGATGCGGACGTCCGCCTCGGTCGAGCGGCCGAGCACGCAGCCGTTCCCGGAGATCTGGTGGCGGGCGCCGTTCACCTCGATCCAGCGGCGCACCGAGGTGCCGTGGCCGCCGCCCGGGAAGGGGCGCACGTTGCCGCCGGCGGGGGCGGCCGGCGCGGTCGGCGCCGGCGGGGTCACGGGGGGCGCGGCCGGTGGCGGCGGGGGCGCGGCGTACTGGGCGCCGCCCTGCTGCCACGGTGCGCCGGGAGCCGGTGCGGCCGGCGGGCGGCCGTAGCCGGGCTGGGTCGGCTGCGCGGGGGCCTGCTGCTGCGGCTCCTCGGCGGCGAGGGTGCGGCTGCGCACCCGGTACAGGCCGGTGTCGAGGTCGTCGGCCTTCTCCAGGTTCACCTGCAGCGGGCCCATGAAGGTGTAGCGCTGGGCCTCCGCGTACTCGCGGACCATGCCGGCGAGCTCGTTGCCCAGCTGCCCGGAGTAGGGGCTCAGCCGCTCGTGGTCGTGCGGGCTGAGTTCGACGATGAAGTCGTTGGGCACGACGGTCCGGTCGCGGTTCCAGATGCTCGCGTTGTTGTCGCACTCGCGCTGCAGCGCTCCGGCGATCTCCACGGGCTGGACCTCGGACTTGAACACCTTGGCGAAGGTGCCGTTGACGAGACCCTCGAGCCGCTGCTCGAACTTCTTCAGCACTCCCATGGGGCACCCCCTTCCAAGGGTTCGTTCGCCTGCCTGCCGACCGGTTTCCGGGGGGAGCCGGTCGCGCCTGATTGCGGTACTTCCGTACTGATCGTATCCACGCCGGGGCCATCCGTACGGTTCCCGGACCATGTGGTGCCCGGGGGTGGGCTCGGACACACAGGGTGACGCATGCGGGCGGCAGCATGCCAGGAGTACCCGCCCGGCGGGCCCGGCATCCCTCGCTCGCCTGTTCGCCGGGCATCCGTTCGGATGCGCTCCGCCTCCCCCGGGAACGGATTCGGAGGTGACCCGCAGGTCGTGCTACTGTTTTGCATGTCGGAAGGGGCGCCCACCGGGTGGCCCGATCGAAGAACCGCGAAGACCACATGGTACCGAGCGGATCGGCTGATCGACCGGCAAGCGGTGAAAACACCCATGCGCGGGTGGCGGAATAGGCAGACGCGCTGGATTCAGGTTCCAGTGCCCGAAAGGGCGTGGGGGTTCAACTCCCCCCTCGCGCACAGCGAAGCCCCGCAGATCTTCGGATCTGCGGGGCTTTTTTGTTTCCCGGCACCGGCAGGGCGGTGGCGGTCCGGGGAGGACGGCCCCGGTCCGGGCCGGACGCTCCCGGTCTCAGGAGGACGGCGCCGGGAGGTCGGCGCGGACCTCGAAGCCGCCGTCCGCGGTCGGGCCGGCGTCCAGCGAGCCGCCGAGCAGCTGGGCGCGTTCGCGCAGGCCGACCAGGCCGTGGCCGCCGCCGGGCAGGATCCGGTCGGGACGGACCGGCGGGGCGTCGTTGCGCACCTCCACCCGCAGCCGTCGCCCCCGGGCCCGGATCCGGACGTGCACCGCGGCCTGCGGCGCGTACTTGGTGATGTTGGTGAGCGCCTCCTGGACGGTCCGGTAGGCGGCCCGCTCGACCGCCTCCGGCCAGGGGCGGTCGCCCGGGGCCAGCTCGGTGTCGGCGGCCAGCCCGCTCTCCTCGATCAGCCGGGGCAGGTCGGCCAGCCTGGGCTGCGGGGCCAGTGGCGCACCGGTCCTCGGCCCGCCGGCCCGCAGTACACCGACCATCTGCCGCAGCTCCTCCAGGGTGCGCACGGACAGCTCGCGGATGGTCGACGCGGCGCCCGAGGCCGCCGGGTCGGTGGTGGACACCTGGAGCGCGCCCGCCTGGATGCTGATCAGACTGACCTGGTGCGAGACCACGTCGTGCATCTCCCGGGCGAGCCGGCCGCGCTCCTCGCTCAGCACCCGGTCGGCCAGCAGCCGGCTCTCCCGGGCCTGGCCCCGGGTGAGCTCGTCCAGCCGACCCGCCAGCTCGCGCCTGGTCCGGGACAGCAGACCGGTGGCGGCCGGGCCCGCCGCGAGCATCACCGACTGGATGGCGTACAGCGCGGTGTCCCGGGTGGGCTCGAAGGACTGCTCGGAGAGCGGCCAGTGGAAGAACTCCACCAGGGCGAAGAGCGAGGCGCAGGGGAGCACCACCCGGGGGTGGGGGCGTTCGGCCGCCACCGTGTAGACGGCGGTGATCGGGGCGAGCCAGATGTCGTCGAGGTAGCTGCCGGGCATGGTCAGCAGCAGCACGGCGACCGGGTAGCGGCGCCGCCACAGCAGCGCCACGGCGGCCAGGACCGACAGCAGGGTCTGCCAGAGCGGGGCGCCGCGGGCCACCAGGGCGGCGTCCATCAGGGAGTAGACGGCGGGCAGCAGGATCATCAGCCAGGGCGCGGTGAGCCCGGCCGGAAGGCGTCGTGCGGGAGAGGGGTCGCTCATGCCCCGTCGCTCGGCTTCGGCCGGACCAGTCCGGCCCGGTGGGCGACGACGGCCGCCTGGACCCGGTTGGCGGCGCCGAGCTTGCCGAGGATCGCGCTGATGTGGTCCTTCACGGTGCCGGTGCCGAGGAACAGCCGGTCGGCGATCTCGGCGTTGGACAGCCCCTCGCCCAGCAGCGCCAGGACGTCCAGCTCCCGGCCGGTCAGGGTGCGGGCCAGGGACGCCGCCTCGGCGTCCGGGCCGCCGCCGTCCACGTAGCCGCCGATCACGGTCCGGGTCACGGTCGGGGAGAGGATGTTGCCGCCGGCCGCGAGCACCCGGACGGCGTGCACCAACTGGTCCGGGGCGGTGTCCTTGAGGAGGAAGCCGGAGGCGCCGGCCCGCAGCGCGGTGCCGATGTGCTCCTCGGTGTCGAAGGTGGTCAGCATCGCCACGGCCGGCGGATCGGGCAGCGCCCGCAGCCGGCGGAGCACCGAGATGCCGTCCAGGTCGGGCATCCGGATGTCGAGCAGCACCACGTGCGGACGCAGCCGCCGGACGTACTCCTCGGTCTGCGCGCCCGAGCAGTCGCCGACCACCTCCAGGTCGGGGGCGGAGCCGACGATGAGGCCCAGCCCGGACCGGACCAGGATCTCGTCGTCCACGATCAGCACGCGGGTGGTGGTGATGGTCCCTCCTCGGTTCGGCGGACGGGCCGGGCCGGTCCGCATGACTGAATCGAGAGTAGGGCCTGACCGGCGGCTTCGCCGGGCCCGGCCTCCCGGAGCAACCCCGCCGAACGGCGGGGGTGTGAATCCGCTGCCTGGTTCACGCGATTCTCACCGATCGTGGGGAACCATGGAATCGGCTGCCGTTCGGTCGGTCCGCGGCCGGGGTGGGTGGCCGGCCGGGCCGCGTGCGGATGCGGCCCACCATCTGATCGTTTGGAATTGAGCTGTGTCGTCCACTGTGAAGCCGGAGCCCTCCACCGCCCCCACCGGATCCGGGTCCGGTGCCCTCATGGCGCGCTGGCGTCCGCGGGCCGCGGCGGCGACCGTCTGGTACCTGCGGCTGATCGCCCTGCTGAACCTCGTGGCCGTTCTCTCGGTGCCGTTCCGGGACCAGATCGAGACGCACAACGAGGGCGAGTACTTCACCCCCTACCTGATGACCACCGGACTGAGCAGCGCGGTGCTCTCGGTCTTCCTGGCGATCGCGATGCGGCGCCGCAAGCGGGCCGCGTGGATCTTCAACACGGCGCTGGCCGGCCTGTTCGCGGTGCTCTACCTGCTCGCCATGACGCTGCCCGGCGGAGGCTTCACCAAGCACCCGCTGAACTACATCTCCACCGTGCTGACCTGCGGCTTCGTCCTGGCACTGCTGGTCGGGCGGAAGGAGTTCACCTCCAAGGGCGACAGCTCCAACCCGAAGACCGCGGCCGCCACGTTCGTGCTCGGCCTGGGCCTCGGCGGGGTGGTCGGCGCGGCCCTGGTCGCCCTCACCAACAACCTGCACGGCGCCGCCGACTTCTGGGACATGTTCCGCTACTCGGTCGGCCGGATGATCACCATCGACCCGAGCCAGCACCTGCGCTCCGTCATCGACGCGCCGACCTGGGTGAACGCGGTCATCAACACCATGGGCGCGGTGCTCTTCCTGCTGGTCCTCTACGTGGCCTTCCGCAGCCCGCGGAACACCGAGCTGCTCACCGCCGAGGACGAGGAGCGGATCCGGGGGCTGCTGGAGAAGCAGGGCGACCGGGACTCGCTGGGCTACTTCGCGCTCCGCCGGGACAAGGCGGTGATGTTCTCGCCGAGCGGCAAGGCGGCGGTCACCTACCGGGTGGTCGGCGGCGTCTCGCTGGCCTCCGGCGACCCGATCGGCGACCCCGAGGCCTGGCCCGGGGCGATCGACGCCTGGCTGTCCGAGGCCCGCGAGCACGCCTGGGCGCCGGCCGTGATGGGCGCCTCCGAGGAGGCCGGGGTGATCTACGCCCGGCACGGGCTGGACGCGCTGGAGCTGGGCGACGAGGCGATCGTCGAGCTCGACGAGTTCTCGCTGGACGGCCGGGCGATGCGGGTGGTGCGCCAGGCGTACAACCGGGTCAAGCGGGCCGGCTACACGGTGCGGATCCGCCGGCACGAGGAGATCCCCGAGTGCGAGATGGCCGAGCTGGTGGCCAAGGCCGACCAGTGGCGCGACGGCGCGACCGAGCGCGGCTTCTCGATGGCGCTGGGCCGGCTCGGCGACCCGGGCGACGGGCGCTGCGTGATGCTGGAGTGCCACGACGCCGAGGGCGAGCTGAAGGCCCTGCTCAGCTTCGTGCCGTGGGGCGCGGACGGGCTCTCGCTGGACCTCATGCGCCGGGCCAGGGACACCGAGAACGGCCTGATGGAGTTCATGGTGATCGAACTCCTGCAGCGCGCCCGTGAGGTGAACCTGGCCAGGGTCTCGCTGAACTTCGCCATGTTCCGTTCCGTTTTCGAACGGGGCTCGAAGCTCGGGGCGGGCCCGGTGCTGCGGCTCTGGCGTTCCGTTCTCGGCTTCTTCTCGCGCTGGTGGCAGATCGAATCGCTCTACCGGGCCAACGCCAAGTACCGGCCGATCTGGGAGCCGCGCTATCTGCTGTTCGAGAAGAGCAGCGAGATTCCGCGGATCGGCATCGCCAGTGCCCGGGCCGAGGGCTTCATCACCGCACCGAGCCTGCCCGCGCTGTTCCGTCGCCGGCACCAGGGGCCGTCCGGCACGGCCCCCCGGGTGGCGGCGGCGGCACAGGACGGGAAGGGGTAGCCCTCCGCCGGGGGGCGGAGGGGGCCGGGCAGCCGTCCGGGGGGATCTCATGGTTGTTTCTCCCCCTAGAGGATGACTCGGATCCGCACAATTGCCGATGTGGATTCGTTAACCGGCTTCTAATGTGGAGGTAGTCGAGAAGGCGCTTGCGCCAACGGGGATTCGGAGAACCGGTTGTGATGCGGAGGACCCACGCGGGGGGCGTGCGAAAGGGGCCGGTGGCTATTGCCAGAGAGGCCGCTGTCGCCGAGTGGGGAGCGCTGTTCGGGACGGTCCGGGAGCAGGTCGCGCGGAAGAAGTTCGCGGCCGTTCCACTGGCCACCGCGGCGACCTGTCTGATCCTGCTGTTCAGCATCGTCCAGCACCTTCCGGGCGGCGCGCAGTTCGTCACCCGGATCGGCGTGGTCAAGGCGGCGCTGCCGCTGGACGTCTCGCTGCTGCGCACGCCGCTGTCGCTGTACGTGCCGGCCCTGGACCTGCCGGTGTGGGGGGCGCTGGCACAGGTCTTCGTGGTCTTCGGCATCGCCGAGATCGTGCTCGGCCGGCGGCTCACCCTGGTGGTCGCCTACACCTGCACCCTCGCCGGGACGCTGTTCGCCCGGGTCGGGGTGGCGATCGGACCGGACCACGTCTTCGGCTTCCCGAAGTGGGTCGCCCACGTGCGGGACACCGGCCCCTCGGCCGCGGTGGTGGCGCTGGCGATCTGCATCGCGTTCCGCTGCCGGGCCTGGTTCACGGCCGGGCTGGTCGTGGCGGTGATGGTCGGCGAGGCGATCGTGCTGCCGAACCTGGCCGGGATGGAGCACGTGGTCGCGGTGATCGCGGCGCTGCTGATCGCCGTCTCGATGGAGGTGTTCGGGGACTTCTGGCCGCGGGTGCTGGCCGGGGTCGGCGCGGCGGCCGTGGTGGCGACGGCCACCGCCTCGCTGGAGGCGGCTGCGGCGGACGTCCGCCGCCGCACCCCGGCCGGCGCGGCCGTGCCCTAGGGCGTTTCTTTCCGATCATCGGATCGTTGGTCTGGTCGTGCCGTTGACTGACGCGCAGTGGGCGCGGATAGAGCCGTTGTTGCCGGACCGGACGCCGAAGCGGGGCGGGCGGTGGCGTGATCACCGTGAGGTGATCGACGCGATCGCGTGGAAGTTCCAGACCGGTTCGCAGTGGGTGCACCTGCCTGAGAAGTACGGCTCGTGGAAGGGCGCCTACACCCGGCTGCGGAACTGGGCGATCGACGGAACCTGGGAGCGGGTCTTCACCGCCCTGCTCGCGCAGGCCGACGCCGAGGGCGACCTGGACTGGGTCGTGGCGGTCGACTCCACGATCGTGCGCGCGCATCAGAACGCGGCCGGGGCCCGTCAAAAGGGGCCCCGGCCGACGAACCCGCCCACCACGCCGTCGGACGCTCCCGCGGCGGCCTGACGACGAAGATCCACCTCGCGGCGGACAGCCGCTGCCGCCCGTTGTGCTTCGTGCTCACGCCCGGCCAGGCCGGCGACGCGCCCGCGTTCGAGCACGTCATGACCGCCCTGCGCATGCCCAGGACGGTCGGACGACCGCGCACCCGGCCCCTCGTGGTCCTGGCGGACCGGGCCTACTCGTCGAGGGCCATCCGCGAACACCTGCGAAGGCGCGGCATCCGCGCGGTGATCCCACAGCCCGCCGACCAGATCGCCAACCGCAAACGCAAGGGCCGCCGAGGCGGTCGCCCCCCGGCCTTCGACCGCGAGGCCTACAAGCGGCGCAACACCGTCGAGCGGTGCATCAACCGCCTGAAGAACTGGCGCGGCCTGGCCACCCGCTACGAGAAGACCGCCACCGTCTACCGGGCCGGACTCCACATCGCAGGCATCTTCATCTGGTCCGCTCGCTGATCCAAAAGAAAGGACCTAGGGGCCGACGAGCAGGACGGACACGGGAGCCCGCGGACCGGACGGTCCGCGGGCTCCTCCGCGTCACAGCGGCAGTTCGAACCAGACGACCTTGCCGACCGCCTTGCGGGCGGTGCCCCAGCGCTCGGCCAGCTTGGTGACCAGGGTGAGGCCGCGGCCGGTCTCGCCGAGCTGTTCGGCGGGCTCCAGCGACGGCAGGTTGTGGTTGTCGTCGCTGACCTCGACCAGCAGCTTGTCCACCCGGATCAGCTGGAGCTGGACCCGGTCCCGCGCCACCCGGACGGCGTTCGTGACCAGCTCGCTGACCAGCAGGACGACGGTGTCGCCGATCGACTCCAGGTGCCAGGCGGCCAGCTGCTCGCGGACCAGGGCACGGGCCCGGCCGACCTCGCGCTGGTCGACGGTGAGGTCCCAGGTGGCGACCTCGCTCGGCGCGACCCCGTCGAAGCGGGCCACCAGCAGCGCCACGTCGTCCTTGCGGTCGTCGGAGTGCAGCCGGTCCAGCACCACGTCGCAGGCCTCCTCCGGGCTCTGCCGGGGGTCGATCAGATTGCCGCAGAGCGCGGCCAGGCCCGCTCCTATGTCACCGCCCCGGACCTCGACCAGGCCGTCGGTGCAGAGCACCAGCATCGAGCCGTCCGAGACGTCGATGGTCTTGGCGACGAACGGCACCCCGCCGACGCCGATCGGGGCGCCGGCCGGGATCTCCAGCAGCTCGCCGGTGCCGTCCGGGTGGACCAGGACCGGGGGCACGTGGCCGGCGCTGGCCAGCTCGCAGGTCCGGTTGATCGGGTCGTAGACCGCGTACAGGCAGGTGGCGAGATGGTCGTCGCCGAGCTTGTGGGCCAGGTTGTCCAGATGGCGCAGCAGCTGGCCGGGAGGCAGGTCGAGCGCGGCCAGGGTCTGCATCGCGGTGCGGAAGCGGCCCATCGCGGCGGCCGAGTGGAGGCCGTGGCCCATGACGTCGCCGACCACCAGCGCGACCCGGCTGCCGGGGAGCTGGATCGCGTCGAACCAGTCGCCGCCGACCTCGGCCCGGGAGTCGCCGGGCAGGTAGCGGTGGGCGATCTGGACGCCGGGGATCTGCGGGGGACGGGTCGGGATCATCGAGCGCTGCAGGGTGGTGGCGACCCGGGACTCGGCCCGGTGCAGCCGGGCGTTGTCGAGCGAGAGCGCGGCCCTGGCGGCCAGCTCCTTGAGGGTGGCGGCGTCGCTCTCGTCGAACGGGGCCCGGTCGGGGAGCCGGAGCAGTTTGAGGATGCCGAGCACGGTGCCGCGGGCGGAGAGCGGCACGACCAGCATCGAGCGGCCGGACACCACCGGGACGAGCTCGGGGCCGCCGAGCGCGGCGGCGTACTCGACCGCGACGTCCCGGGTGACCACCGGGACCAGGACCGGCTGGTTCAGCTGGAGGGCCATGCCGGGCGGGGTGCGCCGGGGCATGGCAACCAGCGAACCCTCGGCGAGCACGTGGTCCCACTGGCCGGCGGACTCGTTGCGGGCCAGGGCGACCCGGCGCAGCATCGTGTCGTCGTCGGGGCGGGCCGCGGGCAGCTCGGAGTCGGAGATCAGGCCGTCCACGAGGTCGACGCAGGCGAAGTCGGCGACCCGGGGGACGAGCACCCGGCACAGCTCGTGGGCGGTGAAGCCGAGATCGAGGGTGGTGCCGACCTTGCCGCCGACCTCGTTGAGCAGGGCGAGCTGCTCGCCGGCGTGGCCGTTGGTCAGGAACGGGCCGAACCGGCCGGCCGGCGGTCCGGGCGGGGGCGCGGCGGCGGGGACGGGGACGGGGACGGTGGTCGGCGGGGTCGGTGCGGTCGGCGGCGCCGGGTCGCCCGGGTGCGGCCGGTGTCCGTTGGCGGACGGGCCGACGGTGGTCTGCTCGATGGTGGTGCCTCCTCTCGGCGGGGCCGGGACGCCGCCGGCCGTGAGCTCGCCGCCGGGGCGGTCGGAGCGGGCGGCCCGGTCCGCGGCGGCCGGTGCGGCCGCGGCCTCGCGCTGGGCGGGCAGCGGAGCGGCGGGGCGGCGTCCGGGGGCGGACTGCTCGGGCGGGGCCGGCGGGCCCAGCCGGGCGGTGCGCTGCTGGGCGGTCGGGTAGCGGCGGCCGATCCCGGCCGCCGCGTGGGCGGTGCCGGCCGCCGGGTCGGCCGGGTGCAGCGGCAGCACGGTGCTCGGGTCCAGCCGCAGGGCGGGCAGTCCGCCCCGGGCGAGCGCGGCCAGCAGCGGTCCGCGGCGCTCGGCCGCGCCGGGCAGCACCGCGGCGAGCGTTCCGGGGACCGGCCGGCCGGCGGCGCCCAGCGCGGCGGAGAGCCGGTGGAAGCCGCCCAGGGCACCCGGGGCGGCGGCGAACGGCAGCAGCCGCTCGCCGAGCGCCAGCCGGGGGCCGGCGGTGCGCAGCGGGCGGGCGTCGGCGGCCAGGGCCAGCAGCCGGCCGGCCGGGCCCTCCAGCGGGTAGGCCCACCAGAGCACGTCCCGCAGGTGCTCCTCGCGGTCGACCACGGGCAGCTGCCCCGCCCAGGCGGTGCCGTCCGGGGTCAGCTCGGCGAGGGTGGTGAAGGTGTCGCGGCGGCGGCCGGTGCCGGCGGGCCCGGCCTGGCCCGGCACGCTGCGCGGCTCGGCGGCGGGCAGCAGGCCGGCGGCCGGCCGGTCGTGGACGGCCTCGGCGCGGTGTCCGAACAGCTCCTCGGCGGCCCGGCTCCACTGGGCGATCCGCCCCTCGCGGTCGACCAGCACGACGGCGAGCCGGACCAGGGCGACCACCCCCGACGGCTGGTCGCCCGGTGCGGTGCCGGGCTCCGGAGCGGTGCCCGTCGGACGCGGTGTGGAGTTTGGATCGTCCACCATGGATTCGGTCTGCTCCCGCCTGGCCGCCACGCCTGGAGACGGCCGGTTCTCCGGAGGAAGGCATGCTGTGCGGATACCAGCGAAGCACGGACCGGCCGGGACTCGATAGCGAAACGGGGAGATTCCTCGGTATCAGTTGCGTGTCACACGCCGTGCGCCCCTGCGCACTCCCCGTCCGGCCCGCAGGCCGGGCCGGGTCCGGGCGGTAGGGTCGCAGCACGGGCCCGGCCGGCCCCGCACCGGACAGCAGGAGACGGAGGCCAGAGGTGACCGCGCAGATCCCCGTCCGCTGGACGGATCCGCAGCAGGGGGAGCTGGAGGAGCGGGTCGAGGCCGCCGAACTCGCCTGGCTGACCATGGACGTCGACGTGCGGACACTGCGCGTCGAGATCGACAACTTCGCGCTGATCCACCACCAGCTGCTCGGTCCGCTCTACGCCCGGCTGGACGAGCTGGACGCGCTGCTGGCCGAGGCCGTGGCCGCCCGGACCGGGCTGCCGGACGACCTCCGGCGGGCCCACGAGGCGCGGCAGCGGGTGGACGACATGCCGGACCTGGACGCGCTGTTCGACAGCGTCCGGGCCCAGGAGGACACCCCGCCGCCGCCCGCGCCGGTCCGGGTCCGTCCCGGCCGGGACGCCCAGCGGATCTACCGCGAGCTGGTGCGCCGGGCCCACCCCGACCTGTCCACCGACCCGGCCGAGCAGGAACGCCGGGCGGCGTTCCTGGCCCGGGTCAACGAGGCCTACGCGTACGGCGACACCGGCGCCCTGGAGGCGCTGTCCGCCGAGTGGTCCACCGCGCCCGAGGCCGCGCCCGCGACCGACTCCCCCGGCCGGCTCGGCTGGCTGCGCCGTCGGCTGGAGTGGCTGACCGGGCGGATCAGCGAGCTGGCCGCGGAGCAGGTCCGGCTGGAGCGCAGTGCGATGGGCGAGCTGCTGGCCCTGGCCCCGCAGGACCCGGACGGGCTGCTGGCCGAGCTGGCCGAGCAGCTGCTGGCCAGGGCCGCCGCGCAGCAGGCCGAGCTGGAAGGGCTGCTCGGCGGCCGTCCGGTGGGGGAGAATGGCGGCGCCGATCCCGAAGCCCAGGAGAACCAGACGATGTTCGCGCAGATCCCCACCATCGACGCCGCCGCCGTGCCCGCCGACGCCGCCCTGCTGGACGTCCGGGAGCAGGACGAATGGGACGCCGGACACGTGGCGGGCGCCCTGCACATCCCGATCGGCGAGGTCGTCGCCCGGCTCGGCGAGCTGCCGGAGGAGAAGCTCTACGTGCTCTGCCGGGTCGGCGGGCGCTCCGCGCAGGTCGTCCAGTACCTGGTGCAGAACGGCCGGGAGGCGGTCAACGTGGACGGCGGCATGTACGCCTGGGACGGTGCCGGGCGCCCGATGGTGAGCACCGGCGGGCAGGACGCCTTCGTCCTCTGAGGCAGGTCCCGGAGCACGATCCGGAGCCACGACCCGGGCCGGGTCCTGGACCAGGACCCGGGCCATGCCTCGGACCAGGCCTTGAACCATGTCTTGGACCAGGTTCCGGGCCGGGTCCCGGGGAAGGGACGACCGGGGGGATCCGTCCGCCCCGGGGAGTAGGGCAGGATGGGCGCGCGACCGGGCCGGCGCGGTGCCGGCCCCACCCGTCCCCGGGGGAGTTCATGGCCGAGAGCACGGACCCGCCGCCCGTCCGCCGGCCCTGGTCGGCGCCCGCGCGGGTCGTCCTGGGCGCGGCCGGAGCCCTGCTGACCGGTGCCACCGGGCTCTTCCTCGGCGCGGTCTTCCTGCACGTGGCGCCCGCCAATTCACTGTCCCGGGAGTACCGGGAGCAGGTGGACGGCCTGATCTATCCGGAGTTCGAGCAGAACTGGAAGCTGTTCGCGCCCAATCCGCTGCAGCAGAACGTCGCCGTGGACGCCCGGGTGCGGACCGAATCGCCGGACGGGGAGGCGCGGATCCACGAGTGGGTCGGGCTGACCGCTCAGGACATCGCCGCGATCCGGGGCAATCCGGCGCCCAGCCACGCGGACCAGAACCTGCTGCGGCGCGCGTGGGACTTCTACGACGGTTCGCACAGCGCCCAGGACGAGTCGGCGACCAATCCGCGCGGCACGCTCGCCGAGGAGTACCTGAAGCGGATCGCGGTGCAGCGGATCGGCCCGAGCGTGGACGGGCGGCCGGTGGTGGCGGTCGAGCTGCGGGTGACCAGTACGACGGTCGCGCCGCCGGCGTGGAGCGGGGAGGCGGCGCCCGGCGCGCCGAAGGTGCGGGAGCTGCCCTGGTGGCCGGTGAAGGCCGGGGACCTGCGGGGGCTCCGGTGAGCGCGGCGGTGCCCGGCGGACCGGGCGACACGACCGGCGTGACCGACCCGGCCGGGGGCGTCGAGGTGGCCGGTACGGCCGGGGTCGTTGACGCGACCGGTTCGGCCGGGGGCGTCGGTCCGGCCGGGGCGGTCGATGCGGCCGGGGACGCGGCCGACGCGGCGGTGGCGGCGGCGGTGGTGGCCGGGATCCCCCGGCAGCCCGGCCCGGAGACGGCCGGCCCGCCCGCCGGCGTCCGTCGGGCCGGGCCGGCCGGGCTCGCCGGGCGGGCGGTCGCGGTGTTCACCGGGCGGGTGCTCGGGCGGTACCAGGCGGCGACGGTGCGGATCGGCTTCGGGCTGGTCTGGCTGGCGTACCTGCTGCGGGAGTGGCCCAACCGGCGGCTGCTGTACGGCGACACCTCGCCCTGGTCGGCCGACCTGGCCCAGCGGCTGCTGGCCGACAACGGGGCGCTGACCGTGCTGCCCTGGTTCGGCGGTCGGCTCTGGTTCGAGCTGGTCTACCACCTGGCGGTGCTGGCCGCGCTGGCCGTCCTGCTCGGCTGGCGGACCAGGGCGAGCACGGTGCTGTTCCTGGTCACCGTGCTGTCGCTGCAGAACCGCAATGTCTTCCTGGGCGACGGCGGCGACAACATCGTCCACCTGATGGCGGTCTACCTGGTCTTCACCCGGTGCGCCGAGGTGTGGTCGCTGGACGCCCGCCGGGGCGGCTCCGGGCGCGGCGGGGTGCCGCTCTGGACGCTGCTCGGCGTGCTGCTGCTGGTCTGTCAGCTGGGCGGCTTCGCCGGGACCAGCCTGGCCTGGACCACCCCGGGGTTCCCGTACGTCGGCTGGGCGCCGCTGTTCTGGGGGCTGTGGGCGGTGGCCGGGCTGTGGTGGCTGGCCGGCCGGCTGGCGCCGGAGGGCGAGACCCGGGCGGTGCTGGACGCGCTGGCGACCATGGTGCACAACTGCGCGATGCTGGTGATCGCCGTCGAGGTGGTGCTGATCTACGCCACGGCCGGCTGGTACAAGGTGCAGGGCTCGCGCTGGCAGGACGGCACCGCGCTGTACTACCCGCTGCACCTGGACTACTTCACCCCCTGGCCGGGCCTGTCGGGGCTGGTCGGCGGGGCGCTGCTGCCGGTGTTCCTGATCTCCTACGGGACGGTGCTGCTCCAGGTCGGCTTCCCGTTCACGCTGGTCGACCGGAGGGTCAAGAACGCGCTGCTGGTGGTGATGATGGCCGAGCACGTCGGGATCGCCGTCCTGCTCGGGCTGCCGGTGTTCTCGCTGGCGATGATCGCGGCGGACGCGGTCTTCCTGCCGACGGCGGCGCTGTGCTGGGTCGGGGCGCGGGTCGCGCGGATCCGGCCGCGGAGGGCAGCACTAAGCTGACCGTTATGTCCTGGTTCGCCGCACTTCGAGACACCGCGCGAACCGGACTGACCGTCGACCGGGCGCTCACCGATCCCAAACGGGCGGTGCGCGGGGCGGTCGCCGTCGCCCTGGTGCTCTTCCCGACCCTGGCCCTCGGCGGCGCCCGGCTCGCCACCTCGGCGGCGATGGGCGCCTTCATCGCCGGCACCGCGACCTTCCAGCGCAGCTTCCGCCCCCGCGCCACCCTCGCCGTCGCCGCCGGTACCGGACTCGGCGTCAGCACCTTCCTCGGCTACCTCGCGGTCGGAGTGCCCGGGGCCTTCCCCGTCCTGCTCGCCGTCTGGGCCTTCGGCGCCGGACTCGCCTGGGCCGTCGGACCGACCGCCGGAATCGTCGCCGCCAACACCCTCTCGGTGATGCTGATCGTGGTCCAGCTGCCCGTCAGCCCGCTCACCGCGCTCGGCCACGGACTGGTCTGCGCGCTCGGCGGCGTCGTCCAGGCCCTGGTCATCACCGTCTGGCCGATCGGCAGCTGGACCGCCCAGCGCGAGGCGCTCGCCGACACCTACGCCGAACTCGCCGACTACGCCCGGCGGCTGCGCCAGGACCCGACCGCGCACATCGACCCGGCACCGTTCATGACGGCCCGGCACGCCGCCGCGCTCACCCCCTGGCAGGACCGCAACCGCCCGCCCGAGCTGCGCGGCCTGCGCGGCCTCGCCGAACGCATCAGGCCCACCCTGGCGGCCATCGCCGACCCCAAGGTCGGCGCCCCCGCGGAGGGCCCCGAACGCGACCGGGCCCGCGAGGTCCTGGCGGCCGCCGCCGAGGCGATGGACGCCCTGGCCCGGGCGATCCGCACCGGCGACCCGCTCCGGCTGCCCTCCTCCGCCCCGGCCCTCACCCTCGTCGCCCGGACCGAGGGACCGGAACTGCGCGGCGCCGCCCGCCGCGCCGCGCGCCGGCTGGCCGGGCTGCTCCGCGGCGCCGCCGACGCGCTCGACCGGGGCGCCGAGGACACCATCGACACCCCCGTCGTCCAGCCCGGCGGGACGCTGCGCAAACCGCCGCTGATCCGGATGCTGCCGACGGCGCTGCGCGCGGTGCGGCGGCAGTTCCGGCCGCACTCGGCCGTCTTCCAGCACGCCGTCCGGCTGGCCGGAGTGGTCACCGCGGCCTATCTGCTGGCCCGGCTGGTCGGTTTCGAACACGGCTACTGGGCGCCGATGACCGCCGCCATGGTGATGCGCCCGGACTTCGCCCAGACCTACAGCCGGGGCGTGGCCCGGCTGGCCGGGACGGCGGTCGGGGTCGCGGTCTCCACCCTGGTGGTGCAGCTGGCGCGGCCCGGCGAGTGGGTGCTGGCCGCACTCGCCGTGCTCTCGATCGGCGGCGCCTATCTGGCCTTCCGCACCGGCTACGCCGTGGTCACCGCCTGCATCTCCTCCTACGCCGTCTTCCTGCTCGGACTCCAGGAGGGGAACCCGCTGGTCACCGCCGTCGAACGGGTCGGCCTCACGCTGCTCGGCGGGTCGCTGGCCCTGTTCGTCTACGCGCTCTTCCCGACCTGGCAGACGGCCAGGCTCGGCGAGCGGCTGGCCGAGTGGCTGGCCGCCGCCGGTCGGTACACGGCCGAGGTGATCGCCGTCTACGAACGGCCGGCCGCCCCGCGCGGGCGGGAGGTGCGCGGGGCGCTGCTGGACTCCCGGGAGGCGCGCTCGGAACTGCTCCAGGCGATGCAGCGGGCCGACGCCGAACCCGGTCGGCACGCCTCCGGCCTGCCCGGGGTCAGCCGCCGCCAGCTCGACCGGGCCCGGGCGGCGGTCGGCCACCTCGGACGGGTCGCCGTCCTGCTGGAGGCACACCTGCCCGGGCCCGACGCCGAGCCGGTGCCGGGGGCGGCCGAGTTCGCCGAGGAACTGCGGCTGGCCACCGCGCTCTCGGCGGGCGCGCTGCTGACCGGGCAGCCGGTGGACTTCGGCGCCGTCCGGGAGGCCCAGGAGCGGCTGGAGCGGCGGCTCTCCGACGCGCCGCCCGGGGTGCAGCGGGACGTGGTGCGGGCCGGGACCAGACTGCTGCTGCAGGCGCTGAAGGACCTGGAACGGGCGCTGCGGGCCGGCGGTACGGCGGGAGCCGCCGGGCGGCGCGAGCCGGAGCCGACAGGACGTTAGGCCGGGATCCGGACGACGCCGGGCGGTCGGCGTGGTCCGGGCCGGGTCCGGGGCGGCCGGACCGGGCCCGGCCCGGACCGGCCAGGGGCCGGCCCGTGCCGCCCCGCCGTCAGGAGGCTGCCGCCGCCGCCTCCAGCCAGTTGGCGAACTCGCACGCGAAGTGCCACTGATGACCGGTCGACAGCTCGACCGGGGCCGCCGCCGGGAACTCGACGGTGAGCCGGATCCGCAGCCCCCGGGGGGAGTCGGCGAACTCGTGCATCACCCGCAGCACCTCGGAGCCGTCCGCGAGGTGGCCGGTGCCACCGATCCGGACCGGGTACTCCGGGGTCGCCGGGGTGGGGTGGAAACGGAGGTGGAAGCGGAGCGGCCCGGCGCCGACCGTCTCGATGATCTCGACCGTTCCACCGGTGGAGTCGGCCAGGTAGTGCTCCGGGTTGGCGGCCAGCAGGGCGGCCCGGTCGCCGGCCCGCAGCCGGCCCTGCCACCAGGCGAGGAAGGTCCCGGCGTCGATGCCGGTGGCGGTCAGCTCGGTGACGGCCGCACGCCACCGGCCGCCGGAGAGCCGCAGCCAGTCGGCCGTCGCGGCGCCGGTCGCGGCGGTGTCGGCGGCGAGCAGCTCGCGGACGCGGTCGTCGCCGAGGCGCTGCTTGAGCAGTCGCAGGGCGGCCCGGGAACGGTCCAGCTCCCAGGCGAGGGCGGCCGGGCGGTCGTACCCGGTGCCGTCGATGTCGATGTGGATGGCCGGCGGTGAGGTGGTCGTCATGGCGTCGCTCCTCGAAGGGGTGCCCCGCTAAGCGGAGAGAATTTCTCCGTCTCGCTGGACGGTAGCATAGGAGGAGAAAATTCCTCCGGTTAAGGGCTGGCGATGAGAGCGGACGCGGAACGCAGTCGACGCAGGATCCTGGACGCGGCCTGCGAAGTGTTCCTGGAACGCGGCCCCGACGCCCCGCTGGACGCGGTGGTCCGCCGCGCCGGCGTCGGCCCCGGCACCCTCTACCGGCGCTTCCCCGACCGGGAGGCCCTCGTCCGGGCCCTCGTCACCGACCTGCTCACCCGGCTCGCCGCGGCCGCCGACCGGGCCCGGGAGGACGAGCCGGACCCGTACCGCGCGCTGCGCCGCTTCGTGCACGCCGCCGCCGACCTGCGGATGGGAGCGGCGATCGTCGTGCTGCTCGAACGGCTGGTCGTCGACGGGGAACTGGCCACCGCCCGCTCCCGCGCGGTCACGGCGGCCGGAGAACTGCTGCGCGCCGCCCAGGACGCCGGCCGACTCCGCGCGGACGTCGGCACGGGCGACCTGGTGCTGCTCTGCGTCCGCGTCTCCCGCCCGCTCCCGGGCGGTCTGGCCGCACTCGACGCCGACGGCACACTCGTCCACCGGCACCTGGACCTCGCCCTGGCCGGGCTGCGGCCCGGAGCGCCCGAGGAGGACAGCGGCGAACCGCTCACCTTCGACCAGGTCATCACCGCCGCCGGCCAGCCGGGCGAACCCGAGGTGGCAGAGTGGGCGGGATGAACGAGGAACAGCTGCGCGCCTGGCGGACCGGCGCCGAGGAGCCGGGCGCCGTCCTGCTGGACGGCTTCCACCCGCTGAAGCACGCACTGCGGTTCGGCGGTGCCGTCCGGCAGGTGCTGACCGCCGACCGGGCCGCACTGCTGGCACTCGCCGCCGAACTGGCCCCGGACGTCGCCCCCGCGCTGGACGCGCTGGCCGTCGAACTACCGGAGGCCGCGCTGCGCACCCTCGCACCCCGGCTGAGCCCCACCGGGGTGGTCGCCCTGGCCGTGCGCCCCACCAGCGCGGCCAACCGCGCCGCGCTGGCCGTCCGGCCCCGGTCGGCGCCCGTCGTGCTGCTGGAGAACCCCCGCAACCTGGGCAACGTGGGCGCCGTCATCCGGCTGGCCGCCGGCTTCGGCGCGGCCGGCGTGGTCACCACCGGCGAACTCGACCCGTGGCACCCCGCCGTGCTCCGCGGCAGCGCCGGCCTGCACTTCGCCACCGCCGTCGAGCGGCTGACCCTGCCGGAACTGCCGGCCGGTCCGCTCCACGTACTGGACCCCGAGGGCACCGACATCCGGGAGACGGCCTTCCCGGACGACGCGGTGCTCGCCTTCGGCACCGAGCGGCACGGCGTCTCGGCGGAGCTGCGGGCCCGGGCCGACCGGCTGGTCGCGGTGCCGATGCGGCCCGGGGTCTCCAGCTTCAACCTGGCGACCAGCGTGGCGATGGGGCTGTTCCACTGGATGTCGGGGCGCCCGCCCGGCGCCGGCGGCGTCTGACCGGCCGTCCCCCGCCCGGCACGGGAGCCGGGCGGGTCAGGAGAACAGCAGCCGCCAGGTGTCCGGCCCGGGGTAGCCGTCCGCCTCCGCGCCGCTCCACCCCAGGGACTCCTGGAACGCCCGGACAGCGCTCCGGTCGGCCTCCGTCCAGCGCGGTCCCGGGCCCTCGGCGTAGGCGTCGCCGAAGCCCCTGCGGACCAACCGGGCGCCCAGCCGCTCGACCTCCTCGCCCACCGCGCCCGGGCCGAAGGCGCCGAGGCCGGGGAAGGCCGGCGGGACGCCGTCCGGCGAGGAGGCGGGCGGCGCGGGCGGCGCGGGCGGCGGCGGGGGGAGCGGGGCGGCGCCGTCGATGTTCCGGCCCTTGCCGTTCACCAGGTAGTCCCAGGTGTCCTTGCCCGGGACCCCGTCCGCCTCGGCGCCCCGCCAGCCCTGCGCGAGCTGGAACGCCTCGGTGGCCCGCCGGTCCGACTCGCTCCAGCGCGGCCCCGGCCCCTCGGTGTAGAACCGGCCCCCGCCGCGTCGCACCAGCATCTCGCCGAGCCTGGTGACATAGGCGTTGTCCGCTCCCGGCCCGAACTTGTCCGCCCCCGGGAACGCCGCGGCCCCGGCACTGTCACTGCTGTTCCCGCCCGTGGTCAGACCCTTGTAGCGGTAGGGGACGTAGGTGGCCGAGTTGGACCAGTAGGCGTACGGGGTCGCGCGCCTGGTCGCCCCCGGGGACGTCTGCTCGTACGCCAGGTAGCGGGTGCGGGTGGAGTCCGTCCAGCCGCCGAAGACGGTGACGTGCGAACCGCTCCGCGGGCTGGCCGGATCGTTGTGGATCAGGACGTCACCGGGCTGGAGCTCGGCCTTGGTGATCCGCTCGGCGAAGTTCGTCAGGGTCCAGGTGGTCTGGCTGCTCCCGAGCCCCCACGCCATCGAGACGAAGCCGGAGCAGTCCTGGCGGTACCCGTCCGACCAGTAGCGGCTCATGCTGTACGGGACCTTCTGGTCGACCCAGCGCTGCGCCCGTTCGATGATCGCGGCCCGGGTGACCGGCTGGGCGTCGGCGGTCCGGTCGTCGGCGGCGCTCTGACCGTAGAGGCCGCCGACCTCGCCCTGCGGGGTGTCGCCGCGGGGGGTGGACGGGCCGCCGGGGGTCGGGGCCGGGGCGGGCGCCGCGGTGGCGGCCCCGGCCGTGCCGCCGAGCGCGGTGCCGACGGCGGCCAGCAGGACGGCGGCCCGGCGGCGGACGCTGCGGGCCGCGGCGTGGCCGCCCTCGTGCACCGGTGCGGCGTGCAGCCGGGCGCGCCGGCGGGCGCCGCAGCCCCCGCATATGCAGTCCTCGTCCGGTTCGACCTCGTCGAACCGGAGCAACGGGGCCGTTCGGCCGGTTGTGGTCATGCTCCGCCTCCTTCTCCTGGGGAGGGAGGTGTCCGTCGGGCCGCTGACGGCGCGACAGCACGGTCCTCTTCCAGCCTCTTCCAGGGCGACACGGGGTGTCGTCCGGACAAAAGTCCCAAAGCTGACACCTGGTCGGCGCGGTGGGCTGCTCCGCGCGGGTGACGGTCGCCGGGGATCCCGGGCGTGGCGCGGAGAGGGCGTGCTGTCGGCGCGGGGTGCGGGCCCGGTGGTCCGCCGGGCGTCGTGGCGGGCCGGGTTGGCGGTCCGTCGGTCCGCCTGTCCGTCAGCTGACGGGGCGTGCGGAGGCGGGCGGATTGGCGGGCGAGTACTCGGGTTCGCTCCAGCTCAGCGGGGTGGCGTCGGCCAGTTCGACGACGCCGGTGACGGTCAGGTCGACCACCCGTTCGGCGCCCGGCAGGCCGGCGGCGGCGGGGCCGGACCAGACCGTCCTGGCCTCGCCGGTGATCAGCAGGGCGCCGCCGGTCTCCCAGTCCGGGACGAGCAGTCCGGCCCGCGGGTCGAACTCCAGGTTGCCGAGGGTCATGAACATGTTGTTGCCCGGGTAGTCGGGCCAGCGCAGCCGGTCCGGACCGAGGACCCGCAGGAAGCCCGGGTTGCCGCCGCGGTGCGAGGCGTCCGTCCGGCCGTCCGGGCCGGCGGTGGCGACGAAGAAGGTGTCGGCGGTGCTCACCAGCAGTTGCTGGGCGGTGCTCAGCAACGGACCGGCCGCCACCCGGCGCGGGGCGCCGGCCCCGGGGCGGTCAACCGGGTGGCGGCGCTGGATGTACTTCGGGCAGTTGGCGTAGACCTGCTCGGCGGTGATCACCAGCCCGCCCCGGCCGTCCGGCGCGGAGCGGCCGTTGACCCGCATCCGGCGCCGGGCGGCCGGGTCCAGGGCCACGGTGCCGACCTCGGCGGGGCGGGCCAGGGCGGCGGCCAGCGGGTCGTCCCCGGCCGGGTGGGCGGCCACCGTGACCGTCCGTTCGTCGGGGGCCCGCAGGAAGCCGGCCGGTCCGCCGAGCTGGGTGGCCCAGAGCCGGCCGTCGGTGTCGGCCGCGCCGACCACCAGCATCCGCCGCTCGGTCAGGAAGCGGGCGGCGACGGCGGGGACGGTACTGCCGACGGCGCGGCCGGAGTGGTCGGCCCGGTCGGTGCGGCCGGCCCGGGCCTGCACGGCCCGTTCGCCGGGGTGGTAGGGGGTGTCGGTGCCGGTGCCGGTCATGACGGGTGCCTCCCTCGGGATCGGGCGGTACGGCCTGGCGGTGTTCGCGGAACTCTTTGCGAAGTGGCACTTTGCAAACACCTGTGGGGACTTTGCAAAGTGGCACTTTGCAAAGTTTCTAGAAGAACCCGCAGGTCGGGGCGGTGGCGGTGGGGGCCTCGGCGCCGGTTCCGTCGACGCCCGCCGGGGTGTAGATCTCCAGCCGGATGCCGTCGGGGTCGGTGAAGAAGATCCCGCCGGAGGCGGCCCCCTCGCGGTGCGGGACGACGCCGTCGTAGGCGAAGGAGGCGCCCAGCTCGCGCAGCAGGGCCTCGGCGGCGCGGACCTCGTCGAGCGAGTCGACCTGGAAGGAGAGGTGGTGCAGCCCGGGGGCGGCGGTGGCGAAGGTGCCCTCGCTCTGCTGCCAGAGGGTGAGCACCGGGCGGCCGTCGCGGCCGAGGAAGGTGTAGCGGTGCTCCGGGTCGGTGCCCTCCGCGACCGGCTCCAGTCCGAGGACGCGCCGGTAGAAGGCGGTGGAGCGGTCGAGGTCGGTGACGTTCAGGCCCACGTGGCCGGTCTGCAGGGTGCTGGTGATGGCGCTGGTGCTGGTGCCGGACATGCCTGATCACTCCCGTGGCCAGGGCGCCCCGAGGCGCCGCTGTCTAACCGTTATTAGCGACCATAGGGGTTAGTCTTGAGAGAGGTCAACCGGTTCGGGTGGTTTCAATGGTTAGAAATTCCGGGCATGGCTATGCCATGACAAATACGGGAGAACCGGGTGTCGAGGAGCGGGCGCGGGGGCGCCGGGCCGGGGTGCGGCTACTCCCACTCCCACCGGGCGCCGATGTGGCCCGGCTGCTGGTCGGGGGCGAGGATCTGGGCACTGGCCGAGGCGCCGATCCAGAGCTGCTCGCGACGGCGGTCGACGTCGGCGCCCGGGTCGCGGTCGTAGCGCTCGCAGTGCACCGGCACGGTCGCCGGGTCGAAGTGGACCTGGAGCACGTACTCGCGCACCGGGGTGGCGAAGCGGCGGCTGTACTCCGTCGTCTCGGCGCCGCCGGAGGGGATCTCGACCTCGTACTCGAAGACCGTGCTGTCGCCGAGGCCCAGCGGGCGGTCCAGCATCACCTCGCCGACGATCAGGCCGGTGTCCGGGCGGCGGCGCACCCGGCCGAGCCGGCCGTGCCGGACGCCGGTGATCTCCGGACAGCCGGTCGCCTCCTCGTCGGCCTTGTGCACCACCAGGCAGCGGGTCACCCCGGACACCGTGGCGCGGACCACCTGGCGCATCCGCAGCAGGTTGCCGCGCCGGTCGGCGTCCACGAAGTACGAGTCGTGGACCGAGAGCCGCTCCAGCTCGCCGGCCGGTGGGGCGTCCAGTTCGGCGAAGACGTCGGCGATCTGCTGCTCGCCCGGCCAGACGTCCTCCAGCCGCAGGTGGCTGGCGCCGGCACTGGCCGCCCAGCGGCCGCGCGGACGCGGCGGGCCGAGCAGCGCGGACAGCGTGGAGTGCGGCAGGCCGAGGAGTTCCTCCAGCAGGTGGACGGCGCGCAGCGAGCTGGCCCGCTCGGGCTGGCTGCGCCCGCGCCGCCAGTAACTCAGCGTCGTGACACTGACCCTGACGCCGCGTTGGGCCAGGGCGGCGCGGATCCGGTCCAGGCTGAGGCCGCTGGCCTCGATCGCGACGTGCAGGGTGTCGGCGAAGCCGCCGGTCGGGCTGGGGCGTCCCGGCGTCGGCGCGGGCGACAGCGGGGGTGCGGGCGCGGGCGGCCCGGGTGCGGGCGCGGCCGTGGCAGGGTGCGGCCCGACCAGTCTGAGCCGGGCGTCCTGGGGATGCTGTGAGGCCATGTGGTTACCTTCCCCACCGAGCGGGTGCGGCAGACCCGGAGCGGCGCCGGAACGCGCCGTCAACGGCCTCGCCGAGCTGTGGGGAACCCTATGCACGGTCGAGAGGCTACGTCATCAGTCGTGCGTATGACAGTGGTCACGGGCGGTGCACCGCCAGGTTAGCGATCTTGAAACAGTGCGGAAACACACGGACCTCCTCCGGGCCGGGTGGTGCGTTCCGGACCGGTGGCGGCAGGTTCCGGCCACGGGTCCCGGGGCGGGGGCCCGACGTAGACTCGGGGACCGGCCTGGGGCGAGGGAACCGGCCGAGAGCGAGGGAGCGCCGATGACCGAGCGGACAGCAGACCCGCGGGACCCGCGCCCGCTGCTCGGCGAGCCGCTCGCGCTCGACCTGCTGAACACGCGGTGGGCCGGCGAGCCGGTGAACGATCTGCTCGACGGGCCGGACGGCTTCGCGATCTGGCTCTCCACGGCCGGGCTGGCCGGTCGCTGCCCGGCGGACGACGCGGGGCTCGCCGCCCTGCGGGAGGCCCGGGAGGCGCTCCGGGCGGCCGTCCGGGAGCTGGACGCGGGCGGGCTGCCCGGGGCCGGGTCGCTGGCCGGGCTGGACGCGGTGCTGCGGCACGGGCGGATCCGGCGGGAGGCCTCGGCGGCCGGGCCGGTGGACCGGGTCGAGGTGGACGAGCCGCGGTGGCTGGCCGCCTGGCTGGCGGTGGACGACTTCCTGGGGCTGCTGGCGCAGGGGCCGGCGCGGATCAAGAAGTGCGCGCACGAGGCGTGCATCCTGCACTTCTTCGACACCTCGCAGAACGGCCGGCGCCGCTGGTGCCGGATGGCCGTGTGCGGGAACCGGGCCAAGGCGGCCCGCCACTACGAGAAGGTGCGGCCGTAGCCCCGTAGCCCCGTAGCCCCGTAGTCCGTGGCCCGGCACCGGGCCGGCGGGCCGGGTGCCGGGCCACGGGCGGGCCCGGGAGGGCGCCTCTCCCCCGGGCCCGCGCGGGCGGCTCAGACCTCGCCGAGCCATTCGGTGAGGGCGGCGCGCAGCTCGCCGGCGCCCGGGTCGACGGCGGCCCAGGCGGCGTAGCCGTCCGGTCGGATCAGCAGCACGGTGTCGCGCAGCTTGCCGTGCGGGTCGGCCGGGGCGACCGTGACCAGGCGCTCCCGCCACGGGTCGGCGGCCGCCACCTCGTCATTGCTGACCAGCACGAACCGGCCGGCCCGCAGTGCCTCGTAGAGCCGCTCCGGGGCGGCCGGGCCGTTCTCGCGGGGCGGTTCGAGACCGGTCAGCCGCAGGTCCGGGACCCGCTTGCCGACCAGCGGGTGGGCGTCCTTGGGCGCGGGGTAGGAGATGCCGAGGCCGGAGACGGTGCGGGCGCCCCGGTCCACCACGGCGTCGACCCGCCCGGCGACCTGGACCAGTGCCCCGCGCAGCGCCCGGGTGGCGGCGGAGTGCGCCATCGCGACCCGGATCATCGCGCCGGAGGCGCGCAGGACCGTCCGGCCGACGGGGTGCCGCTCGCTCTGGTAGCTGTCGAGCAGTTCGTCGGCGACCCCGTCGCGCAGGACGGCGACGAGCTTCCAGGAGAGGTTGGCGGCGTCCTGGAGGCCGGTGTTCATGCCCATGCCGCCGGCCGGGGAGTGGCAGTGGGCCGCGTCGCCGGCCAGGAAGACCCGTCCGGAGCGGTAGTCGGGGACCTGCCGCTCGTCGCTGTGGAAGGTGGAGCTCCAGCGGACGTCGTGCAGGCCGTAGTCCTCGCCGAGGGCGCGGCGGGTGATGTCGGCGAGCAGGTCGGGTCCGGGCTCGGTGCCGTCCGGGACCTTCTCGGTGCTGTCGTGGGCGAGCACGCGGTACCAGCCGTCGCCGAACGGCACCAGCAGCGCGAAGCCGGTCTCGGCGGCGCCGGCGGCGGTGCCCTCCTCGGGCTCGCGCTCCAGGCGGACGTCCGCGAGCAGGACGGAGTCGACCACCGACTCGCCGGGGAAGGGCAGCCCGAGCAGGTCGCGGACGGTGGAGCGGACGCCGTCGGTGCCGACCGCGTAGCGGGCCCGGTGGGTGGTGGTGGCGCCGCCCTGGAGCGTCTCGACGGTGACGCCGTCGGGGTCCTGCCGCAGGCCGGTCACCTCGGCGCCGCGCAGCACGGTCGCGCCGGCCTTCACGGCCCGGTCGTGCAGCAGCCGTTCGGTGTTGTACTGCGGCGTGAGCAGGACGAACGGGAAGCGGGTCGGCAGGTGGCCGAGGTCGATCCGGACCCGGTTGAAGGCCGTCAGCGCCTCGACCGGGCGGCCGGTGGCGATGAGGTCGTCGGCGAGGCCGCGGGCGTCGAGGAGTTCGAGGGTGCGGGCGTGCACGGCGAACGCCCGGGTGAGGTTGGACTCGGTGGCGCGCTTCTCCAGCACGGTGACGCCCAGGCCGGCGGCGGCGAGGTCTCCGGCCAGCAGCAGGCCGGTCGGCCCGGCGCCGACCACGATGACGTCGGTGACGGTCTGCTTCTCGGTCATGTGTCAGCTCCCGGTGCTCGAACAGCGGCTGGACGCCGTGCGTGGCGTTTCCCCGGCCCCCATCATCGCTTCCCGGGAGTGGCGTTGTGAATCTCCGGTCCCCGGCGCGTGGCCGGGGACCGGAGGGCGGGGCCACCGGGAGGGCGGTACCGGCCCGGTGGCGGCGGCTCAGCTGTGGCGGCGGATCTCCACGGTGCGGAACCGGTTGGCGACGAAGGCGCCGTCGCAGTAGGCGGAGTTGGCGGCCGGGTTGGCGCCGGTGCCGTGCAGGTCGGAGAAGGCGGCGGTCTGGTTGGCGTACACCCCGCCGGTGAGGTTGAGGGAGAGCGAGACGCCGGCGTCGAGGGCGGCCTCGACCAGGGCGGCCTCGACCTCGGCGGAGGTGGTGTAGGCGGCGGCGGTCATCGCGCCCTGGGTGCGGACGGTGTCGCGCAGCAGCTCGACGGCGGCGGCGGTGTTCTCGACCGCGACGGCGAAGGAGACCGGGCCGAAGCACTCGCCGCGCAGGACCGCGCGGTCGTCCGGCTTGTCGGCGTCCAGCTTGACCAGCGCCGGGGTGCGGACGGTCGCGCCCGGGAACTCCGGGTGCTCCACGGCCCGCGGGGCGAGGGCGAGTTCGCCGTACTCGCCGCCGGCCGCGGCGGCCGAGCGCTGGAGCACGCCGGGGTTGACCACGGCGCCGAGCACGCCCGCGGCGCGGGCGTCGTCGGAGAGCAGGCCCTCGATGGCGGTGGCGAGGTCGCGGACCACCTCGTCGTAGGACTTGGCGCCCTGGTCGGTGTCGATGCCGGTGCGCGGGACCAGCAGGTTCTGCGGGGTGGTGCACATCTGGCCGCTGTAGAGCGAGAGCGAGAAGGCCAGGTTGTTCAGCATGCCCTTGTAGTCGTCGGTGGAGTCGACGACGACGGTGTTCACGCCGGCCTTCTCGGTGTAGACCTCGGCCTGCTTGGCGTGCTCCTCCAGCCAGTCGCCGAAGGCGGTGGAGCCGGTGTAGTCGATCAGCCTGATCTCGGGGCGGACGGCCAGGGTGCGGGCGACCGTGCCGCCCTCGTGCTCGGAGGCCAGGCAGACCAGGTTCGGGTCGAAGCCGGCCTCGGCCAGCACCTCGCGGGCGGTCCGGACGGTGAGCGCCAGCGGGAGCACGGCCCGCGGGTGCGGCTTGACCAGCACCGGGTTGCCGGTGGCCAGCGAGGCGAACAGACCGGGGAAGCCGTTCCAGGTCGGGAAGGTGTTGCAGCCGATCAGCAGGGCCAGTCCGCGCGGGACGACGGTGAACTCCTTGGTCATCACCAGGGGGTCCCGCTTGCCCTGCGGCTTGGTCCAGCCGGCGCTCTCCGGCAGCCGGGTCTGCTCGGCGTACGCGTAGGCGACGGCCTCCAGGCCGCGGTCCTGGGCGTGCGGGCCGCCGGCCTGGAAGGCCATCGGGTAGGCCTGGCCGGTGGTGTGCATGACCGCGTTGGCGAACTCGTGCGAGCGGGCGTTGATCCGGGCCAGGATCTCCAGGCAGACCGCGGCGCGGGTGAGCGGGCCGGCGGCGGCCCAGGCCGGGCGGGCGGCGGACAGCGCGGCGATCAGGGCGTCCGGCCCGGCGTGCGGGTAGCCGATGCCGAGCTCGAGGCCGTACGGGGAGACCTCACCGCCCACCGGGTCGCCGTCGGCGGGGTGGCCGGGGAGCTCGAACGGCAGGTTCAGCAGGGCCTCGAAGGCGGCCCGGCCGTCCGCGGCGGCGCTCTCGCCGTACGCCTTCGGGAACTCGGGGTAGGGCGACCAGTAGTCGCGCTTGGCGGTGGCGTCGACCGCGGCCGCCAGGGTGGCCCGGTGGCGTTCGACGAGTTCGGCGACGAGGGGGTGGGTGACCGCTGCGGACATGGTGTGCGCTCCTCAGAGGGGAGGACGGGACACGTCACAGAGTAACCGAACGATCGGTCGGCTCAAGAGGGCGAACGGGAACGGTGTGCCGCAGCGCACCGGGGGCGGGCGAAAACGCCGGGGGCGCGTCCGCAGCGGACGCGCCCCCGGGGCCGGCTGACCGGAGGGGTTACGGGATGCCCAGCTCGAAGATCACGTACCCGCCGTACCAGCCGGAGGCGACCGCCCCGAAGCCCAGTACCGCCGCCAGCACCGGCCAGCTCAGCTTCCGCATCGCCACCGCGAGCGCGATCAGCAGCGGGAAGGCCGGCAGCAGGTAGCGCGAGGTGTTGCCGAAGATGCCCAGGCTGCCGAGCACCGAGACGATGGTGGCCAGGGTGTACGCGGTCAGCACCAGCGGCGGGCGCAGCCGGACCAGCAGCACGATCAGCACCGGCAGGCTCAGCACGATCAGCGTCGCCAGCATGTCGGCCGTGTGGTACGCGAACGGGTAGTCGTTGCGGCCCAGCAGTACGCCGCGGATCGCGGCCCAGGTGCCCTGGCCCCAGTCGAAGTAGTGCAGCCAGGCGTCGTGCTGGAGGGTGAAGTAGCCGCCCCACTCGCCCATCCGCCAGCCCACCCAGCCGACGTAGCCGAGCAGCCCCAGCGGGGCCAGCAGCATCGCGGTCAGCGGGCGCGCCACCCCGCTCTCCCGCCGGTACAGCTCCACCAGGGCGGCCAGGCCGACCGCGCCGATCAGCGCCGCCGAGGTGGGCCGGTTGAGTCCCGCGACCAGGGTGAGCACCCCGGCCGCCACCCACTGCTTGGTCATCACGCAGTAGCAGGACCAGGCGGCCAGCGCGATGAACAGCGAGTCCGAGTAGAGCGCCCACTCGGCGCCCGACCCCGGGGCGATCGCCCACAGACCGGCCGCGATCACGCCGGCGCGCGGCCCGGCCATCCGGTCCACCACGGCGTAGATGCCGGCCGCGGCGAACAGCGAGGCGACCACCGAGACGATCATCCCGGCCCCGTACAGGCCGAACGGGCTCACCTCGGAGACCAGCCGCATCAGGCCCGGGTAGAGCGGGAAGAAGGCCGCCGAGTTCTGCTCGATCGTGAAGCCCGGGACGCCGTTGGGGACGCTCACCAGTGCCGGGTGGTAGCCGAACAGGGCGACCTGCTGGTACCACCAGCCGTCCCAGCTGGCCAGCACGTCCCAGGGGTTGGCGCCGCCGCCGAACCGGGGGTGCTTCTCGAGGTAGTCGCCGGAGAAGGAGAGCAGCTTCATGAAGACGGTGAAGCCGACCAGCTTCAGGACGGCGTAGCACCACACGGCCGGGCCGAAGCGCAGCACGAGCTCCCGGGCGCGCTCGCGCCAGTCGGAAGCGGGCTCGGTCGTGGTGACGCCGCTACGCTGTTCGGGCAGATCGGATTCGACTGCCGGTATTGCGCTCATGCGACTTCCCCACCTGCTCGGCCATGGACGGATCGTCCGCCGAGTCTAGGGTCTGGCTCCGGGCTTTGGTGTGGACCAGGGCACCCGGGCGCGGTCGGGGCGGGGCGGGCGGGGATACTCGGGGAATGGCCGATCACACCCCGCGCACCGCCTACACCGTGGAGTCCCTGCTCGCGGTGACCGTCGACGTGTTCAACGAGCGCGGGTACGACGGCACCTCGATGGAGGACCTGTCGCGCGCGGCCGGGATCTCCAAGTCCTCGATCTACCACCACGTGCGCGGCAAGGAGGAGCTGCTCCGGCTGGCCGTCGGGCGGGCCCTGGACGGTCTGTTCGGGATCCTGGCCGAGCCGGGCGCGGTTCGGGGGCCGGCGGTGGAGCGGCTGGAGCACGTGGTGCGGCGGACCGCCGAGGTGCTGCTCGCCGAGCTGCCCTACGTCACCCTGCTGCTGCGGGTGCGCGGCAACACGGCCACCGAGCAGTGGGCGCTGGAGCGTCGCCGGGACTTCGACCACCAGGTGGCCGAGCTGCTGCGGGCCGCCGTCGCGGACGGCGCGCTGCGGGCGGACGTCGAGCCGCGGCTGGCCACCCGGCTGCTCTTCGGCATGATCAATTCGATCGTGGAGTGGTACCGGCCGGGCCTCAAGGCCGCCGACGGCGTCGCCGACGCGGTGGTCCACCTGGCCTTCGACGGCCTCCGGGCGCGGTAGCGCGGTTCCGCGGGCGCGGCGCCGCGCCCGCAGGCAGTGGTCCCGTGGGGGCGGTCCCGCGGGCGGCGGTCCCGTGTGTTCCGGGCCGCCGCGCCCCGCTCCGGTCCCCTGCGCCGCCCCCTCCGCGTCCCGCCGTCAGTCCGGCGGCACCTGGTCGGTCTCCTCGAAGACCAGCATGGTGCGGGTGCCGAGCACCTGGGGGATCGACTGGATGCGGTTGAGCACGAGCTCCCGCAGGGCGTGGTTGTCGGCCGTGTGCACCAGCAGCAGGACATCGAAGTCACCGCCGACCAGGGCGATGTGCGCGACCCCCGGCAGGGCCAGCAGCTGCTCCCGGACCGTCCGCCAGGAGTTCTGCACGATCTTCAGGGTGATGTAGGCGGAAGCCCCCTGACCTGCCCGTTCGTGGTCCACCCTGGCGGTGAAGCCGCGAATCACGCCGTCCTCGACCATCCTGGAGATCCGGGCGTACGCGTTCGCCCGGGACACGTGCACCCGCTCGGCCACCGAGCGGATGGAGGCGCGGCCGTCCTGCTGCAGGAGCCGCAGGATCGCCCGGTCGACCCGGTCGAGTCTGGACATCTGTTCAGCCGACATGACCCCCCACCCCCGACGATTGGACGCAATGCCACCAGTCGACCGCCACCCGGGCCGATTGTCCACCACCTTCGCACGCTTCTGGTCAAGATGAACAGACGACCGAACAATCGGTAGGGAGCCCCCGCGACCCCTGGAGGTGCCCCGAGATGACCGTTCTCGACCACAGACACCACACGGCCGTACCCGGTTGGCTGCCCGGGGCCACCGCCCCCCGCACCGACCCGGCCCCGCTGCTCCCGGACCCCGCCCCGGTCCGCGTCCTCGGTACTCCCGCGCTGGAGAAGCACGACCCCCAGCTGCTCCGCGAGCTGTACCGACGCCTGGTCGTCGGCCGCCGCTACAACCAGCAGGCCACCACCCTCACCAAGCAGGGCCGGCTCGCCGTCTACCCCGCCTCGACCGGGCAGGAGGCCTGCCAGGTCGCCGCCGCCCTGGTGCTCGAGGAGCGCGACTGGCTCTTCCCCAGCTACCGCGACACCCTCGCCGTGGTCTCCCGCGGCGTGGACCCGCTGGAGGCCCTCACCCTGCTCCGCGGCAACGCCCACACCGGCTACGACCCCAGGGCCACCAGGACCGCGCCGCTCTGCACCCCGCTCGGCACCCAGGGCCCGCACGCGGTCGGGCTGGCGCACGCCGCCCGGCTGAGCGGCGAACCGGCGGTCGCGCTGGCCATGCTCGGCGACGGCGGCACCAGCGAGGGCGACTTCCACGAGGCGCTGAACTTCGCCGCCGTGCTGCAGGCACCGGTGGTCTTCCTGGTCCAGAACAACGGGTACGCGATCTCCGTCCCGCTCAGCGCGCAGTCCGCCGCCCCGACCCTGGCCCACAAGGCCGTCGGCTACGGGATGCCCGGCCGGCTGGTCGACGGCAACGACGCGCCCGCCGTGCACGCGGTCCTTGCCGAGGCGGTCGAGCGGGCCCGCACCGGCGGCGGCCCGACCCTGGTCGAGGCGCTCACCTACCGGGTCGAGGCGCACACCAACGCCGACGACGCCACCCGCTACCGGACCGGGACCGAGGTCGCCGCCTGGCAGGAGCACGACCCGATCCTGCTGATGGAGCGCGCGCTGCGCGAGCTCCGGGTCCTGGACGACGCCCTGGTCCGGGACGCGGCCGAGGAGGCCGAGGCGCTCGCCGCCCGGATGCGCGCCGAGTTCCACGCCGAGCCCGAACTCGACCCGATGTCCCTGTTCGCCCACGTGTACGCCGAGCCGACCCCGCAGCTGCGCGAGCAGGCGGCGCGGCTGGCCGAGGAACTGGCCGCCGAGGCCGAGGTGCAGTCCTGATGACGACCGCTGTCTCCCCCGCCGCCCCCGCCGCCGGGGCCCGCACCACGAGCATGGCGCAGGCGCTCAACACGGCGCTGCGCGACGCCATGCGCGAGGACCCGGCGGTGCACGTGCTCGGCGAGGACGTCGGCGCGCTCGGCGGCGTCTTCCGGATCACCGACGGCCTGACCGCCGAGTTCGGCCCCGACCGCTGCCTGGACACCCCGCTCGCCGAGGCGGGCATCCTCGGCACCGCCGTCGGCATGGCCATGTACGGACTGCGGCCGGTGGTCGAGATGCAGTTCGACGCCTTCGCCTACCCGGCGCTGGAGCAGCTGTTCTCGCACGTCGCCAAGATGCGCAACCGCACCTCCGGCCGGCTGCCGATGCCGATCACCGTCCGGATCCCCTACGGCGGCGGCATCGGCGGCGTCGAGCACCACAGCGACGCCTCCGAGGCGTACTACGCCTCCACCCCCGGTCTGCACGTGGTCACGCCCGCCACCGTGGCCGACGCGTACGGGCTGCTCCGGGCCTCGATCGCCTCGGACGACCCGGTGGTCTTCCTCGAACCCAAGCGGATGTACTGGGGCAAGGACGGCTTCGACCCGGCCGCCCCGGTCGAGCCGATCGGCCGGGCGGCGCTGCGCCGGACCGGCACCTCCGCGGTGCTGATCACCTACGGCCCCTCGCTGCCGGTCTGCCTGGAGGCGGCCGAGGTGGCGAAGGCCGAGGGCTGGGACCTCGCGGTGCTGGACCTGCGCACCCTGGTGCCGTTCGACGACGAGACGGTCTGCCGGGTGGTGCGCTCGCTCGGCCGGGCCGTGGTGGTGCACGAGGCGGCCGGCTTCGGCGGCACCGGCGCGGAGATCGCCGCCCGGGTCACCGAGCGCTGCTTCCACCACCTGGCGGCGCCCGTGCTGCGGGTCACCGGCTTCGACATCCCGTACCCGCCGCCGATGCTCGAGCACCACCACCTGCCCGGGGTGGACCGGATCCTGGACGCGGTCGCCCGGCTGCAGTGGGAGGACTGAGGATGATGCCCGTCGTGCGCGAGTTCACCCTGCCCGACCTCGGTGAGGGACTCACCGAGGCGGAGGTCGTGCGCTGGCTGGTCGAGGTCGGCGAGGTGATCGCGATCGACCAGCCGGTGGTGGAGGTGGAGACCGCCAAGGCGGTGGTCGAGGTGCCCTGCCCCTACGGCGGGGTGGTGACCGCGCTGTTCGGCGCGGTCGGCGAGGAGGTCCTGGTCGGCGCCCCGCTGGTGACGGTCGCGGTGTCGCCGGGCGAGGGCGAGCGGCCGCTCGCGGCGGTGGCGGCGGTGGAGCGTGCGGCGGCGGTGGAACGGCCGCTGGTCGGGTACGGGGTCGCCGAGCCGGCCCGGAGCGGACGGCGGCGCCGGGTCGGGGGCGGCGGGGCATCGGTTCCGGTGGCTCCTTCGGTTCCGGTGGTCGCCCCGGTGGTGGCCGCACCGGTCCCGGCGCCGGTGGCCGCGGCGCCGACCGTGGCGCCGGGCGTGCCGGCGGTGATCTCGCCGCTGGTGCGGCGGCTGGCGCGGGAGCAGGGCGTGGAGCTGGCGGCGGTCGCCGGCAGCGGGCCGGACGGCCTGATCATGCGGGCGGACGTCGAACGGGCGGTCGCGGCCAAGGTCGCCGTGGCGCCCGCCGCCGTCCCGGCCGTCGAGCCGGTGGGGACGGCCGGGCCGGTGCCCGCCGCGGCCGGGTCCGTCGTCCCGCTGCGCGGGCTGCGCAAGGCGGTGGCCGAGAAGCTCGGCCGCAGTCACCGGGAGATCCCCGCCGCGACCTGCTGGGTGGACGCCGACGCCACCGAACTGATGTCGCTGCGAAGGCAGTTGAACGCCGTTCCGGGGCCGAAGGTGAGCGTGCTGGCGCTGCTCGCCCGGATCTGCGCGGTCGGACTGGAGCGCTTCCCGGATCTCAACTCCAGTGTGACCGCGGACGGTTCCGGAATCCTGCGGCACTCGGCGGTGCACCTGGGCTTCGCGGCGCAGGGCGAGCGCGGCCTCGTGGTCCCGGTGGTGCGGGACGCGCAGCGCCTCACCACCGAGCAACTCGGCGCGGAGCTGGCCCGGTTGACCGAGGCGGCGCGGACCGGGGCGATCGCCCCGGCCGAGCTGACCGGTGGCACGTTCACCCTGAACAACTACGGGGTGTTCGGGGTGGACGGTTCCACCCCGATCCTCAACCACCCGGAGGCGGCGATGCTCGGGGTGGGGCGGATCGTCGCCAAACCCTGGGTCCACCAGGGCGAGTTGGCGGTTCGCGAGGTGACCCAGCTGTCGTTCACCTTCGACCACCGGGTCTGCGACGGCGGTACCGCGGGCGGGTTCCTGCGGTTCGTCGCGGACTGTGTCGAGCAGCCGGGCGTGCTGCTGCGGCGGCTCTGAGCCCGGGTTCCGTTCGGCGAAGTGTTCGCCCTGGGTGGTGGAACCGACACCCAGGGCGAGCGCGGCGGGGAGAGTAGCGCGTCCGGGGGGCGGGTGTCCGGGCTTCACGCTATTTGTCGGATGAGCACTTCGGGCATGCCACGCTTCCTGGGCGTCAACAGAGACAAGCCAGGTGGTGGCGTAGGCCGGCCGGAGGCGAAACGATTCTCTTGGGTACTCGAAACGTTGCGGTGAAGTCCCGCAGGACACTCCTGGTCCGTACCGGGCACGGCTCGGCGGCGGCCTCGGCCGTTCCCGGGCTGCCGGAGGCCGCGCCGGGCGGCGTACCGGACGCCGCGCCGGACGGCGGGCAGGGCGTCGCGCCGGACGCCGGTGCGGACGTCGGCGCTGCCGATGCCGCGGAGCCTCCGGTTCCGCCGGTTCCGCCCGACCTGCCGCCGGTGTCCGGTGCGGTCGGGCCTGCGCCCGTGGCACCCGGGCCGATCGCGTCCGGGCCGATCGCGCACGGGCCGATCAGGACCGGGCCGGTCCTGCCGCTGGAGTCCGTGCTGTCCGTGGTGCCGGTGCAGTCCGTCCGGCCGGTGGTTCCGATGCCGCCGTCCGCGCCACCCGCCCTCCCGGCGTCGATGGTCGTCCCGCCCAGGCCCGTCGAACCGCCCGCCGTCCCGGCCCCGCCCGCAGCGGCGGTGGCGCCCGGTGGCGCCGTGATCGAGCCACTGTTCCCCAGCGCGCCCGGGCTCAACTGGGCCGGACCCGGCGACCAGTGGTCCCGCGCGTGGGTGCCGCGCGACCTCGGTGGGGCCGCGTCACCGGCCGCTCCGGCGACCGCTCCACCGGTCGCGGCCGCGCCGGCGGCCCCGCTGCCCGCCGCGCCGGAGGCCCGCGACGCCGCCGAACTGCCGCCCACCGCCAGGGACATCGAGCTCATCCGGACCAGCCTGGCGGTGGTCGAGCCGGTCGCGGACCGGGCCACCGCGCACTTCTACGCGCTGATCTTCCTCAGCCACCCCGAGATCAGGGCGCTCTTCCCGGCCGCCATGGACGTCCAGCGCGACCGGCTGTTCCGCGCCCTGCTGACGGCCGCCCGCAGCGCCGGGGACCCGGAGGGGCTGCGGGCCCACCTGGGCGCGCTGGGCCGGGGGCACCGCCGCTACGGCACACTGACCGGCCACTACGGCCCGGTCGGCGAGTGCCTGGTGGCGGCGCTGGCCAAGTACGCGGGCAGCCGGTGGAACGCCGAGACCGAACTGGCCTGGCGCCGGGTGTACCGGCTGGTCTCCTCGATCATGATCGAGGCCGCCGAGGAAGCCGCCCGCACCTCACCGCCCTGGTGGCAGGGCGAAGTGGTGGCGCACGAGCGCCGGACCCCGGACGTCGCGGTGCTCACCGTCCGCCCGGACCAGGCCTACCCGTACCGCGCCGGGCAGTACACCAGCCTGGAGACGCCCTGGTGGCCCCGGGTCTGGCGGCACTTCTCGTTCGCCTCCGCGCCCCGCCCCGACGGGCTGCTGACCTTCCACGTCAAGGCGGTGCAGGCGGGCTGGGTGAGCAACGCCCTGGTGCACCGGGCCGCGCCCGGGGACCTGCTGCGGCTCGGCCCGGCGGTCGGCGGGATGACCCTGGACGACACCGACGACGGCGACCTGCTGCTGGTCGGCGGGGGCACCGGGATCGCGCCGCTGCGGGCACTGGTCGAGGAGGTCGCCGGGCGCGGCTCCGGGGGCCGCTCGGTGGAGGTGTTCCACGGGGCGCGGACCTCCGCCGAGCTGTACGAGCTGGCGGCGCTGCGGGAGTTGGCGGAACGGCACCGCTGGCTGACCGTGCGTGCGGTGCTGTCCGGCCCCGGCGCCGGGACGGCGGAGTCCGCCGCCGCGGGCCTGCTCGCGGGCGAACTCCCGGAGGCGGTGGCCCGGTTCGGGCCCTGGACCGGGCGGACGGCCTATCTGTCCGGCCCGCCCGCGATGGTCCGCCGGACGAGCGGGGTACTGCTGCGGGCCGGGCTGCCGGCCGAGCGGATCCGGCACGACCTGGTCGGTGACCTGGCCGCGCCGTGAGCCGTCGGGTCGCGCCGTGGACCTTCGCGCCGTGGGCCGTGGGCCGTGGGCCGTGAGCCGTGAGCCGTCAGGCGAGGTCGGGGGCGAGCAGGGCGCGGACACCCTCGATGTTGGCGGCCAGATAGGCCCGCAGGGCCGGCGGCACCACATTGACCGAGGTCACGCCCTCGCGGGTGAACGGCACCCGCACCACCTCGTAGTCGCCGTTGGGCTCGTCCACCTCGGGGCCGTGCCGACGGTCGAGGTCCATCGAGGCGAGCCGGCAGACGAAGAAGTGCTGCACCTTGACCCCGTGCGGGTGGAGCAGGCTGCCGTCGTCGTGGTGGGTGTGGCTGATGGTGTCCACGAAGGCGTGGACCACGTCGACCACCTTGCCGCCGAGTTCCTCGTCCAGCTCGCGGTGCAGGGCTTCGAGCACGGTGCGGTCGCTCCGCTCGACACCCCCGCCGGGCGTGATCCAGTACGGGTGCGGTGCACCGGGGCGGGTGCGCCTGATCAGGACCAGCGAGGCCGGTCCGTACGGGTCGTCCGGATCCGTCTCCAGCACGATCGCCCGGGCGGTGCGCTTGACGACGGGGCGGGGCGGGGTGCGCATGCGACCTCCGGGGCTGGAGCGTTGTGCGGGAGTCTCCCGCAGCCCGGACCGGCCGAAACGCGCCCCGCCCCGGTTGCGTCCGTCCGGGGCGGGACGGCGCGTCCGGGGCGGGACGTGCGGGCGGGGCGTGCGGGGCGTCGGTGTCGGCGTTCGCGGTCAGTCCTCGTCGAGGGCGAGGCTCAGGCCCCAGGAGACCAGGCTGATGATCAGTGCGCCGAACAGCGCGGACCAGAAGCCGTCGACGTGGAAGTCGAGGTCGAGCTTGTCCGAGGCCCACGAGGTGAGCCAGAGCATCAACGCGTTCACCACGAAGGTGAACAGGCCCAGCGTGAGGATGAACAGGGGGAGCGAGAACAGCTGCACCACCGGCTTGATCAGCCAGTTGACCACGCCGAAGACCAGCGCCACGGCGACCACCGTGAGCGTCTTGTGCTTCCAGTCGTCCCCGGTGAGCGTGATCCCGGAGACGATCCAGGCGGCGACCCAGATGGCCGCCGCGTTGATCAGTGTCTTGATGACGAAACCCTTCATGGGGCCAGCGTCCCAGGTCGGTCAAGGGGTGACGCGGCTCCGGGCGCCGCGGTGGTGTTGAATGCCGGTGGTTCGAGGTCCGTACGAGGAGGGGTGCTCCCCGATGAAGCTGTTCCGACTGGACCGACTGGACGCCGAGCGCGCCGCCAACGACGGCGCGTACCTGCGCTTCCTGCGGGAGCCGCGGATGTCGGCCGGTCTCTACGCGCTCGCCCCCGGCGACACCGACACCCAGACCGCGCACGCCCAGGACGAGATCTACCAGGTGATCAGCGGCCGGGCCGAGCTGACGGTCGGGAACGAGACCGCCACCGTCGGCCGGGGCACCGTCGTCTACGTGCCGGCCGGCACCCCGCACCGGTTCCACCACATCACCGAGGAACTGCGGGTGCTGGTGGTGTTCTCCCCGCCCGAGGACTGAACCGCGGGCGCGGCGGACGGCCGGTTAGGGTCGGGTCATGAGCCTGAGCCTGACCGAAGAACTCTGGGCGGCGATCGAGCCGGTCTACGCCGAGATCCTCGACCACCCCTTCATCGCCGGCCTCACCGACGGCACCCTGCCGCGGGAGGCGTTCCGCCACTTCGTCGTGCAGGACTCGCACTACCTGCGCGACTACGCCCGCGCGCTGGCCGTCTGCGCGGCCAGGGCCCCGGGCGAGGAGGAGGTGCGCGCCTTCGCCGACGACGCGATCGGCGCGCTGGCCGCCGAGCAGGGCATGCACGCCGAGTTCCTGGACGCCTTCGGCGACACCGCCGAGGCCGCGGCCGCCGAGCCGGTGCTGCCGACCACCCGCGCGTACACCAGCTACCTGCTCGCCACGGTCTACGGCGGCTCCTTCGCCGAGGCGGTCGGCGCCGTGCTGCCCTGCTACTGGATCTACGCCCGGGTCGGCGAGCGACTGCTCGCCGAGGGCTCCCCCGACCCGCTCTACGCGAAGTGGATCGCCACCTACGGCGACGAGGCGTTCCAGTCGGTGGTGCGGCGGGTGCTGGCGCTGACCGACCGGCTCGGCGAGGAGATCTCCCCCACGGAGCGGCGCCGGGTGGTCGAGCACTTCGTCACCACCTCCCGCTACGAGTGGATGTTCTGGGACGCCGCCTGGCGCCGGGAGTCCTGGCCGGTCTGAGGCCGGGGCGGGGGCGCTCCCAGGGGTGCCACCGGGGGTGCGGCGGGGGCGCGACCGGCGGTGCTGGCAAGGGCACGGCGGGGTGCGGCGGGGGCGTGGCCGGGGTCGTCCCCGGGGCCGTTCCCCGAGGTCGGGGCCGGGTTCACCCGGGGGCCGGGCTCGGGGTGATCTCCGGGTTCTCTCGGGGCCGTTGGCCCTCGATCCGTCCCCCGGGCCGCCGTACGATCGAAGTACGAAAGCGAGCGGGATGCGGCACCGGACGGCAGCCGACCCCAAGGGGAGAGAAGGAACGGACATGGCTGAGCTCTGGAAGTCGCTGCCCTCGTGGGTGCGGAACATCGTTGTTCCGGTACTGGTGCTGATCCTGGCGTGGAACCTGCTGATGTTCGTCTTCGGCGTGGTCGGCGCGCTGCTGGCCTTCGCCGTCAAGGCGCTGGTGGTGGTCGGTATAGCCGCCGCCGTGGTGATCCTGGTCAAGAAGGCCGCAAGGAACTAGCGCCCCGGACCTGCCCCGGCGCCCGCGTCCCCGCCCCGGGGGCGCGGGCGCCGGGCGTTCACGGGCGCGGCGCTGGGCCGGTGGCGGTCTCGCGGAGGAAGGCGTCGAGGT
Organism: Streptomyces sp. TLI_053; assembly: GCF_900105395.1. NCBI lineage: Bacteria > Bacillati > Actinomycetota > Actinomycetes > Kitasatosporales > Streptomycetaceae > Streptomyces > Streptomyces sp. TLI_053. The sequence goes on from NZ_LT629775.1 coordinate 4,986,815, forward strand.
CCCGGTGCGGCCGCCAGCCCTGGGTGCGGGCGCGGGTGAGGTCCAGTACGACGTGGCGGGAGAGCTGGTCCACCGCGTACGGGGTCAGACCGGGGAGCCGTCCGGAGCGGGCCGCCAGCCTGGCCAGCGGGGCCGGCACATGGTGGATCCGGGCGCTCACGCCGTGCGCGGCCAGCACCGCGCGGACCACCTCGTCGCGGCGGTAGGGGCGGGCGTCGGCGATGTTGTAGGCGACCGGCGTCCACGGGCGGTCGCCGGTGCGGCCGGCACCGACCGCGGACAGACAGGCGTCGGCGAGGTTCTGCACCGCGGTGAGGCTGAGCCGCACGTCACCGCCGGGCAGCAGCAGCCGTCCCCGCCGGACCCGCGCCAGCAGCCGGGGCACCAGATGCGGGTCACCGGGCCCGTACACCGCGCGCGGGCGCAGCACCACGGCGCCCGCGGCGAGGGCGAGCCGCTCCCCGGCGGCCTTGGTCCGCCCGTACGCGTTGAGCTGGCCGGCCCCGGTGGGGTGGTCCTCCCCGACGGAGCCGCGGTCGGCCCTCGGGTCGTAGACGCTGGCGCTGGAGACCCAGACCAGCGGGCGGTCCCCGGCGGCCCGCAGCAGCCGCTCGGTGCCGGCGACGTTGACGGCGTGCTGGGCGGCCTCGGCCCCGGCGCCCCGGGGCAGATCGGCGACGGCGGCGGCGCAGTGCACGATCACGTCGGCGCCGGTGAAGTCGGGCTCCCCGGCGGTGGCGTCCCAGGGCACGTGGCGCCCGGCCGGTCCGGGGCGGCGGCCGTGGCAGAGCACCTCGTGGCCGGCGGCGAGGGCGGCCCGGACGACGTGGGAGCCGCAGAAGCCGCTCGCGCCGGTGACGGCTATCCGCATCGGGTCTCCTCGGGGCAGCTCGGTCCGGCGGGGTGCGGTCGGGGCGGGTGCGCTTCGGCGGGGTGCGGTCCGGCCGGGTGTGCCTCGGCCGGGTGTGCCGCGGTGGGACGCGGTCCGGCCGGGGTGGGGATTCGGGTGGCGCGCAGGGTGAGTTCGGCCCAGCCGGGCAGCGCGGCCCGCCGGTCGGCCCGGGCCCGGACCACCACCGGCCGGTACGGCGCGAGCGCGAGCAGCAGTTCCGTGAGCAGGGCGCGGGCCACCCCGGCACCGGGGCAGGCGTGCGGGCCGGCGCCGAACACCGCCTGGTCGGCGGCGGGCCCGGGGGAGGGCGCGGGCCGGTGCGCCCCGGCGGCGTGCCGGGCGACCAGGACCAGCCGGTCACCGGCCCGGACCCGCCGCCCGGCCAGCACGGCATCGGCGGCGGCCACCCGGGGGAGCAACGGCGAGGGCGCGGTGAGCCGGAGCAGTTCGGCGGCCAGCGCGGGCGCGCCGGCCGCGTCGGCCGAGGCCCAGAGTCCGGCGTCCGCGCACCACGCGGCGGCCCGGGGGAGCGCGGCGACGCTGGTGTTGACGGTGGCGACCGCGACCATGGCGTCCCGGGGGTCGGGCAGCAGCGCGGCGAGCCCGGCGGCCCGGGCGGCGGCCGTCCGGGCCGTGCCGGGCGGGCGGGGGCCGGGCAGGTGGTCGCGGGCGGCGGCCGCGGCGGCCGCGGCGGCGGCACCGGCGAGCCTCGCCGGACAGGCCGCCGCCCCGGTCAGCGCGGCGGCCGTGACGCCCGCCAACTCCTTGGCGACGGAGACCAGTTCGAGGTCACCGTCGGCGAGTCCGGGGATCCGCGCGGTGAGCACCGCCTGCCAGGACGGGCGGAGCCGGTCCACCGCCGAGGCGTCCAGTTCGACCGCCAGAGCGCGCCGGGCGGCCCGGTGTTCGGCGCCGTCCTGGTCGAACAGCAGTCCGCCGGAGGTGAGTTCGGCGGCCGCCCCGCCGGTGGTGCCGGGCGCGGTGCGGTCCAGCGGGATCCGGGTGAGCGCGGTCCGGAAGGCCTCGGCGTCGTGCACCAGCACGGTGCGGCCGAGCCGGACGACCGGACGGCGGCGGGTGACGGCGAGCAGCGCGAACAGCAGGGGGTGGCTGCGCAGATAGACCCGGCGGTCCCGGCGGCGGGCGGCCCGGTGCGCGGCCGGTACCGGCGTCGGCGCCGCGCGCTCCGCCGTCCTCCCGGCCCGCTCCCCCACGTACGTGTCCCCGCTCATCCGGCGAGCTCCCGGGCGCACCGGGCGGACGCCGCGGCGCGGTCCGGCTTGCGGGAGCGCCCGGCCAGTGGCACCCGGCCGAACAGCACCGCGTCCGGGCGGGCCGAGCCCATCCGCGCCAGCGGTCCGGCCAGCGCGGCGCGCAGCCGTCGCGGGTCGGTGCCGGGCGAGGGCTGCACCAGGGCGACCAGCCGTTCGTCGCCGTCCCCGTCCGGGACGCCGACCAGCACCGCGAGTTCGACGCCCGGCAGGTGCAGGGACGGTTCGTAGAGACCGGGATAGATGTTCTCGGCGCGGCGCAGCACCATGTCCTTGAGTCGCCCGCCCAGCACGATCCGGCCGTCCGGGTCGAGCGTGGCGAGATCGCCGGTGCGCACCCAGGGGTCGGGCTCCTCGCCGAGGTAGCGGTGCCGGGCGCCCGGGCCGCCGAGCAGCAGTTCGCCGTCCGGTGCCAGTGCGGTGCGCACGCCCGGCAGCGGTGCGCCGACCAGGTCGCCGGGCCCGGTGAAGGCGCTCTTCTCGGCCTCCTCGACGGCGGCCGCCGGGAACAGCTCGGTGAGCGCGTAGACGCCCCAGGCCTGTTCCGCCCCGGCCTGCTTCACCCGGCGGAGCAGGGTGGCGTCGGCGGGTGCCGAGCCGGTCCAGACCCGGCCGGTGAACCGGGCCCCGGCGCCGAGCGCGGCGCGCAGCTGCGGCGGGGTGAGGTAGGTGTGGGCGGGGGCGAGCCGGGAGAGCTGGCGGGCCAGCGCGGCCGGTTCGCGGGCGGGCAGGGCGACCGCGGCCCCGGCGCTCAGCGCGGGGACGAGCACGAAGAAGGTGCCGCCCAGGACGACGGAACCGGGACGCGGGTCGACCAGTTCGCCGACGGTGCGCAGGCCGGCGGCCAGACCGCCCCGGGAGTGCACCACGGCGCGCGGACGGGCGGTGGTGCCGGAGGTGAAGACGATGACGGCGTCCGTGTCGCGCGCGGGTGCGTCCGACCCGGGGACGCGCGGTACCGAGGCGCCGAAGCGTCCGACCCGCAGCCGGGGCGCGCAGCCGGGCAGGCGTCGGCCGAGGGTGGCGACCGGGCCGAGCACCTCCAGCGGTGGCAGGGCGAGGTCGGCGCGGCGGGCCAGCGGCCGGGCCCAGCCGGCCACGGCCTGGGCGGCGGCGTCGGCGAGGACGAGGTCCGGGCGGGCCAGTGCGAGCCGGGCGGCCAGGACGTCGGGACCCGCGGTCGGGTCGAGGACGGCGATCCGCAGGCCGAGGCGGTGCGCGGCGAGCATGACGGCGAGTGCGCGCGGGCCGGGGCGCAGGGCGAGGCCGAGGGTGGTGTCCTCGCCCAGGCCGCGGGCGTTCAGGGCGACGGCGTAGGTGTCGGCGAGGGCGGCGAGTTCACCTCGGCGGATCCGGACGCGGGTGCCGCCGAACCGGGTGTGGGCCAGGACGGCGGGGCGGTCCGGGTGCCGGGTGCGCAGGTCGTGGGCGAGCCGGTCGAGCACGGGGTGTCCTCGGGTTGCGGTGGGTCCGGTGGTTCGGCGGGGCGGGAGGGTCGGTGGGGCGGGTGGTTCGGCGGACTTTGCAAAGTCTGGTGAGACTTTGCAAAGTCCGCTCAGGGGCAGGAACGAGGGGGTTCCGAGCACTTTGCAAAGTCCTGCCAGGACTTTGCAAAGTGCTCTGCGGTGGCGGAAGGGAAGGCGATGTCGGCGGATTCGGCACTCAGCGGATGTCGACGGCCCGGGCGCCCGGGCCGCGGTCGAGGTACCAGCGGGCGGTGCCGACCACTCCGTAGGCGCGGATCCGGCGGGTGGAGTTCTGCACCACCATGTCGCGGCGGCGGATGATCGCGGTGGTGTGCCGGCGGACGCGGTTGATGAACATCCGGTCGGTGGGCGAGGGCCGGCGCGGCATGCCGCCGACCGCCAGGTAGAGCTCGGCGGTGATCGCCATGTTGTTGCCCGCGTGCATCCGGTACGGCGTGAGGTATCCGTGCCGGCGGTGGTGCGCGGGCCGGATCCGGCCGAAGAACGCGCCGAGCGCGACCAGCACCAGGAAGACGGCGCGCCCGGCCGGTCCGTGCTCGTCCCGGCGGGCGGTGACCCGGCCGCAGACCAGTCCGCCGCCGTCGAGCAGGCCGGCCCGGGCGGCGGCGGTCCAGCCGGGGGCGGGCAGGCAGTCGGCGTCGGTGCGGGCGAGCAGGGTGGCGCCGTTCGCGATGGCGTGCCGGAACGCGGTGTCGACCGCCGAGCCGACGCCCTTCTCCGGCTCCACCAGCACCTCGACCGGGAAGGGTGCCCGGGCGGCGAAGGCGCGGACGGCCCCGACCGTGCCGTCGGTGGAGCCGTTGTCCGCGACCAGCAGGGTGAACTCCCGGTCCCGCTGGGCGGCGAGGGCGTTCAGGGTGGCGGTGATCCTGGCCTCCTCCCGGTAGGCGGGGACGATCACCCAGAGCGCGGTCACGACGCCTCCCAGACCATCGTCATCAGGCTCACACCGCCGCCGAGACCGAGCATCAGCACCCGGTCGCCCGGTTCCAACTCCTCATGTATTCGGTCGAGTTGGACCCCGATCGTGGCGCTGGCGACATTGCCGAGCTCGGGCACCGTCACCACCAGCTTCTCCTCCGGCACCCCGGTGGCCTCCACGAAGCGCTCCAGGTAGGGCACGGTCACCTGGTGCACCAGCACCCGGGCGTAGTCCTCCCAGCCGAGGCCGGTGCGGGCGGCCACCCGGGTCAGGATGTCCAGGCCGATCTTCTCGAAGACGCCCCGCAGCTCCGTGCCGCCGCCGCGGAAGTAGCTGTACTCGTCGCCGCGCGGGTGGCGCGAGCCGCCGCCCGGGATGCCGCCGGTCCGCCAGTGCTCGGAGGCGGTCTCGGTCTCCACGTCGAGGATGCCGCCGCGCTCCACCGCCTCCACCACGACGGCGGCGCCCGCGTCGCCGAAGGTGTAGCCGGCGAAGCCCGCCCGGAACTCCTCCGCCCCGCCGGGGTCCCGCCGCATCGCCCGGCTGGGCGTCTCGCCGGTGACCACCAGGGCCCGCCGGGCCCGGCCGGCCAGGATCGTCGAGCGGGCCAGGTCGATCCCGTTGAGGAAGCTGTTGCAGGCGTTGCTGACGTCCAGGGCGTGGGCGCGCGAGCCGAGTTCGGACTGCACCAGATGCGCGGTGGCGGGCTCGGCGACGTCCCGGGTGGCCGAGGCGAACAGCAGCAGGTCGATGTCCAGCGGGTCCAGGCCGCGGCTGTCCAGGGCGCGCCGGGCGGCGCCCAGGGCGAGGGTGGAGGCGTACTCGCCGTCGGCCGCGAAGTGCCGGGTGACGATGCCGGTGGCCTTCTCGAGGGTCCGCTCCGGCAGGCGCAGCCGGCCGCCCGCGGTGATCTCGTCCTGGAGCTGCCGGGAGGTCAGTCGTCGGGCGGGGAGCTGGGATCCGACGGCGGTGATGCCGATCCGCGCGGTGGCTGCTGGGTGCATGGTCCCATCGTGCTGCGGACCGGGCGGCGCCCGCCTGAGTACTCGTACTCAGGCGGGCGCCGCCGGGCTACTCGGACCGGTTCAGTCCCGCCCGGGCTCCTCGTCCTCGCGGCGGTCCGTGCCGTCGCGGTGGAGGAAGGCGGGCGGCACGGCGTCGACCGGTACCGGGACGGAGACCGCTGCCGCGGTCGCGGGAGCACCGGCCGCGGGGGCGGGGGCGGCGGCGCCGGGAGCAGCGGTTGCCGTCCCGCCGTCCGCGCCGACGGTGGACAGCAGTTGCCGGGCCAGCCCGAGCCCGGTGCCGCCCATCGCGAGCGCCTTGGCGAACAGCTCCCCCATCCCGTCGGCGCCGTTGAGCAGCACCATGTGCTCGACGTTGCCGAAGGACTCGGCCGCCGCCCGCACGATCTGCGGCCACTGCTCGGCCAACTCCTGGGCCACCACCGCCTCCTGGTTCTCGGCGAGGGCGGCTGCCCGGGCCTTGATGCCCTCGGCCCTGGCCAGGGCGACCGCCCGGGCGGAGGCGGCGTCGGCCAGGCCGCGTGCCTCGACCGAGGCCGCCTCCGCCCGCCCGGTGGCGGTGGTCGCCTCGGCCTGCGCCAGACCGCGCACCCGGGTGGCGTCGGCGTCCGCCTCGGCCGCGATCCGCACCCGTCCGGCCTCGGCCGCGGCCGCCAGCTCGGTCTCCTGGGCCTGCGCCTGGGCGGCGGAGATCCGGGCGTCACGGGCCGCCTCGGCGGTGGTGCGGGTGTCGTACGCGCGGGCGTCGGCGGGCTTGCGGACGTCGATCTGGAGCTGCTGCTCCTTGCGCCGCGCCTCCAGTTCGGCGACCCGGGTCTCCTGGACCACCACCTCCTGCCGGGAGGCGGCGTCGGCGAGCGGTCCGGCCTGCCGGGCGCGGGCCGTCGCGGTGTCCATCTCGGCCTGGTAGGAGGCCTGTTGGATCTCGCTGTTGCGGGTCGCCTCGGCCTTGCGGGCCGCGGCCTCCTGCTCCGCCTCGGTGGCCACCCGGTCCGCCGCCGCCTGGGCGATCCTGGCGTCCCGCTGGACGGCGGCGGCGTGCGGGATGGCGAGGTTCTTGATGTAACCGGTCGGGTCGATGATCTCCTGGATCTGCAGGGTGTCGATGATCAGGCCGAGCTTCTCCATCTCCAGTCCGGAGGCGGCCCTGGTCTCACCGGTGAGCCGTTCCCGGTCGCGGATCATGTCCTCGACGGTGAGCCCGCCGACGATCGACCGCAGGTGTCCGGCGAAGACGTTGTGGACGCGCTGGCTGATCAGTTTCTGCTGGTCGAGGAAGCGGCGGGCGGCGTTGGCGATGGAGACGTCGTCGTCGCCGACCTTGAAGATGACCACGCCCTTGACCCGGACCGGGATGCCCTGCGTGGTGACGCACTCGACGTTCAGTTCGGCCTCGTTGAGGTCCAGCGAGAGCCGCCGGACGCCCTGGAGGCCGGGGGTGACGAGGGTGCCCCGGCCGGTGACGATCCGGAAGCCCAGCCCGTCACCGACCCCCTCGGTGCGGTGGCGGGAACCGGAGATGATCAGTGCCTCGTTCGGCTCGGCCACCCGCCACATGAGCTTGAAGAGCGTGATCATGACCAGCACGGCCGCGGCGGCTGCCCCGGCGATGATGAATCCCATGGTTCAACTCCCCCTTCCGGCGCAGGAGATGCGCCGAAACGGATTGTCCGTCGGGGCTCGGTGCGGGGAAAGGGAAGTGACATGACGCACCGTCACAAGGTCGTCACGGGACGGTCCGTGGATCGTCACGGGCGGCCGGCGGACCGGCAGGGACGGTCACCGGTCGGCCGGTCCGCCGGACGTCAGGGCCCGATCGGCGCCACATAGACCGTCCGCGGCGGCTGGTACTCGATCACCACCACCGGCGTCCCCACCACCAGCCGGTCCCCGGGAACGGCCAGGTAGGCGAGGAACGCCTCGGCGCCCCGCCGCTCCGGCACGTGCACCATCACCTCGCCGACCAGCCCCGCACCCACCGCTCCGGTGACCCGCCCCGTGCTCCCGATCACGCCGGCCTCCCTCGACTCGTCGGCTCCTGGGGCGCCTCTCCGGACCCGCGCCTGCGGGGCGGGGGTCCGAGGACACGCCCTGGGCCAGTCTGCCCGCCGGAAGGCCTCCGCGCCCCACCCTTCACCCGCCGGACCTCGCCGTTCTCCCGCGCCGACCCCCCTCTGGACCTCCGGCGGTCGGCTCGCTACGGTGTTGGACGTCATGCGCGGGCAACACCGCCTGCGGACGCGGGAGCTCGGAGCACCGGGCTGAGAGGGCGCTGAACGGGACGTCGGACGACGGACCGGAGGCTGCGTCGACCGCAGGAACCTGACCGGGTAATGCCGGCGTAGGGAGTTGAAGGTCCGTTGACCACCTTTGAGGCACAGCCGCAGTCTGCCCAGTCGCCGTCCGCGCACGGCACCGCCGTGACCAGCGCCGGCACCGGCTACCCCACCCCCGCCTGGCGCAAGGCCTACCGCGAGGGGTCCCGCCCCGACCTGCGCGTGCCGTACCGCGAGGTCGTGCTGACCAACGAGAAGACCGTCCCGCTGTACGACACCTCCGGACCGTACACCGACCCGGCCTACGAGCCCGACGTCCGGCGCGGGCTGCCGGCGCTGCGGGACGCCTGGATCCGCCAGCGCGGCGACGTCGAGGAGTACGACGGCCGCGAGGCGCGCCCCGAGGACGACGGCATCAAGCACACCTCGCCGCGCGGCGGGAACCTCCGCAACCTCGACGCGGTGTTCCCCGGCCGCCCGCGTCGTCCGCTGCGCGGGCGCGGCGACGTCGCGGTGACCCAGCTCGGCTACGCCAAGCGCGGCATCGTGACCCCCGAGATGGAGTTCGTCGCCCTGCGCGAGGGCCTGGCGCCCGAGTACGTGCGGGACGAGGTGGCCCGCGGCCGCGCCGTCATCCCGGTCAACGTGAACCACCCCGAGGTCGAGCCGGCGATCATCGGCACCAACTTCCTGGTGAAGATCAACGCCAACATCGGCAACTCGGCGGTCACCTCCTCGATCGAGGAGGAGGTGGAGAAGATGACCTGGGCCACCCGCTGGGGCGCCGACACCGTCATGGACCTCTCCACCGGCCGCAACATCCACACCACCCGCGAGTGGATCCTGCGCAACTCCCCCGTGCCGATCGGCACCGTGCCGCTCTACCAGGCGCTGGAGAAGGTCGACGGCCGGGCCGAGGACCTCAGCTGGGAGGTCTACCGGGACACCGTCGTCGAGCAGTGCGAGCAGGGCGTCGACTACATGACCGTGCACGCGGGCGTGCTGCTGCGCTACGTGCCGATGACCGCCCGCCGCAAGACCGGCATCGTCTCCCGCGGTGGTTCGATCATGGCGGCCTGGTGCCTGGCGCACCACCGGGAGAACTTCCTCTACACCAACTTCGAGGAGCTCTGCGACATCCTGGCGCGTTACGACGTCACCTTCTCGCTGGGTGACGGCCTGCGCCCGGGCTCGATCGCGGACGCCAACGACGAGGCGCAGTTCGCCGAGCTGCAGACCCTGGGCGAGCTGGGCCGGATCGCCCGTGCCAAGGACGTCCAGGTGATGATCGAGGGCCCGGGCCACGTCCCGATGCACAAGATCAAGGAGAACATGGATCTCCAGAAGGAGATCTGCGACGAGGCCCCGTTCTACACCCTGGGCCCGCTCACCACCGATGTCGCGCCCGGCTACGACCACATCACCTCGGGCATCGGCGCCGCGATGATCGCCTGGTGGGGCACCGCGATGCTCTGCTACGTCACGCCCAAGGAGCACCTGGGCCTGCCCAACCGGGACGACGTGAAGACCGGCGTCATCACCTACAAGATCGCCGCCCACGCCGCGGACCTGGCCAAGGGCCACCCCGGTGCCCAGGACTGGGACGACGCGCTCTCCGACGCGCGCTTCGAGTTCCGCTGGGAGGACCAGTTCAACCTGGCCCTCGACCCGGAGACGGCCCGCGAGTTCCACGACGAGACCCTCCCCGCGGAGCCCGCCAAGACCGCCCACTTCTGTTCCATGTGCGGTCCGAAGTTCTGCTCGATGAAGATCTCCCAGAAGATCCGCGAGGAGCACGGGGACGGTTCGAGCGCCGTCGAGTCCGGTTACGGGGAGGACGCGCTCGCCGGGATGGCCGAGAAGTCTGCGGAGTTCGCGGCCCAGGGCAACCGGGTCTACCTGCCGCTGGCGGACTGAGCACGCCGCACGAACGCGCCGGACCGGGGGGTGGAGGGGGCCTCCCGGCCCGGCGCACGCGTGCGCCGGCGTCCCGGCCCGGCGTCCGGCCGGGGGCGGTGCCGGTCAGGCGGCGTCCTCGGGGTACCAGCGGAGTTCGACGGTGTTGCCGTCCGGGTCCTGGACGTAGATGGAGGTGGCGTTGCCGCGGGCGCCGTAGCGGGGGACGGGGCCCTCCAGGACCTTGAAGATCCCGGAGTCGACGACCTGCTGCCAGTCGAGGGGGTCGACGGTGAGGCAGATGTGGTCGACGTTGGACTCGCCGCGCGGGCGGGACATCAGGTCGATGATCGTCTCGGGGGTGACCCGGAGGGACGGGAAGGAGACCTTGCCGGCGCGCCACTCCTCGACCCGGACCGGCTCCAGGCCGAGCAGTCCGCCGTAGAACTCCAGCGAGCGTTCGATGTCGCGGACGTTGAGCACGAGGTGGTCGAAGGCCTTCACGCGGATGGCGGTCATGGTGGCTCCAGTCGGGAGGGGTGCTGCCGGTGACGTGTTCCACGATCCGCCAGGCGGCCGGTGTCATCAAGACGGCATCCGTCAACGATCATTGAGCCCCGGTAAACGGTGGAGGGGTGGAGCGTGCTGGAACGGGTGGAGATCGAGGTCTTCCTGACACTCGCGGAGGAGCTGCACTTCGGCCGTACCGCCGAACGCCTGCGGCTCAGCACCGGCCGGGTGAGCCAGGTGGTGCGACAGCTCGAACGGCGGCTCGGGGGAGCGCTGTTCGAGCGCACCAGCCGGTCGGTGCGGGTCACCCCGGTGGGCCTGCGGCTGGCGGAGGAGCTGGCGCCGCTGGTGGCCGGCATCGCGGCGGCGGTGCGCCGGGCGGCCGAGGCCAACCGGGGTGTCGCCGGTGAGCTGCGGGTGGCGTTCCTCGGCGAGGGGACGGCACCGGTGCTGCTCCGGGCGGTGGCGCTGTTCGGCGAGCGGCACCCGGACTGCCGGGTGGAGGTCCGCGAGGCCCAGCTGGCGAACACCCGCTCCAGCCTGCTGGACGGCTCGGTGGACGTGCTGATCGCCGCCTTCCCGTTCGACGGGATGGCGAACGGCCCGGTGCTGATGACCGAGCGCCGGGTGCTCGCGGTGGCGGCCGGGCATCCGTTGGCGGGGGCCTCCTCGGTGTCCCTGGAGGTGCTGGGCGACCACCCGGTGGTGCAGTACCCGGCCGTGACCTCGGCGGCCTTCAAGCGGGACCGCACCCCGGACCGGACCCCCTCGGGGCGGCCGGTGCCGCCCGGCCCGGTCGGCGCGACCTTCTCCGAGATGCTGACGCTGGTCGCGCTGGGCCGGGGCGTGCTGCCGGTGGGCGAGCTCTCGCGGCGGTACCACCCGCGTCCGGACCTCGCCTATGTGCCGATCGAGGACGCCCCGCTGATCGAGCGCGGTCCGGTCTGGCGGGAGGGGAACACCACCGAGCGGGTCCGCGAGTTCGTCCGGGCGGCGGCGGACTCGGCGGCGGACTCGGCGGCGGACTCGGCGGCGGACTCGGCGGCGGACTCGGCGGCGCCGGACCCGGCTGCGGCGCACCGGGCGGCGGCGGACTAGGCGCCGGTCGGCCGTCGCCGGTCAGCTGTCGTCGGGCCCGGTGAGGGCCGGGGCGCTGCCGGCCCGGGCGGCGGCGGTGAGGTGCGGGACGAGCGCCCGCTCGCGCAGGGCGCGCTGCCAGTCGCGGCGGGCGTCGTCGAGCTCGGCCGCGAGCTCGGGGTCGGTGCCCGGCGGGAAGGGCACCGTGGGCGGGGCCGAGCCGTCCCGCAGGGCGGTGAGGATCAGCCCGACGATGCCGACGGCCATCGCGGCCACCCCGGCGGCGAGGGCGAGCCACCCCGCGGTGAGCAGCGAGCGGGCCAGGGCGCTGTCCGGGTCGGCGGCCCGCAGCGCGTAGCCGAGCAGCAGCAGGACCACGGCGGCCGTCCAGGCGAGGATGGGGGTGAGGACGGTGAGCACCGGGAGCAGTCCGGCGCCGCCGTTCTCCGAGCGCAGCTGGGTGAGCAGTCCGGGCGCGGCGGGTTCGCCGGGCGCGGGCGGGGTGGCGCGGAGGTTCTCGCGCAGCCGCAGGTAGTGCTGGTACTCGGTGGCCGCCGGGGCGGCGACGCTGTCGGCCGAGGCGAGCGCGTGGGCGCGCAGGTCGTCGGGGGGTGGCGCGCCGGGCGCGCGCAGGACGGTGCGGAGGGTGTCGTCGCGCAGTGCTTCGTCGAGGAGGCGCTCGAAGTCCGGGCGGTCCTCGGCGAGCAGGTGCGGGGCGTCGTTCATGGGGACCCCGTTCGTGCGGACCCCCGCGCTCTCCGTCCCGACGTGCACGGGGCGCGGCGCGGAGTCGGGCCGCCGCGGGGGCGGCCGGGTGTGGTGTGCCCCCGATGGTAGGGGTGGGTGCGGCCGGGTCGACAGTGGCTTTCCGGAATTTCGCGCCCCTGGATGCGCGTGCGCGACGGTCCGGGCGCCGGGAACGCCCGTTCGGTCGACGGTCCGTCACCTGCCGTTGGCGGAGGGTGTTCCGGGGGCACGTGGGTGTGCCGGAGCGGCGGGGCTGTGCCGGAGCGGCGGGGGGTGCTCCGGAGCGGCGGCGGGCCGGACCGGGTGCGGTCCGGCCCCCGCCGGTGTGTCCGGCGTTCGCGCGGGTGTGTCCGGCGGCTCAGATCGGCAGGCGGGAGACCAGCAGCCTGCCCTCCATGGTCACCCCGCCGTCCATGGCGACGGCGAGGTCCTCCGCGTAGACGTACGGTCCGGGGACGTGCGGCGGCATGCCGTCGTCGGCGTGCACCGCGCCGGTGAGGTACGGGATCGGGCTGTGGCCGTGCACGACGCGCGCGCCGCCGTAGGTCTCCAGCAGTTCGCGGACGGCGGTCGGGCCGGCGTCGCCGCGGAAGGCGAAGCGCTTGGTGAACCGGCGGAAGCAGTCCCACCACTCGTCGACGCCCTCGTCCGCGAGCAGGTCGTGGACGGCGTCGTTGACCTCGGGGATGGACTCGCCGTACTCGAGGTAGGCGGTGGTGTCGGAGTGCAGCAGCAGGTGGCCGTCCTCCAGGGCGATGGCGGGGAGCCGGGAGAGCCAGCTGATGTGGTGCGCCTCCAGGCGCTCCAGGTCGCTCTGCTGTCCGCCGTTGAGCCGCCAGGCGGCGAGGAAGGAGGCGGTGCCGGCGGTGGACTGGACGGGCTCGTCGCCGTACCGGGCGGCGCCGAGGAAGAGCAGTTCGTGATTGCCCATCAGGGCCCGGCAGTAGCCGCCGGCGGCCGCCGACTCGGCGGCGAGCTGCATGACCAGGTCGATGACGCCGATGCCGTCCGGGCCGCGGTCGGTGAAGTCGCCGAGGAACCAGATCCGGGACCGGCCGGCGGACCAGTGGCCGTCGGCGTCGATCAGGCCCTGGTGGCGCAGCTCGGTGCGGAGCTCGTCGAGGTAGCCGTGCACGTCGCCGACGACGTAGAGCGGGCCGGGGGGCTCGCCGGGGCCGGGCGCCGGGTACGGGTGGTAGGGCTGGCCGGGTTCGGGGAGCGGGGGGCCGAGCTCGATGGTCGGCGGGTCGTCGCTCTGCCGGCCGGGGTGGCCGCCGTGGGCGGGGGAGGGGTGGTCCGGCAGGGTGGGCTCGTAACCGGCCTGCTCGTGGGGGCCGTTCTGGGCGTGCACGGTGTGGCCCTGTTCGGGGCCGGTGGCCGGCCAGTGCTGTTCGAGGTACCGGGCGCCGCCGTAACCGCTGTAGGTCTCGGCCTCGTAGCCGGTCGCCGGGTACCCGCCGTTGGGGTCCGGTTCGTAATAGGTGCCGTACGGCAGCACGTCGAGGTCCGGCTGGTGGCGTGGGCCTGAGTCCGGGTGTTCAGGCCCGGGGAAGCGGTCCTCGGGTGTCATTCGCCCATCATAGGAAGACCACTCTCCCGGCGTCGTCACCTGGTGGGTATCCAATCCTCCGGAGCGTCAGCCGGGCGGTCCGTCAGGTCCGATTTGTCCCGACTCGGCATGGTCCGGACCACAGCCCGCTGGGGTGCGGTCCCGGGGGTCACACCTCACCCGGCGGGCGGGGCGGGCTGACCGTGGTGCGCGGGCTCCGTCGTTGCGAGGAGGCGCGGACGATGAGCTCGGTCGGCATCAGGGTGCCGGGCGGCGGACCGGTGCCGGCGGTGCGGAAGCGGGGCGGGAAGAGCCGGGCGATGTCCACGCCGGTGCCGGAGTCCACGCCCTCGATGGCGTCGATCAGGAGGTTCACCACGGTGGTGCCGATCCGGCGGGGCTTGAGCGACAGGGTGGTGATGGGCGGCTCGGTGGTCGCGTAGACGTCGCTCTCGCTGCAGCAGACCAGCAGCAGGTCGTCCGGCACCCGCAGGCCGTAGCGGCGGGCGGCGGCGAGCAGGTCGGTGCCGTTGGGGTCGAACAGGCCGTAGACGGCGTCCGGCCGGTCCGGTCGGGCGAGCAGCCGGTCGGCGGCGACGGCGCCGGCGGCCGGGTCGTGCGCGGGGTAGGTCTCGTAGACCGGTTCCTGGCCGACCTTGGCGCACCAGCCGAGGTAGGCCTCGGTGGAGAGCCGGGTGTAGGTGTCGGTGCTGGTGCCGGTGAGCAGGCCGATCCGGCGGGCGCCGGCCTCGGAGAGGTGGTCGAGGATGCCGAGCACGGCGGCCTCGTGGTCGTTGTCGACCCAGGCGGTGACCGGGCAGTTCCCCGGCTTGCCGTCGCTGACCACCGGGACGCCGGACCGGTACAGCTCGCTGACCAGCGGGTCCTGGTCGGGCGGGTCGATCACCACGGTGCCGTCCAGGGCGATGTTGCCCCAGACGTCGTGCCGGGACGAGGCGGGCAGCACCACCAGGGCGTAGCCGCGGCCCAGGGCGGCACTGGTGGCGGCCCGGGCCATCTCGGCGAAGTAGGCGAACTCGGTGAAGGTGAACGGCTCTTCGCCGTAGGTGGTGACGGTCAGCCCGATCAGGCCGGACCGTCCGGTGCGCAGGGTGCGGGCCGCCGCCGAGGGGCGGTATCCGAGGCGCTCGGCGACTTCGCGCACCCGGCTTCTGGTCTCGTCGGGCAGGCGGCCCTTCCCGTTCAGCGCGTCGGAGACGGTGGTGATCGACACTCCGGCGGCTGCTGCCACATCCCGGATGCCGGCCCGCTCCAGACGCCGTGAGGTGGTGGGCCGCCGACCGCTCTGGTTGGCTGCTGCTGTCATGGCGGACCGATCGTATGGCTCCTGACAAGGGTCTGTGACCGGCGCATTGGGAGCCTGTGGAGATACGTTTCTCCGTGAGTGAGCCCGTGTGCGCCCCTTCGATCCCCGTACGAAACCAGCTGGTTTACCTCTGACATGTGCCAAAGGAACCCAGCAGAATGGCTGATCCGCGTCTGTAACCCGACCGGGCATCTCACCCCTACGGGTGAGTGCGATCGGTATCGTTCAGGGCACCCGACCGGGGTGGAACCGCACGCGTTCGGACTGCCCGGGCACGGCGGCGACCCCGGCCGTGGCGGGCGAACGCAGCGGAAAGACAGAAGGAGACCGACCGTGACCGCAGCACAGGGCCCCCGCCTCAGGCCGAGCCTGGACGGCATTCCCACCTACAAGCCCGGCAAGCCGGCAGGCCCCGACGCCTACAAGCTGTCGTCCAACGAGAACCCGTACGAGCCGCTCCCGGGCGTGCTGGAGGCGGCGGTCGCCGCGGCCGGCAAGCTCAACCGCTACCCGGACATGGCCGTCACCGGGCTGACCGCCGAACTGGCGAAGCACTTCGACGTGCCGGTCGAGCACATCGCCACCGGCACCGGCTCGGTCGGCGTGGCCCAGTCGCTGATCCTCGCCACGGCGGGCCCCGGCGACGAGGTGATGTTCGCCTGGCGCTCCTTCGAGGCCTACCCGATCATCACCCAGGTCGCCGGCGCGACCCCGGTCCCGGTGCCGCTGACCGCGGGCGGCGACCACGACCTGGACGCGATGCTGGCCGCGATCACCGGGCGGACCAGGCTGATCTTCGTCTGCAACCCCAACAACCCCACCGGCAACGTGATCCACCGCGCCGAGCTGGAGCGCTTCCTGGACGCCGTCCCGGCCGAGGTGCTGGTCGTCGTCGACGAGGCGTACATCGAGTTCATCCGCGACCCCGAGGTGCCCAACGGCCTCGACCTCTACCGGAACCGCCCGAACGTCTGCGTGCTGCGTACCTTCTCCAAGGCCTACGGCCTGGCCGGTCTGCGGGTCGGCTTCGCGGTCGCGCACGAGCCGGTCGCGAACGCGCTGCGCAAGACCGCGGTGCCGTTCGGCGTCGTCCAGATCGCCCAGGACGCGGCCGTCGCCTCGCTGAGGGCCGAGGACGCGCTGATGGTCCGGGTGGACGCGCTGGTCGAGGAGCGGACCCGGGTGGTGGCCGGGCTGCGGGCCCAGGGCTGGGAGATCCCGGACTCGCAGGCCAACTTCGTCTGGCTGGAGCTGGGCGAGCGTTCGCAGGACTTCGCGGCCGCGTGCGCGGCCGCCGGTGTGATCGTCCGGCCGTTCCCGGAGGGCGTGCGGATCTCGATCGGCGAGGTCGAGGGCAACTCGATCTTCCTCTCGGTGGCGGAGGCGTTCCGCAAGGAGCTGTAGCCCCCGCGCGCAGTCCGGCCCCGCGGCGGAGCGGGGCGGCCCGGTCCGTACCGGCCGCCCGCTCCGCCGCGGCGCGTTCCGGGGCCCTCGGAGCCCTTCCGGGGCCCTCCCGGGTCCTTTCCGGGGCCCTCCCGGGTCCCTTGCGGGGGCCGGCGGCGGCACCGCGACGGGCTCCGGACGATCAGGAGTGCCTGGGGTTTTCTGGGAGACGGCTGGGAGAACGGTCAACGGATCGTCGGGAACCGGCCAAGCCGGCCCCGGTGGCGGGCGGAGCGCGGCAAATGCCCGGTTCGGCCGGTCAGCCTTCTCCCAGTCGGTGCCCAGGACGGTGCAAGAGCGCCCCGGGAAGCTGTCCGCCATGAAGGTGTTCCCGCGACGGCGAGGTGCCGTCCTCGTCAACTCCGCGCTCGGCGTGGCCCTGCTCGGCGCCGCCGCCCTGGCGTACACCGTGCTGGACGACGGCTCCGGCACCACGGCCGCCAAGGCCCCCGTCCGGACGGCGACCGTGACCAAGGGCACGGTCCTGGCCACGGTGTCCGGAACCGGCACCCTGGCCTCGCCCACCGACGCCGCCCAGGACTTCACCACCGGTGGGCGGCTGACCGCGGTCAAGGTCGCCGTCGGCGACCAGGTGACCAAGGGGCAGGTGCTCGCCACCGTCGACACCACGGCCGCCCAGCAGCAGGTGGACGCCGCGCAGGCGGCGCTCAACACCGCCTCGGTCAATCTGACCAAGGCCAGGGCGGGCGTCACCACGACGACCGTCCAGCAGCTGCCGGCCAAGGCCAACGGCTCGTCGGGCACTTCCGGCGGGAACGGCACGTCCGGCGGGAACGGCACGGGCGCCACAGGCGGTTCGGGCAGCCGGGGGGCGGGCGGGAGCAGCGCGTCCGCCCCCTCGGCCGACCCGTCCGGGCAGACCGCCCCGTCCGCGCAGGCCACCGTCCCGGCGGCGCCGGCCGCCGTCCCCGAGCCGCAGACCACCACCATCTCCACCACCAAGGTGGACGAGGCGGCGGTCGCCCAGGCCGAGCAGCAGCTCGCCACCGCGCAGACCAACCTCTCCAACGCCCAGACGGCGCTGGCCGGCACCACCCTCACCGCCTCGGTGGACGGCACGGTCGCCTCGGTGGCGGGCAAGGCGGGCGACACGGTCGGCGCGACCGGCGGCGCCTCCTCCAGCGGCGGCACCAAGTCGACCGGGAGCTCCGCCACCGCTCCCAGCGGCTTCATCGTGCTGACCAATCCGACCGGCATGCAGGTCACCGCGAACTTCTCCGAGCTGGACTCGCTCAAGCTCAAGAAGGGCGAGGCGGCCACCGTCACCCTGAACGCGCAGTCCGACAGCAGGTTCAACGCCTCGGTGCTGTCGGTCAGCCCGCTGCCGGTGAGCGGTTCCGGCGGCGGTGCGGCCGCCGTGCAGTACTCGGCGACGCTCCAGATCTCGGGCGACACCAGCAAGCTGCGGACCGGCCTCAGCGCGACCGTCTCGGTGGTCACCGGCGAGGCGGACAACGCGCTCTCGCTGCCCACCTCGGCGCTGTCCGGCACCGGCTCGAGCCGTACCGCGACCCTGGTCCACCAGGACGGCAGCACCGACCGGGTGACCGTCGAGGTCGGCGTCGAGGGCGACACCACGGTCCAGGTGCTGACCGGGCTGAACGAGGGCGACAAGGTCGAACTGGCCTCCACCAGCGGGTCCAACGGCTTCCCCAACGGCTCCTTCCCGGGCGCCAACGGCGGCCAGGGCGGCCGCAACGGCGGCGGCGCGGGCGTCGGCGCGGGGGTGGCCGGGGTCGGCGGTGGAGGAGCCGCGGGCGGCGCGGGCGCCGGCCGGGGCGGTGGCCGCTGATGGCCCGCCGACTCCTTCCCGCCCGTCCGGGCACCGGCCACCACCGTCCGGGCACCGATCCCGCCCGTACGGGCAGCGGTCCGGTCCGTCCGGCCGGCCCGGGGACGGCGCCGCCCGTGATCCGGATCCGCCGCCTCACCAAGTCCTACGGCCACGGCGACGCCACCGTGCACGCGCTGCGCGGCCCGGACGACCCCGCCACCGGCGCCCCGCTGGGCGTGGACCTGGACATCGAGCAGGGCGACTACGTCGCCGTGATGGGCAGTTCCGGATCCGGCAAGTCCACGCTGATGAACATCCTCGGCTGCCTCGACGTCCCGACCGCCGGCCGCTACCTGCTGGACGGCATCGACGTCGGCCACCTGGACGAGCGGCAGCTCGCCCTGGTGCGCAACCGCAAGATCGGCTTCGTCTTCCAGTCCTTCAACCTGGTCCCGCGCACGACCGCGCTCGCCCAGGTGGAGCTGCCGCTCGCCTACGCGGGCGTGCGGGCCGCCGAACGCCGCCGGCGGGCGCTCGCCGCGCTCTCCCTGGTCGGCCTGGCCGAGCGGTCCGGGCACCGGCCCAACGAGCTCTCCGGCGGTCAGCAGCAGCGCGTCGCGGTGGCCCGGGCCCTGGTCACCGCACCCGCGATGCTGCTCGCCGACGAGCCCACCGGCAATCTGGACAGCCGCTCCACCGAGGAGGTGCTCGGGCTGATCGACGGCCTCAACGCCACCGGCCGCACGGTCGTGCTGATCACCCACGAGGACGAGGTCGCCCGGCACGCCAAGCGGGTGCTGCGACTGGTGGACGGCATGATCGTCTCGGACGTCCGGCAGGCCCCGGTGGACGGGCCCCCGCCCGCATCGCACCGGGCGGGGGTGCCCGCGTGATCCTCTGGCAGACCCTCCGTTTCGCGGCCGGCGGCCTGGTCGCCAACAAGGTCCGCTCCGCGCTCACCATGCTGGGGGTGCTGATCGGCGTCGCCTCGGTGATCCTGCTGCTGGCGGTCGGCAACGGCTCCTCGGTCGCGGTCAAGGAGTCGATCACCTCGCTCGGCACCAACTCGCTCACCGTCACCTCCGGCTCCTCCTTCGGCGGCGCGCGCTCCGCGAGCAGCGCCAAGAAGCTGACCGTCGCCGACGCCAAGGCGCTGGCCACCGAGGCGGACCCGCACGCCGTCCGCTCGGTGGCGCCGGTGGTGACCGCCAGTGGCACCGCGCTGAACGGGGACATCTCCTACAGCCCCGGCTCGATCGTCGGCACCTACCCGGCGTACTTCGAGACCGCCAACCAGAAGGTCGAGCACGGCGAGTACTTCACCCAGGACGACGTGCTGGCCTCCCGCAAGGTGGCGGTGCTCGGGGCGACCACCGCCAAGCAGCTGTTCGCCACCGCCGACCCGGTGGGGAAGCCGATCGTCGTCGGCGGCACCCCGTTCACCGTGGTCGGCGTGCTCAAGGCCAAGGGCGGCGGCGGCTTCACCGACCCGGACGACGTGCTGATCGCGCCGCTGCCGACCGTGCAGAACGCCTTCACCGGCTTCGGCTCGGTCAACCAGATCATGGTGCAGGCGGCCTCCGCCGACAGCACGGCGCAGGCCCAGTCCGAGATCACCCGGATCCTGCTCGGCACCCACGCGATCGCCGACCCGAGCAGGGCGGACTTCCGGATCAGCAGCCAGACCTCGCTGCTCAGCGCCCGGGAGTCGACCACGAAGACCTTCACGGTGCTGCTCGGCGCCGTGGCCGCGATCTCGCTGCTGGTCGGCGGGATCGGCATCACCAACATCATGCTGGTCACCGTCACCGAGCGGACCAGGGAGATCGGCATCCGCAAGGCCCTCGGCGCCCCCCGCGGCGTCATCCTCGGGCAGTTCCTCACCGAGGCCACCCTGCTGTCGGTGGTGGGCGCCGGACTCGGCGTGCTGGCCGGGATCGCCGGCTCGCACTTCCGGATCGTCGGCATCGAACCGGTGGTGATCCCCGAGTCGGTGCTCGGCGCCTTCGGGATCGCCGTCGCCATCGGCCTGTTCTTCGGCAGCTACCCCGCCAACCGGGCCGCCTCGCTGCGCCCGATCGACGCCCTCCGGCACGAGTGACCAAGGACCGCGGACCATGAGCAACGAGATCGAGCCGTCCACCCCCGCCGAGCAGGTCGTCCTGCTCTCGACCGCGCCGGACGGCAGGGACGTCACCGCCGAGCTGGCCGCCCCGCCGCGGCGCCGGCTGCCCTGGGTGCCGCTGGTGCTGTCCGCCGCGGTGATCGCCACGGCGGCCTTCGCCGGCGGCGTCTGGTACCAGCGCGACCGGGCCCCGGAGCGGACGTCCGGCCGGACGGTCGCCGCGGGCGGCGGCGCACAGCAGCCGCGGCCGGGGGCGACCGGTGCCGGCCAGAACGGCAACCGCCGCAACGGGCAGGGCAGCCAGGGCGGGCAGGGCGGGGGCCAGGGCGCCGGCGGCGGCCAGGGCGGTTTCACCCGGGGCACGGTCAAGGCCGTGGACGGCACGACCGTCTACCTGACCGACGCCAACGGCAACACCGTCAAGGTCACCACCGGGGACTCCACCAAGGTGCAGCTCAACAAGGAGGGGAAGGTCGGCGACCTCCAGCCCGGCCAGAGCGTCACCGTGGTGGGCACCCCGAGCGACGGGGGCTACGCGGCGACCCAGCTGGTCGAGGGCGGCGCCGCCGGTGGCTTCGGGGGAGGCGCGGGCGGCTTCGGCGGCGGCCCCGGCGGCGGCGCCACCCGGAACCCGTCCGGCGGCTGACCGGCCGCCGGACGCCCGCGCGGCCCGGCCCGACCTCCTCCGGGGGCCGGGCCGCGCATCCCCCGCGTCCCCCGGATCCTGCCGCGTCCCGCCGCGTCGCGCCGCGTCCCGTTGCGGGCCCGTGCCGGAACGACGTCGGGGCGGTACCCGCACCATCGGGGCCCCACCTGGGGTCCGTCCGTCCAAAACCGCCCGATAAGGTGTTAATCCAACATTCATCGATGGCCCTTGGCCTCCCCGAGTTAGCCTCGAGCTGAACGCCATCGTCCGACCGGGAGGCGGAACCCCCGTGCAAGGCACTGTGTCGACAGGAACTTCGGCGGTGAACAACGGCGGCCAGGGGGAGGCCTACCTGCTCGTCGTCGACGACGAACCGAACATCCGCGAGCTGCTGTCCGCCTCGCTCCGCTTCTCCGGCTTCCGGGTGGCCTCCGCCGCGAGCGGCGCCGAGGCGCTGGAACTGATCGCCGTCGACCGCCCCGACCTGGTCGTCCTGGACGTGATGCTCCCCGACCTCGACGGCTTCACCGTCGTCGAGCGGCTCCGGGAGCAGACCAGCCGCGGCCTCATCGCCGGCCCCGGCCACGGCCACCCCGGCGACCACCTGCCGGTGCTCTTCCTCACCGCCAAGGACGGCGTCGGGGACAAGGTCCAGGGCCTCGCCGCGGGCGCCGACGACTACGTCACCAAGCCGTTCAGCCTCGAGGAGCTGATCGCCCGGATCCGCGCCATCCTGCGCCGCTCCGGCGGACCGGCCGAGGATGGCCGGCTGATCGTCGCCGACCTCGTGCTCGACCCGGTCGCCCACGAGGTCACCCGCGGCGGCGTGGTGGTCGCGCTCTCCCCGACCGAGTTCAAGCTGCTGCACTACCTGATGGCCAACGTCGGCCGGGTGGTCTCCAAGGCACAGATCCTCGACCACGTCTGGGCCTACGACTTCGGCGGCGACCTCTCCATCGTCGAGTCCTACATCTCCTACCTGCGCCGCAAGCTCGACTCCGGGCCCAGCCACGGGCCCAAGCTGATCCACACCGTGCGCGGCATCGGCTACGCCCTGCGCCGCCCCCCGCAGAGCTGACCCCGCCCCCACCGAGCCGACCCCGGACCCCGCCGCCCCGATGCCCCTCCCGCTCCCCCGCCGCGCCTCCGCGCGCCCCTCCGCCCAGCCGCCCGGCCGCCGCCTCGGCCGCCCCCTCGGCCGGCTGTCGCTGCGCGCCCGGCTGCTGGTGCTCGTGCTCGCGCTGGTCACCACCGGCCTGGTGGTCAGCGACACCGTGGTCCTCGGCACCGTCCGCCACCAGCTGGTCCAGCGGCTCGACGAGCAGCTGCAACGCTTCGGCGAGCCGCTGGCCCGCCGCGCGCCGACCCGCAACAGCTGGGCCGAGCCCAAGCAGCAGCAGCCCGCGGTCAGCGGCAAGCGGGCCGCCCCGTACCTGGCGGCGCTGCCCAGCCAGTACCTGGTCCAGTACCTGTCCGCCGACGGCCGGGTGCAGTTCGTGGTGCGCCAGCCGATGTCGGAGAACGACCCGGCGCCGCAGCTGGACGGCTTCGACCCGGCCGCCGTCGGCGCCGACACCCCCGTCGACCTGCCCGACCGGCGCGGACGGGGCAGCTGGCGGGCGATCGTGCTGCCGGTCCAGCGGCCCAACGTCCCGACCAGCGTCTTCGCGGCGCCCGCGTCCAGCGCCGCCTACGTGATGGTCGCCGTCTCCCGCGAGGACATCGACGCCACCGTCAACCGGCTGCGCACCGCCTTCCTGGCGATCGGCGGCGCCGTCCTCGTGGTGATCGCGGCCCTCGGCTTCTTCGCCGTCCGCACCGGGCTGCGGCCGTTGCGCCGGATCGAGGAGGGCGCCCAGCGGATCGCCGCCGGCGAGCTCTCGCACCGGATGCCCGTGCTCCCGGCGAACACCGAGGTCGGCCGGCTCTCCATCGCCCTGAACGGCATGCTGGCGCAGATCGAGGCCGCCTTCGCCGCCCGGGCGGAGTCCGAGGGCCGGATGCGGCGCTTCGTCGCCGACGCCTCGCACGAACTGCGCACCCCGCTGGCCGGCATCCGCGGCTTCGCCGAGCTGTACCGGATGGGCGCCCTGCCCGCCGAGGCCGACGTCAGCCGCACCATGGACCGGATCGAGAACGAGGCGATCCGGATGGGCACCCTGGTCGAGGACCTGCTGGTGCTCGCCCGGCTGGACGAGGAGCGCCCGCTCGACCTCGCGCCGATGGACCTGCGCACCCTCGCCGCGGACGCCCTGCACGACCTCACCGCCCTCGACCCGAGCCGCCCGGTCGCCCTCACCGGCCCGGCCGGCAGCGGCCCGCCCGGCCCGGCGCCCGTGCTCGGCGACGAGGCCCGGCTCCGCCAGGTGGTCACCAACCTGGTCGGCAACGCGGTCAAGCACACCCCGCCCGGCACCCCGGTCCGGATCGGGGTGGGCCACGAGGCCGGCCTCTGCCTGCTGGAGGTCGCCGACTCCGGACCCGGCCTCACCGCCGACCAGGCCGCGCTGGTGTTCCACCGCTTCTACCGCGTCGACGCCTCCCGCAGCCGCCACGACCAGCGCGGCGGCGCCGGCCTCGGCCTCGCCATCGCCACCGCCCTCACCCACGCCCACGGCGGCGCGCTCACCCTCCACACCGCCCCCGGCACCGGCGCCACCTTCCGCCTGGAACTCCCCCACCAGCGCTGAAACCGCCCGATCGGGTGAAGCTGCTTCGTTCACCCCGCTCGACCGTCGTCCCGGTGGGACCGTACGGCGGTGATCTCCTTCAAGGGTGGGACGTGATGGACACCGATCGGCGACTGTGGGACGCCTGGGCCTCTCTGGAGGTACCCGAGCACTTCCGTACGGAGATCAAGGACGGAGTCCTCATGGTGTCCCACGTCGGCGGCCCTCGGCACCGAAGGATCGGTACGAGGCTCCTCGACGCACTGGCCGAGCACCTCGACGGCAGTGGCTGGTGGCCGGCCGACGCGGGCCACGTTCTCCACGGGCACGAGGTGTCCGCACCCGATGTCCTCGTGGTGCCCGAGGACATCGACGCGATCGCCGGCCCGGAGGATCTCGGGGTGCCGGCCTCGGGCGTGGCCCTGGTGGTCGAGACGGTCTCGCCGGACAGCGAGCACCGCCATCGTGACCTCGTGGACAAGCCCCGCGCCTACGCCACCGCCGGCATCCCCGTCTACGTGATCATCGACGACTACGACTACGGTGGCGGCGCCGTCACCGTCCTCTCCGGGCCCGACCCCGAACGCGGCGCCTACGCCCGCTCGGAGCGCACCCCCTACGGCGAGGACGCGGTGATCCCGGAGGGGCCCGCGAAGGGCTTCGCGATCGGGCCCGGCATCACCGGGGAACGGCGGGGCTGACCTCCTCCTCCGCGAGCAGGCCCCGGGCGAGCAGGCCGGCCTGGAAGCGGGAGGCGGCGCCGAGGGTGGTCATCAGGTCGGCGACGCCGCGGCGGTAGGTGCGCAGCGAGACGCCGAGCAGGCGGGCGCCGGTCTCGTCGGTGTGGCCGGCGGCGAGGGCGCGCAGGATCCGCCGGGAGCGGTCGTCCAGCGGGGGCGGCGGGGCGGCGCAGTCGGCGAGGTCGGTGGCGGTCTCCCAGGTGGCGCGGAACAGCGAGCGCACGCCGTCGACGACGTCCGGCGCCTGCACCACGGTGTACGCGCGCACGCCCCGCACCGGTGCGCCCGCCAGGATCGCGGTGCGCCGGTCGATGACGATCGCCTCCCGGGCGATCGGCCCGTCGGAGATCCGGATCTCGATGCCGGAGGCGGCGATCCGCCGCAGCCGCCGCAGCGACTCGGGGTCGGCGAGCGCCCGGCGGCTGTACATCTTGCGCATGGTGAGGCCGGGGACGACGTGCGGCCGCTTGCCTTCGCGGAAGGCCGCGTTGACGCCCGCGGAGAAGGTCATCAGATCGGTGGCGGCGACCAGGAACTCCTCGCGGGAGGCGACGAAGAGGTGCCCGGCCCGCTGGACGAGCTCCTGCTCGCCGTGCAGGGTGATGATCCGATCGGTGGTCATGGCAGCAAACTGCCAGATCGGTCGGGGCCGCCGCGAGCCGGGCCGAGGCTTGGGGCCATGACGACGACTCCCGCACCCTCCGCGAACGCCGCCTCCTCCGCCGACACCGCCCCGTCCGCGAACGACGCCGCCCCGGCGAGCGCCGCCGGCACCTTCCTCCTCGGCGGCGACCTGCCGGTGTCCCGGATGGGCTTCGGCGCGATGAAGCTGCCCTCCCGCGACTGGCAGGGGCCTGCCTGCGACCCCGAGCAGAGCGTCCGGGTGCTGCGCCGGGCCGTCGAGCTGGGCGTGGACCACATCGACACCGCCTGGTTCTACTTCTTCCGGGAGGTCTCCGCCCACGGCCTGATCCGGCGGGCCCTGCACCCCTACCGGGACGGACTCGTGATCGCCACCAAGGTCGGCCCGGGCCGCGACCCGCAGGGCCGCTGGCTGGAGCCGGCCGACCGGGAGGCGCTGCGGGCCGCCGTCCACCGCGATCTGCGCGAGCTGGGGGTGGACCGGCTGGACGTGGTCCACCTGCGCCGGATGCCGAGTCAGTCCTCGATCGCCGAGCCCTTCGCCGCGCTGGCGGAGCTGCGCGAGGAGGGCCTGATCCGGCACCTGGGCGTCAGCAACGTGAACGCGGCCCAGCTCGCCGAGGCCGAGGCGATCGCGCCGGTGGTGACGGTGCAGAACAAGTTCAGCGTGCTGGACCGCACGCCGGAGCAGGACCGGCTGCTGGCGGACTGCACGGAGCGGGGCATCGCCTTCGTCCCGTTCTACCCGCTGGGCGGCTCCGGGGTGCCGGAGCACCCGGCCCTGCGCCGGGTCGCCGAGCGGCACGGCGCCACCCGGGCCCAGGTGATGGTGGCCTGGCTGCTGGCGCTCTCGCCGTCGGTGCTGGCGATCCCGGGCACCTCCTCGCCGGCGCACCTGGAGGAGAACGTCGCCGCCGCCGCGCTGCGGCTGGACGCCGAGGACCTCGCGGACCTGGAGAAGCTGACGGTCTCCGAAAATGTCTGACGGTGCCTGACAGATGAGGCTGTAGGACTGTCCGATGAATCCTGCTCCTGGTTTCCCCGTCGGCCGGCCGGGAAGAGCCCCGGCCGTACCCGAAGGTTCCCCAACTCCCAGGAGCAGTCCGGATGGCAGCGTCAGCAGCGGGCTCCGGGGGGACCTTCGGGCGGGACCTCTCGGAGTGGCGGATCGTGCTGGTCGCCTGGCGGCTGATGGTGCTGCAGGCCGCCCACCCGGTGGTCGGGGCAGGGACGGCCGAGCACTCCACCTACCGGGGCCGCCCCTGGCGCCGGATCGAGCACACCATGGCCAGCGGCCGGCGGCTGTTCCAGGCCGACGAGGAGCAGCTGTGGCGGGAGGTCCAGCGGCTCGACCGGGCGCACCGGCGGATCGTCGGCGCCGCCGAGGACGGGTGCGGCTACGACGCCCGGGACCCGGACGCCCGGGCCTGGGTGCTGCTCACGCTCTTCGAGAGCGTCGTCGCGATGCGGGAGCTGAGCGGCGATCCGTACACGGCGGAGGAACTGGAGTCCTCGTACCGGGAGTTCGCCGGGATCGCGACGGTGTTCGGACTGTCCTCGGGGGAGCTGCCCGCCACCGCGGCCGAGCTGCGCGGCCGGTTGCGCCGGGCGGTGGCCGAGCAGCTGGAGTTCACCGCGACGGCGCGCCGTCTGCTGTACGACCTGCTGAGCGAGGTGCCGTGCCCGCGCCGGCTGCGCTTCCTCGGGCCGGCCGGCTGGCGGGCGGTGCGCGCGGTGGCCGGCGGGCTGGCCGCCGAACTGACCGTGGCGGACCTTCCGGCGGTCTTCCGCGAGCGCTTCGGCCTGGTGCCCACCCGGCGCGGACGGCTGCTCTCGCTGCTGCTGCACCGCGGCGCCCGGGTGCTGGTCACCGGGCTGCCGGACCGCCACCGCTACCGGGCGCCGGGGCGGGCTCCCCGTCCCGGCCCCGGCGGCCCGCGCGGCGGGACACCGGGCGGCAGGACACCAGGCCGCCCCGGCTGGACCGGTTCTTCCGGGAGGTGCTGGACCGGACCGGGGACGGCCACCTCACCGCCCACGACTTCCGGGCGATGGCGCACGACGTGTGCCGGCAGCTGGAGCTCTCCGAGGAGGGGGAGGCCCGGGTGTACGACGCCTTCGAGCGCTGGTGGGAGGAGCTGCGGGCGGGCATGGACACCGACGGCGACGGCCGGGTGGCCCGGGCCGAGTACGTCGCCGCCACGCTGGCCGGCTGCGACCGCGACCCGGCGTACCTCGAGCGCGGGCTGCTGCCCGCGCTCCGGGCGGTGTTCGATGCGGCCGACGCGGACGGGGACGGCCTGCTGGACTTCGCCGAGTACCGGGTGCTGTTCGGCGGACGGCGCGTCCACCCGGCCGAACTCGCGCACGGGTTCCGGAAGTTGGACACCGACGGGGACGGGGTGATCACCTCGGCGGAGTTCCTGCGCGGCTTCGTGGACTACTTCACCGCCCGGGCCCCCTCGGCCCCGGGCACCCAGCTGCTCGGCCGGGCCTGAGAGCTGCCGGGCCCCGACGGCTGCCGGCCCCGACGGCTGCCGGACGTGACGGCCCTCGGCCCCGACCGCTGCCGCCGAGCACGACGCCGACCACGCCCGGCACCCCGGCCAGCCGGCCGGCCATCGCTTCGATGATCGCGTGCACGGTGAACATGCCTTTCTGTCAGGGCAGTAGCTGTCAATGCTACGTACCGTCCAGATTTCCCGCCTCACCTTCCCGGCTGCTCGTTGTGGCCCGGCGGCCCGCTTCGCAGACTGTGCGCACGGCATCGCCGCCGGTAGAACCCCACCCCGCCCGCTCCTTCCGCGTAAGGGTGGTGGATACTGAGCTTGTGAACGTGTTCACGTTCACAAGCGGGCAAGCATGCACATCTGGGCAGCAGCCCCCGGCTATAGATGAAGTTTGTCCGAAATGTGACCTCGATCGAGGTCGGTTGGAGAGAGGGCGACGTGGAACTGGCAATCGCTCACGAAACCATCGCGCGATGGCAATTCGGCATCACCACCGTCTACCACTTCCTCTTCGTACCGCTCACCATCAGCCTCGCCGCGATCGTGGCGGGACTCGAGACCGCGTGGGTGCGGACGGACAAGGAGAAGTACTTCCACGCCACGAAGTTCTGGGGGAAGCTCTTCCTGATCAACATCGCGATGGGCGTGGTCACCGGCATCGTGCAGGAGTTCCAGTTCGGCATGAACTGGTCCGACTACTCCCGCTTCGTCGGTGACGTCTTCGGCGCCCCGCTCGCGATGGAGGCGCTGATCGCCTTCTTCTTCGAGTCGACCTTCATCGGCCTGTGGATCTTCGGCTGGGACAAGCTGCCGCGGAAGCTGCACTGCGCCTGCATGTGGATGGTCGCGCTCGGCACCGTGCTCTCGGCCTACTTCATCCTGGCGGCCAACTCCTGGATGCAGCACCCGGTCGGCTACACGATCGACCCGGCCACCGGCAAGGCCCAGCTGACCGACATCGCCAAGGTGCTGTTCCAGGACACCACCGTCACCGTCGTCCTGCACACCCTGACCGCGGCCTTCCTCACCGGCGCAGCGTTCATGGTCGGCATCGCCTCCTTCCACCTCTGGAAGGCCAAGCGCAAGCCGGAGAGCCCCGCCGCCGCCCCGGAGAAGGTCGCCGTGATGCGGACCTCGCTGCGGCTCGGTCTGGTGCTCGCGGTGGTCTTCGGCCTGGGCACCGCGCTCAGCGGCGACTCGCTCGCCAAGGTCATGTTCCGTCAGCAGCCGATGAAGATGGCCGCCGCCGAGGCGCTCTGGGACACCAAGGCGCCGGCGCCGTTCTCGGTCTTCGCGGTCGGCGACGTCGGCAAGGGCCACAACTCGGTGGAACTGGAGATCCCCGGGATACTGTCCTTCCTCGCCAACAGCGACTTCAGCTCCTCCGTCCCCGGCATCAACGACACCGCCGAGGCCGAGGCCGCCAAGTACGGCGGCGACCCCAAGGACTACATCCCGAGCATCTTCGTCACCTACTGGGGCTTCCGCCTCATGATCGGCTTCGGGATGACCTCCTTCGTGGCCGGGGCGATCGGGCTCTGGACCACCAGGAAGAAGCGCTTCCTCCACCCGGAGTTCCGCACCGGCGACACCGAGGTGCCCAGGCTGATGCTCACCCCGAAGCGGGAGCTGGGGCCCTTCCTCACCAAGTGGAGCTGGCGGATCGGGATCCTCACCATGGGCTTCCCGCTGATCGCCAACAGCTTCGGCTGGATCTTCACCGAGATGGGCCGGCAGCCCTGGGCGGTGTTCGGGCTGATGACCACCGCCAGTGCCGTCTCGCCCAACGTGGGCATCGGCACCCAGATCGGAGCACTGGCGACCTTCACCACGCTGTACGCGATCCTCGCCGTCGTCGAGGTGAAGCTGCTGGTCAAGTACGCCAAGGCCGGCCCGGTCACCGACGAGCGGCCGCCCACCGAGGACCCGACGCTGCGCGGTCCCGCCTCCGGCGACGACGCCGACAAGCCGCTCGCCTTCGCCTACTGAGGCCACCCAGGATCGATAGGACCGACACACCATGGAACTTCACGACGTCTGGTTCGTCCTGATCGCCGTCCTCTGGATCGGCTACTTCTTCCTGGAGGGCTTCGACTTCGGCATCGGCATCCTCACCAAGCCGCTCGCCCGGAACACCGCCGAGCGCCGGGTGCTGATCAACACCATCGGCCCGGTCTGGGACGGCAACGAGGTCTGGCTGCTGACCGCCGGCGGCGCCACCTTCGCGGCCTTCCCGGACTGGTACGCGACCCTCTTCAGCGGCTTCTACATCCCGCTGCTGCTGATCCTGGTCTGCCTGATCGTGCGCGGCGTCGCCTTCGAGTACCGGGCCAAGCGGCCCGAACCGCGCTGGCAGCGGAACTGGGAGGAGGCGATCTTCTGGACCTCGCTGGTCCCGGCCTTCCTCTGGGGCGTCGCCTTCGCCAACATCGTCCGGGGCGTCGACATCGACGCGCAGAAGAACTACGTCGGCGGCTTCTGGGACCTGCTCAACCCGTACGCGCTGCTCGGCGGCCTGGTGACGCTCAGCCTGTTCACCTTCCACGGCGCGGTGTTCGCCGCGCTCAAGACGGTCGGCGACATCCGCGACCGGGCCCGGGACGCGGCCCTGAAGGCCGGACTGGCGGCCGCGGCGCTGGCGCTGGTCTTCCTGGTCTGGACCCAGGCCGACAACGGCAACGGCCGGAGCCTGGCCGCCCTGGTGATCGCGGTGCTCGCCCTGCTCGGCGCGCTGCTCGCCAACCGGGCCGGCCGCGAGGGCCGGGCCTTCGTCCTCTCCGGGGCGACGATCGTGGCCGCGGTCGCGATGCTCTTCCTCGCGCTCTTCCCCGACGTCATGCCGTCCACCCTGAACCCGGAGTGGAGCCTGACCGTGACCAACGCGGCCTCCTCGCCCTACACGCTCAAGCTGATGACGATCGTGGCCGCCGTGTTCACCCCGCTGGTGCTGCTCTACCAGAGCTGGACGTACTGGGTGTTCCGCAAGCGGATCGGTGTCCAGCACATCCCCGGGCACGATCCGGCCGCCGCGCTCCACCAGGGCTGAGGCCATGAAGCCGGTCGACCCCCGACTCCTCGCCCACGCCCGCACCACCCGGGTCTTCCTCGCCGGATCCGTCCTGCTGGGGACGGTGAACGCGGCCCTGGTGGTGGCCCAGGCGGGCCTGATCGCCGAACTCGTGGTCCGCGGCTTCCAGCAGCGGGCCGGGCTCGGTGAACTCGGCACCCCGCTGGCGCTGCTGGCGCTCACCGCGGTCGGGCGCGGGCTGGTCGGCTGGCTCACCGAACTGGTCGCGCACCGGTCCGTCGCCCGGGTGAAGTCCACCCTGCGGCGCCGGCTGCTCGACCACGCCACCGCGCTCGGCCCGGCCTACCTGGCGGGCCGGCGCACCGGCGAACTCACCGCGCTGGCCACCCGGGGCGTCGACGCGCTCGACGACTACTTCGCCCGCTACCTGCCGCAGCTGGCGCTCGCCGTGGTCGTCCCGGCCACCGTGCTGCTGCGGATCGTCGGTGCCGACGTCACCTCGGCCGCGATCATCGCCGGCACCCTGCCGCTGATCCCGCTGTTCATGGTGCTGATCGGGATGGCCACCCAGGCCCGGATGGACCGTCAGTGGGAGGGGCTGTCCCGGCTCTCGCACCACTTCCTGGACGTGGTCGCCGGGCTGCCCACGCTCAAGGTGTTCGGCCGGGCCCGCGCCCAGGCCGCCACCATCGCCCGGATCACCGCCGACTACCGCCGGGCCACCCTGCGCACCCTGCGGATCGCCTTCGTCTCCTCCTTCGCGCTGGAACTGCTCTCCACCCTCTCGGTCGCCCTGGTCGCCGTCACCGTCGGTTTCCGGCTGGTCGACGGCACCCTCGACCTGGAGACCGGGCTGCTGATCCTGGTCCTCGCCCCCGAGGTCTACTTCCCGATCCGCCAGGTCGGCGCGCTCTACCACTCCAGCGTCGAGGGACTCACCGCCGCCGACCGGATCTTCGAGGTGCTGGAGACCCCGCTGCCGCCGCGCGGCACCGTGCCCGCGCCCGACCTGGCCGGGGCCGCCCTCACCGCCGAGGGCCTCGTGGTGGCCTTCCCCGGCCGCGGCACGCCCGTCCTGGACGGCGCCTCGCTCACCCTCCGCCCCGGCGAGACGGTCGCCCTCACCGGGCCCTCCGGGGCCGGCAAGTCCACCCTGCTCGGCGTCCTGCTCGGCCTCACCGCGCCCACCGCCGGAACGGTCCGGATCACCGCCGCCGACGGGCGGACCCACGACCTGGCCGAGCTGGAGCCGGACAGCTGGCGGCGGCAGATCGCCTGGGTGCCGCAGCACCCGCACCTGTTCGCCGGGACCGTCGCCGACAACCTGACCCTGCACCGGCCCGGAGCCACCGAGCAGCAGCAGCGCGCGGCCCTGCGCTCCGCGCACGCCCTCGACTTCGTCGACCGGCTGCCGCAGGGTCTCGCCACCCGTCTCGGCGAGGACGGCGCCGGGCTCTCCGCCGGACAGCGCCAGCGGCTCGCGCTCGCCCGGGTGCTGCTCGCCGACGACCGCCCGCTGGTCCTGCTCGACGAGCCCACCGCCAACCTGGACGGCGACTCCGAGGCGGCCGTCGTCGACGCCGTCCGGGCACTGGCCGCCGACCCGGCGCGCACGGTGCTGGTGGTCGCGCACCGGCCCGCGCTGCTGGCCGCCGCCGACCGGCGGGTCCGGCTGACCGGCCCGGCCGCTCCTCCCGTCCCGGCCGCCGCCCTCCCCGCCGCATCCGCCGTCCCCGCTGCCGCCGTCCCCGCCGTCCCGGCACCGGCGCCACCCGACCAGGACGCCCCGGCCCCCGCCGCGGGCGCCGTCCGGCCCCGGCTGGCGCTCTCGGTGCTGCTCGGCTCGCTCGCGCTCGGCTGCGCGGTGGCGCTGATGGCCACCTCCGGCTGGCTGATCTCCCGGGCCTCCGAGATGCCGCCCGTGCTCCATCTGATGATGGCCGTCACCGCGGTGCGCGCCTTCGGCATCGGCCGCAGCGTCTTCCGCTACGCCGAGCGGCTGGTCTCGCACGACGCGGTGCTGCGCACCCTCGGCACCCTGCGCGTCGCCGTCCACCGCCGGCTCGCCGTGCTGGCCCCGGCGGCGCTGCCCGCGTTCCGGCGGGGCGACCTGCTCTCCCGGCTGGTCGCCGACGTCGACGCGGTCCAGGACCACTACCTGCGCTGGCGGCTCCCGGCCGCGGTGGCGGCGGTGGTCTCCACCGCCACCGCGCTCGCCGTGGGCGCCTTCCTGCCCGCCGCCGGGCTGGTGCTGGGGCTCGGCCTGCTGCTCGCGGGCCTGGTGGTGCCCGCGCTGACCGCCCGCTGGTCGGCCGGCGCCGAGCGGCGGCAGGCCCCGGCGCGCGGGCGGCTCGCCACCGCCGTCCTGGACGCCTTCAGCGGCACCGCCGAACTCACCGTGGCCGGCGCCCTGCCGGGACGGCTGGCCGCCGTCCGCGCGGCCGACGCCACGCTGACCGGGCTGGCCGCCCGCTCGGCCGCCACCGCGGCGCTCGGCACCGGGCTGATCACCCTGCTCACCGGCCTCACGGTGGCCGGCGCCGCGGCGGCGGGGCTGCACGGCGTGGCGTCCGGGGCGCTCGCCCCGGTCTGTCTGGCCGTGGTCGTGCTGACCCCGCTGGCGGCCTTCGAGGCGGTCACCGGGATGCCCGCCGCCGTCCAGGCCCGCCGGCGCGGCCTGGCCGCCTCGGAGCGGCTCGCCGAGGTGCTGGACGCGCCGGAGGCCGTGGCCGAACCCGCCGAGCCGGCCGCGCTGCCCGGGCAGCCGCTGCCGATCACGGTCCGCGGCCTGACCGCCCGGTACCCCGGCCGGAGCGTGGACGCGCTGAGCGGCGTCGACCTCGACCTCGCCCCCGGCCGGCGGATCGCCGTGGTCGGCCCGTCCGGTTCCGGCAAGACCACGCTCGCGCACACGCTGCTCCGCTTCCTGGACCAGCGCGCGGGCGCCGTCGTCCTCGCCGCCGGCCGTCCACAGGCTGTGGACAGCCGCGCGCTGGCGGGGGAGGACGTCCGCCGGGTGGTCGGGCTCTGCGCGCAGGACGCCCACGTCTTCGACAGCTCGCTCCGGGAGAACCTGCGTCTCGCCCGGCCCGGTGCCGACGAGGAGGAGCTGCGGGCCGCGCTCGCCGCCGCCCGGCTGCTGGACTTCACCGACTCACTGCCGGACGGCCTGGACACCATGGTCGGCGAGCACGGCGCCCGGCTCTCCGGCGGGCAGCGGCAGCGGCTGGCGCTGGCCCGGGCACTGCTCGCGGACTTCCCGGTGCTCGTCCTGGACGAGCCGGCCGAGCACCTCGACCTGCCCACCGCCGACGCGCTCACCGCCGATCTGCTCGCCGCCACCGCCGGGCGCAGCACCGTCCTGATCACCCACCGGCTGGCCGGACTGGACGACGGCACGGTGGACGAGGTGCTGGTCCTGGAGGCGGGCCGGGTGGTCGAGCGGGGCGGCTGGTCGGAACTGCTGGCCCGGCCGGAGGGTCGGCTGCGCGCCCTGCACGACCGGGAGCGGGAGGCGGAGGGCCTGCCGCTGGCGGTCGGGTAGCCCCGGGGCCGGGTGTCCTGGCCCCGGGCGGAGGGGAGTCGCCGGCCCTCGTCCGTCGCGTCGCTACTTCTGACGAAAACCGTACAAACTACGCTCATCGTCATGGACCCCACGCCAGAGCTGCCCGAGCCCGCCGGGACCGACTCGCCCACCCCGTCCGCCGCGTCCGCCGCGTCCGGCGAGGCCGCCGCGTCCGGCGAGGCCGCCGGGCCGGTGGCGGCCGGGCCGGTGGCGGCCGGTGGGTCGGCCGGGGTGCCCTCCGCCCCCGGCGACCCGGAGGCGGACCAGGTGCCCCACCGCGTCCCCGAGATCGCCTCGCTGGGCCTGGACACCCTGGTCACCGAGGTGGCCGAACGGCTGCAGTCCGCCGCCGCCGTCACCGACCGGATGCAGCGGCTGCTGGAGGCGGTCGTCTCGGTCGGCGCGGGTCTGGACCTGCACGCCACCCTGCACCGGATCGCCACCGGCGCCGCCGAGCTCGTCGACGCCCGCTACGCCGCCCTCGGGGTGATCGCCCCCAACGGGCACGGGCTCTCCGACTTCATCCATGTCGGAGTGGACGACGCGGTGGCGGCCCGGATCGGCGAGCTGCCGGTCGGCCGGGGCATCCTCGGGGCGCTGATCGACCGCCCCGAGCCGCTGCGGCTCGGCGAGCTCGGCGCCGATCCCCGCTCGTACGGCTTCCCCCCGCA
Organism: Streptomyces sp. TLI_053; assembly: GCF_900105395.1. Taxonomy (NCBI): domain Bacteria; kingdom Bacillati; phylum Actinomycetota; class Actinomycetes; order Kitasatosporales; family Streptomycetaceae; genus Streptomyces; species Streptomyces sp. TLI_053. Next base: position 5,021,628 of record NZ_LT629775.1, read on the forward strand.
CCACCCGGAGATGAGGACCTTCCTCGGCGAGCCGATCAGGATCCGCGACGAGGTGTTCGGCAATCTCTACCTGACCGAGAAGAAGGGCGGCGGCGCCTTCACCCCCGAGGACGAGCAGGTGGTGCACGCGCTGGCCGCCGCGGCCGGGGTCGCGATCGAGAACTCCCGCCTCTACGAGGAGGGCCGGCGCCGGGAGCGGTGGATCGCCGGGGCGGCCGCCGTCACCACGGCGCTGCTCTCCAGGGACGAGGCGGAGATCGCCCTCACCGTCGCCGCCGAGCAGGTCAGGGAGCTGGCGGACGCCGCGCTGGGCATGATCCTGCTGCCGGTGGCCGACGAGGACGCCGGCACCGTGCGGATGCGGGTCGCGCACGCCTCCGGGGAGGCGGCCGAGTTCGTGCGCGGCGAACTGCTGCCGCCGGACAGCTTCGCCGCCCGGCTGCTCGACGGCGAGAGCGTCCACCTGGACGACATGTCCACCGACCCGACCGTGGTGATCCGGCTCGCCCGCAGCTTCGGCCCGTCGCTGGCCGTGCCGATGGTCGCCGCCCGCCGGGTGCTCGGCGGGCTGTGCGTCTGGCGTCCGCGGGGCGCGATGCCGTTCACCGACGGGGAGAAGCAGCTGGCCGAGACCTTCGCCTCGCAGGCCGCGCTCGCACTGCGGCTCGCCGAGGGCCAGCGCGACCAGCAGCGGCTCGCGGTCTTCCAGGACCGCGACCGGATCGCCCGCGACCTGCACGACCTGGTCATCCAGCGGCTGTTCGCCACCGGGATGATGCTGGAGGGCGCCGCCCGGCGGGCCATCGTCCCCGAGGTGAAGGTCCGCATCGGCGAGGCCGTCGACGAACTGGACGCCACCATCCAGGAGGTCCGCACCACCATCTACGCGCTCCAGCACGACGACCACGGCGACGCGCCGGACACCCTGCGGACCCGGGTGCTGCGCGAGTGCAGCCAGACTGCTGCGGCGCTCGGCTTCAAGCCCTCGGTCTCCTTCGTCGGCCCGGTGGAGAGCCTGGTCGGCGAGAAGACCGGTCGTCAACTGCTCGCGGCGCTGCGGGAGATGCTCTCCAACGCGGCCCGGCACGCCCGGGCCTCCCGGGTCGGCGTCGAGGTCGACTCGACCGTGCACCTGGACGACGACGGCCGGCCCGTCGGCGGCGACCCGGAGTCGCTCGACCGGGGCGGGCGCCCCGGGGTCCTGCTGACCGTCACCGACGACGGGGTCGGCATCCCGGAGGGCGGGCGGCGCAGCGGCCTGCGCAATCTGACCCGGCGGGCCGAGGCGCTGGGCGGGGACGCCTGGCACGAGCCGGGGCCGTACGGCCGGGGTACCAGGGTGCGCTGGACGGCGCGTCTCTGAGTGTCCGTCGGGCGGCCGGGCGACGCACCGTCGGCGGGGCCGGCCGGGCGTCGGAATGGTCGGGGCGACTCGGGACATTCTCGAACGGTTGGTGAACGACGCGCAGCGCCGGCGGGAGTGCTTGGCGCGCGGAAGGTGTGCAGTCGGTGAAAGTTTAACGAGAGAGAACTTCCCGGCCAACGGAGAAAGTTGTGCATTTCGTGGCCTTCCGGCGCTCTCGTGTGCACACATAGCTTTACTCCCGTCTCGGAGAGAAACCGGACCGTGGGGGAGCAGTGGACGCGTCTGGCCGCGGTCACACCGCAGCAGGGGCAGGTCGAGGGGGATTCCGGGCCGAACGGGCGCCGGACGGACGGTACCGCTGGCAACTGAAGGCGCCGAACGGGCGCGTTGTCGCGGTGACCGCGGCCGGGTACGAGACGGCTGCGGAGGCGGAGCGCGGCTTCGACGGCTTACGGGTCGTCGCGGACGGGCTCACCGCCCGGATCACGCACGTCCGGGACGGCATCGGGTGGGTCTGGGTGGTCCCGGGCACCCGCAACCTCCCGGAGGTGCGGTCGAGCCGTGCCTACGAGCGGTACGCGACCTGTCAGAACGCCTTCCGGCGCTTCGTGGTGCTGCTGGCGAAACAGCCGGCCCTCGAACGTCCCGAACCGATGGAGCGGGGGCCGTCGTTGAGAACGTCCGATGTCCACTGAGCGACGCGGGCCGCGCCTGCTCTCCGTCCCGGTCGGCGACCGTTCGCTGTCCTGGGCGCTGCGAGCGGCGAACGGCAGACAGCTCGGCGTGGGCGTGCGCACCTATCGCAACGAGCAGGAACTCACCGACGCCGTCCGTGAGTTGATCATCGAGCGGACGGCACTGCGGTGCACCGTCGGCCAGTCCGAGGCCCGGCTCTGGGTCTGGACGGCCTACCTGCCGGTCCGCACCACCCGTCCGGGTGCCGCCGAGGCGGCCGGGCCGGTGGCCCGCAGCGCCCGGGGCTACCTCCGGCGCGACCAGTGCCAGGCCGGCGTGACCGGATTCCTGTCCGGGCTCCAGCGCCTGGGCCAGGAGTCGCGGCGCCCCGGCCGGGAGGACACCTGGCCGTTCTGACGGCCCGTCCGCAGTTCCGCAGCCGCCTTCGGGCGGCTGTTCGTGCTGGCCCCGCACAGGGGCCGGCTTCCCCCTCTTCCGGTGAAGCCCAGGTATCCGGCAACCCCCCGAGTCGCCACCTGGAGAAGAACGTCACCGGCCTCCCACCTGCGACTTTCCCACCCTCCGCGGCCGCGCTGACCTGTCGCTAAACCTCTCCGAACCGAGAAATCGACAATCGCCGGCGGCCGGGCTCGGCCCTTCCGACGGAACCGGGCCGACCGACAGGATCGGCACTGCCGGAGCGGCCACCGCGGACGTGGCCACCGGCCCCGGTCACTGACCACCAGTACCCGGGCACAGCGATGTACTGCTCTCCCACCGGAGGAAGAGGAACATGCGCAAGACCGCTGCCAAGCTGCTCGCCGCCGCCGCCATCGCCACCTCGGTCGCCACCGTCGCCGCCGGCACCGCCGTCGCCGACCCGTCGACCCTGCCCACCCTGCCGGTCGCGCAGGACATCGTGGGTGTCGGCTCGGACACCACCCAGGCCGTCCTGAACCAGTTCTCGACCGACTACAACGCGTTCCTGGGCGCCAGCAGCACCCTCCCGCGTCTGTACAGCTGGGACGCGACGGGCACCTCGCCGATCGTCACCAAGACCGGCGCCCAGACCAGCCCGGCGTTCGCCCGCCCGAACGGTTCGAGCGCCGGCATCAAGGCGCTGGAGAACAGCACCGACGCCACGGTGAACTTCGCCCGCTCCTCCCGCGCCCCGCAGGCCACCGACCAGCCCTCCGACCTGTTCGTCGCGTTCGCCAAGGACGCGGTCTCGGTCGCCACCACCACCACGGGCAGCAACGCTCCGACCAACCTGTCCAAGGCCGACCTGATCAACATCTACAACTGCACCTACACCAACTGGAACCAGATCCCGGGCTACACGGGCGCGGGCGGCACCATCAAGCCCTTCCTCCCGCAGGTCGGCTCCGGCACCCGCTCCTTCTTCCTGGGGACCCTCGGCCTGGCCAACGGTGGCGCCTGCGTCCTGGTCAACCCGCTCGTCCAGGAGAACCAGGGTACCGACCCGGTCCTGAACGACCCGAACGCGATCGTTCCCTACTCCGCTGCCCACTACATCGGCCAGGTCTACAACGGCCACAGCAGCGGCTCTGACGCTGCGGGCAACCTGACCATCCGTTCGATCGACGGCATCTCCCCGATCGACGCCACCAACGGCCTGGCGAAGGCCTTCGCCGACACCTCGTTCGGCCGCGTTGTCTACAACGTGGTCCGCGCGACGGCCTGGACCGCCACCGACACCCAGGGCACCGCGCTGCGCGCGATCTTCGGCACCAACGGGTGGATCTGCAAGAACGCCACCGCCGCCGCCGACATCAAGAGCTACGGCTTCCGCGCCCTGCCGGCCGGCGCCTGCGGCAGCACCATCCACTCCTGATCGCACCCCTGTACCTCCGGCGGCCAGGGGTTTCCGCCCCTGGCCGCCGGGCCACGCCGGGCCGGCCGGATCGCACCCGGGCGGGGCCGGCGGCACCACCGCACGAACGCACCACCGTACGGCCACAGCACCGTACGAACGCGCCACCGCACGAAGCGCCAACTCACGGCCTTCACGGCCGGACCGTTCCATGTTGCACACTTAGGAGAGCAGTATGTCCCGCACCAGCGCCCGTCTCGCCGCCGTTGCCACGGCTGTTGTGCTCGCCACCACTGGCGCGGCCACCTCGGCCACCGCCGCCACCCCGGCCACCGGCAGTGCCGTGGTGAACGAGAGCAACACCTTCCTGATCAACTCCCTCTCGGCGGGCGTCATGGTCTTTGCCCTCCCGACGGCCACGGGCTCCTACGACAGCGCCACCGGCCTGTCCGCCGCGTTCCCGGTGACCGGCGGTGCCGCCAACCTCCCCAGCTACTACGGCGACGTCCAGCTGGGCGGCGGGCTGCTCTTCATCAACCTGCGCACCGGCAAGACCGCCGTCTTCAAGAACCTGTCCTTCAACGTGGGCAACTGGCAGATCACCGGTGTGCCGCAGGGCGGCACCACCTCGGTCGCGCTGCTCGACCCGGCAGGCGACACCACGGTCGCCGGCAACGCCGCCGCCAGCACGCTGACTGCCAGCGACCTCCAGGTGGACGAGGAGGGTGCGAAGTACCTCGACACGAAGCTGAACACCACCTTCTTCACCGCGGGTCAGTCGGTGGGTTCGCTGAACCTCACCTTCAAGGCCGGCAGCTGACACGCACCAGGTAACGGCGGCGGGGTCCGGAGGTCCGGGCCCCGCTGTTCCGCGCTCCGGGGAACGGTCGGCGGAGTGATCAAACAGGGTTGTTCGCAGGCGAGTTGTGGCCTCGTACACCCTGGCGATCCACGGCGTCCATGTACGGCTGGCCGAATGGTGACTGACCATCGGCGGCATCTGGCCAACTCGCGCCGGGGTCCGGCCGGTTCCCCGTCTACGCGCGAAGCGCGGTCCTGGAGGTGCACGTCATGAGAGTCCGTCCACCGGGTTCGAGAGCCCTGGGGAGGTGGAGGAGGGGACTGCTGGCACTGGGGACGGCCTGGGCGGTCGTAGGAGTCTCGGCGATCCTGCCGCTGGGTGCGGGAACGGTTCCGCAGGCGGCCGCGGCCAGCGCGACGACCGTGGACGGGCCGGAGATCTGGCGCCCAGCCACCAAGGATCACGGTCCCAAGGGCAAGATCACCGTTTCCTCCACCAGCAGCCTGACCAATGAGGTCGTCCACGTCTCCTGGGAGGGTTTCACCCCGACCGTGGACCCGATGGGCAACCCGGTGAAGTTCGTCAAGCTGAACAGCCCCACCGGCCAGGAGCTCTACCCGGTCCGCGTCTACCAGTGTCGGGGTACCGACCCGACCGTGCACGACTGCTACGGCAGCACCAAGTACAACCAGGACCCGACCAAGGGCTTCCTCCAGCCGGCGCCCCCGCCGGGCACCACCACACCGGACTTCCCCTTCAACGGCGCGGTCCGGGTCACCGGCCCCGACGGCCGCGGTGAGGCGGACATCGAGGTGTGGACCTCCCAGGAGAGCCCGTCCCTCGGCTGCAACGCCACCCACCCGTGCTCGCTGGTCGTCGAGGCCAACTACGGGGGTGACGCGCTCGGTTTCACCACCGACAACCAGAAGATCGACTGCACGAACCACACGCTCGACAACCCGGTCGAGAGTGAGTACTACGCGATGGCCTCGGAGTCGATCTACGCCATGGGCGGCGCGGAGAACGACACCTGGAACCCGGGCGAGAGCTGTGCCTGGGCGAACCGGATCGTCATCCCGCTCTCCTTCGCGCCGACTGCGGACGACTGTCCCGTCGTGGCGCAGGACCTGCTGGTCGGCGGCCTGGCGATGGCCAACCGCGCGATGCAGCAGTGGCGCGCCGGCCTGTGCCAGGGCTCGAACCCGCTCGGGGTGGACTACATCGGGAACCTGGGCGAGCCGCAGACCCGGGCGAACTTCCGGAAGCAGTCGGGGCCGGACGTCGCCCTGACCGCGCTCCCGGAGAGCGAGCCGGCGAACCGGCCGTACGTCTACGCGCCACTCGCGACCACGGCGATCTCGGTCGCCTACGTGGTCGACGACGCGGCGAACTCCGGCCAGATCAAGACGCTGAACCTGACCCCGCGACTGCTGGCGAAGATGCTGACCCAGTCCTATGTGATGGCCAAGGGCGTCACGATCGACTCGGTCGCGAACAACCCGGTCTGCATCTTCGAGGACAAGGACTTCCTCGACCTCAACCAGCTGGACCCGGCGATGGGCCAGCGCTGGCCCAAGTGCACCGAGCAGGCCTGGCCGGCCGACTCGGCGCCGATCGTGCTCGGCGGCACCACCGACCTGATCTACCAGCTGACCTCGTGGATCGCAGCGGACCCGGAGGCCGCGGCCTTCATGCGGGGCGAGCCGGACCCGAACGGCATGCACATCAACACCTTCTACCGGCAGCCGGACTTCGCCGGCTACCCGGTGGACGCCATCAGGGTGCGGGACTACTCCGGCCCCGACGACTGGAAGATGTACGAGATCAACCCGCTCAACGGCGGTCTGGCCCAGGTCGCGCGCAACCTCCTGATGGCCAAGCCGACCTGCCAGTCCCCGTTCGTCGACGTGGACGGCAAGCACCCCAACTGCGTGGCGGTCGACCCCGGCCGCCGCGGGCTGTTCGCGATCATGGACAGCGGCCAGGCCAAGGCCTACGGGATGCCGGAGGCGGCGCTCCGCAACCCGGCCGGGCAGTTCGTGAAGCCGACCCAGGACTCGCTCGGGGCCGCCGTCGCGACCATGCCCGTCGACCCCGCCACCGGCACCCAGACGCTGCCGTACGGCGTGGCCGGAACCGCGTTCGCGGGTTCGGCGCAGGCGTACCCGCTGTCGGTCGTGCAGTACGCGATGATGCCGACCGGCGGCCTCTCCGCCGCGAAGGCGAAGGCGGCCTCGGACTTCCTGCGCCGGGTGACCGACCCGGCCGAGGGCCAGCGGTACGGGAACGAGCCCGGTTTCCTGACCGCCGGCTTCCTCGCCCTGACGGGCGACCAGCAGGCACAGGCCCGGTCCGCCACGGCGCACGTCGCGGCGCAGGACGGCACCTACCCCGGCAACCAGCCGGGCCCGAAGCCGACCGAGCCCGGGGGCGAGAACGGCGGCCAGACCGGCGGCCCCGGGACCGACGGCGGGACCACCGGTGGTACTGACGGCGGAACCACCGGTGGTACCGACGGCGGGACCACCGGCGGGACCGAAGGCGGGACCACGGGCGGGACCACGGGCGGGACCACCGGCGGCAGCGACGGTGGGAGCACCGGCGGGACCACGGGCGGGACCACCGGCGGCAGCGACGGCGGGACCACCGGCGGCTCGACGGGGTCCACAGGTTCGACCGGTACCTCGGGTTCGACGGGTTCCACCGGCTCGACCGGTACCTCGGGTTCGACGGGCTCCACCGGTACCTCGGGTTCCACCGGCAGCAGGACGTCCACCGGCTCGGGCACGACCGGTGCGGCCGGTACCGGTTCGGGCTCCGGCACCGCCGCGGTTCCCGCGGCAACCGCACCCGCGGCCGCGGCGCCCGCCAAGTCGACCCCGGCTCCGGCCAAGTCGACCCCGGCCGCCGCTCCGGCAGCCACCGGTCCGCTCGCCGCCGCTCCGGTCGCCGCCGGAACGCCGGCCGCCGACCGCTCCGGCGGCGCCCGGCTGCTGCTGCCGATCGCGCTGATCGCCGGCGCGGTCCTGCTGGTGGGAGGCCCGCTGGCGCTCGTCCTGGCCGGTACGCCGGCCGGCGCGAGGATCGCCACCGGGGCGTCCGGGGTCTGGGCGCGCCTGCGTCCGGGCCGCCGCGTCTGACGGCGCACGTTCCGACTCGGCGGGGCCGCTGTCCCGGCCCCGCCGAGTGCCTTCCCCGTCCCCGACAGTCCCCCCGCACCTGTCCCGTACCGAGCGCGCCGGAGAGCAGACCATGACAGCCGCCGCCGAGCCCGCGACACCGTTCGCCGAGACTCCAGGCCAGCCGGACCACGACACACCCCGCATCATCACGGCCCCGTCCACGCCCGGTGACCGGGTGTTCCGCGGTTTCCTTCGGGCGGCCGGGCTCTCAGTCTTCGCGATCATGGGCCTGATCGCCTTCTTCCTCCTCCTGCGCGGCGCCGACGCGCTCCGCGCGGTCGGCTTCTCCTTCTTCACCGAGCAGAAGTGGCTGACCCAGGCGCACAACTTCGGTATCGCCGCGGTGCTGCCGAACGGCCTGCTGATCGCCGTCATCGCCCTGCTGATCGCGGTCCCGGTGGCGCTGACCTCGGCCGTGTTCATCTCCGAGTACGTGCCGGTCCGGCTCCGGGCGACCCTGATCTCGCTGGTCGACCTGATGGCCGCGATCCCCAGCATCGTCTACGGCCTCTGGGGCCTGTTCTTCCTCCAGCCGCGGATCATCGGCTTCGTCCGCTGGATGTCCGACCACCTGGGCGGCACGATCCCCTTCCTCAAGGTGCGCACCGGTGACATCGCCAGCTCCTACACCTCGTCGACCTTCATCGCCGGTGTCGTCGTCTCGCTGATGATCATCCCGATCGTCACCTCGCTCAGCCGTGAGGTGTTCTCCCAGGCGCCGCAGGGCGAGCGGGAGGGCGCCTACGCGCTCGGCTCGACCCGCTGGGGCATGGTGCGGACCGTGGTGCTGCCGTTCGGTCGTGGCGGTGTGATCGGAGCCGTGATGCTCGGCTTCGGGCGCGCGATGGGCGAGACCATCGCCGTGGCGCTGATCATCTCGCCCAACTTCGAGCGGATCAGCCACGTCCTGGAGAGCGGCGCCAACTCGATCTCCGCGCTGATCGCCCTGCGCTTCGGCGAGTCGGACCCACTCTCGCTCTCGGCGCTGATGGCGGCCGGTCTGGTGCTGTTCGGGCTCACCCTGCTGGTCAACATGGCGGCCGGGTTCGTGATCAACCGGTCCCGTTCCGGCGCGGCCACGGCGGACTGACCGTGAAACGTATCCCCCGCCCCCGCCCGTTGCCGCCCCGTCGTGAAGGGACGACCCGATGACCACACTCGATCTGCCGGCCGAAACCGCCCCGGCCCCGGCCCCGCCGAAGGCCGCGCCGCCGGCCGAGCGCCGGATCAGGATCGGCGGGGTGACCCGTGAGGACGTGCTGACCGTCCTCGGCGCCGTGACCGGATCACTGGCGCTGGACTGGATCCTCTACGAGCGCGTCATGCCGTTCAGCGGTGCGTTCGGCTTCCTGCTCTGCTGGTACCTGCTGTTCCTCGTCGGCTACGGCCTCCTCGGCCGGCTCCAGTGGGGGCCGCTGCTGGTGCGCGAACGACTGGTGGCGGTGATCGCCTGGAGCGCGGGCCTCGCGGTGGTGGCGCTGATCGCCGACCAGATCGGCTATGTCGCGATGCGCGGCTACGAGGCGGCCCAGCACCTCAACTTCTTCACCGAGTCGATGGAGACGACCTCCGCGCTCTCGCCGATCACCTCGGGCGGCGCGGTGCACGCGATCCTCGGCTCGCTCGAACAGCTGGGCCTGGCCACCCTGTTCGCGGTGCCGCTCGGCATCTCGGCGGCGGTCTTCATGTCCGAGGTCGGGGGCCGGATGGCCCGCCCGGTGCGGACCCTGGTGGAGGCGATGACGGCGCTGCCGTCCATCGTGGCCGGCCTCTTCATCCTCGGCGTCGTGATCATCACCCTGGGTTTCGAGAAGAGCGGCTTCGCCGCCTCGCTGGCCCTGACGGTGATGATGATGCCGATCGTCACCCGCGCCGCCGAGGTGGTGATCCGGCTGGTGCCGGGCACGCTGCGGGAAGCCTCCTTCGCCCTCGGCGCCAGCCAGTGGCGCACGGTGTGGAACGTCGTGCTGCCGACCGCCCGGCCCGGTCTGGTGACCGCGGTGGTGCTCGGCATGGCGCGCGGTGTCGGCGAGACCTCGCCGGTGCTGCTGACCGCGGGTTTCACCACCCAGCTCAACGCCAACCCGTTCAGCGACCGCCAGGTGTCGCTGCCGCTCTACATCTGGAACTACGTCAAGCAGCCGTACCCCGACATGGTCGCGCGGGCCTTCGCGGCGGCCCTCGCCCTGATGCTCATGGTGCTGATCCTCTTCGTCACCGCGCGCGTGCTCGGCGGCCGCCGTCCCGGCCAGCTGACTCGTCGCCAGCGCCGCCGGATCGAGCGGGGCGCCCGGGCCGCCGAGCGGTCCGCCCACGAGCGCCGGACGGTCGCGGCCGCCGGACCCGCTGTTGCCGGAGCGCACCGGACCTCCGGAACCACCGTGGCAGGAGCGAGCTGATGTCCGTAACAACCACCCACCGAACCATAGGAGTTCCCATGTCGTGGGAGGCTGTTCGCCGACCCGTGGCACGTACCGCCGCCATGCTGCTCACCCTGTGCCTGACCGCGGCTGCACTGCTGCTGGGGCAGGCCGTCCCGGCGTTCGCGGCCACCACGCTGAACGCCGACGGGTCGAGCTGGGCCGGTCCGGCCATCGACCAGTGGCGCAACGACGTCAATCCGATGGGCATCAAGATCAACTTCAGTCCGTCGGGCTCCGCCGCCGGTCGCAACCAGTGGGCGCTCGGCCAGAACGACTTCACCGCCTCGGACGTGCCCTTCCGGACCCAGCCGGACAGCGGCGTCGGCGCGGGTGGCCACGAGAACGGTTCGGGCAATATCGAGAACCCGGTGTACGGGTACTCGTACGTCCCGATCACCGCGGGCGGCACCGCGTTCATGTACAACCTGACCGTCGCCGGCAAGCAGGTCCGCGACCTGCGGCTCTCGCCCAAGACCATCGTCGAGATCTTCACCCGTAAGATCACCAACTGGAACGACCCGAGGATCACCGCCGACTACGGCAAGGCGCTGCCCTCGATCCCGATGATCCCGATCGTCCGATCGGACGGTTCGGGCGCCACCGCCCAGTTCACCCGGTGGATGCAGCACACCTTCCAGGCCGAGTGGGAGGACTACTGCCGGAGCATCAACAACGTCCCCTGCGGCGACTACACGGAGTTCTTCCCGAAGACGGCCCAGACGAAGGCGCTGAACGGCTCCGACGTCGTCGCCAACTACATCATGGGCTCCGCGGGCGAGGGCACCATCGGCTACGACGAGTACGCCTTCGCCAAGGGCAGCAACTGGCCCGTCGTCAAGGTGCTGAACCCGGGTGGCTTCTTCACCCTGCCCACCGCCTCCAACGTCGCCGTCGCCCTGACCGCCGCCAAGATCCGCGGCGTCGACGACAACACCTCGCCGAGCGACCCGAACTTCCTGCAGCAGAACCTCGACGGCGTCTACGTCAACAACGACCCGCGGTCCTACCCGGTCTCCAGCTACAGCTACCTGATCGTCCCGCGCAAGGACGCCGCGCTCCCGCCGCCGCCGCGCTTCAACGACGACAAGGGCAGTGCGCTCAGCCGCTTCATCTCGTACGTGCTCTGCGCCGGCCAGGGCAAGGCCGACGAACTCGGGTACTCGCCGATCCCCCGCAACCTGGTCCGCGGCGGCATCCTGCAGACCCAGCACGTCCCGGGCAACGCCAGCACGGTCGACCCCAACACGCTCGCCAACTGCCCCAACCCGACCTTCACCGGTGAAGAGCTCACCGTTCTGAAGAACGCCCCGCAGCCCAGCCCCTGCGATGCCAAGGGCGCCCCGCTGGACTGCAAGGTCGAGAACGGCAAGCCGGTGACGGGCGGAACCACCTCGGGCGGCTCCGGCACCACCGGTGGCGCGGCAGCGGGCGGTTCCGGCTCGGGCGGTGCCGCCACCGGCGGAGCCGGAGCGGCGGGCGGTGCGGCGACCGGAGGCTCCGGCTCCACCGGCGGCGCGACCGGCGGCGCGGCCACGACGAGCGGCGCCGGGGGCACCGGCAAGGCCACCACCACCAAGACCCCCGGCGCCACCGGCACCGGCACCACCGGCGGCGCGGCCACCACCGGCGGCGCCGGCAGCACGGGCGGCACCGGCGGTGACGCCGGCACCGGTGGCGCCGCGGCCGACCCCAACGCCCCGGCCGCCGACGACCCGAACGCGGCGGTCGACGGGACCGACGACCAGGCCGCCGAGCAGGTCGTCGACCCGCAGACCGGCCAGGTGGTCGCACGCGGCCGCGGCAGCGGCACCACCACCGAGGTCACCGCGGACGTGGTCGAGGTCGCGGGCCGCCCGGAGGACTGGACCCTGAGCACGCTCACCGCGCTCGAACTGCTCGCCGTCGTCGTCGTCCCGCCGCTGCTCGGCCGCCGGCTGCTGCGCCGCCGCTCGCAGACGGGCGGCCGGTCATGACGGCGCCCGCGCTGGAGAAGCCCGCCGGTCCGGCGCCGGCCGCGCCCGCCCCGGCGGGCGCGGCCCCGCCCGCCGGCCCGGCGCCGCGGACCGCTCCGGCCGGGTCCGACGGCTCCGGCCGGACGGCCAAGCGGGTCAGGTTCCTGCAGGCGGCCTGGGCGGTGAGCCTGCTCGCGGCCATCACCATGGGCTTCGTCGGCTACTTGTTCACCCTGTCGCACGTCCAGCAGAAGCACTTCCAGTCCACCGCGTACAAGTCCTTCCGGGACCAGCTCGCCCGGGCGGTCGCCCCGACCGGCAAGGCCGCCGACGGCTCCCCCGTCGCGCTGCTGGACATCCCGGCGATCGGGCTGCACCAGGTGGTCGTGGTGGAGGGCACCACCGGCCGGGACCTCATGCGCGGCCCGGGCCACCGCCGGGACACCGCGCTGCCCGGCCAGACCGGGGTGGCGGTGCTGTTCGGCCGGGGGGCCACCTTCGGGGCGCCGTTCGGCGAGCTGAACAAGCTGCGGGTCGGGGACCGGATCGAGGCCACCACCGGCCAGGGCAAGTTCACCTACACCGTCAATGTGTACGGCGACGAGGACCACCCGATCGTGGACCCGGTCCGCAACCGGCTGGTGCTGGTGACCAGCGACTCCGACTGGATCCCGGAGTCGACGGTGATGATCGGGGCGCGGCTGGACGGCGACCCGGTGGTCAACCCGGGCGGGCGTCCCGCCACCGTGCCGTACGACAAGGCGCTCGCCGCCGACAAGGGCGCGCTGGCCGCGCTGCAGCTGTGGACGCTGGGACTGCTCGGCGCGGTGGTCGCCGTCGTCGTGCTGGCCCGGTACTGGCACCGCTCGGCCGCCTACCTGAGCCTCGCACCGGTCGTCGGCGCGCTGCTCTGGGCGGTCTACGAGAACGCCGCCGCCCTGCTGCCCAATCTCTACTGACGCGCGCCCGGAGGACCGTACCGATGACGGATGCACCGATGACCCACGTACCGACCGGCCACGGGCCGGGCGACCCGGCCGAGACCACGATCACCCTGCCCGCCGTCCCGGCCGGCGTCGACGGCGGCCACGCCGGACCCGACGGGCAGCTGCTCTACCCGCAGGACGCGCACTACCAGGGCTACACCGAGGAGCCCCGGCTGGCCGGGCTGGAGACCCGCGACGTCTCCGCCTGGTTCGGCGCCCGCAAGGTGCTGGAGCGGGTCTCGCTCGCCATGCCGGCCGGCGAGGTGACGGCGCTGATCGGGCCGTCCGGCTGCGGCAAGTCCACCTACCTGCGGATCCTCAACCGGATGCACGAGATGGTCCGCGGCGCCGCGCTCTCCGGCGAGGTGCTGCTGGACGGCGACGACGTCTACCGCCCCGGCCGCCGCCCGGCCGAGGTGCGCCGCCGGATCGGCATGGTGTTCCAGCGGCCCAACCCGTTCCCGGCGATGTCCATCAAGGACAACGTCGCCAGCGGGCTCAAGCTCGCCGGCATCAAGGTCGGCAAGGACGAGCGCGAGCACCTGGTGGAGACCAGCCTGCGCCAGGCCGGCCTCTGGGACGAGGTGGCCACCCGGCTGGAGGCCCCGGGCGGCTCGCTCTCCGGCGGCCAGCAGCAGCGGCTGTGCATCGCGCGGTCGCTGGCCGTCTCGCCGGACATCCTGCTGATGGACGAGCCGTGCTCGGCGCTCGACCCGACCTCCACCCGCCGGGTCGAGGAGACCATCGCGGAGCTGCGCGGGCAGCTCACCATCGTGATCGTCACCCACAACATGCAGCAGGCCCAGCGCGTCTCGCAGAGCTGCGCGTTCTTCCTGGCCACCCACGACACCCCGGGGCGGATCGTCGAGCACGGGCCGACCGAGCAGGTCTTCCACCACCCGCGCGACCAGCGGACCTCGGACTACGTCAACGGCCGCTTCGGGTAGCCGGACCGGGCCGCCCCCGACCTGCCCGACTGCCCGACTGCTCGCCTACTCGCCGCGGTGCCGGAGGATCTCCTCCAGCACCGCGGCGACGCCGTCCTGCTCGTTGCTCACCGTGTGCAGCGCCACCGCCGCCAGCACCTGCGGGTGGGCGTTGGCCACGGCGTACGCGGTACCCGCCCAGGCCAGCATCTCCAGGTCGTTCGGCATGTCGCCGAAGGCCACCACCTCGTTCCGGTCGATCCCCCGCCCGGCGCACCAACGGGCCAGCGTGCTGGCCTTGGTGACGCCGGGCGCGCTGATCTCCAGCAGCGGGATCGGTGCCGAGCGGGTGATCTCGGCGAGATCCCCCGCCGCCTCCCTGGCCTCGCCGAGCAGCTTGTCCGGGTCCAGGTCCGGATGCTTGGCGAGCAGCTTGAACAGCCCGCGCACCGGCCCGCCGGCGCCGAGCAGCCGCTCCGCCGGACCGACCGGGTGGTTCTCGTCCTGCCCCCACATCCGGACCTCGTAGCCGGGCTCGCGGGCGAACCCGGCCGGGTACTCGAAGGCGAACGCGATGCCCGGCAGCTTGGCCCGCAACCGCCCGACCACGGCGAGCGCCTCCGCCTCCCCCAGCGGGAACGACTCCAGCAGCTCGCCGCGGTGCACGTCCACCACGGCGCCGCCGTTCGAACAGATCGCCACCCCGTGGCCGCCGATGTGCGCGCTCACCTGCTGCATCCAGCGCGGCGGACGGCCGGTCACGAACACCACCTGGATCCCGGCCGCCTCGGCGGCGGCCAGGGCGGCGGCGGTGCGCCCGGTGACGGTGCCGCCGGAGCAGAGCAGGGTGCCGTCCAGGTCGGAGGCGATCAGCCGGATCGGGGGAGCGGTGCGCGGTGTGGTCACCGACCCATCTTCGCCCACGCACGGGCGGGCGGTCACCGGGGCGGGCGGCCGGGTCCCGGAGCGATCTTTGCGGCACGTTTCGGCCCCGGCCGCACCGGTTTCCGGCCGATCACCCCGCCCCCGGGGTGTCCCACCGCCCCCGACCGGGCAGGACTCCCCTCGGCCACCCCGTCGGCAGGAAGAGCCATGCCAACTCGCCAGGTCCGAGACGAGAGCCCCCCGACCGACCCCGAGGACGTCCCGCCGCCGTCCCGCGAGCCGGTCCTGATCGGCGACATCCTCTTCGACACCCTCGCCGAGCTCGCCCGCCGCACCGCCCCCGCCCAGCCCCTCCGGCTCCCCGCCCAACGGCCGCACCCCTGAGGTCCGGCCCGCACCCCTGAGCGCGGGGCCGCCCCCGAGCCCCGGCGCGCACCGGCTCGGGCGGTCGCCGTGGCGGCAGGCGGTGGACCGCAGGGCGGTCGAGGTCACGGCCGCGGTCCAGGGCGGCGTGGTGCGCACGGACCCGGTCGGCCCTCGCCGCCACCTCGGCCGGGCCGACCGGTCCGTGCTCGGCCTCGGCGGCCGCGATGTACTCGTCGACGGCCTCGCGCTGGAACTGCCGCCGGACGGCTTCCTCGATGGACGAGGAGACACCTTGCGTCCCCGCCCGCTCGCGGATCGCCGCGGAGGTCTCCGCACGCAGGGAGATGCTGGTGACTCCGGTCCTGCCGACGCCGAGGCGGCGAACGGCCCGAGTCTCTCCGGAGCTTCGGACGGTGGTGGGCCCGCTCCCGCCCGCCGGCGCGGGCGGGAGCGGGCCGTCCTTCAGGAGGCCAGGCGCTTCAGTGCCGCCGTGGTGATGCCCTCCACGTCGGCCGGGGTGCCGGCGGGCCGGCCGGCCAGCTCGACGACGGCGACCCTGGTGCCGCTGCGCAGGACGGCGACGCCGCCGCCGGGGACGCCGTCGCCGCTGTAGGCCGGGTACCAGCGGGCGGTGCCGCCGGCGGCGGTCAGGGTGTGGGCCGCGCCGTAGCGCCAGTGGCCGGCCGGCTCGTCCTGGCAGTCCTCGACCAGTGCGACGAGCTGCTGCTCCCAGGCGGTGGCCGCGGCCGCGGTGGGGGCGCTCGCGGCCGACTCGTTCAGCAGACCGGCGGCGTCGAGGGTCCAGGCCACGGACGCGTAGGCGGTGGCTCCGCTCTTGGTCAGGTCGCGCATCGTCTGCTCGCCGGAGCAGGCGGACAGCGCCTGGCGGCCGCTCAGTACGACGGTCGCGCCGACCGGGTGCAGGCCCTGCCGGACGGCGTCCTCGCTCTGGACGAGGCCGGCCGAGCCGAGCCCGGCGGTGGCGGTCGCGGGGGCGGTGGTGGTCGCGGCGCTCGCGACCGGGCCCGGGTGGGCGGCGGGAGCCTGGCCGGCGGCGGCCGCGGTGCGCTGCGCGGCCGGCTGGGCGGCCCCGTCGGCGTTGGCCGACTGGGTGCCGACCACGCCGACCGTGATCAGTGCGGCGGCGAAGCAGGCCGCGGCGGCGACCCGGTTGCGGCGGACGGACTTCTGCTGGACGGCGCGGTTCTCGGTCATCTGGTCCCCCTGCTGGTCGGGACGCCCGTTGCGTCCTCGTACAACCGGGGAGATGCCGCCCGGGAGGAGAAAGTCGGAGTCCCGGGCGGGCTGTTTCACAGCCGTGACAGAGCGGTCCTGACGACACGGTCCATCGCGGCCGTGCCCAGGCAGGCGTGGACGTCCAGCACCCCGTAGTGGCTGCCGCTGCGCAGGACGGCGACGCCGCCGCAGGGCTCCTCGACCTCCGGCGCCCTGCCGGTGGTGTTGAGGAGCCCCTCGAAAAGGCCCATCCAGCTCGCGGTGACGTCCGGGGCGAACCGCACCGTCGTGGTCCTTCCGTAGACCCAGTGACCGGGCGGTTGCTGCTGGCAGGACACCTGCTCCTGCAGCAGGCGCTCGGCGAAGCCCTCCGCCAGGGACGGGCTCGGGGCCTCGGCGGCGACCTCGCGGGCGACCTGGTCGACCAGGTCGGCGGCCCACGTGGGGTCGCTCGGGTCGGTGCGGGGGCTGGTCATCAGTCCGCGGAAGTGGGCGCCGGGCCCGCCCAGGGTCTGCACGAGGGTCTTCTCGCCGGTGCAGGCGGGGTTGGCGTAGTCCCCGTCGCCGTACCGGTCGGTGACGTGGATCCGGCTGGTGGCGACCTCCGGGCGGAACGCCAAGGGGTCCAGCAGGTTCGCGGTCGTCACCGGCCCGGGAGCGCCGGGAGCACCGGAAGCATCGGGCGTACCGGTCGGCGAGGCGGAGGCCGAGGTGGAGGCCGAGGCGGGCGTCGTCGCCGGAGCCGACCGCCCCGCCGGGTGCGCGTCGTCGCCGGGAGGCGCCGGCAGCACGAACCGGCCGGTCGCCAGCCCGAGCACGGCGGCCGCCACCAGGGCGGCGACGGCGGACCGCGGTCGGACGGCGACGCGGCGCCCGCGGGCCGCGGGACCGCCGCTCACGGACCGGTGACCAGGCGCTCGCGCATGAAGCGGCGGGCCTTCTGGATCCGGTCCTTGACCGTGCCCATCGGGGTGTCCAGCTCCTCGGCCACCTGGGCGTAGGTCAGGTCGCCGAGGTCGCGCAGCACGAAGGACTCCACCAGGGCGGGGTGCTGCTGCTCCAGCGCCGCCAGCGCCTCCATCACGTCGAGCCTGGTCCCGGCGATGACGCTGGTGGTGCGCGGGTCGACCGACTCGGGCAGCTCGGCGTGGCTGTCCTCGGCGCGCCGGCGCATCGAACGGTAGGTGGACCGGGCGGCGTTCGAGGCGATCACCGTCACCCAGCCCAGGAAGGAGCCCCGGCCGTCGTACCCGCCCAGGTGCTTGCTGATGGACAGCAGCGCGTCCTGCGCGGCCTCCTCCGCGTCGGCGTGGTGGGGCAGGAACCGCGAGCAGCGCCGCAGCACCACCGGCCGCAGCTTCGCCAACAGGTACTCCGTCGCCCCCGGATCCCCCGCCCGGGCAGCCGCCACGAGCCGTTCCAGCTCGCCTTCCTCGAACATCCGGATCCCCCGTTCCGTCAGCCCGGCACCACGCCCGGCATCGCGCCCGCCGAACGGGAGTTCCGCGCTCCGCCCGACTCCGGCAGAATGCTGCCACATGCGCAAGCTCGGCCGTTACCTCCTCCTGGAGCGGCTCGGCGCCGGCTCCTTCGCCACGGTCTGGAAGGCCTACGACCCGGAGCTCGACACCGAGGTCGCGGTGAAGGTGCTGGCCGAGAACTGGGCCGCCAACGCCGACGTGCGCGAGCGGTTCCTGGCGGAGGCGCGGCTGCTGCGCCGGATCGCCAGCCCGCGCGTGGTCCGGGTGCACGACGTCGGGGTGCAGGAGGAGCGGCCCTACTTCGTCATGGACCTCGTCCGCGGCGGCACCCTGGCGGACCGGGTCGGGCAGTGCGACCCGCAGGAGGCGCTCCGGCTGGCCGCCGAGGCGGGCCACGCGGTCCAGGTCCTGCACGAGGCCGGTGTGGTGCACCGCGACGTCAAGCCGTCCAACCTGCTGCTCGCCACCGACCCCGCGCCCGGCGCGGTGCTGGTGGCGGATCTCGGCAGCGCCAAGCAGCTGGCCGACGCCTCCGGGCTGACGGTGACCACCGGCACGCCCGCGTACATGGCACCGGAACAAGCCTTCCAGACCGGCGGGTTCGACAACAGGGCCGACGTGTACGCGCTGGCCGTCGTGGCCTACGAGCTGCTGACCGGTCAGAAGCCGTTCGGCCCGGGCGGGCGCGCCACGGCCCTGATGACCGACGCGCCGACCGCCTCGACACTGCCGGAGCTCCCCGCCGGGTCGGAACTCCCGCCGCACATCGCCCTGCTGCTGCGGGCCGCGATGTCCGTCGACCCGGCGGAGCGGCCGCCGACCGCCCGGGCCTTCGCGGACGCGCTGCTGGCCCCGGCCCCGCAGCCCCGGCCCCCGGCAGGCCGCCGCCGGCTGACCCCGCGCGCGGTCGCCCTGGCCTCCGGCGCGGTGTTCGCGGCGACGGCCCTGCTGAGCTGGCTGGGGCGGTGAGGGCGAGCCGTCACGTCGCGGGGCACCGGCCGACGACGGCTCCCGTAGGGTCGACGCCATGCGTCTGAGTACGGTGATCCTCCCCATCCACCGGTGGAGCGAGGGGCAGAAGATCTGGCGGCGGGCCGAGGACCTCGGGTTCCACGCCGCCTACACCTACGACCACCTGTCGTGGCGGTCGTTCCGGGACGAGCCGTGGTTCGGGGCGGTCCCCACCCTGACGGCGGCGGCCGCCGCGACCGGGCGGATCCGGCTGGGGACGCTGGTGACCTCGCCGAACTTCCGGCATCCGGTGACGCTGGCGAAGGACCTGATCACCCTCGACGACGTGTCCGGCGGGCGGCTGACGCTGGGCATCGGGGCCGGTGGGACGGGGTACGACGCGACGGCGATGGGGCAGGAGGCCTGGTCGCCGAAGGAGCGGGCGGACCGGTTCGCCGAGTTCCTGCCGCTGCTGGACGAGCTGCTGCGCAGCGAGGCGACGACCCGTGAGGGGACGTACTACTCGGCGGTGGAGGCGCGGAACGTCCCGGGCTGCGTGCAGTCGCCGCGGGTGCCGTTCTACGTGGCGGCGACCGGGCCGCGCGGGCTGCGGCTGGCGGCGGAGCACGGGCAGGGCTGGGTGACCTACGGGGACCCGAAGGGCCCGGCGGACGTGCCGGTGGAGCAGGCGCCCGGGGTGGTCGCGCAGCAGATCGCGAAGCTGACGGCGGCCTGCGAGGAGAGGGGCCGGGACGTCGGCGAGCTGCAGAAGCTGCTGCTCCAGGGGTCGACGGCGGAGAAGCCGCTGCAGTCGCTGGACGCCTTCGTGGACTGGGCCGGGACGTACCGGGAGCTGGGCATCACCGAGCTGGTGGTGCACTGGCCGGTGCCCGACTCGATCTTCGCCAACGACCTCGCCGTCTTCGAGCGGATCGCCACCGAGGGTCTCGCCCAGCTGGGCTGAGGGGTGCGGTGCGCGGGCGGTCCCGGGACCGCCCGCGCCGTGATCCCTTAGGGGACGGGCGGGGCGGCGTCATACCCCAGCAGCATGCGGGCTCGTCATCCCAGCTCATGGTCACGGAGCCGCGCGCCCACTACGTTGGGCCCGTGCCCACTGTCATCAAGACGGACGGCCTCACCAAGAGGTTCCCCCGGGTGACCGCCCTCGATCAGCTGACCGTTGAGGTCGAGCCCGGGGTGGTCGGCCTGGTGGGAGCGAACGGCGCGGGCAAGTCCACACTCATCAAGATCCTGCTCGGACTCTCGCCGGCGACCTCCGGGACCGGGCGGGTGCTCGGGCTGGACATCGCCACCCAGGGGTCGGAGATCCGCGAGCAGGTCGGCTACATGCCGGAGCACGACTGCCTGCCGCCGGACGTCTCGGCCACCGAGTTCGTGGTCCACATGGCGCGGATGGCCGGGCTGCCGGCCGCCGCCGCCCGGGAGCGGACGGCGGACACGCTGCGGCACGTCGGCCTGTACGAGGAGCGGTACCGTCCGATGGGCGGCTACTCGACCGGTATGAAGCAGCGGGTGAAGCTGGCGCAGGCGCTGGTGCACGACCCGAAGCTGGTGCTGCTGGACGAGCCCACCAACGGTCTGGACCCGGTCGGCCGGGACGACATGCTGGCGCTGATCCGCCGGGTGTACAGCGACTTCGGCATCTCGGTGCTGGTCACCACCCACCTGCTGGGTGAGCTGGAGCGCACCTGCGACCACCTGGTGGTCATCGACGGCGGCAAGCTGCTGCGCTCCTCGTCGACCGCCTCCTTCACCGGCGCGACGGCCACCCTGGCGGTCGAGGTGACGGACCACCCGGAGGACCACGGCCTGGACGCGAGCGCCGCGGTGCGCACGCGGCTGGTGGCGGCGGGCCTGTCGGTGGAGACGGAGGGGACGCGGATCCTGCTGGTCCGGCTGGTGGGCGACGAGACCTACGACGTCATCCGGGACGCGGTCGCGGGGCTCGGGCTCGGTCTGGTCCGGCTGGAGCAGCGGCGGCACCGGGTCGCGGAGCTGTTCACCGGGAGCACGGACACGGACACGGGCACGGGCACGGGCACGACGGAGGGCGCCGACGGCGCCGGCCGCACCCGGACGACGGAGAACGAGGGGAGTACCGCAGATGTCGCTTCCTCCTGAGTTCCGGTCGGCCGACGCCGGCGTCATCCACGACATCGGCTACCGCGGCTACACCGGGCCCCGGCTCGGCCGGGGTTACGCCGCCCGCTCGCTCTTCACCCAGAGCCTGCGCGCCGCGTACGGCCTCGGACGGTCCGGCAAGTCCAAGGTGCTGCCGATGCTGGTGCTGGGCGTGGCCACCGTGCCGGCCCTGATCATCGTCGCGGTCGCCGTGGTGACCGGGGTCGACAAGCTGCCGGTGGACTACGCCCAGTACCTGAGCGCGATCGGGCTGGTGGTCTCGATCTTCCTCGCCTCGCAGGCGCCGGTGCTGTTCTCACGGGACCTGCGCCACCACACCGTGCCGCTGTACTTCTCCCGGCCGATCACCCGCACCGACTACGTCCGGGCCAAGTTCGGGGCGATGGCCTGCGCCCAGCTGCTGCTGATGCTCGCGCCGCTGCTGGTGCTCTACATCGGCTCGCTGCTGGTCGGGCTGAAGTTCGGGGACCAGACCGCGCACTTCTTCTACGGTCTGACGGCCGCCGTGCTGTACGCCCTGGTGCCGACCTCGGTCGCCGTGGTGATCGCCGCCACCACACCGCGGCGGGGCTTCGGGGTGGCCGCGATCATGGGCTACCTGGCGGTGAGCACCGCGGTGGTCGGGGTCGTGGTGGGGATGGCGAGTACGACGGTCGGCTTCGACGAGCCGCTGCCGACCTACCCGCAGTGGGTCGTGCTGCTGTCGCCGGACGGGCTGGTGGAGAGCCTGACCAACGAGCTGTTCGACCTCGGCTCCGGTCCGGAGCGGATGCACGCGCCGGGCGGGCTCGGTCTGTTGGTGTTCACCCTGGTCGCCGTCGCGATGGTGGCCGGCTCGTACCGGCTGCTGCTGCGCCGCTACCGGAGCATTTGAGAGAGGGCGTCATGGCCACCATCACCATCGACAAGGTCTCCCGCTGGTTCGGGAACGTGGTCGCCGTCAACGACGTCAGCATGGCGATCGGGCCCGGCATCACGGGCCTGCTCGGTCCGAACGGCGCCGGGAAGTCGACCCTCATCCACATGATGAGCGGTTTCCTGGCACCGTCCACCGGCACGGTCACCCTGGACGGCGCGCCGATCTGGCGCAACCAGGAGGTGTACCGGCAGATCGGCCTGGTCCCCGAGCGGGAGTCGATGTACGACTACCTGACCGGCTGGGAGTTCGTGCTCGCCAACGCCGAGCTGCACGGCCTGCCCCACCCGGGCGCCGCCGCCCGTAAGGCGCTCGCGCTGGTGGAGATGGAGTACGCCCAGGAGCGCCGTACCGGCACCTACTCCAAGGGCATGAAGCAGCGGGTCAAGATGGCCTCGGCGCTGGTCCACGACCCGGCGGTGCTGCTGCTCGACGAGCCGTTCAACGGCATGGACCCGCGCCAGCGGCTCCAGCTGATGGACCTGCTGCGGCGGTTCGGCGAGGACGGCCGGACGGTGCTGTTCTCCTCGCACATCCTGGAGGAGGTCGAACAGCTGGCCCGGCACATCGAGGTGGTGGTGGCCGGCCGGCACGCGGCCTCCGGGGACTTCCGCAGGATCCGCCGGCTGATGACCGACCGCCCGCACCGCTACCTGGTCCGCTCCAGCGACGACCGGAAGCTCGCGTCGGCGCTGATCGCGGACCCGTCCACGGCCGGCATCGAGCTGGACTGGCAGGAGAAGGCACTGCGGATCCAGGCGGTGAACTTCCAGGGCTTCACCACCCTGCTGCCGCAGGTCGCCCAGCGGGCCGGGATCCGGCTGTACACCGTGGCCCCGGCGGACGAGTCGCTGGAGAGCGTGTTCTCCTACCTCGTCTCCGCGTAGTCCCGGCACCGGCCCCGCGAGGGCCATCGACCGCCGACCGGCACCCCTCACCAGGACCAGGAACCCCAGGAAGGCCGACCCACCATGAACCCGACCGTCGCCAGGCTGACGCTGCGAGGCCTGCTCGGCCGCCGCCGCGGCCTGCTGCTGCTGGTGGTCCCCGTCCTGCTGCTGCTCGTCTCGGCGTTCGCCGCCGCGTCCAGCGGCAACCACCACGACCTGGTCGTCGACATCCTCGGCAAGCTCGGTCTGGGGACCCTGCTGCCGATCCTCGGACTGGTCGTCGGCACCGGTGCCATCGCCACCGAGATCGACGACGGCTCGATCGTCTACCTGCTCGCCAAGCCGCTGCCGCGGTGGAAGATCGTCACCACCAAGCTGACCGTGGCGATCGGCATCACCTGGGCCTTCTCGGCGGTGCCGATGCTGCTGTCCGGGCTGCTGATGTACGGCACCAAGGAGGGCCTGGCGCTCGCCTACACGGTCGCCGCGATGGTCGCCGGCGCCGCCTACAGCGCGCTGTTCCTGCTGCTCGGCGTGGTGACCCGGCACGCGGTGGTGGCCGGGCTGGCGTACGCGCTGGTGTGGGAGGCGGTGATCGGCAACTTCGTCGAGGGCGCCCGCAAGCTGAGCATCCAGCAGTGGGGGATGGCGGTGGCCGAGTCGGTGGCGGCCGAGGGCTCGATCACCTCGGTGGTCTCGCTCGGCGCGGCCGTGGTGCTGCTGGTGGTGGTCGCGGTGGCGGCGACCGTGCTCGCCTCGGTGAAGCTGGCCGGGCTCACCCTGGCCTCGGAGGAGTAGGACGCGTCCCGGACCGCGAGGACGGCACGGCCCGCACGACCGACACGGCCCGCACGGCTCACCGAGCCGTGCGGGCCGTGCCCGTCAGAGCGTGCGGTCGCGCCCGGCGCCCCAGCCCGCGACGGCGACCACGCTGACCAGGACCAGCATCAGCGCCAGCGGCGTGGTCCAGCCGCCGGTCGCCTGGCGCAGCGCCCCGGCCCCGACCGGTCCGGCCGCCGCGACCAGATAGCCGACCGCCTGCGACATCCCGCCCAGCTGGGCGGCGCCAGCGGCGCTGTCGGTCCGCAGCACGATGAAGGCGAGGCCGAGGCCGAGCGAACCGCCCTGGGCGACACCGAGGATGACGGCCGCCACCCAGGCACCGGGCACCGGGGCGATCAGCAGGACGGCGATGCCGACCGCGTTGAGCAGGGCCATCGAGACGGCGAGCGCCCGCTGGTTGGTCATCCGCCCGGCGAGCAGCGGCACCAGGAAGGCGCCGGCCACCTGGACCAGGTTGGAGAAGGCGAAGACCAGGCCGGCCTCGCCGCGGTCCATCCCGTGGTCGGCCAGGATGGTCGGCATCCACGCGACCAGCGTGTAGACCAGCAGCGACGAGATGCCCATGAACAGGCTGATCTGCCAGGCCAGCGGCGAGCGCCAGATCCCCCGGATCGGCCGGACCGGGGCGGCCGGCGCGGCGGAGGCACCGGAGGCGGTGACACCGGAGGCCGTGGCACCGGCGCCGTCCCGGGCGGCCCGGGCCCGCAGCACCTGCGGCAGCCAGGCCACCGCCGCGACCAGCGCGAGCAGCGACCAGGCACCGAGCGAGGCCTGCCAGCCGCCGCCGAGCGCGTGCTCCAGCGGCACCGACAGACCGGCCGCCATGGTGGCGCCGACCAGCATGGTGGTCGAGTAGACGCCGGTCATCGCGGCGGCCCGGTCCGGGAACTCGCGCTTGACCAGGCCGGGCATCGAGACGTTCAGCACGGCGATCGCGACCCCGATCACCACGCACCCGGCGTACAGCGCCGCCACCGAGGGCAGCACCCGCAGCAGCACCCCGGCGCCGAGCACCAGCACCGCGCCCAGCACCACCCGCTCGGTGCCGAAGCGCCGGGTCAGCCGGGGGGTGAGCGGCGCGCCGACGCCCTGGAAGAGCACCGGCACGGTGGTGATCAGCCCGCTCGCGGTGGCGGAGAGCCCGAAGGAGCGCTGGATCTCGCCCACCATCGGCGACACCGCCGCCAGGCAGGCGCGCATGTTCAGGGCGACCAGCAGGATGCCGGTCAGCAGCAGCGCGGGGTGCGCGAGCCGGGAGCGGACGGGGAACGGGACGGCGGTGGTGACAACCGGCTGCTGGGCACGGGTGACGGCCATGGGTGGTGCTGCTCTTTCGTGGGATTCGGAGAACGTCCGGGCAGGCGGACGGAACGGAAGGGGGGCCTTCGGCCCGCTCACTTCCGGGCGGCGATGGCGGCGAGGAGCTGCTCGACGGCCGCGGTGGGTTCGGCGAGCAGCTCGCGACAGGCCCGCTCGGCCCGGTCCGGGTCGCCGCTCTCGATCGCGTCGACCAGGGCCGCGTGGGTCGCCACGACCACCTCGGGCATGTCGTGGTCGCCGAACGCCGTCCGCATCGACTCGCGCACCGAGGCGCCGAAGTAGCGGTACACCTCGGTCAGTGCCGGGTTGTGCGCGGCCTCGACGACGGCGGTGTGGAACTCCAGGTCGTGCTCGACGGTGGCCTCGCGGCCGGCCCGCTCGGGGTGCGAGGCGATCACCTCGGCCTCGCGCGCCAGCGCGGCCCGCATCCGGACGATGTCCTCGGGGGTGTGCCGCAGCGCCGCCAGCCGGGCGGCCTCGGCCTCCAGCGCGGCCCGGACCTCCAGGACGTCCCGCACGCCGGAGCGCTGCACCCCGCGCAGTACGGCGGCCGGGTCGCTGGTGGAGCGGACGAAGGTGCCCTCGCCCTGCCGGGAGACCAGCATCCCCGCGTGCACCAGCACCCGGATCGCCTCGCGGACGGTGTTCCGTCCGATCCCGAGGCGTTCGGCGAGCTCGTGCTCGGTCGGGATCCGCGAACCGACCGGCCAGACGCCGCTGCTCAGCTGCTCCCGCAGCTGGTCGATCGCGGTGTCCACCAGGGAGCGCCGCCCGGCGGTCTGCAGCGTGTCGTTGCCGCTGTGCGCGCTGGTCATGGCGGGCTCCTCCCGGTGACTCGAGGCTCGGTCGTCGGTCATCCTACAACTGCTTGCCCGGTCATCCTACAACTGGGGGTGAACAGCCCGGGAACCGTCCGGGGCGGCCTGGCGTTCCTCCGGACGACCGGCGCTCCGGACCGCCCCGGAAGGATCCGGAAGGACGGGCCCGGTCCACACCCCCTGATGCGAGGAGAACGTCCGCATGGTGTTCAAGAAGCTGCTCGGTGCCCTGGGCGTCGGCGGTCCCGGTGTCGACACCGTCCTGAGCACGCCGGTCGTGCGGCCCGGCGGGACGATGGCCGGCACGGTCGAGCTGACCGGGGGGACGGTGGAGGCGGACATCCGGGGGATCACGCTGACCCTGGTCGCCCGGGTGGAGATCGAGCACGAGGACGGCGAGAGCACCGGCCTGTACCCGTTCGCCCGGTTCTCGGTCACCGCGCCGCTGAAGCTGGCGCCGGGCGAGAACCGCTCGATCCCGTTCGCGGTCCAGGTGCCGTGGGAGACCCCGGTCACCACCGTCGCCGGGCAGCGCCTGCACGGCATGCAGCTCGGTGTGCGCACCGAGGTCGACATCGCGGGCGCGCTCGACAAGGGCGACTCGGACCCGCTGGAGGTCGAGCCGCTGCCGGTGCAGCACCGGATCCTGGAGACGCTGCTCCAGCTGGGCTTCCGGTTCCGCGCGGCGGACCTGGAGGCCGGGCACATCCGCGGCACCGGGCAGACCCTGCCGTTCTACCAGGAGATCGAGTACTCGGCGGCGCCGCAGTACGCGCACTCCTGCAACTCGCTGGAGGTCAGCTTCGTGACCACCCCGGACAAGGTCGAGGTGGTCCTGGAGGCCGACCGCCGGGGCGGCCTGTTCGGCGGCGGCGGGGACGTGATCCGCACCCATGTGGTCGGCCACGGCCAGGCGGACGAGGACCTCACCGCGCTGGTCGACGGCTGGATCCGCGCCGCGCTCTGAGGCCTTACGGCCCCGGCCCCGGGCGGGACCGGCTCGGGGCGGGCCCGTTCCCCTGCGGGCGCGGCCCCGGCTCCGGGACCGGTCAGCCGTAGGAGACGTTGCTGCAGATGTCGTCGTCGCCCGACCTGGCCTCGCTGACCACCTCGGTGGGCAGCGGGGCCGGGCTCCCCGCCGGGCCGGTGGCGGTCGGCGAGGGGGTGCCGCCCGCCGCGTAGTCCCGGCCGAGCCGCAGGCTGATCCCCGCCGCCTGCCCCGGAGCCACCGCGGCGCCCGGGAACAGCGCGGCGACCTTCTCCGCGGCGGCCCGCTGCCCGGTGCCGTACTCGACCGTGGTGGTCGCCCGCGCGGTGCCGCGGCTGGACGTCCCGGCGACGGTGACCCGCGCCGCACGCAGGGTCTCGGCGGCCCGGGCGGCCAGGCCGGCGGCGTTGGTGGCGTTGTAGACGGTCACCCGGATCGGTGTGCCGTCGGCGCCGACCGCCGGGGAGGGATCGGCGCTCGGCGTGGGGGTGGGCGCCGGCTCGGCCGTCGGCTCGCCCGCGGCCTCCTGCCGGCCGGTGGCGTCCTGGCCGTCGATGGTCCGGTCGGCCTGCAGGGTCCGCCACAGGGTGTCGACCGCCGGGTGCACCAGATCGATCCGGGCGCCCGAGTAACGCCAGGGCGTGGTGAGGAACTTGACCTCGTGCAGGTCGATGCCCTTCAGGGTCAGCGCGAAGTCCACCAGTTTGGCGGCCGAGTCGAGGCCGGGGTCGACGGTCATCGAACGGGTCGCGGCGTCGGCCAGCGGCAGCAGCGTGCCGGGGCTCAGACCCTTGCTCTTGATCTTCGCCAGCAGGGAGGCCAGGAAGGCCTGCTGACGCTTCATCCGGCCGACGTCCGAGTCGTCGCCGATGCCGTGCCGCAGTCGCACGTAGTCCAGGGCCTGCTGGCCGGAGACCCGCTGGCGGCCCTTGGCGAGCACCACCTTGCCCTTGCGGCCCAGATTGGGGTTGATGTTCCCCTCGTGGATGTCGTTCGGCAGGCAGACGTCGACCCCGCCGACGGCCCCGGTCATCGCGGCGAAGCCCTCGAAGTTGACCTCGATCGTGTGGTCCACCCGGATGCCGGTGAGCCGCTCCACGGTGTTGAGTGTGCAGGCCGGGTTCCCGGTCTCGGAATTGCCCACCGAGAAAGCCGAGTTGAACATCTGTCCGGGCTGCTCCCGGGTCCACTTGCCGTTCGGCAGCTTGCACCGGGGCACGGTCACCAGGGCGTCGCGCGGGATCGAGATGCCGACCGCGTGCCGGTGGTCCGCGTACACGTGCAGCAGGATCGTGGTGTCCGAACGGGCGCCGGTCTCGTCGCCGCCGCCCAGGTCGCTGTTCTTCCCGGCGCGTGAATCGGAGCCGATCAGCAGCAGGTTGACGGGCCGGTGGCCGTGCGCGTCGGCGGCCGATTCGGGCGGGCGGTCGGGGGAGATGGCATCCGCGTCGAAGGACCGGAGATTGCCGTTCAGCTTGTAGTACACCGCGCCGCCGGCGCCGGCCAGCACCACCAGCACCCCGGCCACGGACCAGGCGATCAGCCGCCGGGCGCCGCTCCGGCCGTTCCGTCCGGAGCTCCGGGCGGTCCGCTGCCCGCTCCCGCCGCTCCCGCCCCGGGCGTCGGGGCGGGGCTCCCTGGGGGTCTCCCGGCGTCCGGCCCGGGCGGCCGTCCGACTGCTCTCGGTGGTGCCGCCGCGACCGGGGCGGACCGGGACGACGCGGTCGCGGGCGGCCCTGCGGGCCTCGGCCCGGCCGCCGGGGCGCGGCGCCGGGAACCGTCCGGGGCCGTCCTCGGGCCGGACCGCGTCGTCGGTCCGGACGCCGCCGTCGGCGCGCCCCGCCGGATCCGGCGGGCTCCCGTCCCACTGGACTGACATGGCGCGCACCTCTCAGTGACCGAAGCGGGCAACCCTGGGAGCATACAAACTCTTCCGCCGCCGCCCGGCCGCCGAACCCGGCCGCACCCCCGCCGACCCGGGCGTTCGCCGCAGCGCTCCGCCGCACGGTCACTCCAACGGCTGAACCGGCGGGCGGCGCGGGCGGGTTCACTCCGGCGTGCGGCGGACGTGCCGCGACCCCGGTGCGGTTGCGGCACCGGGGTCGCGGGGAGTCCGGGTCGGGCCGGACCGGTCGGGCGGAGCGCCTGGGTTCGGCGGAGCGCCGTGGGCGGCGGGCCCGGATCGGAGAGGTCGGGGTCGGAGGGCCGGGTCGCAGGGCCGGGGATCAGAGCGCCGGGATCAGAGCGCCGGGAAGAGGCGCTCCAGCACGGCGGCGACGCCGTCCTCGTCATTGCTCAGGGTGACCTCGTCGGCCACCGCGAGCAGCTCCCGGTGCGCGTTGGCCATCGCCACACCGTGCCGGGCCCAGCCGAACATCGGCACGTCGTTGGGCATGTCGCCGAAGGCGACGGTGTCGGCCGCCGTCACCCCGAGCCGACGGGCGGCGACCGCCAGCCCGGTGGCCTTGGAGAGGCCGAGCGGCAGCAGTTCGACCACACCGGCGCCGGCCATCACCACGCCGACCAGGTCGCCGGCCGCGTTGCGGGCGGCCTCTGCGAGCGCGTCGTCGTCGAGTTCGTGGTGCTGTATGTACAGCTTGCTGATCGGCGAGGCGAGCAGCTCGGACGGCGGGACCTCGACGACCGGCAGCTCGGAGCCGATCTGCAGCCGGTAGCCGGGGCCGGCCAGCACGTCGCCGTCCAGGCCGTCCTGGTTGGCGGCGATCGCCAGCGGGCCGACCTCGGCCTCGATCTTCTCGATCGCGAGCGCCGCCACCCGGCGGTCCAGGGTGAGCGAGGTGAGCAGCTTGTGCGCACCGGCGTCGTAGACCTGGGCGCCCTGGCCGCAGACCGCTATGCCGCGGTAGCCGATCTCGTCGAAGACCGGGCGGGCCCAGGTGGCCGAGCGGCCGGTGACGATGATGTGCAGCGCCCCGGCCGCGGTGGCCGTGGCCAGTGCGGCGCGGGTGCGTGCGGTGACGGTCTCGGCGCTGTTCAGCAGCGTGCCGTCGAGGTCGGTGGCGACCAGCTTGAAGGGCAGGCCGCCACCGTCCGAGGGGGAGACGGGGCTGGGGCTGGTGGTGCTCATGGGCCGTGCGTCTCCCGGGAGTTGCTTCTTCACTGCGGACCGGCGGGGCCGGTGCTACTTGACCGGCTCCAGCACGGTGCGACCGCCGAGGTAGGGGCGGAGCGCCTCGGGGACCACGACCGAGCCGTCGGGCTGCTGGTGGTTCTCCAGGATCGCCACGATGGTGCGCGGGACGGCGACCAGGGTGCCGTTCAGCGTGGCCAGCGGGCGGGTCTTGCCGTCCTCGCGCATCCGGATGGAGAGGCGGCGGGCCTGGTACTCGGTGGTGTTCGAGGTCGAGGTGACCTCGCGGTACTTGCCCTGGGTGGGGACCCAGGCCTCGATGTCGAACTTGCGCGCGGCCGAGGCGCCGAGGTCGCCGGAGGCGACGTCGATGACCCGGTAGGGCAGTTCGAGCGCGTTGAGGAAGTCCTTCTCCCACTGGAGCAGGCGGCGGTGCTCGTTCTCGGCGTCCTCGGGGGTGGTGAAGACGAACATCTCCACCTTCTCGAACTGGTGGACGCGGATGATGCCGCGGGTGTCCTTGCCGTAGGTGCCGGCCTCGCGGCGGAAGCAGGACGAGTAACCGGCGTAGCGCAGCGGCAGCTTGTCGGCGTCGAGGATCTCGTCCATGTGGTACGCCGCGAGCGGGACCTCGCTGGTGCCGACGAGGTAGCGCTCGTCGTCCTCCAGGTAGTACACGTTCTCGGCGGCCTGGCCGAGGAAGCCGGTGCCGTCCATGGCGGCGGCGCGGACCAGGGCCGGGGTGATCATCGGCACGAAGCCGGCGGCGGTGGCCTGGGCGATCGCCATGTTGACCAGGGCGAGCTCCAGCAGCGCGCCGACACCGGTCAGGTAGTAGGACCGGGCACCGGCGACCTTGGCGCCGCGCTCGGTGTCGATCGCGCCCAGCAGCTGGCCCAGCTCGACGTGGTCGCGGGGCTCGAAGCCCTCGGCGGCGAAGTCGCGCGGGGTGCCGATCTCCTCCAGCGTGACGAAGTCCTCCTCGCCGCCGACCGGGGCGGCCGGGTCGATGAGGTTCGCCAGCGAGCGGAGCAGGCGCTCGGCCTCGTTCTTGGCCTCGCTCTGTTCGGCGTCGGCGGCCTTGACCTCGGCGGCCAGCTCCTTGGTGCGCTGGAGCAGGGCGGCCTTCTCCTCCCCCTGGGCCTTGGCGACGAGCTTGCCGAGCGACCTCTGCTCGGCGCGGAGTTCGTCGAAGCGCGTGCCCGAGGACCGGCGGCGTTCGTCGGCGGAGAGGAGGGCGTCGACCAGGTCGACGTCCTCGCCACGGACGCGCTGCGAGGCGCGCACTCGGTCAGGGTCCTCACGGAGCAGGCGAAGGTCAATCACGCGCCCAAGCCTACCGGGCGGGGGCCCGTCCACCGGTACCGGTTTTCCCCTGGGGATAACTCCCCCCAGCCTGTGGATAACTCTTGTGGGAAACCGTCCGTGGCCCGGTTATCCACAGGCTCGGGGCCGGGGCTGTGGATCGTCGGTCGGTGCCGGTGGACTGCGGAACCAACCAGGGAATTCAGGTTTGAAACCTTATTTGACCTTCCCGAGTGAGGGAATTGAAGCACTCGGACGGGTGATTTGCCGACACCCGGGTGACTCTGGTCCGATTAGTCATCTCTGCGACGCAAACCGATGATCCGACCGATGTGTGCAGTGGCTATACCGGTTTGTCGACTCGTCCCCAAGCCTGTGGATAACTCGGACCTGTGGACAGTGGATGCCCCTGTGGACAAGCCGGGGGCCGGGGCGGCCGCCCTGTGGACGACCGCCCGGCGGTGCAGAAAACGGTTCGAAAAGGACATGTGGACGGCGAATGTCGCCCGGATGTCCTCGAATCCTCGCGCCGCTGTCAGACGTCCCCGCGCCCGTCGAGGCAACGGGAGAGCCAGTCCGCGGCCGCGCCGAAATCGGCGTCCGAGGTGCCGGGCCGCTGGTGCCCGGACACCTGCCGGTCGGCGCGCGGATAGGAGCCGAGGAACCGCACCTGCGGGCAGATCCGCTTGAGGCCCATCAGCGCCTCGCCGACCCGGCGGTCGCTGAGGTGGCCCTCGCAGTCGATCAGGAAGCAGTAGTTGCCGAGCCCCTCCCCGGTCGGGCGGGACTCGATCCGCATCAGGTTGACCCCGCGCACCGCGAACTCCTGGAGCAGCTCCAGCAGGGCGCCCGGGTGGTCGTCCGGCAGCCAGGCCACCATCGAGGTCTTGTCCGCCCCGGTCGGCGAGGACACCCGCCCCGGTCGGCCCACCAGGACGAACCGGGTGGTCGCGCTCTGCACGTCCACGATGTCCTTGACCAGCGGGTCCAGCCCGTAGATCGGGGCCGCGAACTCGCCCGCGAACGCGCCGTCGTACCGGCCCTCGGCGACCAGCCGGGCGCCGTCGGCGTTCGAGGCGGCCGACTCCCAGTGCGCGTCCGGGAGGTTGGCGGTGAGCCAGCGGCGGACCTGGGCCTGCGCCACCGGGTGGCTGGTGACGGTCTTGACGTCCGCCAGCCCGGTGCCCGGCCGCACCAGCAGCGCGAAGGTGATCGGGAGCAGCACCTCGCGGTAGATCATCAGCGGGACGCCGGAGGCGAGTTCGTCGTTGGTGGCCGTGACGGCGCCCTCGACCGAGTTCTCGATCGGCACGAACGCGCCCGAGGCCTCGCCGCCCCGCACCGCGTCCAGCACCAGCTGGACCGAGGACATCGGCACCAGCTCCCGGGTCGCCGCCTCCGGCAGGGTGCGCAGGGCCGCCTCGGTAAAGGTCCCGGCCGGCCCGAGGTACGTGTAGCGGGTGGCCGACATGACGCCTCCAAGGGGAACGGGACCGACGGGAGTTCGGCGGACCGCCGAAAGAAGCCACCTTAGCCACTCCCGGCGCCGCCCACGATCGCGTTCCGCTCCGTGGGAGGACCGCGGACGATCCGTGGACGGCGGACCGGACCACCCGTGGCAGGCGGACCGTCCGGCCCGCCGTGCACCGGCCGTCCGGGCGGGCCGGGTCCGGGCGGGCCGGGGCCGGGCCGGTCGGGTCCGGGCAGGTCAGTCGAACAGGGACTGCCCGACGTACCCGTCCGGCGACACCCCCGGCGGGACGGCGTACAGCCCGCTCGCCTCGTGCCGCAGGAAGCGGGACAGCCCGTCGCCCCGGGCCAGCTTGCGCTGCACCGGGGTGAACCCCTTGCGCGGGTCGGACTGGAAGGCCAGGAAGAGCAGCCCGGCGTCCGGCGACCCGTCGGCCAGCAGCCCGTCGTGGTACGAGAACCCGCGCCGCAGCATGGCCGCCCCGCCGTTGGCGGCCGGCGCCGCGACCCGGATGTGCGCGTCCGCGGGCACGGCCAGCGACCCGTCCGCCGCCTGCGCGGCGAGGTCCACCGGCGTGCGCTCGCCCGCGTCGGCGGCCGCCCCGAGCGGTGCGCCGTCCGACTTGCGCCGTCCGATCACCCGCTCCTGGCGCTCCACCGGCAGCGCCTCCCAGTTGTCCAGCAGCATCCGGATCCGCCGGAACACCAGGAACGAGCCGCCCGCCAGCCAGGCCGGCTGATCGCCCCCGGCGGCGACGAACACCTTGGCCGCGAAGCCGTCCTCGTCCGGCCGGGGGTTGTTTGTCCCGTCGACCTGGCCCATCAGATTGCGTCCGGTCATGGGGCTGCGGGTGGCACCGGGCGTCCGGGCGAAGCCGGACATCTGCCAGCGCAGTGCGGCGGTGCCGGCCGCCTGGCGCTGGAGCACCCGCAGCGCGTGCACCGCGACCAGCGCGTCGTCGGCGCCGATCTGCACGAACAGGTCGCCGTCGCCGCGGGCCGGGTCCAGCGCGTCGGCCGGGAAGGCGGGCAGCGGCTCCAGCCCGGCCGGGCGCCGGTCGGCCAGCCCGGTCCGGTCGAACAGCGAGGCACCGAAGCCGAAGGTGACGGTGAGCGAACAGGGACCGGCGTCCAGGGCGATCTGGTTCTCGAACTCGTCGGCCGGCTCGCCCGCCGCCATCCGGGCGGCGGTGCGCGACCAGCGCCGGAGCAGTGCCCGCACGCCGTCCCGGCCGACCCCGCCGGACAGGTCGAAGGCGGCCAGCTGGACCCGGGCCTGCTGGGGTTCGAGGATCCCGGCCTGGTGCTCGCCGTGGAATCCCACCGCGGCGAGCCCCAGACCGGGGCCCGTTCCGGTCGCCGGCGCTGCCGGGCTCCGGTCGCGCCGTTCCACGGCCAGGGCCGTCGCGACCCCGGCCCCGACCCCGACCACCAGGCCGGCCCCGGCGGTGCCCAGCAGGGTCCGCCGGGTCGGACCGGGGGCGCGGCCGGCGTCGGTGTCCCCGGCGGTGCTGTCGCTGTTGCTGTCGGGGCTGGTGCTGGTGCTGGTTTCCATGGGGACGGTCCGCCCTATCCGATCTTCAGCTGCTTGATCTCCGTGGTCTGGTCGATGTCGGAGGATCTGATCACCACCGACACCACCCAGTTCCCGGCGAGCGGCAGCTGAGCCGTCCCGGTCCAGCGTCCGGTGCCCTCGGCGGTGAGCGGGACGGTGAGCGGGCCGAGGTCGCGGTCCGGCAGGGTGAAGGCGAGCTCGACCTCGGGCACCTCGACCGGCGAGCCGTCCGCGCCGTCCAGCTTCAGGTGGACCTCGTTCGAGCCGGTGCCGGCCGGGTTGAGGGTGACGGTCGCGGTGCCCTTGGCGTTCGGCGTCCGGCCCTTGGTGTCGTACGGGAGCTTGAGCTCCACGGTCCGGCCGGGCACCGTCTGCGGGGCGGGCGCCCCGCCGGTCGTGCCGGCCGAGGTGCCGCCGGACGTCGTGGCGGCGCCGTTCGCCGCGGCGGCCGCGACCTCGCCCGCCACCCGTCCGGGCGGGGAGTTGGTGAGCAGGGTGGTGACCACCAGGACGGCCACCGCGACCACCGCCTCGACCAGTACCGAGCGGCGCAGCCCGGCCCGGGTCGGAGTGAGCCCCCGGTCCCGGTCGGCGGTCGCCCGGGCCGCCCGCTGACGGGCCAGCTGGGCCCGGCGGACCGGGTCCGCGCTGTCCGCGCCGTCCGCGCCCGCGCCCGCATCGGAGGCGGCGTCCGGGGCGGGGTCGGGGACGCGGGCCGTGGCGGACGCGGGGACCGCGACCGGCTCCGGCGCGACCTCGGCCGCCTCCTCCGGGGTGGCGCGCAGCCGGGCGAGCCAGGTGCGGGACATCCAGGCGACGCCGAGCATGGCGATCACACAGCCGGTCTTCACCAGCAGCAGCCGCCCGTAGTCGGTACCGGTCAGCGCGCCCCAGCTGCCGAGTCCGCGCCAGGACTGGTAGACGCCGGTGCCGGCCAGCACCAGGACGGCGCCGAACGCGATCTTCGAGAAGCGGTCCGCGACCTCCGCGCCGATCCCCTCGCGCAGCCCGACCAGCATCGCGGCCAGGCCGCCCAGCCAGAGCGCCATGGCCACCAGGTGGAGCATTCCGAGCGGCAGTGCCAGCCAGACCTGGATGCCCACCGAGGCGTGGTCCGCGCCGACCCAGGTCGCCGAGAGCGCGACGGCCAGCACCAGTCCGGCCACCCCGAGGCCGAGCCGGGCCTCGCGCTGCGGGCGTTCGGCGGCGCGCCGCTCCAGCTCGCGCAGCTCGGCCTCCTCCGGATCGCCGTCCGAGCCGGTGGTACCGGAGCCGGAGGCAGTGGAAGGGCCGTTCGTCACGGCCTTCGCCCGGCCGCCCTGCGGCAGCCCGAGCTGACCGACCAGCAGGGAGAGGAACACCCCGCTCGCCGCGAGCAGCAGCAGCCGGGCCGCCAGAGCGGTGCCGATCCGCTCGTCCAGCGTGGTCCGGATCAGCGACAGGTCGAAGGCCTTGCCGACCCCCGAACCCCGCTCGTACGGTCCGCGCAGCATCAGCACCGCGACGGTGGACACCAGCAGCGCCACCCAACCGGTCATCAGCAGTCGCTGCACCGGACGCCGGGACGCCCCGGCCGGCCAGCAGAGCAGCACGAAGCCGGCCGCGCCGACGAGCAGCGCGAACGCCGCGTAGGCGACCGTCCGGCCGGTGCCGTAGAGCGCGGCGACCAGGCCGTCGGCCTCGGCGTTCTGCAGGGCGGTGGTGGAGACGGTGGTGGCCGAGGGCGCGCCGATCGAGAAGGTGAAGGCGCCGCCGATCGGGTGCGAGTCCTCCGAGACGGCCCGCCAGGCGACCGTGTAGGTGCCGTTGGCGAGTCCGGGGCCCAGCCCGACCCGGGCGGTGTTGTCCTTGCCGTCGGCGTGCGCGGGGCTGCCCGAGTCGACTGCCCGGCCGGCCGGGTCGAGCACCCGCACCGAGTCCGAGGAGAGCGAGACGGCCTCGCTGAAGGTCAGTGTGACGGCCTGCGGCGCGGCGGGCAGAACGGAGTTCTGCGCCGGGTCGGTGGACTGCAGGGCGGCGTGCGCGGAGGCCGGTCCGGCGCCGCCGAGCAGCAGCGCGAGCACCGCGCCGAGCACACCGAGCAGCCCGGCGGTCCGCCGTGCCGACAGCCGTGCCGTCGCTGCCCGTGCCGTCCTCGTCCGTACTGCCGTCGTCCGTACCGTCGTCGCCGCCCCTGCCGTCGCCGGCCGTGCCTTCGGCGTCCGTCCCATCAGCATCCTGCGATCCCTTACTGCTGGCCGGGCCGGTAGGTGAGCTCCTTGACCGGCACCTTCACCGAGATGGTGCCGGTGCGGGTGAAGGTCAGGTCGAGTTCGAGTTCGTCACCCAGGACCGGGGCCTTCTGCCACCCCATGATCATCAGATGGGTGCCGCCCCGGGCGAGCTGCAGCGCGCCGTGCGCGGGGACGTCGAGCTTCTCGACCTGCTCCATCGTGCTCGCGGTGGAGCGGTGCATGGTGACCGAGGAGGCGCCGGGGCTGGAGACCTTCACCAGCTCGTCGCCCTCGCCGCCCTCGTTGCGCACCGTCAGGTAGCCGGCCGCCATGCCACCGGCCGGCGGCATCGGGATGTAGGGGTCGGCGACGCTGAGTCGGGCCGCTCCGCCGCCGGCCGCGGCACCTCCGCCGTTCTGGCCGCCGCTCCCGCAGGCGACCAGGAAGGCGCCGCCGCCCAGTGCCGTCGCCAGCACCGCCCCTGCCAGCGCCGTCCGGCGGAAGCCGAGGGCGCCCTTCATGCGGCGACCCCCTTGGCGAGCAGCGGCAGGTCGTGCTCGAAGGTCTTCACCTCGGTGCCGCTCAGGTAGAGCACGTGCGCCTTGTCGTCCGAGGGCAGGAAGGCCAGCACCTGGGCGCCGTGGGTGGAGGTGACGGTCCCGTCGGCGTTGGTCACCGGGTCCTCGATCAGGATGCCGAGCGCCTTGGCGGCCGCCTTCACCTTGCCCAGGTCCCCGGTCAGGCCTATGAAGTCGCTGCCCATCGAGTCCAGCCAGGCGCGCAGCACCTGCGGGGTGTCGCGCTGGGGGTCGGTGGAGACGAACACGACGTCGACCTTCTGCCGCTCCTCCGGGGTGAGCTTCTTCATCGCCACGCCGATGTCGCCCATGGTGGTCGGGCAGACGTCCGGGCAGCTGGTGTAGCCGAAGAACAGCAGCGTGGTCCGGCCGCCGGTCTTCTGCCGCAGGTCGTAGGGCTGGCCGGAGGTGTCGGTCAGCTGGAGGTCGGGCTTGTCGAAGTGCTTGCCGAGCACGGTGCCCTCGTAGGGCGAGTCGCTCTTCTGCTGGACGACCTTGGCGGGGCCGGCGGTGTCGGAGCCGGACGAGCCGCAGGCCGTCAGCGCGAGCGCGGCGGCGAGGGCGACGGCGGTGGCCCCGGCCAGGCGGGCGGTGCGGGGGGTACGGGCGGAGCGGAGCATGGGAGGGTCCGATCGTGTGCGGTGGATCACCGGCGGGGCCGCGCCCGGGACGCGGGCGCGGCCGCGACGGGTGCCGGGCGCGGCCCCGCCGGTGCTGGGATCAGGAGGCCGAGCCGCCGTTGCGGCGGCGCAGGCCGAGGACGCCGACGGCGGTGCCGATCACACCGACCACGATGCCGACCACGCCGAGCACGCGGGCGGTGGAGTCGCTCGCCTTGTCGTCCGAGGCGGCGTCGTTCTTGGCCGCGTCGCCGTGCCCGGTGCCGTGGCCGTCGGCGGCGGCCGACGGGGTGGCGGAGGCGGTCACGCCGTGGCCGTCGGCCGAGGTGGCCTTGGTCAGCTTCAGCACCGGGGCGGGCTTGGCCGGCTCGGGCTGGCCGTCCTTGGCCTCGTCGATCCAGCGGACGACGTCGCCGTTGTCGTAGGTCTGCAGGGCCTTGAAGACCATCGCGTCGGCGTCGGTCGGCAGCGGGCCGAGCGAGACCCGGAACTCCTGGAACTGGCCGGGGGCGATCTTCACGCCGGCGTCGGCGGTCCAGGTGATCTTGGAGACGGCCTCGTTGACGTCGTTGCCGTGGACCTTGATCGGCTTGTCCAGCTTGGCCTTCTCGACGGTGGAGGTCCAGCCCGGCAGCGGCTGGGTGCGGACCGAGGCGAGCGGGTGGTCCAGCGGGAGGTTGACCTCCAGCTTGACGGTGCCGGCGGCGTCGTTCTCGTTCGGGACCCGGAAGTCGACGGCGGTGTAGCCGCCCTGCTCGGCGCTGCCCGGGTTCACGGTGACGTGGGCGAAGGCGGGACCGGCGAGGGCCACCACCGAGGCGGCGGCGGCGAGGGCGACGGCGGCGGTACGACGGGCGGGAAGGGAACGCATGGGGTTCGTGTCTCCGTTCGGAGGCTCGGCAGGCCCGCTCCCGGGCACGGAGGGGTCCGTGCCTCGGCGGGGCCGCGCGGCGGGGGAAGAAGTGGGGGGAGGCCGCAGGACCGCACGGATCGGGCGGGGACGGCACGGCGCCGCGTACTCCCGACCGCCGCCGGACCGGTACCGGTGGGGGACACCGGGGACACGGGGGGCGGGTCAGTACGCGAGGAGCCCGAGGGGCGGCCCGCGCCGCACCACGCTGTGCCGCAGCACGGCACCGGCCGGCAGCGGGTCGTCCGCGCCGCGGCCACCGGACCGGCGGGCCGGTCCACCGGGCAGACCGAGCAGGCCGCGCAGCAGCACCGCGGCCAGCGCGCACGCCGTCCGCAGCGGCTCGGCCGCCCGGGTCCGCGCGGCCGAGGCGGTGATCCGCACCAGCCGCCAGAGCGCCGCCTCGCCGCGCCGCAGCCACCAGCCGGCCAGCAGCGCCGCGCCGAGGTGGGCCGCCAGCATCGTCGGCGTCATCCCGAGCACGCCGCCCTGCCACCAGGGCGCGGCCGCGTACGCCTGCGGGTCCAGACCCGCGCCGGCCACCACCTGCTCGGCGGTGGGACTCCCGGGCAGACCGATCAGGGTGCCCGGGCGGGCCTCGTTGCAGACCAGCCGGCTGGCCACCTGCGGCAGCGTCAGCGGGCCGGAGCCCAGCGCGCCGCCGTGGTGGTGCCCGCCGGCCGCCGCCTGGCCGCCGTAGGAGTGGAAGAGGAGGTGCAGCCCGAACTGGCCCGCGCCCAGCGCCCCGGCGATCGCGCCGAGCGAGCGCTCCCGGCCGCCGAGGGCGGTGGCGAGCACCAGCACGGCGGCGAACCCGGCCGCGAGCGTGGGCGGGGCGACCTCGCCGCCGGCCGCGAACGCGTGCCCGGCGGCCGCGATCAGCGTGCACACCAGGGCGAACGGAACCGCCCGGGCAAGCCGCAGGTCCCAGGCGGCGGCCCCCACCGGCGCGTCCGGTGCGGGGGCGCCCGGGTGCGGGGCGGCGGCTGGGGCATTCATGGCCGGGACATCATCTCATCGCGCACACCCACCGGATCGGCAGGGTGGGAAATCCCTACGAATGCCCCGTTCGGCCCCGCGCACGGCCCCCGGTGTGCGCTGCTCGGCACATGCCTGTCCCCCCGTCCATCCGCCGAACGGGCGGTAGTGGGGCCTCGGCACGGTTCACCTCCGCACCGCCCGGAGATACCTCGTTATATGTGGAGCCGCAGCCAGGAGGGACCTCCCGTGGACATCTGGTGGACTCTGCACCTCAAGCGCGACCCGGCCAGCGTGCCGCTCGCGCGCCGCATACTGCTCGGCGCGATGGCGACCGCGGGCGTCGACCCGCAGATCGCCCACGATCTCGGCGTCGCCCTCAGCGAGGCGTGCGCCAACGCGGTCGAGCACGGCGCGTGCGGGCGGCCCGACGACGGCTACCAGGTCACCGCGTCGATCAGCGGCGACCTGCTGCGGATCGAGGTGACCGACTCGGGCCCCGGCCTGCCCGGGCCCGACCGCCCGGCCCGCCGTCCGGCCCCCGCCGCCGTCCCGGTGGCCCCGCCCGCCCGGCCGGCGGGCCGGGCGCAGCCCCGGCGCCGCGCCCGGCGCGGCCGCGCCACCGTCCCCGGGCCGCTGCTCACCACCCACCGCCCGCGGCGCGACGGCCGCCCGTACGACACCCACGTCCTCCCGGCCGCCGCCGACCCGGTGCCCGTCTTCCGGCCGGTGGACCTGGACGCGCTGCCCGACCTCACCGCCGAGTCCGGCCGGGGCCTGTTCCTCATCCACGCCCTCACCGACCACGTCCAGCTCCGCAACCATCCGCTGCGGGGGGCGATCGTCAGCTTCGACAAGATCCTCAAGTGGCAGGACGGGGCGCTGCTGCGCGCCGCCTCGTAGGGCCCGCCCCCCGGATCCGGCCGGGGAGACCGGCCGGGGAGACCGGGCCGCCGGGGCGTGGCCGCAGCAGCGCGCCGTCCTGGGGGCCGTGCCGTCACCCGGCCCGGTAGGCCCGGAGGAACGCCGCGACGCCGGTGCCGATCAGGCGGTCGGTCTCCTCCTGCGGCAGCGGCAGGACCCCGTAGTGCGACTGCTGCACGATCGCGTGCGAGATCAGGGCCGTGAAGTGGCCGGCCGTCGTGGCCGGGTCCCCGTGCACGTCGATCAGCCCGGCGTCGGCGAGGGCGGTCATCGCCTCCGCGAGGGCCTCCCCGGCCGGCCTCGGGCCCGCCTCCCGCCACGCCGCCAGCAGCTCCGGCGGCACGTGGTCGGCCTCGGCGTGGATGTGCCGGACGAGGGCGAAGTGGTCCGGGAAGTCGGTCATCATGCCGACGAGGGCGCGGGCGAGGGCGACGAGATCCCGTTCGAGGTCCTCCGGGCGGGGCGGACGGGCGGGGTCCACCAGGGCGCGGATCCGGGCGATCTGGGCGTCCCTCACCACGCCGGAGGTCCAGGTGACGACGGTGCGGAAGAGCTCCGCCTTCCCGCCGGGGAAGTGGTTGTACAGGGTGCGCGTCGAGACGTCGGCGGCCGCCGCCAGCGCGTCGACCGAGGCGCGCGTGTAGCCCTCGCGTCCGAAGACCGAGCAGGCCGCGCTCGCCATGGCCCGC
The DNA here is from genome assembly GCF_900105395.1 of Streptomyces sp. TLI_053. Lineage (NCBI taxonomy): Bacteria > Bacillati > Actinomycetota > Actinomycetes > Kitasatosporales > Streptomycetaceae > Streptomyces > Streptomyces sp. TLI_053. The sequence continues at coordinate 5,062,964 of NZ_LT629775.1, forward strand.
TGCTTCGCCAGTTTCCGCGGCGAGACCTCTTCGGGCGCCGTGCCCGTTCCGGTCCGGTTGTCGCTCCCCATGTCCGCCTCCTCATCGATTACAACGGGCGTTGTAATTTCTGCAACGCTCGTTGTAGTTTACCGGAGGGAGGTCGCACGGGGCGGCCGAACCGCCTCGGGAGGGGATCTCGTCATGCCTGCCACCACCACGGTCCTGGACACGACCACGGGCCTGGACGCCGCCGTCGACGCCGCCACCGACGCCGGGGGCGCTCCGCTGCGCGTCGCCGTCATCGTCGGCAGCGTCCGCGAGGGCCGCCAGGGCCGTGCCGTCGCCGACTGGTTCCTCGCCGCCGCCGGGAGCACCGCCGGCCTGGACCTGGACGTCATCGACCTCGTCGACGTCCCCCTGCCGCTCGCCATGCCCGGCTGGGGCGGCACCCCGACCCCGGAGGCCGCCGCCGCCCTCGCGGACGTGACGCCCCGCCTGGCCGCCGCCGACGCCTTCGTCGTCGTCACCCCCGAGTACAACCACAGCTTCCCGGCGGCCCTGAAGAACCTCATCGACTGGCACTACACCCAGTGGCAGGCCAAGCCGGTCGGCTTCGTCTCCTACGGCGGCCTCGGCGGCGGACTGCGCGCGGTCGAGCAACTGCGGCTGGTCTTCGCCGAGTTGCACGCCGTCACGGTCCGGGACTCGGTCAGCCTGCACGGCCCCTGGTCCGGCCTCGCCGAGGACGGCGCCCCGCGCGACGCCGCCGTCAGCGAGGGCGCCGCCAAGGGCATGCTCGGCCAGCTCGCCTGGTGGGGCCGGACCCTGCGCTCCGCCCGCACCACCCGCCCCTACCAGGGCTGAGGGGGACCGGGCCGTGAGCACCGTCCAGACCGCCGGACCCGCCGTCCGGGCCCCGGCCGAGCCGCCGCGAAGCTCCTCCGCCGCGCTCAACCGCACCCTCGCCGTCGTCATCACCGGCTCGGTCATGTCCGTGCTCGACATGACGATCGTCAATGTCGCGCTGCGCAGCCTCTCCGAGGAACTCCACGCACCGCTGACGACCGTCCAGTGGACGGCCACCGCCTACACCCTCGCGCTCGCCGCCGTCGTCCCCACCGCCGCCTGGGCGATGGGCCGGTACGGTGCCAGGCGCACCTACCTGACCGCCCTCACCCTCTTCACCCTGGGCTCCCTCCTGGCCGCGTGCGCCTGGGACGTCGGCAGCCTGATCGCCTTCCGGGCCGTCCAGGGACTCGGCGGCGGCCTGCTCACCCCGGTCGGCATGGCCATGGTGATGCGCACCGCCGACCGGGCCCGCCTCGGGCGGGCGATGGCCCTGCTCGGACTGCCCGTCCTGGCCGGCCCGGTGGCCGGCCCCGCTCTCGGCGGCTGGCTGCTCGACACCGCTTCCTGGCACTGGATCTTCCTCGTCAACCTGCCCGTCGGAGCGGTCGCCCTCGTCCTCGCCGCCAGGCTGCTCCGACCCGATCCGCCGCGCCCGGCGACCCCCGCGCCGCCGAGGCTCGACGTCCCCGGCCTGCTGCTGCTCTCCCCGGGCCTCGCCCTCCTGCTCTACGGTCTGGCCCGCGGCGGGGACCAGGGCGACGTCACCGCCCCCGGCACCCTCGTGCCCGCCCTCGCCGGTGCGGTGCTCGTGGCCGCCTTCGTCCGCCGCGCCCTGACGGCCGACCACCCGCTGCTCGACCTCCGGCTGCTGCGCCACCGCACCTTCGCCGCCGGTGTCGGCACCCTCGCCCTCTTCACCGGCGGGTACTTCGGATCGATGCTGCTCGCCCCGATGTACTGGCAGGAGGCACGCGGCCTGAGCGCCACGGCGGCCGGACTCCTCGGCGCACCGGTCGGTCTGGCCGTCGGCGTGACCATGCAGGTCGCCTCGCGCCGCATCGACAGGGTCGCGCCGCGCCACCTGGTCCGCCTCGGCATCGCCGTCGGCGCCCTGGGCATGGCCCTGACCGCCCTGCAGACGGGCACCGAGGGCGTGCCGGCCTGGCGGGTCGTCGGCGCGGCGATGCTGATGGGCGTCGGAGCGGGCACGACCCTGATGCCGACGATGACCACCGCCACCCGCGACCTCCCGGACGACCGGCTGGCCGCGGCCAGTACCGCCCTGAGCATCAACTCCCAGGTCTGGGCGTCGGTGGGGACGGCGCTGCTGTCCGTGCTGCTGAGCTCCTGCGGTACGGACCCCGCCGGGTTCCGCGGTACGTACGCGGTCGCCGCGGTCCTCCTCGCCCTGGCGCTGGTCCCCGCCTCCTTCCTCCCGGCCCGCCGCCCCTGACGCCCGCCGGCGGCCGGCCCGAGCGGGCGGCGGGATCAGCCGCGGGTGGTGGGGGCGGCGGTGGAGGCGGCGGCGGCCCGGTTGCGGCGGCGGGCGACCACGACGGCGGCGAGGCCGAGGACGATCGCCATGCCGCCGGTGACGGCGAGCGGGACGTTGCCGGAGCTCGCGCCGGTGCCGGCCAGCCGGGGTCCGGCCGGGTCGCCGTTGTCGGTGCCGGAGGTGCCGGGCGTGCCGGAGGTGGTGGCCGGGGCCGAGGGCGACGCGTCCGGGGAGGCGCTCGTGGTGGGCGTCGCCGTCTCCGTCGCGGTCGGCGAGGCGCTCGTCGACGGGGCGGTGGTGGCCGGGGCCGGCTCGGTGCGGGTGAGCGTGCTGGTGAGCGAGCCCAGCAGCCGGTTGCACCGGTACTTCACGTTGACCGGGCCCACCCCGTACGGAAGCACCTCGGAGGAGCCGGCGACGGTGACGGCGTAGTCCCCGGAGACCGTGCCCGGCTCGTCGGCGAACCTCAGCTCGGCGGTGACCATCTCGTGCGCCGGGACCCGGAAGGAGCCGACGGCGGTCGTCCCGGTGCCGTCGTTCGGCTCGACCGGGGTGAAGGGGCCGCCCTGGATCCTGACCAGGGGCTTGAACGGGGCGCCGCCCTGCGGGCCCTCGATCCGGTAGCTGATCCGGAAGTCGGTCAGCACGGTGTCGCTGCTGTTGTAGAAGGAGAAGGCCAGGTCCTGCGGCGGTCCGCCCCGGACCAGGGTCGCCGCGGTCGGCACGGCGTGGACCGGCATCGTGACCTGGTACTCGGACTCGCAGTCGGCGGGCAGGGTCGAGGTGGCCGAGGGGGTGGCGGTCGCGGTGCCGGGAGCGGGGTCGGTCGGGGTGGCGGTGGCCGACGGCGTGCCGGTGGCCGACGGCGTCACCGTGGCGGAGGCGGTGGGGGTGGGCCCGCCGGTGCTGGGAGTCGGCGTGGTGGTGGTCGCCGTCGCTCCGGGCGTCGCTCCGGCCGTCGGCCCGGCCGTCGCGCTCGCCGAGGGCGACGCGCTGCCGTCGGCGGCGGTCGCGGGGCTGGTTCCGCCGGCCAGGACGCCGCCGGTCAGCACGAACAGGGTGGCGGTGGCCGCCAGACGGGAAGTGCGCACAGGGGGGCTCCGGTGAGGGTCGGACGAAACCGCTTGCGCATGGGGGACGTTCGAAGGGCCCGCACGGTTGTACGGACCCTTCGGACGTTCCGGCGGTGGTGCGTCAGCTGTGCGCGCCGGCCTTGCGGCGGCGCAGCACGAGCAGCGTCCCGGCACCGGCCGCGAGCACGGCGGCGCCGCCGACGGCGATCGGCAGGGTGTTGGAGCTGGAGCCGGTGTCGGCCAGGTGCGGGCCGCTCACCGCGGACGGCGAGGCGGTCGCCTTGAGGGGGGTGGTGGCGGTGGTGGAGGACTTGTCGGCCACCTTGAAGCCGCCCTCGTAGTAGTTGCCGTACTGGGTGCAGCTGTTCGGCAGGGGGGAAGCGGGCTGGGGGAGGTCCGGCGTGTTGTCGAAGACCTCGGAGCCGCCGCCCACGGTGCCGCCGTAGTCGCCGACGGGGGCGGCGTTGGCGGCGATCCGGAACTGGATGGTGAGCTTCTCGCCCTTGGCGATCCGGTGGGTCCCGGTGTCGATGGCGCGGTCGACCAGTTCGGCCGGCTTCCAGTCCGATCCGGGCAGCCGGAGCTGGACGGTGAAGAAGTCGGTCCGCCAGTCCAGCGGACGCTCGTTCCAGTTGTCGGTGATGTAGATGCTGGACGAGAACCTGGCGAGGTCCACGCCGGTGGTGTTCTCGAAGGTCACCTGGACCTCCTGGGCCGGTCCGCCCTTGACCAGGGTGGTTCCCCAGAGGCCGGTGCCGGTGGCCTTGAGGTTGTGGTTGTCACCCCCGTGGACGCCGCCCTGGCAGCGGTTCGTGAACGTGGGTGCCGGGGGCGTGGGGCGGTTGGTCGGCTTCGGCGAGGTGGTGCTGCCGGGGGTGCCGGTGGCACTGGGCGAAGTGCTCGCGGAGGGCGTGCCGGTGCTCGGGGTGCCGGTCGGGGTCGGCGTGGCGCTCGGGGAGCCGCTCGGGGCCGTCGTCGGGGCTGCCGTGGTCGGGGCGGGGGACGTCGGGGCCGTCGTCGTCGGGGTGGGCGAGATGCCGACGGCGCCGGCGGTGGCCGTGCCGACCGTCGCGCCGAGGGAGAGCGCTATCAGCGTGGACGCGGCCAGAAGGCGGGAAGTGCGCACGGTCTTGGCTCCAGCTTGAGTAAATCTGTCCGAATACGGGCGAGTTGGCGCCTCGGTTTGATCACCGGCGCGTCGCAGGAGCGGCACCATATCGGAGGGTGGGCGAAGCGTCCGGTGCCGGGGCCCGGGAGGCGGTCGGCGACGCCCTACCCTGGCGCGATGGGAGCGGTGGGCGAGTGGGACCTGAGGCGGCTGCGGGTGCTGCGGGCGGTCGACGAGTGCGGGACGGTGACGGCGGCCGCCGAGCGGCTCCGGCTGTCGCCCTCGGCGGTCTCGCAGCAGGTCTCGGCGCTGGCCCGGCAGGTGGGCGCGCCGATGCTGGAGCCCTACGGGCGGCGGGTGCGGCTGACCCCGGCGGCCCGGCTGGTGCTGCGTCACGCGGCGGTGGTCTTCGGACAGCTGGAACGTGCCGAGGCCGAGCTGGCGGGCTATCTGCACGGCGAGGCGGGCGAGGTCAGGGTGGGGGCCTTCGCCACCGCGATCACCGGGCTGCTCGTCCCGGCGGTGTCCCGGCTGCGCGAGGCCGCGCCGAGGCTGACCGTGCGGGTGGTGGAGGCCGAGGCGGCCGAGGCGGTCCGGCTGCTGGCGGCGGGGGACGTCGACCTGGCGCTGTCGCTGGCGGTGGTCGGGCCGGTCGGCCGGGGCTCCGGATTCGTCGAGACGGAACTGCTCAGCGACCCGTTGGACGTCGCGCTGCCACCGGGCCACCCGCTGGCCGGGACACCGGGGCTGCGGCTCGCGGACCTCGCGGCGGAGCCCTGGATCTACGGCGCGGCCGGGCCCTGGCGGGAGATCACCGCGGCGGCCTGCGCCCGGGCGGGCTTCACCCCGGAGCGGGCGCACACCGCCGCGGACTGGACGGCGATCCTGGCGATGGTGGCGGCCGGGCTGGGGGTGGCGCTGGTGCCGCGGCTGGCCTCGGCCGGGCGGGGCGGCTCGGCGGTCGTCCGGGCGCTGCCGGCGGACCTGCCGACCCGCCGGGTGGTGGCGGCGGTCCGGGCGGGCACGGAGCGGACGCCCCCGCTGCGCCGGGTGCTGGCGGAGCTGACGGCCGTCGCCAGGACCATTCAGTCGGACTGAACGGTTTGCTCATTTCTTTGTGATGGACCTGACGGGTGACCCGGGGCGAGGGTGGAGGCATGACCACCGAACGGATCTCGGGCCCCCGTCCCGACCAGCTGTCCGACGCCTACGCCCCGCCGTACGGGGGCGGCAACCCCTACGCCGACTACCGCACCGCCGAGTTCCCCTTCACCGGCCTGGTGGACCTCGCCGACCGCCGGCTCGGCGGCGCGGTCCTCGCCGCCAACGACGAGCTGTTCGCCGAGCGGGAGAACCTGCTGCTGCCGGGCGCGGCCGAGTTCCGCCCGCACACCTTCGGCAACAAGGGCCAGATCATGGACGGTTGGGAGACCCGGCGGCGGCGCGGCACCGGCGCCGGACACCCGCACCCGACCGTCGAGGACCACGACTGGGCCCTGATCCGGCTGGGCGTGCCGGGAGTCGTGCACGGCGTGGTCGTCGACACCGCGCACTTCCGCGGCAACTTCCCGCTGCAGATCGGCGTCGAGGGTGCCGAACTCCCGGGCACCCCGGGCCCGGAGGAGCTGCTGGCCCCCGAGACCGAGTGGCACCCGCTGGTGCCCCGTTCGCCGGTGCGCGGCCACGCCGCCAACGGCTTCGCCGTCGAAGGGGGCCGCCGGTTCACACATCTGAGGCTCAGTCAGTTCCCCGACGGCGGCATCGCGCGCTTCCGGGTGCACGGCGAGGCCCGTCCGGATCCGGCCTGGCTGACCGCGCTCGGTACCTTCGACCTGGCCGCGGTCGAGCACGGAGGCGCCGTCGAAGACGCCTCGGACCGCTTCTTCTCCTCCCCGGTCAACCTCGCCCTGCCCGGCAAGTCCGGTGCGATGGGCGACGGTTGGGAGAACCGGCGGCGCCGCGACGACGGCCACGACTGGGTCCGGCTGCGGCTGGCCGGGCGGGGCGCGATCCGGGCCGTGGAGATCGACACCGGCTACTACGTCGGCAACGCGGCCGGCTGGGCGGCGCTGTCGGGCCGGGACGAGCAGGGCGCCGATCCCGAGGCGTGGTTCGAACTGGTGCCGCGCACCCGGCTCCAGCCGGACGCCGTGCACCGGCTGGTGGTCGACGCGCCGCGTCCGGCCACCCACGTCCGGCTGGACGTCTTCCCGGACGGCGGGATCGCCCGGCTGCGGCTGTACGGCGGGCTGGTCTGATCCGGTGCCGCCGGGCCGGTCGGTGCGGGCCGGGGTGATCAGGCGCCGCCGGACGCCCGGCGGCTCCCGCTCCGTTTGCCGGGTCCGGCGGCCCGCCGGACGATGGGGGCATGATGCACCAGATGCGGGCCGAGTTCGGCGCCGGCGGCGCGTCCGCCGGGGTGCGGCTGTGGCACATGGTCCGAGGCGGCGAGGACGCGGCGATGTGCGGCCGGGAGATCGACGCGGCGGCACCCGCCCGGGAGGCGACGGACTGGGGGCACACCCCCGAGCTCTGCTGCCACACCTGCGGCGCGTACGTCCTGAGGGAGTCCCCCTACCTGGGGGACGAGCACCGGCCGGGACCGCCCGGCGGCCAGCCGGAAGCCGGCTGGCCCACGGGCTGACCGGGGCGGCGGCGCGGTCGCGGGCGGGCCGGGGCTACCGTGGGCGCCATGGACAAGTCCCTGGTGCGGCCGCGCTCGCTCGTCCGTGAGGCCGCCTCGCTGCGGGCCGGCGTGCCGACCCCGGCCGTCCACGTCGACCGGCTCTGCGCCCGGATCGAGCAGGTGGACCCGCTGATCCACGCCTTCGTCCCCGAACCCGGCCGCGCCGACCGACTGCAGGCCGAGGCCCGGGCGCTGGTGGCCCGCCACCCGGACCCGGCGCAGGCGCCGCCGCTGTACGGGGTGGCGGTCGGGATCAAGGACATCGTGCACGTCGACGGGCTGCCCACGCACGGCGGTTCGGTGCTTCCGCCGGGCGTCCTGGCCGGGCCGCAGGCCGCCGTGGTGGACCGGCTGCGGGCGGCCGGCGCGCTGGTCGCCGGCAAGACCGTGACCGCCGAGTTCGCCGGCAGCGCGCCCGGCCGGACCCGCAATCCGCACCGCCCCGAACACACCCCGGGCGGTTCCAGCAGCGGTTCGGCGGCGGCGGTCGCGGCCGGACTGGTGCCGCTGGCGATCGGCACCCAGACGATCGGCTCCGTGGTCCGCCCGGCCGCCTACTGCGGTGTGGTGGGCTTCCGGCCGACCTTCGGACGGATCCCGACGGCGGGCGTGATCCCCAACGCGCCGAGCTTCGACACCGTGGGCCTGTTCACCGCCGATCTGGCGGGCGCCGCGCTGGCCGCCCCGCTGCTGTGCGACGACTGGGACCACGCGGCCGGGCCGGGCGGGGCGGCGAACGGCGGGGCGTGGGCGGACGGCGCGCCGGTGCTCGGCGTTCCGGTGGGCCCGTACCTGGACCGGGCCGGGCCGGCCGCGCGGCAGGCGTTCGACCGCCAGCTGGCCCTGCTGGCCGCGCGCGGGCTGACGGTACGCAGGCTCGATCTGCTGCCCGACTTCGACGAGTTGGAGCGGCAGGCGCAGACGGTCAACCGCTTCGAGATGGCGGCGAGCCACACGGACTGGTTCGCCCGCTTCGGTGAGCTGTACCGGCCGGAGACGGTGGCGAGCATCCGGCACGGGCGGACCGTCGACCCGGCCGACCGCGCGGCCGCGCTGCGCGCCCGGACGGTGTTCCGGGAGCGGCTCGCCGAGCGGCGGCACCGGGCCGGGGTGGACCTGCTGCTGGCGCCCTCGGCCACCGGCCCGGCCCCGCTCGGGCTGGACAGCACCGGCAGCGCGGTGATGTCACTGCCCTGGAGCTATGCCGGCCTGCCCGCGCTCAGCCTGCCGGCCGGGGTGACGGCGGCGGGCCTGCCGCTCGGCCTCCAGGTGGTCGGCGAGGCCGGGGCGGACGAGCGGCTGCTGGCCCTGGCGGCGGTCCTGGAGCGGGTGCTGGACGGCTCCTGAGCCGGGAGCGCCCGGGCGAACGCGAGAGCCCCGGCCTCGCGCGCCCGGCCTCGCCGGGCCTCAGGCGCTGAAGGCGGGCCCGTCCGGGTCGGTGGCGTCCGAGCGCAGCCGGCGCAGCACGGCACGGTGGGCCCGGTCGTACGGGGTGTCGTCGTCGAACAGCAGGGCCTGCGGGTTGGCGTTCTCCAGCAGGGCGATCAGGGTGAAGGCGATGTCCTCCGGGTCGGCGTCGGGCCGCAGTTCGCCGGTGCCGACGGCCTCCTCGACCAGGCCGAGCACGGTGGCGTGCCACTCCCGCCAGTTGGCGGCGAGCACGTCGCGCAGCGGGCCCGGCCGGGCGTCGTACTCGGCGTTGACCTCGTAGAAGAAGCAGCCGCCGGGGAAGACCCGGGCGCGCGAGTAGGCCAGCCAGGACTCGCAGAGCAGCCGGACCTTGCGCAGGCCGGGAGGCTCGTCCCGGACCGGTGCGAGCACCGCGTCGGCGAAGATCCGGCGGGCCGCCCGCACGGTGGCGAGCTGGAGCTCCTCCTTGGAGCCGAAGCCGGCGAAGACCCCGCTCTTGCTGAGGCCGAGGTCGGTGGCGAGCCGGCCGATCGACAGCGCGTCCAGCCCTTCGACCGAGGCGATCGCGACGGCCCGGCGCAGGACCGTCCGCCGGGTCTCCTCGCCGCGCAGTACCCGTCCGTCCGTGGTCGATCCGGCCACCGCTCACCCCAGTCCTCCGGCCGTTCCCCGGCCTCTCCGTCGTGTGGCCAGGGTAGCGGGGAGCGTCCGTCGACCTGAAAACAGCACGAACGATCGTGCTAATATCTTGCCGAGTTCGGCTCTCTTGCCCCTCGGCACCCACAGGAGTTCCGCATGGACCCGGCCGTCGCACTGATCCGCACCACCCTGAACACCGCCTCGCTGGCCGCCCCCGGGCTCGCCGGCCGGGCCGCCTTCGGGCTCTACCGCCACCCCTTCCGCCGCAGCCGGGTCCGCCCCGGCGAGCACGAGGTCCACGACCGGGCCGTCACCGGGACGATCCGGCACGGGGACGCGCGGGTGGCCGTCTACTCCTGGGGCGACGGTGCCCGGCCCGTCCTGCTGATGCACGGCTGGCGCTCCCGGGCCTCCCGCTTCGCGCACCTGGTGCCCCGGCTGCGCGCCCTCGGCCTGACCGCGGTCGGCTACGACGCCCCCGGGCACGGCGACTCCGGCGGGCGCACCGCCACCGTGCTGGACCACCGGGCCCTCGCCCTGCGGCTCCAGGAGCGGTACGGCGACTTCGAGGCGGTGGTCGCCCACTCGCTGGGCGTCAACGCGGCCTTCCTGGCGCTGCGCGAGGGCCTGCGGGCGGAGCGGCTGGTCGCCTTCTCCGGCGCCTCCGAGCTCTCCTGGCTGCCGACCGCGTTCTGCGACCGGCTGGGGCTGAACGCCACCGTGGAGCGGGAGTTGCGCCGCCGGGAGGCCGGCGGCGCGATGTTCCCCGGGGTGGCGGACATCCGCACCCACTTCGACGCGGCCCGCGAGCCCGGGGAGATCGCGCTCCCGATCCTGGTCGCGCACGACGAGGACGACGACGTGGTCCCGTTCTCGCACGCCCGCCGGCTCCGGGCGGCGTACGGGGAGCGGCTGGAACTGGTGGCCACCCGGGGGCTCGGCCACCGCCGGATCCTCGTCGAGCCGACCGTGCTGGACCAGGTGACGGGCTTCCTGGCGGCCGGGGCGCACCCCGGCGGCCGGACCGTCGACGGGCCGGGGGAGGCGGTGGGAGCGATATGAGGATCGTCGAACTGCACGCCCGTGCACTGGAGTTGGCGACCGCTGTGGTCGGCACCGTGCAACCGGAGCAGCTGGTGCTGGCGACCCCGTGCGCCGGGTGGCCGCTGCGGCGGCTGCTGGAGCACGAGGTGGGGCAGCACCGGGGCTTCGCCGCGGCCGCCCTCGGCGCCGGGGCGGACCGCGCGCGCTGGCGCGACGTCCCGGTCCACGGCGACCCGGCGGGCGCGTTCCGGCGGTCGGCGGAGCGGCTGACCGCCGCGTTCGCCACCGCCGGCGCGGCGGCGGAACCCGCTCCGCTGCACCTGCCGGAGATCGGCGACGGCGGGCCGTTCCCGTTCGACCGGGCGGTCGGCTTCCACCTGCTCGACACCCTGGTGCACGCCTGGGACGTGGCGGCCGCGCTGGGCTCGCCGGCCCGGCTGGTGGCGGCGGTGCAGGCCGAACCGCCGCTGGTCGGGGCGCTGCTCACGGTGGCCGGGGCGGTTCCGGCCAGCGCGGGGGCGCGGGGGCCCGGGCAGGCGTTCGGTCCCGTCCGGGCGGTGCCGGACCGGACCGGGCCGTTCGACCGCGTGCTCGCCCTGCTCGGCCGCGACCCGTCCTGGTCGGCGGCCGACCGCTGACCGCGCGCCGATCGCCGGCCGCACGCTGACCGCCGGCCGCGTCACCGGGTCAGCCGTCAGCGGTCGGCGTCGCGCCGCTCGTCGGGGAAGCGCGGGCCGCCGATCAGGAACAGCAGGGTGGCGGTCGGGAAGCCGATCGTCGCCGCCAACAGCACGATGAACTGCCAGAACATCTCTCGCTCCTCGCCCTCGTCAGCGCCGGGGGCGGGGATCCCCCGAAGGTGGTCCCAAACCCGGACGGCCCTGATTGGCCGAAATGTCCACTCGTGCTCCGACGGTATGGCCGGATCACCCGCGCTGCCACCGGGAGCGCGCGGCGCGGCGCGTGCACGGGTCTGGGCGCGCGCCGCACCCGGCGCGCACACTGTCGGGATGCAGGTACAGCTCGCATGGGAAGCACGGCGGCCCGACCGCGAGAGCGAGGACTTCGCGGCGGCCACCTCCGAGGCGCTCGTCCTCCTCGACGGCTCGAGTTCGCCGACCGGACTCGAGTCCGGGTGCCGCCACGGCACCGCCTGGTACGTCCGCAGACTCGGGGTCCACCTGCTGGCCCGGCTCACCGACCGCCCGGACCGTTCGATCGCCGAGTGCCTGGCCGACGCCATCGCGGAGACGGCCGCCCTGCACGGCGGCCGCTGCGACCTGTCCCACCCCAACACGCCCGCCGCGATGGTGGTCGCCGCCCGTCGGCACGGCGCCTCGCTGGAGTACCTGGTGCTCGGCGACTCCCTGCTGGTGCTGGAACCGGCCGACGGTCCGCCCCGGGTGATCGGCGACAACCAGCGCTTCCCCGGCGGGGAGGAACTGCGCCGGCAGGTCTGGTCGACGGTGCCCGGCTCCGCCGAACGGGCCGCCCTGCACCTGGAGTACACGCTGGCCGTCCGCGCCGTCCGGAACTCCGGCACCGGCCCCTGGATCGCCGCCGCCAGCCCGAAGGCCGCCGCCCACGCCGAGACCGGCTTCGTCCCCCTGGCCGGACTGCGCGCGGTGGCCGCCCTCTCCGACGGCGCGGCCCGCTTCACCGACCGCTTCGGCCTCGGCAGCTGGGGCGACGCCCTGCGCCTGCTCGGCGAGTCCGGCCCCGCCGAACTCATCGCCCAGGTCCGCGCGGTCGAACGCGCCGACGCCGGCTGCGAACGCTGGCCCCGGGGCAAGGCCCACGACGACGCCTCGGCCCTCTACGCCCGGCTCTGACACCGGGGGCACGTACGGGTCGCCCCGGCTGCCGAGGCCGGAGCGGTCGGACGGTCGTCGCCGCAGCGGTCGGACGGCCGTCGCCGCAGCGGTCCGACGGTCGAGGACGCGGGAAGGCCCTCCCACGTGGTCGGCCCCTCCCGGCCGTCCCTCGGAGCGGGCCCCGAACAGCCGATGCCCGGGGCCCGCTCCGCCGTGTCACCGATCCTGCGGGGGAAGTCCCCGCGTCCGGCCGGGCACCCCCACGGACGACCGCCCCTGACCCGCGGGGCGGCCGCCCTCACGGGTGGGCTCCGGGGCCTGCCGGGGCCGAAGGCGCGGGTGGCAGGAGGGCGGGGTCGCCGTGGTGGCCGGGGTGCCGCCAGGAGAGGAGCCAGACGGCCGTGAGCAGAGTGCCGACGCCTGCCAGGGCCATCGCGCCGCCGGTGCCGGTCGCGGCCGCGACCGCGCCGAAGCAGACGGGGCCGATGCCCTGCAGAGTCATGTTGCCCGAGCCGAGCAGGCCGAAGGCCTGACCCTGGCCGTGCGGCGGGAGGACCGCCAGGAACTCCCGCTGCAGGCCGAGGCCGTAGGCGAAGCCGCAGCCGGTGCAGAGCAGCAGTGCCGCTGCGAGCAGGCGGTCCGGCTCGGTGGCGAAGCCGATCAGGGGCGCGCCCATCAGCGCGACCAGCGGCACCACCAGGCGCTCGCGCGCGAGGGGCCGGAGGAGGCGGCCGACCAGCAGGTCGCCGAGGAGCATGCCGACCGGCAGGCAGGCCAGCAGGATCGCGTAGGAGCCCGGGGGGAATCCGCGGGTGCCCGTGTAGGCGACGACCAGCCCCTCCGCGCCCGTGACGAAGGCGCTCGGCAGCCACTGGGCGAGCAGCAGCCGGCGCACGGCACGGTCGCGCAGCAGGGCGCCGGAGCCGCGCAGGCTGTCCCGCACCGTGCCGGCGCTCGCGTCGCCCCGGTCCTCCCGCTCGACCGGAACGCGCGGCATCCGCAACCGGACGGCCGCCGCGCACACCAGGTTCAGCGCCGCACCGAGCGCCAGCGCCTGCCGCGGACCCAGGGCCTCGACGACCACGCCGCCGAGTCCCAGGCCGAACAGCTGGGCTCCGCTGGAGGCCATGGTGTTGAGGGAGCGTCCGAGCACGTACGCGTCACCGCGCAGCCAGTGGGCCACCAGGCGCGCCGAGGCGCCGTTGAACACCGGCGCGGTGAGGGCGGCGAGGGCGACCAGGGCCAGGCCGGCCGCGGTCGGCAACCGGCCCAGGGCGAGCAGTGCCGCCACCGCGCCCTCCAGCACGAAGCCGCCGACGATCAGCGCCCGGGGCGGCAGGCGGTCGGCCAGCGAGCCGAGGAGCAGCGAGCCGAACAGCTGGGGGAGGAAGCCCGCCCCGAAGGCGACGGCGCTGAGCAACGCGGAGCCGGTGCCGGTGAAGACCAGCACGGAGAAGGTGGTGATCCGCAGCGAGCCGGCCGTGATGCCGACCACGCGCGTCAGGAAGAGCAGTCGGAACCGCGGCTCGGCCAGGACCTCGCGGTAGGTCGTACGTCGCGCGGCGGACCGCGCCGGAGAACTCGGGGGAGCCGTCGTCATGCGAGGAGCCTCCGGTCGGGGGCCGGTGTTCCGCGAATGATTCGCCCCAGGACGTAAGGTCGGCCCGGCGCGGTCTACCGTGGAGGCGTGCTCCGCTTCACCGCCACCGCCGAGGACCTGCTGCGAAGCCGCTTCGCGCTCTCACCGGCGTTCGAGCTCTGCGGGTTGCTGCGCCGCCTCGACGGCGGGAACGCCCGGCTGCCGGGCGGGTGGGCGGCGCGTCTCGCGCCCGCCTTCGCGCGCCTCCGCCGCGAGACCGCGCTGGACGCCGTGCTGGCGCTGCAGACCGGTTCCGCGGGAGCCAACTTCGTCGCCCCGCCGCCGCGCGGTCTCGCCCAGACCTGGGCCGACGACCTGGCGGCCGTCCGGGCCACCCCGCTCCCGGTCGCACGGGACGAGATCGACCGGTTGGGACGGCAGGCTCCGGTCCGCGACCCGCGCGTGCGCGCGCTGCTGGATTCGGACGAGGTGGTCGACCTGGTCGGTGACGCGCTCGACCGGGCCTGGAACGACCTGTTGGCGCCCGACTGGCCGCGGTTGCGGGCGATCTGCGAGCGCGACGTGGTGCACCGCGTCGGTGTGATCGGCGAGCGCGGCTGGCGGGAGGCGGTCGAGGGCCTGGACCGGGGACTGGTGTGGAGCGGGCACAGCCTCCTGGTGCCGTTGCACTCCGAGGACGCGGTGGTCGACCTCTCGGGGGAGGGGCTGCTGATGGTTCCGTCGGTACTGGTCCGTCCGGGCGTGGCGGCGTTCTACGACGAGCCCTGGCCGAAGGCGCTCGTGTACCGGGCGCGCGGCACCTCGGCGCTCCGGGAGCGGCCCGCGCCCGGCCCGGACGCGCGGGCCGCGCTCGCCGCCCTGCTCGGGCGTTCCCGGGCGCGACTGCTGGCGGAGCTGGGGACGCCCGCCGGCACCAGTCAGCTCGCCCGCAGCCTCGGCATGGCCCCGGGCGCGGTCGGGGACCACCTCGCCGTCCTGCGGGCGTCCGGGCTGCTGGCCCGGGCGCGCTCCGGCCGCGCGGTGCTGTACCGGCGCACCGCGCTGGGTGACGCGCTGGTCGAGGGTTCCGCGGCGGAGCTCTGACGGCCGGCCGGCCGGGCCCGGCCGGGGCCGCGGTGCGGCTGCTGCCGACGGACCGGCCCGGACACGGGAGGGCCCGGACGCGGGAGGGCCCGGACCGTTCCCGGTCCGGGCCCTCGCCGCTGTGCCCGCGGTGGCTCAGTGGCCGTCGGCGGGGACGGTGCCGAGGCGGCCGGCCTGGAAGTCCTCCATGGCCTGCTGGAGCTCGCGGTGGCTGTTCATCACGAACGGGCCGTAGTGGGCGACGGGTTCGCGGATGGGGAGGCCACCGAGGAGGACGACCTCGAAGTTGGGGTCGCGGGAGTCCTGCTTCTCGTCGGCGCGGACGGTGATCGAGTCGCCGTCGCCGAAGACGACGGCCTGGCCGCGGTGGAAGGGCCGGTGCTCGGTGCCGGCCGAGCCGTTGCCGGCGAGACCGTAGGCGAGGGCGTTGAAGTCGGAGCGCCAGGGCAGGGTGAGCTCGGCGCCGGGGCTGATCGAGGCGTGGATCATGGTGATCGGCGTGTGGGTGGCGCCGGGGCCCTGGTGGCCGTCCAGCTCGCCGGCGATGACGCGGAGCAGGGCGCCGCCGTCCCCGGTGCTGAGGAGCTTGACGCTGCCGCCGCGGATGTCCTGGTACTTCGGGGCGATCATCTTGTCCGAGGCGGGCAGGTTCACCCACAGCTGGAGGCCGTGGAAGAGGCCGCCGGACCGCACCAGGGACTCCGGCGGGGTCTCGATGTGCAGCAGGCCGGAGCCCGCCGTCATCCACTGGGTGTCGCCGTCGGTGATGGTGCCGCCGCCGCCGTGCGAGTCCCGGTGGATGAACGTCCCGTCGATGATGTAGGTGACCGTCTCGAAGCCGCGGTGCGGGTGCCAGGGGGTCCCCTTGGGCTCGCCGGCCGCGTAGTCCACCTCGCCCATCTGGTCCATCATGATGAACGGGTCCAGGTACTTCTGGTTGATCTTGGCGAAGGCGCGGCGGACCGGGAAGCCCTCGCCCTCGAAGCCCTCGGGGGCGGTGGCCACCGTGAGGACCGGCCGGGCGCTCGTGACGGCGGGGTCCGGGGTGGTGACGCGCGGGAGGGTCAGCGGGTTGTCGACGGTCACGGCGGGCATGTCGGCCTCCTTCGGGGGATGTTCCTCTGGCCTACGTCCACGAGATTAGTTCAATCCTCAACTAGAAGCAAGTTGAATTTTGAACCATTTGGGTGCGGGTGGCCGGACGGCGGGGCCGGGCGGCCCCCGGCCCATCGTCGGTCAGCCGTACATCCGGCGCATGGTGAAGTCGACCATCTGCTCGACCGCCTTGGCGTCGAACACCATCCGGTGCTCGCCCTCCATGTCCAGCGCGAAGCCGTAGCCGGTCGGCAGCAGGTCGAGGACCTCGGCGCCGGTCACGGTGAAGTACTTGGACTCCTTGCCCGCGTAGCGCCGCAGCTCCTTGAGCGAGCTGAACATCGGGATCACCGGCGTCGGCGTGTTGTGCAGCGCCAGGAAGCCCGGCCGTTCGCCGCGCGGGCAGTGCACCTTGGAGGTGATGAAGATGGCCTGGAAGTCCTCCACCGCCATCGAGCCGGTGGTGAAGGCCCGGACGGCGTCCGCCAGGGACGGCGGCGAGGGCTCCGGGTAGAGCGACTGCTGCGCTCCCGGTGGCTGCTCGCCGTACGGGCCGGGGTTGGGCATGCCGTTCATGCCCGGCTGCGGCCCCGCCTGCTGGTAGGGATCGCCCGGGTATGCGTTCTGGTCATAGCCGTACACACGGACAGGCTATCGGGAGCGCGGCCACCCGTGCGGGCGTCGATCCTGACAAGGAGTGGCCGCCCCGGCTTGTGGGACGTGACCACGTTCATAGCGGAATCCACGAGGGATTCACCGGCTGGGGCTTGAAACAAGTTACCGCTGGGTAGCATCATGAGGCCTACTGGTGGGTACGGGGCGCCCGAACGCGGCGGTCTCCCGGAAGCGACGAACCGGAGAAAACGGCCATGGGTCACTACAAGTCCAACCTGCGGGACGTGGAGTTCAACCTCTTCGAGGTGTTCGGCCGCGAGCAGGTGTACGGCACCGGACCGTTCGCGGACATGGACGTCGAGACCGCGAAGAACATCCTGAGCGAGATCGCGCGCCTGGCCGAGAACGACCTCGCCGCGTCCTTCACCGACACCGACCGCAACCCGCCGGTGTTCGACCCCGAGACCAACACCGCGCCGGTCCCGGCCTCCTTCCGGAAGAGCTACCAGGCGTACATGGACGCCGAGTGGTGGCGTCTGGGCATCCCGGAGTCGATCGGCGGCCAGGTCACCCCGAGCTCGCTGATCTGGGCCTTCGCGGAGCAGATCCTCGGCTCCAACCCGGCCGTCTGGATGTACTCCTCCGGCCCGGCCTTCGCCGGCGTCGTCGCCGAGGAGGGCACCGAGGAGCAGCTGAAGGTCGCCCAGCGGATGACCGACCGCCTGTGGGGCTCCACCATGGTCCTGACCGAGCCGGACGCCGGCTCGGACGTCGGCGCCGGCCGCACCAAGGCGATCAAGCAGGAGGACGGCTCCTGGCACATCGAGGGCGTGAAGCGCTTCATCACCTCGGGCGAGCACGACATGTCCGAGAACATCATCCACCTGGTGCTGGCCCGCCCCGAGGGCGGCAAGCCGGGCACCAAGGGCCTGGGCCTGTTCATCGTCCCCAAGTTCGACTTCGACTGGGAGACCGGCGAGCTGGGCGAGCGCAACGGCGCCTACGCCACCAACGTCGAGCACAAGATGGGCCTCAAGGCCTCGAACACCTGCGAGATGACCTTCGGCGCCAAGCACCCGGCCAAGGGCTGGCTGCTGGGCGAGAAGGTCGACGGCATCCGCCAGATGTTCAAGATCATCGAGTTCGCCCGGATGATGGTCGGCACGAAGGCCATCGCCACGCTCTCCACCGGCTACCTGAACGCGCTGGAGTACGCCAAGGAGCGCGTGCAGGGCGCGGACATCTCGCAGTTCCTGGACAAGACCGCCCCGCGCGTCACCATCACCCACCACCCGGACGTCCGCCGCTCGCTGCTGACCCAGAAGGCGTACGCCGAGGGCATGCGCGCCCTGGTGCTCTACACCGCGTCCGTCCAGGACGACATGATGGCCGCCAAGCTGCGCGGCGAGCACGACGGCGCCGCCGAGCGCCTCAACGACCTGCTCCTGCCGATCGTCAAGGGCTACGGCTCGGAGAAGTCCTACGAGCAGCTCGCCCAGTCCCTGCAGACCTTCGGCGGCTCCGGCTACCTGCAGGAGTACCCGATCGAGCAGTACATCCGGGACGCCAAGATCGACACCCTCTACGAGGGCACCACGGCCATCCAGGGCCAGGACTTCTTCTTCCGCAAGATCGTCAAGGACGGCGGCCAGGCACTCACCGCGCTGTCCGAGCAGATCCAGAAGTTCCTCGGCTCCGCCGAGGGCGGCGACGCCCTGGCCGCCGAGCGCGAGCTGCTCGCCAAGGCCGCCGGCGACCTGGAGGCCGTCGTCGGCAAGCTGCTCGCCGACCTCTCCTCGGTCGAGCAGGACGTCAAGAACATGTACAAGGTGGGCCTCAACACCACCCGCCTGCTGATGATCTCCGGCGACGTCGTGGTCGGCTGGCTGCTGCTGCGCCAGGCCGCGGTGGCGCTGGCCAAGCTGGAGGCCGGCGCCTCGGAGAAGGACGTGCCGTTCTACCAGGGCAAGGTCGCGGCCGCCCGCTTCTTCGCCAAGAACATCCTGCCGACCGTCGCCGCGCAGCGCCTGATCGCCGAGGGCATCGACAACGAGATCATGGACCTGGCGGAGGGGGCGTTCTGACGCCGCCCGCACCGACTGCCTGACCCCACCCTCACACCGAAGGGCCCGGTTCCACGACCGGGCCCTTCGGTGTCCCCGCGGTCGTCCTGCGGCTGTCCGGCGGCCGTCCCGGGGCCGTCCTGCGGCCGTCCTGAGGCCGTTCTTCGGCCGCCCGCCCGCGCCCGGCGGGCCGTCAGATCCCGTCAGTTCACGTTTCTGTCTGCGTTCTGCATCCGTTGGGATGCTCCGAGTGTCATGTCCGTGTACGGGCATATGCTCAAGGTGCGAAGCCGATTCCCATTCGGCCTCGGCCCTCCCTCGACCCAGGAGCAGCATGTCGACCGCCGCCCGCCAGGCCTTCTTCGACCGGACGCACACCGATGACCTGATCGCCTTCCTCGGCACCTCGCCATCGCCCTACCACGCGGTCGCGAGCGCCGCCGAGCGGCTGGAGAAAGCCGGTTTCCGGCAGGTACTGGAAACGGACGCCTGGGACGGTGTGGCCGGCGGCCGGTACGTCGTCCGCGGTGGCGCGCTGATCGCCTGGTACGTGCCGGCCGGCGCGGGCCCGGAGACACCGTTCCGCGTGGTGGGCACCCATACCGACTCCCCCAACCTGAGGGTCAAGCCGATCCCCGACACCGGGACGGCGGGCTGGCGGCAGGTCGCGGTGGAGATCTACGGCGGTGTCCCGCTCAACACCTGGCTCGACCGGGACCTCGGCCTCTCCGGGCGGATCACCCTGCGCGACGGCAGCCGGCGGCTGGTCCAGCTGGACGAGCCGCTGCTGCGGGTGCCGCAGCTGGCGATCCACCTGGACCGCCAGGTCAACGACGGCATGAAGCTCGACAAGCAGCGCCACCTGACCCCCATCTGGGGCCTCGGGCCGGTCGACGAGGGCGCGCTGATCGAGTACGTCGCCGAGCGCGCCGGGGTCGACCCGGCCGAGGTGAGCGGCTGGGACCTCATGACCCACGACGTCCAGCCCGCCTCGTACCTGGGCCGGGACCGCGAGCTGCTGGCCGGTCCGCGACTGGACAACCTGCTCTCCGTGCACGCCGCCACCGCCGCGCTCGCCGCCGTGGCCACCGCGGCCGAGACGGAGGGCGCGGACCTGCCGTACATCCCGGTGCTGGCCGCCTTCGACCACGAGGAGACCGGCAGCGAGTCGGACACCGGCGCGCAGAGCCCGCTGCTCGGCAACGTCCTGGAGCGCAGCGTGTACGCGCGCGGCGGCGGCCTGGAGGACCGGGCCCGGGCGCTGGCCGGCACCGTCTGCCTGTCCTCCGACATGGGCCACGCCGTCCACCCGAACTACAGCGAGCGGCACGAGCCGGGCCACCACCCGATGCCGAACGCCGGGCCGATCCTGAAGGTCAACGTCAACAACCGGTACGCCACCGACGGCGTGGGCCGGGCGGTGTTCACCGCGGCCTGCGAGAAGGCCGGCGTGCCGTGGCAGACCTTCGTCTCCAACAACGCCATGCCCTGCGGGACGACGATCGGCCCGATCACCGCGGCCCGCCTCGGCATCCAGACCGTGGACTGCGGCATCGCCGCGCTGTCCATGCACTCGGCCCGCGAGCTGTGCGGCGCGGAGGACCCGTACCTGCTGGCGAGCGCGATCAAGGCGTTCCTGGAGGGCTGAGCCCCTCCCCCCCGGCATGCGGAAGGGCCCGGCGAGCGGACGCTCGCCGGGCCCTTCCGCACGGGGCGGGGTCCGCGACTACTCCATGCCCGCCAGGACCAGCGGCAGCCGGCGCGCGCCGTCGGCGGTGAGCCGCACCGGCACGCCCCAGTCCTGCTGGTGGACGTGGCAGGCCGGGTACTCGATCGCCGGGTCGTCGTCGCAGGACGCCGCCATCGCCGAGACGTGCAGCACGCCCTCGGCCACCTCGGCGGAGAGCACCAGCTCACGGGAGAGCGCGGAGTCCGCGCCCGCCCCGGAGACCAGCAGCTCGGGCGGGGTGGCGCTGACCAGCAGCCGGGTGGACGGGCCGTAGCGCTCGTCCAGCTTCTGGCCGGTCGGCGCCCGGAACACCACGTCCAGTTGCAGGACGCCGGGCGCCACCTCGGTCGCGGCCCGCCGGGTGCGGTGCGCCACCGCCTCCACCCGGACCGCCTCCTCGGGCAGCCGCAGCCGGGTCAGCCGGTGCCGGGCGGACTCGACCACCACGATGTCCTGGTCCACCAGCACCGCGCCGGAGGGCTCGCGCAGATCGGTGGCCAGCGTGCTGACCTCGCCGCTCGCCGGGTCGTAGCGGCGCAGCGCGTGGTTGTAGGTGTCGCTGACGGCCACCGAGCCGTCCGGCAGCACGGTGACGCCCAGCGGGTGCTGGAGCAGCGCCTGCTCGGCCGCGCCGTCCCGGTGCCCGAAGTCGAACAGGCCGGTGCCGACGGCGCTGTGCACCTCCTTGGTTTCACGTGAAACCCAGCGCAGCGAGGAGGTCTCGGAGTCCGCGACCCAGAGCCGCTCGCCGTCCGCCGACACCGCCAGACCGGAGGGCTGGGCGAACCAGGCCTCGGCGGCGGGGCCGTCGACCAGGCCCTCGTTGGTGGTGCCGGCCGCGACGCCGACCGTGCCGGCGGCCGGGTCGTACGCCCACAGCTGGTGCACGCCGGCCATCGCGATCCAGACCCGGCCGTCGAACCAGGCGACGTCCCAGGGCGAGGAGAGGTCGACCTCGCGGGCCGCGCCCTCGGTCGCCGAGCCCTGCCACCACTGCCGGCCGGTGCCGGCCAGAGTGGTCACCTCGCCGTCCGACAGCCGGACGCCGCGCAGCGCGTGGTTGACGGTGTCGGCGACGATCACGTCGTACTCGGAGCCGGCCGGGAGCAGCGCGAGCCCCTGCGGCTCGCTGAACCGCGGGCTGGTGCCGTCCACCAGGCCGCGCACGCCGTCACCGATCCGGCGGACCACGGTCTCGCCGTCCGCCTCCAGCTCGACCAGCGAGTGGTGCCCGGAGTCGGCCACCAGGAAGTGGCCGTCCGGCAGCCGGACCGCCTTGCCCGGGAACTTCAGGTCCCCGGCGGTCGGCTCGGGCGCCACGTACGGGCCGTCGCCGCGCCGCAGCGTCCCCTTCGCCGCGTGCTCCGCCTCCAGCTCCTCGACCAGCCGGGCGATCGCGTGCGCGTGCCCCTCGCCGGCGTGCTGGGTGACCACGTACCCCTCGGGGTCGATCACCACCAGCGTCGGCCAGGCCCGCACCGCGTACTGCTTCCAGGTGACCAGCTCCGGGTCGTCCAGCACGGGGTGGTGCACCTCGTACCGCTCGACCGCGTCCACCACCGCCCGGTGGTCGGCCTCGTGCACGAACTTGGGGGAGTGCACGCCGACGATCACCACGGTGTCGCGGTGCTTCTCCTCCAGCTCCCGCAACTCGTCGAGGACGTGCAGACAGTTGATGCAGCAGAAGGTCCAGAAGTCCAGGACGGTGATCTTGCCCCGGAAGTCGGCGAGCGTGAGCTCCTTGCCACCGGTGTTGAGCCAACCGCCTGCCCCGACCAGCTCGGGGGCGCGTACACGTGCACGGGATGCCATGAGGCAATCAAACAGCACCGCCGCCGTCCGCATTCCGGTGCGTCCGAGGATTCAGACGATGAGGTGGGGGAGGAAGCGGGCGCCCTGGTGGGTGATCGGGCTGTCGTCGGTCTCGCGGATGCCGAGGCCGGCGGCCTCGCCGTCGACGACCCAGGTGCCGAGCACCGGGCGGTTGCCGTCGAAGTCGGGCAGCGGGTGCAGCTGCTGGTAGCAGTGGCCCTCGGCGCCGTAGCGGTCCGGGTCGCCGGCCCAGTCGGCGAGCCTGGTCTCCCGGCCGCCGGGTTCGACGATCCGCACGCCCGCGCCCTCGCGGCCGAGCAGCGGCTTGGCGGCGTAGCCGGGGCCGTCCGGGTCGGCGAGCTCGCGCGGGCCGTCCAGATAGGCGGGCAGCAGGTTGGGGTGTCCCGGGTACAGCTCCCAGAGGACGGCCAGCAGGGCCTTGTTGGAGAGCAGCATCTTCCAGGCCGGCTCGATCCACAGGGTGGAGCCGGTGGAACCGCCGAGGTCGATGACGTCCAGCAGCTGCTCGCCGAACTCGTCGGAGACCAGCCACTCCCAGGGGTAGAGCTTGAAGGCGGAGCGGACGAAGCGGTGCTCGAGGTCGACGAAGCGGCCGGACAGGCCGTCCCAGCCGATGTCCTCCACGGCGATGCCGACCGTTTCGAGGCCCGCCTGCTCGGCGCACTCCTGGAGGTAGAGGGTGGTCATCCAGTCCTCGCCCTCGGTGTCGCCGCGCGAGTGCGCGAAGTGCACCGGACCGGACGGCAGCAGGTGCTTCTGCCGGGCCCAGGCTGCCACCAGCCGCTCGTGCAGCGAGTTCCACTGGTCGGCGTGCGGGAACCGCTCCTCCATCCAGAACCACTGCGGACCGGCCGCCTCGATCAGCGAGGTCGGGGTGTCGGCGTTGTACTCGAACAGCTTCGCCGGGCCGGTGCCGTCGTACGCGAGGTCGAACCGCCCGTAGAGGGAGGGCTGTTCGTCGCGGCGCTGCCATGACTCGGTGACGGCGGCGACCAGCCGGGGGTCGGTGATGCCGTACTCGGCGAAGCGGCCGGTGCGCACCACGTGGCCGGCGGCGGCCAGCGACATCGCGTGCAGCTCCTCGACCACCTCCTCCAGCGCCTCCACCTCGGGCAGCGAGAACTCGTAGTACGCGGACTCGTCCCAGTAGGCGTGCGGGCCGCCCTGGTTGCACGGGTCCGAGCACATCGCGTAGATCAGGCCCTGGCCCTCGACGGTCGTCAGCCAGTCCGGGCGGGGTTCGACGGTACGGCGGCGCACGGCGGATCAGCCTCCGCCGGAGCCGCTGGAGCCGGCCGGGCAGCCGAAGCCGCCGCGCTTGGTGGCGGCCTTGTCGAAGGTGCCGCCGACGGCGTCGGTGGCGCCGGAGCCGCAGTAGTACCAGCGGCCGGCGGTGGCTCCGGCGGCCTTGCCGCCGGAGCAGGAGTGGCTGTCGAGGACCTTGAGGGTGGTCGGGTCGACGCAGCGGCTCGGCGGGTTGCCGCCGGAGGAGGAAGAGCAGCCGGAGAGCGCGAGCGCGAGGGTGCCGACCATGCCCAGCGCGACGAACCCGGACCGGCGGCGGGTGCCGGGGCCGGGGGCGTCGGACTCCGTGGTGTCCGGTCTCGGGGCGGGGCTGGCGGGCGGCGGCTGCGTCATGGCGTCCGATGGTACGCGTGGGCCGGGATAGTACGGGAGGGACCCCGGTTCCCGGTCCGGATCCGGCCCCGATGCGTTATCTTTTGCCGATCCTTGACCGCGGGACCGGGCCCCACGCGGGCGGCCGCCCCGACGAGGAGCGACCTGCGACACGGACCCGGGGGGCTGGACAACCCATGAACGACATCCTGCACGGACTCGGCGCGGCGGCGGTCTTCGGCGGCGTCGGCGTCGTCCTGCTGCTGCTCGGCATCCTCCTCGTGGACGCCCTCACGCCGGGGCGGCTGGGCCACCAGATCTGGGTGGAGCGCAACCGCAACGCCGCCGTGCTGCTCAGCTCGGCGCTGCTGGGCATCGGCGGCATCGTCTTCACCGCGATCCTCTACACCTACGAGGACTTCGGGAAGGGCCTGCTCTCCACGGCCTGCTTCGGGGTGCTCGGCCTGGTGCTGATGGCGGTCGCGTTCTGGGTGGTGGACGTGCTGACGCCGGGCAAGCTGGGCGCGATCCTGGTCGACCCGGAGCCGCACCCGGCGGTCTGGGTGACCGCCAGCTGCAACCTCGCGGTCGCGGCGATCGTGTCGGCCTCGATCGCCTGACCTTCCGCGGGGCCGGGCGCCTCCCCGGGGCCGGAAGCACGCGCCCGGACGGCGCCCGCTACGCCGGGGCGGCCGCCTCCTCGGCGCCGTCCAGCGCGTGCCGCCTGCCCCAGGCGCCCAGCGGGGCCAGCGCCTCGTTGAGCCGCCGCCCGGCCGCCGTGAGGGAGTACTCGACCCGCGGCGGCACCTCGTCGAACGAGGCGCGGTGCACGACGCCGTCCGCCTCCAGCTCGCGCAGATGGGCGGCGAGCACCTTCTCGGTGATCCCGGGTACGTGGCGGCGCAGCTCGCCGAAGCGCAGGCTCGGCCGCTCGCCGAGGGCCCAGAGGATCAGCACCTTCCACTTGCCGCCGATCACGTCCATCGCGGCGTCGATCCCGCACACGTACGCGCCGGGCCTCGGTGTCGTCGCCATGCCCTGCCCCCGCCCCTCCGCCGGCCTGCTCGCTCACCTCAGGGTAACCACCCACTCCCAAGTGCGTACTTGAGCAGGTCGGTGGCGGGCGACGAGCCTGGTGGGCATGACGACGAACGACACCGAGACCCGCCCCGCGACCACCGCCCCCGCCCCGCTCACCCTGCTCGGCCTCGGTGCGATGGGCACCGCGCTGGCCGACGCCTGGCTTTCGGCCGGGCACCCGCTCACGGTCTGGAACCGCACCGCCGCCCGCGCCGAACCGCTCGCCGCGAAGGGTGCCACGACTGCGGCGACCCCGGCCGCGGCGGTCGCCGCCAACCGGCTGGTGGTGGTCTGCCTGCTGGACGACGAATCGGTCGGGGAGGCCCTGGCCGGGGCCGACCTGACCGGCAAGGACCTCGTGAACCTGGTGACCGGCACCCCCGGCACGGCCCGTGCCCGGGCCGCCTGGGCGGCCGCCCGGGGTGCCCGCTACCTGGACGGCGGCATCATGGCCGTGCCGCCGATGATCGGTGTCCCGCAGGCAGGCCCGTACGTGTTCTACAGCGGCTCGCGCGAGCTGTTCGAGGAGCACCGGGAGACCCTCGCCGTCCCGGCCGGTACCCGCTGGGTCGGCGAGGACGCCGGTTTCGCCGCGCTGCACGACGTGGCGCTGCTGAGCGCGATGTACGGGATGTTCGCGGGGGTCGCGCACGCCTTCGCGCTGGTACGGGACGAGGCCGTCGACCCGGGCGCGCTGGCGCCGCTGCTCTCCTCCTGGCTCACCGCGATGACCGGCTCGGTCGCGACCACGGCGCGGCAGCTGGCGGCGGGGGACTACACCGGGGGTGTCGTCTCCGACCTGGCGATGCAGGTCGCGGGCGTGCCGACCTTCCTGCGCACCGCCGAGGAGCAGGGTGTGAGCGCCGAACTGCTCACGCCCTACTTCGACCTGATGCGGCGGCGGCTGGAGGCCGACGCGCGCAACGGGGCCGAGGACCTCACCGGGGTGGTCGACCTGCTGCGCGGGTGACCGGGGTGGCCCCGGGTGGCTCGTCCGGCCGCCCGGTGCTCGTCCGGCCGCCCGGTGCTCAGCCGGCCGCCGGGCGGTCGGCCTCCGGCCGGCGGCGGAGGGCCGGTTCGGTGAGGGCCCGGGGCTGCCAGACCCCGTCCGGGTGGTAGACGTTGGTGCCGGGCGGGACGATCGCGTCGATCCGGTCCAGGGTCGCGTCGTCCAGGACGAGGTCGGCGCCCTTGAGGGCCGCCTCCAGCTGGTCCCGGGTGCGCGGGCCGATGATCACCGAGGTCACCGCCGGGTGCGCGAGCGGGAAGGCCAGGGCGAGTTCGGGCAGGGTGCGGCCGAGGCCCTCGGCGACGGCGGTCAGCTCCTCGACGGCGTCCAGCTTGGCCTGGTTCACCGGCAGCGCCGGGTCGAACCTGGCCGGCATCAGGGCGGCGCGACCGGTGCCCATGTCGATCGGCCGGTTCTTGCGGTAGCGGCCGGTGAGGAAGCCGGAGGCGAGCGGCGACCAGGTCAGCGCGCCCATGCCGAGCCGCCGCACGGTCGGCAGCACGTCCCGCTCGATGCCGCGCGCGAGCAGCGAGTACGGCGGCTGCTCGGTCCGGAACCTCGGCAGGCCGCGCCGCTCCGCGACGTGGTGGGCCTCGACGAGGTCCTCGGCGGGGAAGGTCGAGCAGCCGAAGGCGAGGATCTTGCCGGCCCGCACCAGGTCGCCGAGCACGGCGAGGGTCTCCTCGATGTCCGTGCCGGGGTCGGGCCGGTGCACCTGGTAGAGGTCGATCCGGTCGGTGCGCAGCCGCCGCAGGCTCTCCTCGACCTCGCGGACGATCCACCGGCGGGAGTTGCCGCTCCGGTTGCGGCCCTCGCCCATCGGGAAGTGCACCTTGGTGGCGAGCACGACGTCGTCACGGTCGCCGCGGGCCTGCAGGGCCTTGCCGACGATCTCCTCGGACTCGCCCCCCGAGTACATGTCGGCGGTGTCGACGAAGTTGATGCCGGCGTCGAGCGCGGTGTGGACGATCCGGGCGCAGTCGTCGTGGTCGGGGTTGCCGATGGCGCCGAACATCATGGTGCCGAGGCAGTAGGTACTGACCTCGATGCCGGTGCCGCCGAGGACGCGGTAGCGCATGGTGGTTCCTCCTGGGTCGTCGCTCGTGCGGGGTGCGGGGTGCGGGGTGCGGGGTCGCGGGTGCCGACACTAGGAGTTGGAGTGCGCTCGAACGCAAGAGGCGCTTCGCCCCTCGGGCCGGAGAGTGTTGCCGAAACAGCAACGAAAGTTGCCTCCCGGAGGGTGGTCGACGCAGCCTGGCGGTGGAGGTGATCGCGATGAGCGACACACACAGCGACGTGCGCGTCCGGGCCGCCGAGGGCGGCTACGACGTGGTGGTGGTCGGCGGTGGCGCCGCCGGGCTGAGCACGGCCCTGGTCCTGGCCCGGGCCTGCCGCCGGGTGGCGGTGGTCGACGCCGGACAGCCGCGCAACGCCCCGGCCGCGCATCTGCGGGGCTACCTCACCCGCGACGGCATGCCGCCGGGAGAGCTGCTGGCGGCGGGCCGGGCCGAGCTGGCGGGCTACGGGGTGGATCTGCTCGACGGTCGGGTGGACCGGATCGTCCCGGTGCCGGGCGCCGGTGCCCCCGCCTTCGACGTCCACCCGGCCGGCGGCCGACCCCTGCGGGCCCGCCGGGTGGTGGTCGCCACCGGTCTGCGCGACGGGCTTCCCGGACTCCCGGGCCTGGCCGCCCGCTGGGGCCGCGACGTGCTGCACTGCCCCTACTGCCACGGCTACGAGGTGCGCGACCGGCCGCTCGGGGTGCTCGGCACCGACCCGGGTTCGGTCGGGCAGGCGCTGCTGCTGCGCCAGTGGTCGGCGGACGTCGTCCTGCTCGCGCACACCCTGGACCTCTCCGCGGACGACCGGGCCCGGCTCGGCGCCCGGGGTGTGCGGGTCGTCGAGGCCGAGGCCGTGCGGGTGGTCGTCGCGGACGACCGGCTGCTGGGCGTCGGACTGGCGGACGGTGCGGTCGTGCCGTGCGAGGCGCTGTTCCTCGTCCCGCACCTGGTGGCCCGGGACGCGCCGCTCTTCGGCCTGGACTGCGACCGGGACGCGAGCGGCTGGGTCGCCACCGACCGGGCGGGCCGTACCGGGGTGCCCGGGGTGTGGGCGGTGGGCAATGTCACCGACCCGCGCGCCCAGGTGATCACCGCCGCCGGAGCCGGGTCCGCGGCCGCCGTCGCGCTCAACCACGACCTGGTCGAGGAGGACACCGAGCGGGCGCTCGCCGCCGTCACCGCCGTCACCGCCGTCACCGCCGTCACCGCCGACAGCACCAGCAGGACCAGCAGCACCGCCGCCGTCGCCGCACCGGCGCGGTGACCACCCACCTCGAAGGAACGGAGTACCCGATGACCGGGCACACCCACCAGCACGGCCACCAGCACGGGCAGCAGACCGCTCAGCAGCACGGCCACGACCACGGCCACAGCCACGACCACGGCCACGACGGCGACTTCGACTGGGACGCCCTCGCCGTCCACCTGGAGCGCGAGGCCGACCTCCAGTCCCCGGCCGTCACCGAGGCCGCGCACTGGCTGCGCGGACTGCTCGAGGACACCCCCGTCCGGCGGGTGCTCGACGTGGGCAGCGGGCCCGGGGTGATCGCCGGAGTGCTCGCGGAGACCTTCCCGGCCGCCGAGGTGGTCGCGGTCGACCGGTCGGCCGCCCTGCTCGAGCGGGCCCGGATCCGTTCGGTCGGCCGCGTCGGCACCCGACAGGCCGACCTGCCGGGGGACTTCGGCACCCTGGGCAGTGCCGAGCTGATCTGGTCCGGCAACGCGATCCACCATCTCGGCGACCAGCAGGCCGCGTTGACCGCCCTGGCCGGGACGCTGCGCCCCGGCGGCCTGCTGGCCGTGGCCGAGCGCGGTCTGCCCGCCCGCTACCTCCCGCGCGACCTCGGCCTCGGCCGTCCCGGCCTCCAGGCCCGGCTGGACGCGGCGCACGAGGAGGCGTTCGCGCAGATGCGCGAGGACACTCCCGGCGCGGTCGCGGTGGTGGAGGACTGGCCGGCCATGCTGGCCGCGGCCGGGCTGGTGCCGAGCGGCACCCGGACCTTCCTGGTCGACCGTCCGGCCCCGCTGGACACCGCGGCCCGCGAGTTCCTGCACGTCCAGCTCTCCCGCCGGCGCGGGCAGTTGGACACCCGGCTGGACGCGGACGACCTGGCGGTCCTGGACGCCCTGCTGGACCGGGAGGCGCCCACCGGCATCCTGGCCCGGCCGGACGCCTTCTACCTGACCGCGGTCACCGTCCACACCGCCCGGGCGGCCGGTGACCGATGACCGGTGGCGAAGTGGGAACGGGGGCTCACCGGTCGGGCTTGCGGTGCCGTCCGGTGCCCTTCCGCAGCAGCGGCACCGGAGTGTCCGCCTGCGGGAACACCGGCCCCGGCGCGGACCCGGGCGCGGACCCGGCCCCGGGGCGGACGATCAGCGGGTAGGCCTCGGCGTAGTTCTCGGCCACCGCGACCGGCTGCCAGGCGTGGCCGTCCCACTCGACCACGAGGCGTGGCACGTCCTGGAAGAGGTGCGCCGCGCGTCGGGGGCCGGGAGCGAGGGTGATCGCGTCCCTGGTCCCCGGCGCCCGGCGGCGGCGCGCCCGCTCGGCGTACCACTCGGCCAGCGGCCGGTCGGCCGGTGACCCCTCCTCGGCGTCCATCGTCCGCGCCTCCCTCGGGTGTCGGTCGGGGACGGCCAGTCTTGCCGATCGGCACCCGGCCGGGCGATTCCACGATCGGGTGAAAACGCCTCCGGCGAGCGGAGGTCAGAGCCCGGAGGCGAGCTTCAGGGTGACCGCGCCGGCGATGATCGCGGCGAAGGACACCAGCTTGGGCAGGGTGATCCGCTCCTTGAAGATCAGCGCGCCGAACACCACCGTGCCGATCGAGCCGAGGCCCGTCCAGATCGTGTAGCCGACGCCCACGTCCAGGGTGCGCAGGGCGAGGCTCAGTGTGTAGATGCCGCCCGCGGCGGCGGTCAGGGTGAGCACGGAGGGCCAGAGTCGGGTGAAGCCCTTGGTGGCGTTGGTACCGAGTGCGAAGACGATCTCGAAGACGACGGCGACTGCCAGGTAGGCCCAGGCCATGACGGTTCAACTCCTTGGTGCGGGTGAGGTTGCTGGTGCCGGTGCCGGTGCGGAGGGTCGGTGCGGAGGGTCGGTCGGGATTCAGGCGGTGGCGGACGCGGGCCCGGGGGCGGTGGTCTGCGCGGCAGCACCGCGGCTGCTCAGCCGGTCGGCGAGCTTGAGGCCGAGCACCCCGCCGATGATGAGGACGAAGGCGAGGGCCTTCCCGGCGTTCATCTCCTCGTCGAAGATCAGCGTGCCGAGCACGACCGTGCCGACCGAGCCGATGCCGGTCCAGACGGTGTAGCCGACGCCGACGTCGAGGGTGCGCAGCGCGAGGCCGAGGAAGAAGATCCCGCCGGCGGCCGCGGCGGCCGTCAGCAGGGACGGGCCGAGTTCGGTGAAGCCGTGGGTGGCGTTGGTGGCGAGGGCGAAGACGACCTCGAAGACGGCGGCGACGAGCAGGTGGATCCAGGCCATGGGACGAGCCCCCCAAGTAGTTGTTGTATGTATGTGCAAACACTTTCTGCTGGGCAAGAGCATGCATGTACAAGTAATCTGATGTCAACCACCCAGCCCGGACAGGGAGGAACCCCCGTGCCCACCGCCCCCGACGCCACCCCGTCCGACGCCCCCGACGGCGCGGCCGACGCCCGTATGTGGCACCGGCTCACCGCCCTGCACGCCCAGGTCGAGGGCCGGCTCGCCACCGTCCTGCAGCGGCGGCACGGCCTCGGGCTCTCCGAGTACCGCGCCCTCGGCCTGCTCGCCGAGGCGCCCAAGTCCGAGCTGCGGATGCAGGAACTCGCCACCGGCCTCGGCCTCAACCAGAGCTCGGTGACCCGGCTGGTCGCCCGGCTCGGCGCCGCCGACTTCACCTACCGGGACCTCTGCCCGGACGACAAGCGCGGCGTCTACACCGTGCTCACCGACGCCGGCCGGACCCGCCACCGGGAGGCCCGCGCCACCTACGAGGAGGCTCTCACCGGTGCCCTCGACGAGGCCGCCGTCGGGGCCCCCGAGCTGGCCCCGCTGCTCGGCGCGGCGCGCGGCGTCCTGGGCTGAGCCCGGCCGCCGTGCCCGGCCCGGTCACCTGTGGACCGCCCGTCCCCGGAACGCGGCTCGGCCGCCGCCCCGGGAACGGGAGCGGCGGCCGAGCGGTCGTGCCTCTTGCGTCGTACCTCTTGCCTCTTTCGGGCCGCGCGCCTACTCGCCGCCGCCGAAGCGGGCGCTCCAGGCGGCCAGGTCCTCGTCCGTGATCTTCGCGAACAGCACCGGCGGCACGGTGAACGGCGTCCCCGCCGGGACCGCGTCCAGCGACCGGGCCCCGGCCGCGTCCACCCAGTCGAGGGTGCGCGCCGGAGCGTCGGCCGGCAGCGCGAACGCCTCGCGCATCGCCTGTGCCGCCGTCGGGACGAACGGCTCGGAGACCACCGCGTACAGGTGGATCAGGTTCATCGCCGTGCGCAGCGTCAGCGCCGCCGCCTCCGGGTCGGTCTTCACCTGCAGCCAGGGCGCCTTCTCGTCCAGGTAGGCGTTGCCCGCGCTCCACAGCGCGCGCAGACTCTGCGTCGCCTTGCGGAAGTTGAGCGCCTCCAGCTGGGTCTCGTAGTCGGCCAGCAGCTCCGCGATCTGCGCGCCCAGCCGCTCCTCGGCCTCTCCCGCCGCGTGCCCGGCGGGCACCTCGTCGCCGAACCGCTTGCGGCTGAACGACAGCACCCGGTTGACGAAGTTGCCGAGGGTGTCGGCGAGGTCCTTGTTGACCACGGAGGCGAAGAGGTCCCAGGTGAAGCTGGAGTCGTCCGACTCGGGCGCGTGCGCCATCAGGAACCAGCGCCAGTAGTCGGCCGGCAGCAGCTCCAGCGCGACGTCGGTGAAGATGCCCCGCTTCTGGCTGGTGGAGAACTTCCCGCCGTAGTACGTCAGCCAGTTGAAGGCCTTGACGTAGTCGACCTTCTTCCACGGCTTGCGCGAGCCGAGGATCGTCGCCGGGAACATCACGGTGTGGAACGGGACGTTGTCCTTGGCCATGAACTCGGTGTAGCGGACGGTGTCGTCGGCCTCGTACCACCAGGACTTCCAGTCCCGCAGCTCGCCGGCCGGGGCCGCGTCCGACCACTCCTTGGTCGCGCCGATGTACTCGATCGGGGCGTCGAACCAGACGTAGAAGACCTTGCCCGAGGCCGCCAGTTCCGGCCACACATCGGCGGGCACCGGCACGCCCCACTCCAGGTCGCGGGTGATCGCCCGGTCCTGGAGGCCCTCGGTCAGCCACTTGCGGGCGATCGAGGAGGCCAGCACCGGCCACTCGTCGGCGTGCGCGGCGACCCAGTCCTCCACCTGCCCGGTCAGCTTCGACTGGAGCAGGAACAGGTGCGTGGTCTCCCGCACCTCCAGGTCGGCGCTGCCGCTGATGGCCGAGCGCGGCTCCAGCAGGTCGGTCGGGTCGAGCACCCGGGTGCAGTTCTCGCACTGGTCGCCGCGCGCCTTGTCGTAGCCGCAGTGCGGGCAGGTGCCGACGATGTAGCGGTCCGGCAGGAAGCGGCCGTCGGTGTTGGAGTACACCTGGCGGATCGCCCGCTCCTCGATGAAGCCGTTGGCGTGCAGCTCGCGGGCGATCTCCTGGGTGATCTCCCGGTTCTGCGGGGAGGAGCTGCGGCCGAAGTAGTCGAACGACAGCCGGAAGCCGTCGTACACCGCCTTCTGCTGCTCGTGCGCCCGCGCGCAGAACTCGGCCACCGGCAGCCCGGCCTCCTGCGCGGCCAGTTCGGCCGGGGTGCCGTGCTCGTCGGTCGCGCAGATGTAGAGCACCTCGTGGCCGCGCAGGCGCAGGTACCGCGAGTAGACGTCCGCGGGCAGCATGGACCCGACCATGTTGCCCAGGTGCTTGATCCCGTTGATGTACGGAAGGGCGCTGGTGATCAGGTGCCGAGCCATCCTCGGATGCTCCGATTTCTCCCGCACGCACCCCGGTCCCGGAGTGCCGTGACGGGTGCAGGCTCTGGGGCGGCGGCGGGAACCGGGCACAGTCGCCGACTCCCGGTCGGCCGGCCAGAGCGACGTTCCACTGTGGGCTGCGCAATCCTATCCAAGCCGCCCCCGCCCCTTCGCCCGCATTTTCCGGGGTCGGAAGCTCCCCGCGCCGGTGCGGGAGGTCGGCCGCTCCGACTTCCCGCGCGGGCGGCGATGACCGGCGAACAGTGGGTGCCGGCCCACCGGTGCTCGGCGGCGAACCGTACCGGGGGCGGGGAAGGTGGCGGTGTCCATCGTGCCGGTGCCCCCTCGCGGGGCGCGAGGGGGCGCCTGGAGAGCGTGCTAGGCGACGAAGTGGTCGAACTCCCCGGCCTTCACGCCGAGGACGAAGGCGGCCCACTTGCGGGGGGTGGTGCGGACGATGACGGCGTCGTTCTTGGGGTCGCGGAGCTCGACCATGCCGTTGACGGTGCGGATCTCGAGGGCGTCCTCGCCCTCGCCGCCGGGGGCGGCCTTCTGCCAGGTCTCCAGGTCCATGGTGCTCGGGTCCCTTCAGGGGTGGGGTCAGCGGTGGGTGAAGTGGTCGGACCCGCCGCGCTCGACGCCTTCGAGCCGGGGCGCTGTCGGCGCACGCCGGGCGACAGGGGTGGTGGCATGCGTGCCCCTCCTCGACCGGGGCCTTCGGTGCAGTGTGCCGTGCCGTGGACGGCGGGTCCACCGAGCGCCGTCCGTCGCACTCGAACTCCGTTGCGGCCGCCTGCACATCGCCCTGCACATCGCCCGTCGCCGACGGATCCACCGCCGTGCCCGCCGCGCCCGCCGCACCCGAGCCGGAAATGGCTCGAACGTGCGGTCGGGGGCTTGACCTCGTCGCCGCTTTGGCCGATGACTGGGGTGTGGAACTCATCGGGGTGTGCGGCAAGGCGGTCCGGGCCGTGGCGGCGGTCGATCGCTGATGGCCGTGGTGTTGCTGACGGGCCTGTTGGTCTCGGTGGTCTTCGTCGGGGTGGTGGCGCAGATCATCGCGACCCGTCAGCCGCGCGAGAGACACCTGACCAAGCGGGACCTCGCCGACAAGTAGCGCTCAGCCCGCGGCGAGCCGCTGCTCCAGCCGGTCCTTCGCGGCCGGCCACTCCTCGCGCAGCATCGAGAAGTACGCGGTGTCGCGCCAGACGCCGGTGGCACGCCGCTTCTCGCGCCGGTGGACGCCCTCGAACTGCGCGCCCAGCCGCTGGATCGCGTTGCGCGAGCGGTCGTTGAGCGCGTCGGTCTTCCAGAACACCCGGCCCATCCCCAGCTCCTCGAAGGCGTGGACGAGCAGCAGCAGCTTGGCCTCGGTGTTCACCGCCGTGCGCCACACCGACCGCGCGTACCAGGTGCCGCCGATCTCGACCAGCTCGTCCTCCGCGTCGAACGCGTAGTAGCCGGTGACGCCGACGGCCCGCCCGCTCGCGAGCTCGATCACGGCGAACTTCACGGCGTTCCCGGCCGCCACCTCGCCGAGCCGGACGTCCAGGATCGCGCCCAGCTCCTCCTCCGACCCGGGCGCGCTGAACGGGACCCAGCGCCACACCTCGGGGTCCGGGCCGACGGTGTCCCACAGGTCGGACAGGTGCCGGCGGTCCAGCGGCTCCAGACGGATGTGGCGGCCGGTGAGGGTGGTGGGGGAGGGAAGCTTCGCGGTCATGATCGAAAGGTAACCCTTGAATGCACTAGATGCAACGAACAGCTGCCTTAGTGCAAAAGCCCCCGGCCAGCGGAAAGGCCCCGCGGGAGAACCCGCGGGGCCCTGCTCGGCCGGCCGTGAGGCAGCCGTGAGGCCTAGACGAACGAGTTGATCTGGATCGTCTCGTACCGGCCCGGGCCGACGCCGATGGCGGAGATCGGGGCGCCCGACATCTCCTCCAGCGCCTTCACGTACGCCTGGGCGTTCTTCGGCAGCTCGGCGAAGGTCTTCGCCCCGCTGATGTCCTCGGTCCAGCCCGGCAGCGTCTCGTAGATCGGCTTCGCGTGGTGGAAGTCCGACTGGTTGTACGGCAGCTCCTCGACCCGGCGGCCGTCGATCTCGTACGCGACGCAGACCGGGATCTGCTCCCAGCCGGTCAGCACGTCCAGCTTGGTGAGGAAGAAGTCGGTGAGGCCGTTGACCCGGGTCGCGTAGCGGGCGATCACCGCGTCGAACCAGCCGCAGCGGCGGTCACGGCCGGTGGTGACACCGCGCTCGCCGCCGATCCGGCGCAGCGCCTCGCCGTCCTCGTCCAGCAGCTCGGTCGGGAACGGGCCGGAGCCGACGCGGGTGGTGTAGGCCTTGAGGATGCCGATGACCCGGTCGATCTTGGTGGGGCCGATGCCGGAACCGGTGCAGGCGCCGCCCGAGGTCGGGTTGCTGGAGGTGACGAACGGGTACGTGCCGTGGTCGACGTCCAGCAGGGTGCCCTGGCCGCCCTCGAGCAGGACGACCTTGCCGGCCTTCAGCGCCTCGTCCAGGACCAGGGTGGTGTCGGCCAGGAACGGCTTGATCTTGTCCGCGTAGCCGAGGTACTCCTCGAGCACCAGCTCGGCGGGGATCGCGCGGCGGTTGTAGAGCTTGACCAGGAGCTGGTTCTTGTCGTGCAGCGCCGCTTCGATCTTCTGCTGGAGGATCGACTCGTCGAAGAGGTCCTGCACCCGGATGCCGACGCGGTTGATCTTGTCCGCGTAGGTCGGGCCGATGCCGCGGCCGGTGGTGCCGATCCGGCGCTTGCCGAGGAAGCGCTCGGTGACCTTGTCCAGGGTGCGGTGGTACGGCGTGATCAGGTGGGCGTTGCCCGAGATCAGCAGCTTGGAGGTGTCGATGCCGCGCTCGTCCAGGCCGCTGAGCTCGGAGAGCAGCACACCCGGGTCGATCACGACGCCGTTGCCGATGACCGGCGTGACGTTCGGGCTGAGGATGCCGGAAGGCAGGAGGTGCAGCGCGTACTTCTGGTCGCCGATGACCACCGTGTGACCGGCGTTGTTGCCGCCCTGGTAGCGGACGACGTAGTCGACGGAGCCGCCGAGGAGGTCGGTCGCCTTCCCCTTGCCCTCGTCTCCCCACTGAGCGCCAACGAGCACGAGTGCCGGCACAGGCGTACACCCCTTCCGGTTGGGGCATCCTGCGTAGGCCGCAGTCTGCCCCGAGATAGACGAAGCCCCTGGCGCAATAGCGCAAGGGGCTCTTGCACCGAGAGATTACCTGAGGAAGGACCGGTTGTGTCGTCCCTGTCCACGCCCGCAACCGGCGGCCCGGAGCCGCTTCTCCTGCTCCTCGACCCGGCGGCCCGGCAGTCCGACGGGGAGTCGGTGCGGATCGCGAAGGACGTTCTCTCCGGTGGGACGGACGTCAAGGTGGCCTGTCCGGAGACGCCTTCCGAGCTCGATCGGGTGCTTTCGCACCGGGGCCGGAGGCGACCGGTGGTGATCGGTTCCGACCTCGCGCTGCAACGGGTGCTCCAAGCGCTGTACCGCCAACGCGAGCTGGGCGCCGACCCGGTGGGCCTGGTGCCGGTCGGCCGGCCGGAGGAGCTGGCGGCGGCCCGGGTGCTCGGGGTGCCGGGCGCGCCGGTCGCCGCGGCGCGCGCCGTGCTGACCGGCGCCGCCCGGAAGCTGGACCTGCTGGTGGACGACGGCGGCGGGGTGGCGCTCGGAGGGGTGCGGATCTCGGGCGGCGGGACGCGGCGCCCGGCGGGCCGTCCCGGCGGATGGCGTTCGCTATGGGCGAAACTGGCTGCGGCCGAGCAGGCGACCGCACTCACCCCGGAACCGACCGGTGCGGGCGCCGGACCGGACGAGGCCGGCGGGAGCGCCCGGGCCGGCCGGAGCGGACCGACCGGCCGGCCGGAGCGGGTCGAGCCGGCCAGGGGCGAGCACAGCGCCCGGCTGCGGGTCGAGGCCGACGGCCGGCTGCTCGCCGACGTGCACCGGCCGGTCCGGGTGGTCCAGGTGACCCTGCCCTCCGGCGCGGCCGCCGGCGAGGGCGTGATGGAGATCGTGGTCCGCGCCCCGGGCGCCCTGCTGCGCGCCCGGGCCGCCAGCATCTCGGTGGCCGGCCGGGGCTTCGGCTACGAGGCGGACGGGCGCCCGGTCGGCCCGGTGCGGGCCCGCACCTGGACGGTCCACGCCGGCTGCTGGGGGCTGCTGCTGCCGGTCACCCAGGACGCCCCCTAGCTGTCCCTGAGTCACACCCGGGCCGCCCCCGCCCCCTCCCCGCCCCGTCGGCGCGGCCCGTTGCGCCGGGTGAGCAGGCTCACGTTGGGCGAACGGCGGACCAACGCCGGGCGAAGCGCCCGCCGCGCGCGGAACACGCCAACGGGCGCGAACCACAAGGGCAAGCGCGCGGCCGCCGGGTCCGGGAGCGCCGAAACCCGGGCCTGGTAAGGGGTTTTGTCTACGCGCGTTACCCGGAGCGGCCCGCGCGACAGCGGCCGCCCGGGGTCCGGAAGGCCGGGCCGACTGTCCTAGACTCGAAGGCGTGCCACGTGGTGACGGAAGACTCAACCACGATCTTCTTCCCGGCGAGAAAGGCCCCCAGGACGCTTGCGGCGTCTTCGGTGTCTGGGCTCCCGGCGAGGAGGTCGCCAAGCTCACGTTCTTCGGCCTTTACGCCCTGCAGCACCGCGGTCAGGAATCCGCGGGCATCGCAGTGAGCAATGGCTCCCAGATTCTCGTCTTCAAGGACATGGGACTCGTCTCCCAGGTCTTCGACGAGGCCTCCCTGGGGTCGTTGCACGGGCATATCGCCGTCGGACACGCCCGCTACTCGACCACCGGTTCCTCGGTCTGGGAGAACGCCCAGCCGACCTTCCGGGCGACCGTGCACGGCTCCCTGGCCCTCGGTCACAACGGAAACCTGGTGAACACCGCCGAACTGGCGGCCATGGTCGCCGAACTCCCCGGCGAGGAGCACGTCTCCCGCTCCGGGCGGTCGGCCGCGACCAACGACACCGACCTGGTGACCGCGCTGCTCGCCGGCCACCCGGACCTCTCCATCGAGGAGACGGCCAAGGTCGTCCTGCCCAAGGTGAAGGGCGCGTTCTCGCTCGTCTTCATGGACGAGAACACGCTCTACGCCGCCCGCGACCCGCAGGGCATCCGCCCGCTGGTCCTGGGCCGGCTGGAGCGCGGCTGGGTGGTCGCCTCCGAGACGGCGGCGCTGGACATCTGCGGCGCCTCCTTCATCCGCGAGGTCGAACCCGGCGAGCTCATCGCCATCGACGAGAACGGCATGCGGACCTCCCGCTTCGCCGAGGCCAAGCCCAAGGGCTGCGTCTTCGAGTACGTCTACCTCGCCCGCCCCGACACCTCCATCGCCGGCCGCAACGTGCACCTCTCCCGGGTGGAGATGGGCCGCCGCCTGGCGAAGGAGGCCCCGGTCGAGGCCGACCTGGTGATAGCGACCCCCGAGTCCGGCACCCCGGCCGCGATCGGCTACGCCGAGGCCAGCGGGATCCCGTACGGCTCCGGCCTGGTGAAGAACGCCTACGTCGGCCGCACCTTCATCCAGCCCAGCCAGACCATCCGCCAGCTCGGCATCCGGCTGAAGCTGAACCCGCTGCGCGAGGTCATCCAGGGCAAGCGCCTGGTCGTCGTGGACGACTCGATCGTCCGCGGCAACACCCAGCGCGCGCTGGTGAAGATGCTCCGCGAGGCGGGCGCGGCCGAGGTCCACATCCGGATCTCCTCCCCGCCGGTCAAGTGGCCGTGCTTCTTCGGCATCGACTTCGCGACCCGCGCGGAGCTGATCGCCAACGGCATGACCATCGAGGAGATCGGCCGCACCCTCGGCGCGGACTCGCTCTCCTACATCTCGATCGACGGCATGATCGAGGCCACCAAGCAGCCGAAGGACCGGCTCTGCCGGGCCTGCTTCGACGGCGAGTACCCGATGGAGCTGCCCGACCCGGCGCTGCTCGGCAAGCTCCTGCTGGAGGCCGAGATCAAGGGCGGCCAGCAGGCCCCCGCGGTCCGCGGCAAGCCGACCAGCGGCAGCGACCTGGACGGCGTCCAGTCGCTGCTCGGCGGGGCGGGCGCGGCCGACGCGCTGCGCCGCCCGTAAGAACCCTCGGTGGGGTCCCGCGATCCGGGACCCCACCGCTGTTCCGTCCCCCACCACAGACCCGAAAGGGCCGCACAGCAGTGACTACCGACCAGAACGGTGCCACCTACGCCGCCGCCGGCGTCGACATCGAGGCGGGCGACCGCGCCGTCGAGCTCATGAAGCAGTGGGTGAAGAAGGCCAACCGCCCCGAGGTCGTCGGCGGTCTCGGCGGCTTCGCCGGCCTCTTCGACGTCTCCGCCCTCAAGAACTACGAGCGGCCGCTGCTGGCCTCGGCCACCGACGGGGTGGGGACCAAGGTGGCCATCGCGGCCGCCATGGACAAGCACGACACGATCGGCCACGACCTGGTCGGCATGGTCGTCGACGACATCGTGGTCTGCGGCGCCGAGCCGCTGTTCATGACCGACTACATCTGCGTCGGCAAGGTCGTCCCGGAGCGGGTCGCCGCGATCGTCAAGGGCATCGCCGAGGGCTGCGCCCTGGCCGGCTGCGCCCTGGTCGGCGGCGAGACCGCCGAGCACCCGGGCCTGCTCGGGCCGGACGAGTACGACGTCGCGGGCGCCGGTACCGGTGTGGTCGAGGCGGACGCGCTGCTGGGCGCCGAGCGGGTCCGGGCCGGCGACGTGGTGATCGCGATGGCCGCCTCCGGTCTGCACTCCAACGGCTACTCGCTGGTCCGCCACGTGCTGCTGAACCAGGCCGGCTGGAAGCTGGACCGCAAGGTCGAGGAGTTCGGCCGCACCCTCGGCGAGGAGCTGCTCGAGCCGACCCGGATCTACTCGCTGGACTGCCTGGCGCTGATCCGGGCCGCCGAGGTGCACGCCTTCTCGCACGTCACCGGCGGCGGCCTGGCGGCCAACCTGGCGCGGGTGGTCCCGGCCGGGCTGCACGCCCGCCTGGACCGCGGCACCTGGACCCCGCTGCCGGTCTTCCGGACCGTCGCGGAGGTCGGCAAGGTGGCCACCCTGGAGATCGAGAAGACGCTGAACATGGGCGTCGGCATGGTCGCGGTCGTCCCGCCGCACTCGGTGGACACCGTGCTGTCGGTCCTGGAGGACCGCGGCGTGGAGTCCTGGGTGCTCGGCGACATCGTCGACCGCACCGCCGAGCACGCGGACGGCGCGGCCCTCTACAACGCCTACGAGGGCTTCGCGGCCGGCTGAGCACGGGGAACGCGAACACGAGGAGGCCCCGTCGGCAGCGAGCCGGCGGGGCCTTCGTGCAGGGTCTTCGCGCGGACCTTCGCGCAGGGTCCCGGGAAGGGGCTTCGGGCGGGTCTTCGGGCGGGGCCGCCGCCGAGGCGGGTGCGGGGCCTTCCGGCGGGCCGCCGCGAGAGTGCGGGAACGCCGAAGACCGGCCTGGTGCGCTGGGCACCTGGCCGGTCGGGTCGGACTGGGAGACTACGCGCGACGGCGGGCCTGGGAGGGCCCGGTACCCGACTCGGCGTCATCGTCCTCGTCGTCATCGGCGTAACGAGCCGCGTACTCCGCGTAGGGATCGTCGTCCTCCTCGTCCTCCTCGATCGGCTCCGGCTCGATCGGGGAGGTGGAGGGCGATACGCCCAGCTCGCTGGAGAGACGATTGGCGTCGAACCCGCCGCTGTTGTACTTCAGCTCGCGGGCGACCTTCGTCTGCTTGGCCTTGGCCCGGCCGCGCCCCATGGGTCGACCCCCTCAACGATGGGGCTCACGGCCCCGAGTCTGACACGTGTTCATGATCAAGAGCGGCCTGCCCGAATGGGGAGGACCGTCCCTTGGAGCATTAACGGTACCTGTTTCTGCCGCTGGACGGTACGTCGTCGGTGTGACGTGGCGCGCACCGGCCGCACCCGCGACCAGGTCGTCCCAGGTCAGGGGAGGTTTTGCGGCTTTCTGCACGCTGTCCGGAGGTGTCTCGGGTCCGTTGTTCCCGGATCGATTATCCCCCCTAGGGGGGCTTCGGATCACCCGATCGGAGGCAGAATCGAGAATCCGGTTCCACATCGTGATGCGCGGGGGACGGCGCCCGGCCGCCCCCCGCGCGCACCGGTCCGGATCAGCCCCGGCGGGCCGTCGGCAGCAGCACCGAGCGCAGCGCGCTGATCTCGCGCATCCGCTTCTCGGCGAGACGGTCGGCCGCGACGGCCGGCGGCACGCCGTCGGAGGCGGCCCGGGTGAAGATCTCCAGGGTGGTGTCGAAGATCTTCGTCGCCTTGTTCTTGGCGCGCTCGAAGTTGAAGCCGTCGATCTCGTCGGCGACCTGGATGACACCGCCGGAGTTCACCAGGTAGTCCGGGGCGTAGAGCAGGCCGCGGTCGGCGAGGTCCTTCTCGACGCCCGGGTGGGCCAGCTGGTTGTTGGCGGCACCGCAGACGACGGAGGTGCCGAACTCGCCCAGCGCGGCCACGGTGTCGTCGGTCAGGGCGCCCCCGAGCGCGCAGGGGGCGTAGACGTCCAGCTTGGCCTGGAGCAGCGCGGCGGTGTCGGCGACGACCTCCACCTCCGGGTGGGCGGCCCGCACGCGGTTGACGGCGGCCTCGAAGGGGTCGGTGACGACCACGACGGCGCCGTCCGCGACCAGGTGGCCGACGAGGTAGTGGCCGACCTTGCCGACGCCGGCGACGCCCACGCGCTTGCCGCGCAGGGTCGGCTGGCCCCAGCGGGCCTGGGCGGAGGCGCGCATGCCCTGGAAGACGCCGAAGGCGGTCAGGATCGAGGAGTCCCCGGCGCCGCCGTTCTCGGGCGAGCGACCGGTGACGAACTCGGTCTCGCGCGCCACGACGTCCATGTCCTGGACGTAGGTGCCCACGTCGCAGGCGGTGATGTAGCGGCCGCGCAGCGACTCGACGAAGCGCCCGTAGGCGCGGAGCATCGCCTCGTTCTTGTCCTTGTTCGGGTCGCCGATGATGACGGCCTTGCCGCCGCCGAGGTCGAGGCCGGCGAGCGCGTTCTTGTAGGACATGCCGCGGGAGAGGTTGAGCGCGTCCTCCAGCGCCGCCTCCTCGGAGGCGTACGGGAAGAACCGGGTGCCGCCGAGGGCCGGGCCGAGGGCGGTGGAGTGGACGGCGATGATCGCCTTCAGTCCGGAGGAGCGGTCGTGGCAGAACACGACCTGCTCGTGGCCGTCGCCGGTGGCGCCGTCCTGGGAGTTGCCGAAGATCCTGCCGAGCACGCCGGGTGCGGAGTGCGTGGTGGCGGCGGTCTGTACGTCGGTCACTGTGGTGACTCCAGTATTCGAGGCCCGCTGCGGTGGTGCGGGCGCCTAAGGCGAAGCGTAGTCGCGCGGGCCCCGCCGGTCCGCCCCCTTGGCGAAGCTCGGTACGACTGTCCGAATACTGGGACGGCAGGGCCGTCATCAGGCTGTTCGCGCACCTCGGGTGCGTCCGCGAACGGGCCGCCGCAGGACCGGTCCGACCGACCGCTCCCGGTCGGCGGGGGGTGCGTGGGACGATGCAGGACGTGACCGTCGTCCGTACCTCCGTGCTGCCGCCCTACGCCGCGCACCTGCGGGTCTACGAGCCGCTGGCCGCCTA
Organism: Streptomyces sp. TLI_053; assembly: GCF_900105395.1. Classification (NCBI taxonomy): domain Bacteria; kingdom Bacillati; phylum Actinomycetota; class Actinomycetes; order Kitasatosporales; family Streptomycetaceae; genus Streptomyces; species Streptomyces sp. TLI_053. The sequence continues at coordinate 5,105,419 of NZ_LT629775.1, forward strand.
CCCGGAGCCCGAGCGGGCGCGCTGGCAGGCCTACGCGGCGGAGCACGGTCCCGACGCGCCCGAGGCGGGCCGCTCGGTGGCCGCGGCGGCCCTCGCCGAGCAGCGCTCGGCCCTCGCCGAGCTGATCGGCCGGACCCCGCGGGCGCTGCCGGACCGGGAGGCCGAGCGGGCCTTCGTCCGGCTGGTGGACGGGGTGCTGTACGTCTGCCCCTGGGCGACCAGGCTCCGCACCTGGCAGGCCCTGGAGGAGCTGCGGGCGGGGGCTCCGGTGGCGCTGCTGGACACCGCCCTGCCGCCGGCCACCCGGGAGGTGGCGGAGGCGGACCGGGAGCGCTGGCGGGCCGACCACCCGGACGCCCGGCCGTGGATCCTCACCAGCCGCTGGGAGGTGCCGGTCCGCTGGTTCCTCCCGTTCGGGGACGAGGATCGATGCTTCGTTCCCGCAGAGAGGGGGGAGAAGGGGGAGGGAGGGGAACGGGGGGACGGGGCGTCACTGTTCTATCTGACGCCCATGGCGCAGGCGCGCCGCCGGGTGGCCCGGGCGTACCGGGCGCTGCGCGAGGCGGTGCCGGAAGGGGAGCTGGTGCGGGGGGCGGAGCAGGTCGGGCGGTGGCTGGAGGAGTTCCATCCGCGGTCGCTGGTGGAACTGGACTACGGGGGGCTGGTGCATCTGCTGGGGCCGGAGCGGCTGTTGGCGGACCGTTCGGCGGGCGAGCTCGAGGACGGGCTGCGGGCGCTGCGGGCGGGGGACGCGACGGAGGCGCTGCGCGCGTACGAGGTGCTGACCGCGCGCTGGCGGCGGGTGCTGGCACTGCGCCACGCCAACTGAGCGGCAGGGCCGGTGGGAGGGGCCGGGCGGGGCGGCGGGAGGGCCGGTCCGGGGACGGTGGGAGGACGGGCCGAGGCGGCGTCATCGCTGGCCGGTGGGGGTGTCGGTGGTACTTGTAAGACTGTAAGAGTCCTACGGCCCGAGCCGCATGACCAAGGTCCTGGTTCGGGTCAATACCTACCGAACGTGACACTACTCACCGTTGACGCGAACTTACCCCTATGTGCAAAAATGGGACAACCAGCCCAACTTCACGTGAGCGTGCCCACTTTTGGGTGGTTCTGGAGTCGATGCGCGCTTTGCGGGAAAACGGCGGGTCTGGTCCGCTCGTAACCGAATGTCACTATAAGGTGACTGCCCGTTATGGGGTGGTCCATCGCCATCCGTCGGCCTTGAACCCGTGAGGGGTCAATTTTGGCGGTTTGGTCGATAGGGCTGGACGGATGGTGTAGTTGTAGACACCAGGACAAGCCGTTCGTCCTATAACCGACTCGGCCCGTCTATGCCATTTCGGGCATCGCGGGCCAAGGTGCAGAATTTGAAGGATAGAACCGCCCTGGTTCGGTTCTCCCGAGGAGGCCGCTCATGACCGCTCGTACCCCCGATGCCGAACCTCTGCTGACGCCGGCAGAGGTCGCCACCATGTTCCGTGTGGATCCCAAGACCGTGACGCGCTGGGCCAAGGCCGGCAAGCTCACGTCCATCCGCACGCTGGGCGGGCACCGCCGATACCGTGAGGCGGAGGTGCGCGCCCTGCTGGCCGGTATTCCGGCCCAGCGAACCGAGGCCTGACAGAGCCTCGCTCAAGGCTCTTCGAAAGGGGCTGCTTACCGGACTCCGCCGGGTCCGGTAAGCAGCCCCTTTTTCTGTCCCCGCGCACTTCTTCTACAGTCCTGTCGTACCGGCCGCACCGGTCGCGGGAGCGGCTGTCGTACTCGCGCGATCCACCGGAATGTTGAACTCCGGATAACGATTCGATGATGGGAAGGTGGGGGGGATTTACTGTGAATAGCAGTACAATTTTACATATTAAATTAGAGGCTTCGGGGAAGGGTGTCCGAACGGTCGGTTCCCGGAAGGGGTGCGTGACGACCGTCACGCGGGCGTTCACTTGTGGTCCGTGCCCACTCCGGGATAGAGGAGTGGCCGGTGAAACGCGAGAGGCCCGGAACCAAACGGTTCCGGGCCTCTCGGCTACGGCGATCCTGACGGGACTTGAACCCGCGACCTCCACCTTGACAGGGTGGCGAGCTAACCAACTGCTCCACAGGACCAGAGTGTTTCCTGACCCGTTCGCTCCGCTTGCCGCGCTGCGAACAAGACAGACTGTAGCCCATGCGGGGCCCCCAGGTCGAACCGGCTCCCGACCGCCCCCTCCGGCCCGTCCGCAGCTCAGGCGGGCCGGAGGGAGGCCGAGGGGTCAGAGCGCGGCCCTGGCCGCCTCCATGGCCTTCAGGATCCGCTTCTCGGACACCGGCGACGGGGTGCCCAGCGACTGGGCGAAGAAGCTCACCCGCAGCTCCTCGATCATCCAGCGGATCGCCAGCACCTCCGCCGAGGGCTGCCGCCCGGCCGGCACCGCCGCCAGCAGCTCCCCGTAGGCCTGCTGGACCTGCTGCACCTTCAGCAGCTGCTGGGCGTCCCGCTGCGGATGGTTGGGCAGCGCCTCCAGCCGGCGGTCCACCGCCAGCAGATAGCGCTTGAGGTCCGGCAGCCGCTGCCAGCCGGTCGCCGTCACGAAGCCCGGGTGCACCAGCGAGGCCAGATGCAGCCGGATGTCGTTCACCGCGTTCAGCAGCACCGGACTGCTCACCGACTTCAGCCGGGTCGTCGCCCTGTGGAAGGCGATCAGCGCCGTCGCCGTCTTCAGCGTGGTGTCCGCCGACAGGTCGTACAGGTCCGCCCGCACCTTGTCCCGCAGCGCCGCGAACGCCGCCTCGTCCCACGCCGGACCACCGGCCCGGGCCATCAGCCGGTCCGCCGCACAGGCCACCACGTCCTCGAACAGCGCCGGGACCGAGCCGTGCGGGTTGTACGACAGCGCCAGCTTGGCCTGGTTGCCCAGCCGGCCCTGGATCGACTTGGCGGGCGAGGTGGTCGACAGCATCAGCAGCCGCCGGGTGCCCTCCCACATCGCGCCCTGCTGCGCCTCCGGGGTGTCGAACAGCTTCACGCCGACCGACTCGCCCTCGTCCACCAGCGCCGGGTAGGCGCGCAGCGAGTGGCCCCGGGAACGCTGCTCGAAGGTCCGCTGGAGCACCGGCAGCCCGGCCGGCCAGGCGGTCAGCCCGGACTGCTCGATGCCCCGGCCCGAGGCCGCCGAGGAGAGCGTCTCCTTCAGCTTGGGCTTCAGCCGCAGCCGCAGCTCCTCCAGGTCCTTGGACTCGGCGAGCTTCTTGCGCCCGTCCACCACCCGGAAGGTCACCTTGAGGTGCTCGGGGACCCGCTCCTCGTCCCAGGCCTCCGGAGGCACGGTGACCGCCGTCAGGCGCTTCAGGACGTGCTCCAGGGCCGGCAGCAGCGGCTCCTGGCGCTCCTGGTTGTTCCTCAGCTCGCGCAGTGCCGCGCGGGCGAAGTCCGGGGCGGGGACGAAGTTGCGCCGCACCGCCTTCGGCAGCGACTTGATCCAGGCCGTCACCAGCTCCTCGCGCAGGCCCGGGATCTGCCAGTCGAAGCCCTCCGCGGTGACCTGGTTGAGCACCGGCAGCGGGATGTGGACGGTGACGCCGTCCGCGTCGCTGCCCGGCTCGAACTGGTAGGTCAGGACGAACCGCAGCTTGCCCTGCACCCAGTGGTCCGGGTAGTCGGCCTCGGTGACGCCGTCCGCGGCGTCGTTGATCAGCATCGACTTCTCGAAGTTGAGCAGGTCGGGCTGCTCGTGCCGGGCCTTCTTCCACCAGGCGTCGAAGTGCCGGGTGGAGACGATGTCCTCGGGCAGCCGGCCGTCGTAGAACTCGAACAGGGTCTGGTCGTCGACCATGATGTCCCGGCGGCGGGCCCGGTTCTCCAGCTCCTCGACCTCGCCGAGCAGCTTGCGGTTCTCCGCGAAGAACCGGTGGTGGGTCTCCCAGTCGCCCTCGACCAGGGCGTTGCGGATGAACAGCTCGCGGCAGAGCTCCGGGTCGATCCGGCCGTAGTTGACCTTCCGCGCGGACACGATCGGCACCCCGTAGAGGGTGACTTTCTCGAACGCCAGCACGGCCCCGGACTTCTTCTCCCAGTGCGGCTCGCTGTAGTTGCGCTTCACCAGGTGGGCGGCCAGCGGCTCCACCCACTCGGGTTCGATCTTCGCGTTGATCCGGGCCCACAGCCGGGAGGTTTCCACCAGCTCGGCCGACATCACCCAGCGCGGCGGCTTCTTGAACAGGCCGGAGCCGGGGAACACCGCGAACCGGGCGCCCCGGGCGCCGCCGTACTCCCGCTTCTCCACGTCGAACAGGCCGATGTGCGAGAGCAGGCCGGCCAGCAGGGACTGGTGGATCCGGTCCGCGTCCGGCTCGGCGTCCTCGTGGGCCTCCTCGATGGTGACACCGAGCTGCTTGGCGACCGTGCGCAGCTGGGAGTAGATGTCCTGCCACTCCCGTATCCGCAGGTAGTTGAGGAACTCCGCCTTGCACATCCGGCGGAACGCGGAGGAGGAGAGCTCGCGCTGCTGCTCGCGCACGTAGCGCCACATGGCGAGGAAGGCGAGGAAGTCGGAGCTCTCGGAGCTGAACCGGCGGTGCCGCTCGTCGGCGGCCTGGCGCTTCTCGGCGGGGCGCTCGCGCGGGTCCTGGATGGAGAGCGCGGCGGCGATCACCATGACGTCCCGGACACAGCCGTTGCGGTCCGCCTCCAGCACCATCCGGGCCATCCGCGGGTCCACCGGGAGCTGGGCCAGTTTGCGGCCGAGCGGGGTGAGCCGCTTGCGGAGGTCCTTCTCGGCCGGGTCGAGCGCGCCCAGCTCGTGCAGGAGGCTGATGCCGTCCTTGATGTTGCGCGAGTCCGGCGGGTCCAGGAACGGGAAGGCGGCGATGTCGCCGAGGCCGGCGGCGGTCATCTGGAGGATGACCGAGGCCAGGTTGGTGCGCAGGATCTCGGCGTCCGTGAACTCGGGGCGGGAGAGGAAGTCCTCCTCCGAGTAGAGCCGGATGCAGATGCCGTCCGAGGTGCGGCCGCAGCGGCCCTTGCGCTGGTTGGCGCTGGCCTGGCTGATCGCCTCGATCGGCAGCCGCTGGACCTTGGTGCGGTGGCTGTAGCGGGAGATCCGGGCGCTGCCCGGGTCGATCACGTACTTGATGCCGGGGACGGTGAGGCTGGTCTCGGCGACGTTGGTGGCCAGCACGATCCGGCGGGAGGAGGAGCGCTGGAACACCTTGTGCTGCTCGGCCGAGCTCAGCCGGGCGTACAGCGGCAGGACCTCGGTGTGCTTCAGCCGGAGCTTGTCGAGCGCGTCCGCGGTGTCCCGGATCTCGCGCTCGCCGGAGAGGAAGACCAGGATGTCGCCCGGCCCCTCGGCCTGGAGCTCCTCGGCGGCGTCGCAGATCGCCTGGATCTGGTCGCGGTCGCGGTCGACCTCGTCGGTGTCGCCGTCCTCGTCCTCGTCCACGATCGGGCGGTAACGGACCTCCACCGGATAGGTGCGGCCGGAGACCTCGACGATCGGGGCGTCCCCGAAGTGCCGGGCGAACCGCTCGGGGTCGATGGTCGCCGAGGTGATGATCACCTTGAGGTCGGGGCGGCGGGGCAGCAGCTGCTTGAGGTAGCCGAGCAGGAAGTCGATGTTGAGGCTGCGCTCGTGCGCCTCGTCGATGATCAGGGTGTCGTACTGGCGCAGCTCGCGGTCGGTCTGGACCTCCGCGAGCAGGATGCCGTCGGTCATCAGCTTGACCAGGGTGTCCGGGCCGACCTGGTCGGTGAACCTGACCTTCCAGCCGACCGCCTCGCCGAGCGGGCTGTCCAGTTCCTCGGCGACCCGCTCGGCCACCGTGCGGGCGGCGATCCGGCGGGGCTGGGTGTGGCCGATCAGACCGCGTACGCCGCGGCCCAGCTCCAGGCAGATCTTGGGGATCTGGGTGGTCTTGCCGGAGCCGGTCTCACCGGCCACGATCACCACCTGGTGGTCGCGGACGGCGGCGAGGATCTCGTCCTTCTTCTGGCTGACCGGGAGCTCGGCGGGGTACCGGATCTCCGGCACCGCGTTCCGCCGCCGTTCGACCAGCAGCTCGGCCTTGTCGATGTCGGCGGCGATCTCGGCGGCGATCTGCGCGCGGGCCTCGTCCTTGCGGACCCGGCGGGCGCCGTCCAGCCGACGGCCGATCCGGACCTGGTCGCGCAGGGTCAGCTCGGGCAGGCGCGCGGCCAGCTCGCCGATGCCGGGCGCCTCGCTCCGGGCGGACTCGGCGGCGGACTGGACTGCGGGAGAACTCACGGCGGGCATCCCTCTAGGTTCGCAAGGAGGGGCACCGGAGCGCACCTCGGTTTTCGAGCGCCTCCAGTGTCACAGGGGACGCCCGTCCGCTGCCAACGGCGGTCCGGCACGCCGTGGGAACCGTCCGGATCGGGGCGGTGGCGGGGGAGAGGGAGGTGAGCGGGCGTGGAGTGGGAGGGAACGGGCGGCAAGGCGTGGGGAGGGGGCGGGGTGGGGCGGGGCTACCCCTTCCAGAGGAAGAACGCGGCGGCCCCGGCGCAGAGCAGCAGCCCGATGACGAGACCGGCCGCGGTGGCCGTGAGCCGGTCCCGGAACCGCCGGCCCGGCTCGACCCGGGCCGAGGCCTCGGTGCTCAGCTCCCACCAGTTGCGGATCCGGTGGTACTGCTCGTCGAAGTCCGGCGACGGGTACAGGTCGCTGTGCAGCAGTCCGGGCAGCGTCCGGCGCCGTCCGCCGGTCAGGAACATCCGCACCTGCGAAGTGCTGTCGCCCTGGGCCTCGACCGTGCGGACGTCGATCCAGTGGATCCGGTCCCAGGCGTAGGCGCGGCCGCGCCCGAAGCCCCAGCAGATGGTGATGCCCCCGGGGCCGACCCGGCTCCAGCTGCGGACCGTGGTCCACAGGCCCAGGCCGGAGAGCAGGAGCGTGCCACCGGCGAGCCAGAGGAAGCCCACCAGGCCGATCCGGTACACGGCGGCGAAGCCCTGGGCGGCCAGTACGACGAGCAGGACCGCCAGGTGCGACCAGGACGGGCGGTAGCGGTCCCGCCCCCGGAAGATCAGTTCGTCCACGGCGGGCACCCTACGCCGGGCGTGGTGGGCGGTCGGCGCTCGGGGTGGGGCGGGGGTCCGAGGGTGGTCCCGGGCCGGCTTTGCAAAGTCGAGCCGGACTTTGCAGAGCCACGCCGAGGGACCCTCCGCCGGGGCACGCCACCTGCTCGGCGTGCCCCGGCGGAGCGTTGTGGGGCGACTTTGCAAAGTGAGCACTTTGCAAAGTCACCCCGGGGTCCACTTCCCGGAGCAGGTCGCTCACCAGGCATGACCCCGTGGCCGGCCGCCCTCGGGCGGCCGGCCACGGGACTTTGCAAAGAGTGGACTTTGCAAAGTCGCCGTACGGGCGCTCCCTCGGACCACGCCGCCCACCAGGCGTGGTCCGAGGGAGCGGTGGGCGTGGTCCGAGGGAGGAGTGGAGCGGTGCTCGCGGTGCTCGCGGTGCGAGCGGTGGGAGGGGTGGGAGGGGGTGGGACCGGGCGCGGGCCCTAGCCCTCCTGGAGGACGAACTCGCGGACCAGTCGGGACCACTCGGCGCCCTGCTCGTAGACGACCACATGGCCGCTGTCGATCTCCGCGTAGGTGCTGCCGGCGATGGCGTCGGCCAGCTCGCGGGAGAGCCCGACCGGGACGGTGGCGTCCTGGGTGCAGCCGATCACCAGGGTGCGGGCGGTGATCCGGGGCAGCAGCGGGCGGATGTCGGCGCTCAGGTTGAGGTCGATGTGGCGCAGCGCGCCCTCGGTGGGCTCGTTGCCCTTGATGATGCCCTCGAGCGCGTCGGGCTCCAGCGAGTTCAGGTGGTCGCGGCTGAACGCGGTCAGGGTGCCGAACCGGCCGAACGCCTCGGCGTCGCCGCTGATGGCGCGCCAGGTGGTCATGTGGTTGCGCAGGTAGGCGTCGTCCGGGCGGCTCCAGCCGGCGGTGAGCACCAGGCTGCGCACCAGCTCCGGGCGGAGCGCCGCGAGGGTCGCGGCGACCACCGAGCCGAGCGAGAAGCCGACCACGTCGGCCGGGCCGTCGCCGGCCGCCTCGATCACGGCGGCGATCTGCTCGGCCAGCAGTTCGGGGGTCAGCTCGCGGCCGTCGTCCTCGGTGTCGCCGCAGCCGGCGAAGTCCGGCAGCAGGACGGTCCGGGTGTCGGTGAAGTCACCGGTGAGGTGGCCGAAGGTGCCCCCGGCGCCGAAGCCGGTGCCGTGCACGAAGACCAGGGGCGGGTGGCCGGAGCCCTCCACGGTGTAGGAGACGCGGGCGCTGGGGCTGGCGGCGAAGGGCATGACGGAGTTCTCCTCGGGAGTCGGGACGGGTGGGGGGAGGCGCGGGGTCAGACGAGGCTCTTGGCGGAGGCGTTCTCGGCGGTGGCCCCGGCCCGGCGGGGGGCGCGCTCGAAGCCGAGCGCGACCAGGACGAGTGCGACGATGCCACCGGTGGCGACCAGGACGGCGGTGCGCAGCCCGTCGGTGGTGGCGGAGCGGAGGGCCTCGCCGGTGAGGCCGTCGGTGCCGGCGTTGGCGATCGCCACCAGGATGCCGAGGCCGACCGCGCTGCCGACCTGCTGGCCGGTGGAGACGATGCCGGAGGCGATGCCCTGTTCGTAGGGGTGCACGCCGGTCGCGGAGGCGGAGAACATCGTGGTGAAGATGACGCCCTGGCACAGGCTCAGGACGACCAGGCCGGGCAGCAGCGCGACGTAGCTGCCGTCCGGCGCCATGGTCAGCGCGGTCGCGGCGGTGCCGAGCGCGCCGAGCAGGTAGGAGGCGATCAGGGTGTTCCGGGCGCCGAACCGGGTGGCGAGCCGGCCGCCCAGCATGGAGCCGACGAAGCCGCAGACCATCGGGATCAGGAAGGCGACGCCGGTGCGCAGGGCGCTGTACTCGTGCACGGTCTGGAAGTAGACGGTCAGGAAGTACAGCAGGGTGCCGAAGCTGGCCATGAACAGGAAGGTGGTCAGCACGCCGGTGGACAGGTTGCGGTTGCGGAACAGCCGCAGCGGCATCAGCGGGTCGGCGGTGCGGGACTCGATCGCGACGAAGGCGGCGAGCAGGCCGAGGCCGAGCACGGCGGTGGTGAGCACGGTCGGCGAGGTCCAGCCGGAGGCCGGGCCCTGGACGAGGGTGAAGACCACCAGGGTGGCCCCGGCGGTGGCGGTCAGCGCGCCCGGCAGGTCGAACGAGCGGGATCCGTCGCGCGGTCCGTCGGCGCCGATCAGCCGGGGGGCGAGCAGGGCGGCGCCGCCCGCGAGCGGCACGTTGACGTAGAACACCGCTTCCCAGCCGAAGGCCTGGGTGAGCACCCCGCCGGCCAGCGAGCCGATGATCATGCCGCTGGCGCCGGCGGCGGCCCAGACCGAGAGCGCCCGGTTGCGTTCGCGGCCCTCGGTGAAGCTGAGCACCACCAGGGCGAGGGTGGCGGGGAACAGGAAGGCGCCGCCGAGGCCCTGGAGGGCGCGGGCCGCGATCAGCAGGCCGGGTGTGTTGGCCAGGCCGCCGAGCAGCGAGGAGCCGGCGTACAGCAGCAGGCCGAGGACGAACATCCGGCGGCGGCCGAACAGGTCGGAGGCGCGGCCGCCGAAGAGCAGGAAGCCGCCGAAGGCGACGGCGTAGGCGCTGACCACCCACTGGAGGTTCTGGGCGGAGAAGTCGAGGCCGCTGCCGATCTCCGGGAGCGCCACGTAGACGATGTTGTAGTCGATCGAGACGATCAACTGGGCGAACGCCAGCAGGGCCAGCAGGAGGCCCGAACGGCGTGGCCCGGCGGCCTGCTGCTCGGCACCGGCGGACGGGGACATGGGGAGCCTTTCGGGGGCGTCGGGGAGCGGACGGGGGACGAGGGGGCGGTGCGGCGTTCGGTGGTTACGGGCCGGGTGTCGTCAGGACCACCCGGCGGCCGTTGAGTTCGCCCTTCTCCAGCCGCTGGTGGGTCTCGGCGGCGGCGCTCAGCGGCCGGATCTCCAGGGCCCGGGGCCGCAGCCGGCCGGCCGCGAGCAGCCGGTTGACGGTGGCGGCGGCGTCCGCGAGTTCGGCGCCGGAGGCGTGCGAGATGACGAACCCGCGGATCGAGCCGTCCTTCATGTAGAGCTGTCCGGCGGGCAGTTCGGGGCGGGAGCGGGCGCCGGCGAGCAGCACGATCCGGCCGCGCGGGGCGAGCAGGTCGACGGCGGTGGTGAGGTCGTTGGTGCCGGAGGTGTCGAGGTGGAGGTCGATGCCGCCGGGGCAGGCGGCGCGGACCAGGTCGGGCAGGTCGGGGGAGCGGTAGTCGAGGACCTTGGTGGCGCCGAGGGCCCGGCAGTGTTCCGCGTCGTCGGGGCGCGCGGTGGTGACCACCCGGGCGCCGGCCTCGGCGGCGAGCACGATCAGGGCGCCGCCGACGTTGCCGCCGCCGCCCGCGACCAGCACGGTCTCGCCGGTGCGCAGCCCGCCGTGGGTGAACAGGGCGAGGTGGGCGGTGGCGGCCGGGTGGACCACGGCGACGGCCGTCGTCGGGTCCACGCCCGGGGGCAGGTGGTAGAGCCGGTCGGCCGGGACGGCGGCCCGTTCGGCGGCCGCGCCCTGCCGGCCGTCGTGGCCGAGGCTGTTGGTCCAGACGCGGTCACCGGGGGCGAAGCGGGGGGCGCCGGGGCCGACCCGGGCCACGGTGCCCACGAGGTCCCGGCCGATCACGAACGGGAAGGGCAGGGGGGTCGGGAAGAGCCCCGAGCGGACGAAGGTGTCGACCGGGTTGACCGAGACGGCGGCCACGTCGACCAGGACATCGGTGGGCCCGGGGACCGGCTCGGGCACCTCGCCGTAGCGGATGTCCGACGCCGGTCCGAGCCTCGGGATGAACGCTGCACGCATGGGGCCGATCCTGCGGGAGGCGCGGACGGGCGGCGGCGGATCGCGGCATCGTTCGTCAACTCCCTGGTCTCGGGCGGAAAGCCGGGCGGAGGCGGGGTGTCCCCCGACCTGACATAGATGCTACACCGATCGGTGCAATCTCTCATCTGCACGGAGTAGTTTACTTGGCCTCCGGGTCGGGACGGCCTGCTACTGGTCCGACCCACCGCTCGACACCCAAGGACGGAACCACATGGCCACCGACCGACTCCTCGCCCAGCCGGGACCGAGACCCGCCGGCGGGAGCGGAGCGCGGACGACGCAGCCCTCCGCCAGTCGTCTGCCGTCCCTGACCGGCCTGCGCTTCCCCGCCGCCCTTGCGGTCTTCGCGTACCACGCCGCCCTGCCGATCCCGACCCTGCGGTTCTTCGCCGACGACAGCACCGAGTTCCGCTTCGTCGACCTCGCCGACCAGGCCGGCGGGCTCGGGGTGGCGTTCTTCTTCGTGCTCAGCGGCTTCGTGCTCACCTGGTCGGCCCGCCCGGGCGACACCGCCACCGGGTTCTGGCGGCGCCGGCTGGTCAAGATCGTCCCGAACTACGTGGTCGCCTGGGCGCTGGCCATGATCTTCTTCGCCGGCTCCTACACCCCGGTGCGCACGGCGGTCCTCAACCTGCTGATGCTCCAGGTCTGGATACCCGACTTCAACACCTACTTCAGCGTCGACCCGCCCAGCTGGTCGCTCGGCGCCGAGCTGGTCTTCTACCTCTCCTTCCCGCTGCTGCATCGCTTCCTGCGGACGATCCGCCCGGAGCGGCTCCTCTACTGGATCGGCGGCACGGTCGCCGCCATCGTCGCCACCCCGGCGCTGGCCTACCTGGTGCTGCCCGACACCCCGGGCGTCCCCGGCGGCTACGAGTCCTCGGTGGTGCAGTACTGGTTCTCCTACGTGCTCCCGCCGGTGCGGCTGCTGGACTTCGCCCTCGGCATCCTGGTCGCCCTCGCGGTGCGCTCCGGCCGCTGGCGCGACATCGGCATGGTGTGGTCCGGCGTGCTCCTGGTGGCCGGTTACGCGGCCACCCGCTGGGTGCCCTACCTGTACGCCCAGCGGGTGACCACCGTGGTGCCGATCGCGCTGCTGGTCGCGTCCGCCGCGATCGCCGACCGGGACGGCCGGTTCACGCCCTTCCGCAACCGGGCGATGACCTGGCTCGGGGAGATCTCCTTCGCCTTCTACCTGCTGCACTTCGTCGTGCTGACCGAGATGCGCGACCTGCTCGGCACCAAGCTGTACTCGACCCCCGAGGGCATCGGCCTGCTGCTGCTCGCGATCGGGGTCACCGTGCTGCTCTCCTGGGTCCTGTACCGGCTGGTCGAGGCGCCGATCACCAAGCGGTTCTCCTCACCGCGCCGCAAGCCGGCCGGCCCCGCTCCCACCTCCTGACCCCACCTCCCACCACCCGACCCCTGACATCCCGAATTGGAGCCGTACCCATGGGCAAGATCCTCGTCACCGGGGCGACCGGCCAGGTCGGCGCCGAGGTGCTGGCGCAGCTGCTGGCGGCCGGCGCGGACGTCCGGGCCGGCGCCCGGACCCCGGAGAAGCTGGCACCGCCCGCCCCGGTCGACACCGCGGCGCTCGACCTCACCGACCCGGACACCTACGGCCCGGCCCTGGCCGGGGTCGACAAGGTGTTCCTCTACGCGGTGCCGCAGGGCACGGCCGGCTTCCTCGCCGCGGCGCGGGAGGCCGGCGTGCGGCACGTCGTGGTGCTCTCCTCGCAGACCGTGGTGGACGCCTTCCCGGTGCAGAAGCCGATCGTGGAGATGCACCGCGCGGTCGAGGACGCCGTCCTCGCCTCCGGGATCGCGTACACCTTCCTGCGGCCGCACAACTTCGCCACCAACATCCTGATGTGGGGCTGGCCGGAGTCGATCCGGGCCGAGGGGCGGATCCGCTTCCCGTACCCCGAGTCGCACAGCGACGCGATCCACGAGAAGGACATCGCCGCGGTCGCGGTGGCGGCGCTCACCGGCGAGGGCCACGAGAACCGGGCGTACTTCATCAGCGGCCCCCGGTCGATCACCCAGCGCGAGCAGCTCGCCGACCTGGCCGAGGCGCTCGGGCGGCCGCTGGAGTTCGAGGAGCTGACCGACGCCGAGGCGCGCGAGGCCCTGGCCCCGATCGTCCCGATCTGGGTGATGGACGCGGTGGTCGGCTACTGGGCGGGTTCCGACGGCGTCCCGACCGAGGTGTCCGACACGGTGGAGCAGCTCACCGGCCGCCCCGCCCGGACCTTCGCCGAGTGGGCCCGCGACCACGTGGCCGACTTCACCGCCTGACCGGCCACCCGGCCCGGCACACCGGAATCCGGAACCGCCGCCACGGCGGGCGGTACTCCGGTGGCCGGGCCACCACCGTCCGCGCCGGACGGGTGGGCCGCGCACCTTAGCGGAGCGGGGCGCGCACCCTAGCGTGAGCACGGCGCAGTCATCCGCCATTCGAGGGGGACCGATGAGCGGCCCGGCCATGACCCGAACCCTGCCGACGGGCCCCCAGGCTCCGCCGGAGGACGCGCAGTTGCTCGACGCCTCGCACGAGGTGCTGCTCAAGGAGCTGTGCGGCGTGCTGTTCGCCTCGCTGCCGCGCAGCGACCAGCGGCGCAAGGGCGCCCAGTACCTGCGCGGGCTGCTGGGCGCCCACGGACGCAAGTCGATCCGCAACATCGCCACGGTGGTCGGCGGCCCGGCCGCCGAGCAGAGCCTGCACCACTTCATCACCAGCTCCACCTGGGACTGGGGCCCGGTCCGCCAGGCGCTGGCCCAGCACCTCGCCCGGATCGCCCCGCCGCAGGCCTACGTGCTGCGGCCGATGGTCGTCCCCAAGGCCGGCGACCACTCGGTGGGAGTGGACCGCCGCTTCATCCCGGCCCTCGGCCAGGTGCTCAACGCCCAGCAGGCGGTGGGTGTCTGGGCCGCCTCGGAGAGCTTCAGCGGCCCGGTCAACTGGCGCCTGCACCTGCCGCGGACCTGGCTGGAGGACGCGCCGCGGCGCAGCCAGGCGCTGATACCCGACGAGGTCGACGCGGAGAGCCTCGGCGACTGCGCCCTGGAGGCGGTGCTCGGCCTGCCGGCCCGCTGGGGGCTGCCGGTGCGCCCGGTGGTCGCGGACGCCAGGGAAGCCGACGGGCTGCGGCTGGTGCGCCGGATGCGGGGCGAGCGGCTGCCGATGCTGGCCCGGATCTCCGGCTCGTTCCCGCTGCGGCCGGTCGCGCCGCTGCCCGGCCACCCGGCCGGGCCGGGGCCCGCCTGCCAACTGCTCACCGCGGCCCGGGAGCTGCGCCGGCCGGTGGTCTGGTCCGACCCGTCCGGCGAGCTGCGCGGCGGGCTGGTCGCGGCCGTCCGGGTGCGTCCGGCCGGGCCGGGGGCCGCCCGCCAGGGCCGGGGCCGGCGCGGCGGCGGGGAGCTGCTGCTGCTCGGGATGGGCGCGGTCGGCGGGCGCTGGCCGGCCGAGCTGTGGCTCACCGACCTGGTGGACCTGCCGGTGGCCGCGCTGGTGCGGCTGGCCCGGCTGTCCGACCGGGTGGACCTGGACTTCACCAGGACCGCCGACCGGGTCGGGGTGCGGGACTTCGCGGGCCGCTCGTTCGGCGGCTGGCACCGGCACATCACCCTGGCCTCGGCGGCGCACGCGGTCGCGGTGCTGGCCCGCGGCGACGACCGGCTGTACTGAGGTGGCGGGGTCGGGCGGTTGTACCGAGGTGGCGGGGTCGGGCGGTTGTACCGAGGTGGCGGGGTCAGGTGGCTGGACCGAGGTGGCGGGGTCAGGTGGCGGGGCCGGTCCGGTCGGTCCGGTCCGGTCGGTCGCCCGGGCTGCCGGCCGGACCGCCCGACCGGTCGTCCGTCGGGTCGGCCGCCGGGTCCCCGGGGCGGCCGGGGTCGGCGCGGGCGACCCGGTCGAGCAGGGTGCGGCGCACCCGGCTCAGCCTGAGCGCGAGCTGGATCTCGAACGAGCGCTCGGGTTTCAGCCAGTCCGGGCCGAGCAGTTCGCCGATCCGCTCCAGCCGGCGGGCCACCGTGTTGGGGTGGACGTGCAGCCGCTGGGCGGCGTGGGTCGGGCTGTTGCCGGTGTCGAACCAGGCCTGGAGGGTGCGGGTCAGCTCGGTCAGCCGCTGCCGGTCGTAGTCGAGCACCGGGCCGACGGCCGACTCGATGAACCCCTCGACATCGTGGTTGTCGGCCAGCAGGACGCCCACGAAGCCGAGTTCGCGGGCCGAGGCGGCGCGGCCGACCGCGCCCAGCGAGGTCATCGCGTCCAGGCAGCGCAGCGCCTCCTGGTAGCCGTGGAAGACCGAGGTCGGGTCGCTGACCGGCCCGGCCGCGCCGACCGTCACCGGCAGGCCGAGCAGCGGGGTGAGCTCCTCGGCGACCGCGCGGGCGGCCCGGCCCGGGTCGCTGCCGGGCAGCAGCAGCACCGCCCGGCCGTTGTGGACGCGTTTGAGGCCGCTCATCCGGTGGGCGTACAGCCCGGCCCAGGTCGCGGTCCGGCCCTGGGCCTCGCCCTCGGGCCGGGCGACCACCAGGACATGGGCGGCGGACAGGTCGATGCCGAGCCGGCGGGCCCGGACGTCGAGCTGGCGCGGCGGGCGCTGCGGACTGCTCAGCAGTTCGTCGAGCAGCTCGTCGCCGACGTGGCGGACCGGGCCGGCCGAGCGCTGGCCCTCCAGCAGCAGGGCGACCGCGACCGCCTGGGCGACGCTCTGGCAGAACTCCGCGGCCAGGTCCGCCCGGCGGCCGGTCGGCCGGGCGAGCAGGGTGCCCAGGTCGGTGGAGCCGGCCCGGACCGGGGCCGCCCACAGCGGTCCGGCCAGCCGGACCGGGCGGCCGGCCGCGTGGGTGTCGACGGCGGTGGCGACCACGGTCGGCCCGTCGAGCTCGGGCAGTTCGCCGGTCGAGGCGAGCACGGTGCCGTCGCTCGCGTACACCCGCAGGCCGAGGTCGAGCCGGCGGCCGGCGTCGCGGACCAGGGCGTGCGGGTCGCGGCCGGAGAGCGCCAGGTCGACCAGGGCGCGGTGGGCCTCGGCGAGTTCGCCGGCCGGGTCGGCGGCGCCGGCCGGGGCCGCCGCGGGGGAGGTCCGGGCGGTGCGCTCCAGCAGCCGGGCCTTCTCGATCGCGACCCCGGCGAGGTCGCCGAGCGCGGCCATCAGGGAGATCTCGTCGGTGGTGAAGTAGCGCACCGCGCGCTCCGCGACGTACAGGGTGCCGAACGGTCGGGCGCGGTGGCCGAGCGGGACGGCCATCACGGCGCGCAGCCCCTCGGCGCGGACCGCCCCGTCGACCACCGGGCTGCGCCGGATCCGCTCGTCCACGAGGAAGTCCGGGGTCCAGAACGGCCCCGGGTCGGCCGGTACGCCGCCGCCCAGGCCGAAGCCGTCGGGGACGGCCAGGCCGACCCGCAGCGAGCCGCTGGGGCCGTCGGTGGTGCGGATCCGCACCGGGCCGGGGGCGCTGTCGCCGCCGGCCGGTTCGGCGGTGGTGAGGCAGGAGACGTCGGCGCCCAGCAGCAGCCGGGCCCGGCGGGTGATGACCCGCAGCAGGTTGTCCAGCTCGTAGGGCAGGGCCAGGTCGCGGGCGGTGTCGGCGAGCGCGGCCAGTCCGGCCTCACGGCGGCGCCGCTGCTGGGACCGGGAGCGGATGGACAGGCCGAGCTGTTCGATCCGGCAGATCGCCTCCCGCTCGGGGGCGGACTCGCAGCTCCGCCGGGCCTGCTCGACCAGCTCCGCCAGTTGGGCGGCCGGAGCCTCGCTGGCCAGCAGTTCCAGGACGTTGAACGCGATTGAGTCGGCGGACCGTCGCGTCATGACCTTCCCTCCCCCTGGGGTGTGTCGTGTGGATCGGCCCTGGTCCGCGACGCTCCCCCGGCCGTCGGCCGGGAGGTACCCCCGGGGGCACGCGCGCCCCGGCCCGTCGGCCGGGAGGTGCCCCCGTCGCAGCGGCTCCGCCCCCAGCCCGCTGGCCGGGAGGTGCCGCTACCTCCGCCTTGCGGTGCACGCACCCCGACGCCGCGGCCTCGTCCGGGCTGGTCCACAAGACGCGCCCGGACCCCGTGGACGGAAGGAGTGCGTGACGGCCTGCAATCCGGAAGGTATGCGGGGGCGGTTGTTCCCGTCAAGAACAGGTCCGGGCCGTCCGGGCGGGGCTCGTGGTACCACGGTGACGGATCATCAGGATGATTCAGCGGAGCGGAAGTCGGGCCGGTTCCTGATCGCCGGGCCGGGCGGCCGGGCGTCCCTCGACGGCGGCGTGCAGCCGCGACCAGTGGTCGACCAGCAGCGGGACGCTCTGCTCCTCCAGCCGCCGGGCGACCGTGCCGTAGTCGATGCCGAGCCGGCCCAGCCGGTCGAGCACCGCCCGGGCCGCCTCGTACCGGCCGAGCAGGGTGTCGCCCTCCAGCCGGAGCTTGCGGACCGCCTCGTCCAGCACCGGTCCGGTCATCGCGTGCGCGGTGCCCCAGGAGACCAGCCCGGCCACGTACCGGGCCTGGGCGGCGGCCCCGCCGAGTGCCGAGTCGGTCCACAGCAGCCGCTGCGGGCGGGCCCCGGAGGCGCGCAGGGTGCGCCAGCGGCCGTCGCCGAGCCGCTCCTCGTACGCCCGGTACATCAGCCGGGCCGCCGCCTGGGCGGTGAGGCCGCGCAGCGCGGCGGCGTCCGGGCCGGCGATCGCGGCCAGCCGCCGGTCGATCTCGCGGTCCACCCGGCCGACCGGGAGCGAGGCCACCGAGGCGATCGCGGCCAGCGGGAGGCCGGCCGCGAGTGCCTGCTCCAGTCCGTCGAAGTAGGCCTCCACCACCTGCCCGTAGCGCCGCACCGAGTAGAGCCCGGTGGCGTGCACGCCGAGTCCGCGGCCGACGCAGTCGCGGATCGCGGTGAGGCCGGCGGCGGTGGCCGGGATCTTGACCAGCAGGTTGGGCCGGTCCACGGCGCGGGCCAGTTCTACGGCCTCCGCGACGGTGGCGGCGGCGTCGTGCGCCAGCCGGGGGTCCAGGTCGGCCGAGACCAGGCCGTCGTGGCCGTGGGTGGCGCGGTGGACGCCGCGGAACTCCTCGCAGACCAGCCGCAGGTCGTGCACGGTGGCGGCCCAGACCGAGCCCTCCGGGGAGACGTGGTGCTCCGCCAGCCGGGCCAACTGCTCGGCGTAGACGGGGTCGTGCCGCATCGGTCCGGTCAGCAGGGCGGGGTTGGTGGTGGCGCCGCGCAGACCGGTGCGGTCGATCAGCCGGCCGAGCAGGCCCGAGGTGACCAGGCCGCGGTCGATCCCGTCCAGCCAGGGCGAGACGCCCTCGGCGATCAGCGGCCGCAGGTCTCCGGTTCGGGGTTCTGCGGCCGGCGGCTTCTTCACTGCGGGATCACTGCTCCTCGGCTCTGCGACGGACCGAAAACGGTGCCGTGGCCGAGGATAGGCAGCAATTCGTGCCCGGAAAAGTGAGCGCCCCGGTCAATGTCAGGTCGGCCCCGGGTCAATGCCGGACCGGGCGGGGGTCAATGCCGGGCACGGTCAATGCGGGGCGTCCGGAGAAGTGACCGCCGGGTATTTGATGGAGTGCGGCCCCACCTGACGTAGTGCCGGGAACTCCGTTGGCCGGTCGGCCGTCCACGGTCAACGATCAGTGGAACGCGCCCACGTCACCGAGGAGTTCACCGCCGTGACCACCATTGCCGTCATCTATTGGTCCTCCACCGGAAATGTCGCCAGGCTGGCCGGGGCGGCGGCCGACGCCGCCGGGAAGGCGGGCGCCGAGGTGCGGCTGCGCCGGATCGCCGACCTCGCGGACGACACCTACGTGCCGGGCACCGAGGAGGCCGCGCGGGAGCTGCGGGACCGCACCGCGGACGTCCCGGTGGCCACGCTCGACGACCTGGCCTGGGCGGACGGCATCCTGATCGGCACCCCGGTCAGGTTCGGCCTGCCGGCCGCGCCGGTGCTGCGGTTCGTCGACGCGACGGCGCCGCTGTCGATCCCCGGCGGGCTGGCGGACAAGGCGGTGTCCGCCTTCACCTCGGGCTCCGCGCCGCACGGCGGCCACGAGACGGCGATCCTGGCGCTGCACAACGCCTTCTGCCACTGGGGTTCGCTGATCCTGGCCACCGGCTCCACCGACCCGGTGCTGTTCCGCCCGGAGAACGGCAATCCGTACGGGGCCAGCGCGGTGTCCCGGAACGTGCCGGGCCAGGTGCACGAGGAGAACATCGCCGCCGTGGAGTTCCAGGCCCGCCGGGTGGTCCGGGTGGCCGCACTGCTCGGCGGCCTCGCCGACCAGTAGGGCCCCGCCGGGCCGGGAGGGAGACGTCAGTGGACCACCTGCTCCTGGGACAGCTCGCCGACCGCCCCGCCGGGCAGCAGCCGGACTGGCCCGATCCGTTCGAACTCGCCGCCGCCAAGAAGGAACTGGCCGACCGTCCGCCGCTGGTCGCGGCCGCCGACGTGCACCGGCTTCGCGCCCTGCTCGGCCGGGTCGCGCGGGGGGAGGCGCACGTCCTCCAGGCCGGCGACTGCGCCGAGGACCCGCAGGAGTGCACCGCCGGCGACACCGCTCGCAGGGCCGCGCTGCTCGACCTGCTGGCCGGGCGGCTGAAGCTCACCACCCATCGCCCGGTGCTCCGGATCGGCCGGATCGCCGGCCAGTTCGCCAAGCCCCGCTCCAGCCCCACCGAGCTCTGCGACGGTGTCGAACTCCCGGTCTACCGGGGGCATCTGGTGAACGGACCGGAGCCCGACCCGGTCCGCCGCACCCCCGATCCGCGCCGGCTGGCGGTGGGCTACGAGGCGTCCCGCCGGGTGCTGGACCACCTGTCCCGGCTCGCCCCCGGCGACCCGTCCGTCGCCTGCCCGCCGGTGTGGGCCAGCCACGAGGCGCTGCTGCTGGACTACGAGCTGCCGCTGCTGCGCCGGGACGCGCGGGGCCGGCCGCTGCTGGCCTCCACGCACTTCCCGTGGATCGGCGAGCGGACCCGGGACCCGGACGGCGCGCACGTCGCCCTGCTGGCCTCGGTGGTCAACCCGGTCGGCTGCAAGATCGGTCCGACCACCACCCCGACGGAACTGCTGCGGCTGTGCGCCCTGCTCGACCCCGGCCGGGAGCCCGGCCGGCTGACCCTGATCGCCCGGCTCGGCGCGGACCGTGCCGCCGAGGTCCTCCCGGGCCTGGTCAGGGCGGTGCACGCGGCCGGCCACCCGGTGGTCTGGCTCAGCGACCCGATGCACGGCAACACCGTCGCCGGGCCGGACGGGCTGAAGACCCGGCTGGTGCCGGACCTGGTCCGGGAGGTCGAGGCGTTCCAGCGGGCGGTCCGGGCCGAAGGCGCCGCCGCCGGGGGCCTGCACCTGGAGACCACCCCCGACGAGGTGACCGAGTGCGCCGACGACGCGGCCGGGCTGGCCCGGGTCGGTGACAAGTACACGAGTCTGTGCGACCCGAGGCTCAACCCGGAGCAGGCGCTCGCGGTGGTGTCCGCCTGGCGCGGCTGAGCGCCGGGCGCCCGGCGGGCCGGGGCACGCACGCCCGGCAGGCGCGGTACGCCCGGCGGGCGCCGCCCGCCCCGTACTCCCCGCACCGCCCGTACTCCCCGCACCGCCTGCTCCACCCCGTTCCGAGCCGTGCACCACCCCCAACCCACCCGCGGCCCGAGCTGTTGGTCCGCGTCCCCCAGGGAGGTCCGCACATGAGAAACAAGGTGACACTGGTCACCGGCGCGGCGGGCGGCATCGGCGCCGCCGTGGTCCGGCTGCTGGCCGTTCGCGGCGCGCTGGTCGCGGCCGTGGACCGGGACGCCGACCGCCTCGCCGAACTCACCGGCAAGCTGGCCGCCGAGGGCCTCACGGTGGCCGCCGTCCCCGCCGACGTCACCGACAGCGCCTCCGTCGAGGCCGCCGTCGACACCGCCGAGCGCGAGCTCGGCCCGATCGACCACCTGGTCAACAACGCCGGTGTGCTGCGGATGGGCGAGGTCCGCGACCTCACCGACGAGGACTGGCGGACCACCTTCGCGATCAACGCGGAGGGCGTGTTCCGGGTGTCCCGGGCGGTGGTCCACCGCATGATCCCGCGCCGGCGGGGCGCGATCGTCACGGTCGCCTCCAACGCGGGCCTCACCCCGCGCGCCGAGATGGCCGCCTACGCGGCCTCCAAGGCGGCGGCCACCCACTTCACCAAGAGCCTCGGCCTGGAGGTCGCCCGCTACGGGATCCGCTGCAACGTGGTCGCGCCCGGCTCCACCGACACCCCGATGCTCAGCGCGATGTGGGCCGAGGGCGTCGACGGCCGGGCCGCCACCGTGGCCGGGGCGCCGTCGGCGTTCAAGGTCGGCATCCCGCTCGGCAAGCTGGCCCGGCCCGAGGACGTCGCGTACGCCGTCGCCTTCCTGCTCTCCGACGAGGCGGGCCACATCACCCTGCACGACCTCACGGTGGACGGGGGTGCCGGGCTCGGTGCGTGACGCGACCCCTTCCCCGCTGGACCGGGTGCTGGCCGCCCGGCCGCCCGCGTTCGCGCTGCTGCACCGGCCCGAGGCCACCGGCCCGGGGGTGGTCGAGCTGCTGATCGGCGAGGTGTCGGCGCCGGCCACGCTGGCCGACCTGCCGCTGGCCGACCTGCCACCGGTCCACCTGCCGACGGCGGAGCCGCCGCCGGCGGACCCGCCCTCCGGTCTCCCGCGGCCCGGTGCCGAGCGGCCCGACACCGTACGGCCCGGTGGCGAGCGGCACGAACTGCTCGCCCTGGTCCCCTACCGGCAGATCGCCGAGCGCGGCTTCGAGGCCCCGGACGACGGCACCCCGCTGCTCGCGCTGAGTGTCACCGAGCAGTGCGAGCTGCCGCTCGCCGAACTGCTCGACCGCCTCCCCGACGGCGCGGTCGACCTGACCGGCGGCGCCTTCGACATCGGCGACGAGGACTACGCGCAGACCGTCCGCCGGGTGCTCGCCGAGGAGATCGGGGAGGGCACGGGCGCCAACTTCGTGCTCCGGCGCTCCTTCGTCGCCGCCGTCGGCGGGGACACCGCCGCCGCCGCGCTCACCCTGTTCCGCCGACTGCTCCAACGGGAGACCGGCGCGTACTGGACCTTCCTGGTGCACACCGGGGAACGGACCCTGGTCGGCGCGACGCCCGAGCGGCACATCAGCGTGCACGGCGGGCGGGCGGTGATGAACCCGATCAGCGGCACCTACCGCTACCCGGAGCAGGGCCCGGAACTGGCCGGGGTGCTGGAGTTCCTGGCGGACCGCAAGGAGACCGACGAGCTCTGCATGGTGCTCGACGAGGAACTCAAGATGATGGCCCGGATCTGCCCGGGCGGCGGCCGGGTGGTCGGCCCCTACCTCAAGGAGATGGCCCGGCTCGCGCACACCGAGTACTTCATCGAGGGCCGGACCCACCGGGACCCGCGCGAGGTGCTGCGCGAGACGCTGTTCGCGCCCACGGTCACCGGCAGCCCACTGGAGTCCGCCGCCCGGGTGATCGCCAAGTACGAGCCCGGGGGGCGGGGTTACTACAGCGGCGTGGCCGCGCTGATCGGCCGGGACGCGGCCGGCGGGCGCTCCCTGGACTCCGGGATCCTGATCCGCACCGCCGACATCGACCCGGCCACCGGCCGGCTGGGGATCGGGGTGGGAGCGACCCTGGTGCGGCACTCGGACCCGCGCTCCGAGGTGGCCGAGACGGGTGCCAAGGCGGCCGGGCTGCTCGCCGCGAGCGGGGCCGGGCCGGCCGGGCCGTTCACCCCGGCGGACGGCCGCCGGGGCGGGTTCGCCGCGCACCCCGAGGTGCGGGCGGCCCTGGCCGGGCGCAACCGGGACCTGTCCGGCTTCTGGCTCGCCGAGGTGTCCGGACGGGCCCGGCCGCGCCCCGAACTGGCCGGTCTGCGGGTGCTGGTGGTGGACGCCGAGGACACCTTCACCGCGATGATCGGGCACCAGCTGCGCGCACTGGGTGTGGAGGTGGCGGTACGGCGGTTCGACGAGCCGTACTCGTGGGAGGGGGTCGACCTGGTGGTGCTCGGGCCCGGCCCCGGCGACCCGCGCGACACCTCCCATCCGAAGATCGCCCATCTCCGCTCGGCGGCACGGGAGTTGCTGGCCGCGCGACGGCCGTTCCTGGCGGTCTGCCTGAGTCACCAGGTGCTCTCCGCCGAGCTGGGTCTGCCGCTGGTCCGCCGTGCGGTGCCCAATCAGGGGGTGCAGCGCCCGGTCGACCTGTTCGGCGCCGCCGAGCGGGTCGGCTTCTACAACACCTTCGCCGCGGTGTGGGACGCCTGCCCGGGTGGGCCGGGGGAGTTCGAGGCGCCCGGCGGCGGCACGGTCCGGGTCGCGGGGGACGCCGCGACCGGTGAGGTGCACGCGTTGCGCGGGCCGGGCTTCGCCTCGGTGCAGTTCCACGCCGAGTCGGTGCTCACCCTCGGCGGGGTACGGATCACCGGCGATCTGATCGCTCACGCGCTCGGATTGCCGGACCCCGTTCGAATGACTCCCGGGGCTCCCGAATTCTCCTGACGGGTTGTACACGTCCCACAACCGTTCCATCCGAAACAGCATTACCGGAGCCGGAAAAGCCCGACCCGAACCACCCGACCGGCGAACCACCGACCGGCGAACCACCGACCGGCGAACCACCGGAACGCCTGAAGACCTGAAGACCTGAAGACCGGAACCCGACAAGAGGAGATCACCGTGCTGGACGACGCCATGGTGGACGCGTACCTCGCCCGGATCGGCGCCGAGCGGCCCGAGCGGCCCGACCTCGCCGCGCTCACCCGCCTCCAGGAACGGCAAGTGCTGTCCGTGCCGTTCGAGAACCTCGGCTACCACCTCGACGAGCCCATCCACATGGACGAGCAGGTCCTCGACAAGATCGTCCGCCAGCGCCGCGGCGGCGGCTGCTACGAGGTCAACCCGGCCCTCTCGTTCCTGCTCACCGCCCTCGGCTACCAAGTGGAGATCCTGCCCGGCCGGGTCCACCGCCCCGGCGGCACCCTCGGCGCGGCCCTGTGCCACCTCGCCCTGCGGGTGACCGTCGACGGCGAGCAGTGGCTGGTCGACACCGGCTTCGGCCGCAACAGCCGGCACCCGCTGCGGCTGTCCTCGCGCGAGGTCCAGCAGGACCCGGACGGCGAGTACCGGCTGGCCGACGTCGAGGGCGGCGGCTTCGACGTGTTCCTCAACGGCAAGCCGCTGTACCGGCTGGAGGACCGCCCGGTGCGGATCGAGGACTTCCGCCCGACCCTCTGGTGGTACCGCACCGCGCCCGAGTCCCCGTTCATGCAGGACGTGTTCTGCTCGCTGCGGACCGAGGACGGCCGGATCACCCTCAAGGGCAACCAGCTCTCCACGGTGTCCGGCGGCGAGCGCGGCACCCAGGAGTTCGGCACCGACGCCGCCGTCCTGGAGGCGTACAAGACCTACTTCGGGTTCAGCCTCGACCGGCTGCCCGACCAGCCGGCCGGCGGGGTCACCGCCGCCGTCCAGACGGGATGAGCCCCGACATGACCACCACCGGACCCCGGCCGGACGCCGGCCTCCCGCCCACCGACCCGGCCCGGCTGCCCCTGGTCTTCGCCGAGGCGTTCAACGCCGGCGACGCGCAGGCCGTGGAGCGGCTGTTCGAGCCCGGCGCGGTCTTCGTCAACGCGCCCGGCGACGTGGTGACCGGCGACGACCGGCGCGCCGCCACCGGCCGGTTCCTCGCCCTCGGCCTGCCGATCCGGATCGAGGTCCGGCAGTGCTACGTGGCCGGCGACCTCGCGCTGCTGATCGGGGACTACCTGATCGAGGGCGAGGGCCCGGACGGCCCGCTCCGCGACGAGGGCACGGCCACCGACGTCGCCCGGCGCGGCGCGGACGGCCGCTGGCGCTACGCGATCGACAACCCGCCCGGCACCGCCCGCTGACCCGAGGAAGGACCGCTGTGCCTGCTGCAGCCAACCCCGCCGCCGACCCGCTGCTGGACCTGCCGTTCGACGCCGTGCCGGACCCCGACGAGTACCTGCGCGCCGCGATGCGCTGGCACTTCTCGCCGGAGACCGGCTCGCCGTTCTGGCTGGCCCGGGCCGCGGGCCTCGGCTTCGACCCGCTCACCGAGGTCCGCACCCACGCCGACCTCGCCAAGTTCCCCAACCTCGCCGGCGAACTGCGCACCGCCCGGGTCGAGGACCTGGTCCCGCGCGGCTACGGCGACCGTCCCGAGGTGGTCGGCGTCTACGAGAGCGGCGGCACCACCGGCGCGCCCAAGCGGATCGTGCTGCTGCGCGACTGGCTGGACCGCCTGCTCGGCTGGTCCAGCGCCCAGCTCGACGGCCACGGCGTGCCGCAGGGCGTCAACTGGCTGGTGGTCGCCCCCACCGGCCCGCACATGGTCGGCGACGTGATCAAGGCCCAGACCGCCTACCGCGGCGGCCTGGCCTTCACCGTGGACCTCGACCCGCGCTGGGTGAAGCGGCTGATCTCCGACGGCAAGGCCGCCGAGGCCGGCGCGTACGCCGAGCACATCGTCGACCAGGTCGCGTACCTGCTGGAGACCCAGGACATCGGCGTGCTGATGTGCACCCCGCCGGTGCTGGAGCGGATCGCCCGCCGCGAGGGCCTCGCGAAGCTGGTCGGCGAGAAGATCCGGGCGATCAACTGGGTCGGCACCCAGATGGACCCGGACACCCGCCACCTCTACCGCACCGAGGTCTTCCCGGACGCCGTGCTCTACAGCGGCTACGGCTCGACCATGATCCTCGGCAACGCCAGCGAGCGGCACGGGCTGACCGACGACGACCCCTGCGTCTACGACCCCTACTCGCCGTACATGAGCTTCGGCGTGATCGACCCGGAGACCGGGCGGACGGTGGAGTACGGCGAGCGCGGGCAGGTGGTCATGCACCACGTGTCCAAGAGCCTGCTGATGCCCAACAACCTGGAGCGCGACCACGGCACCCGGATCGCGGCGCTGCCCGGACACCTCGGCGACGCGGTGGCGGACATCGCCCCGGTCCAGGAGTTCGACAACGAGACCGTGATCGAGGGGGTGTACTGATGACGGACCCCACCGCGCCCGCCCTGCCGCAGCAGCCGCCCCTGCTCCAGCTGGACGCGCTCGGCCCCGGCGAACCGTTCCGGGCCCGGCGCCGCACCGAGGTGAACGAGGTCACCGGCGCGCCGTTCGCCGAACTCAGCCTCGTCCCCAAGCTGTTCGTCACCCGGGCGATGCGCGCCCTGCACGCGGCCGAGTCGCTGCCGGCCGAGGAGCGCTTCGCCGCGCTGGCCCGGGCCGGCCGGATCTTCACCTCGGAAACCATCGACGGCCTGGACTTCCCGTCCTACGAGCGCGCCGTCGCCCGGGTCTCCGGGGTGCCGATCACGGTCGTCCGGGACGCCACCCGGGCCATCGCCGACTCGGCCGAGAAGGCCGGCTGGTCCGCCTACCGGGCCCGGCCGGCCGGCGCGGTGAGCGACTGGCGGGACGGCGCGACCCTCGACGGCAGCGCCGTCTGGACCCGGCGCGGCGAGGTCTTCGCCGTCCACGCGGCGGGCAACCACCCCGGCCCGCACGGACTCTGGCTGGAGGCGCTGGCGCTCGGCTACCGGGTCGCCGTCCGCCCCTCCCGCCGCGAACCGCTCACCCCGCACCGGCTGGTCACCGCGCTGCGGCTGGCGGGCTTCGCCGACGACCAGGTGATGCTGCTGCCCACCGACCACGAGGCCGCGGACGAGATCCTGGCCGGCGCCGACCTGGGCATGGTCTACGGCGGCGACGAGGTGGTCCGCAAGTACGCGGGCAGCACCGTGCTGCCGCAGGGCCCCGGCCGGTCCAAGATCCTGGTCACCCGGGACACCGACTGGCGCGAGCACTTGGACACGATCGTCGACTCGATCGCCCACCAGGGCGGCGTGGCCTGCATCAACGCCACCGCCGTCCTGGTCGAGGGCGACCCGGCACCGTTGGCCCGGGCGATCGCGGAGCGGCTGGCCGGGATCCCGAGCCTGCCGCCGGAGGACGAGAAGGCGGTGCTCTCGGTCCAGCCGGTGGCCGAGGCCCGGGCGATCGAGGCCTACCTGCTGCGCCGGGCGGCCGGCACCAGGGCCTGGCTCGGCGGGGACGGCGTGGTGGCCGAGCTCGGCGACGGCAGCGCGGTGCTGCGCCCGGCCGTGCACCAGCTGGACCGGCCGGACGCCGACCAGACCGGTGTCGAACTCGCCTTCCCCTGCGTCTGGGTGGCGCCGTGGACGCCGGAGGCGGGGGTGGCGCCGCTGCGGAACTCGCTGGTGCTGACCGCGCTCACCGGGGACGACGCGCTGTTCGACCGGCTGCTCCGGGAGCCGAGCATCAGCAACGTCTACCGGGGCGACCACCCGACGTACTGGATCCGGCCCGGGGTGCCGCACGACGGCTACCTGGGGGAGTTCCTGATGCGGACCAAGACCGTCATCCGGGGCTGAGCCGCAAGGACGGCGACGGGGCCCCGCGGGTACCGCCCGCGGGGCCCCGTCGTGTCCGCTCAGTCACGCAGCGCCCGGTCGACCAGGGCGCCGGCCATGCCGGTGTACCCGGCCGGGTCGCACAGCCCGGCGATCTCCTCGGAGGTGAAGTGCCCCTCCAGTCCGTCCTGTTCGGCCAGGACCTCGGCCAGCGGCCGGCCCTCCCGGTCGGCGGTCAGCGAGGCCTCGGTGAGCAGTTGCCGGGCCACCGCCTTGCCGAGCTTCGGCGCCAGCCGGGCGGCGATCCGCTCGGAGACCAGCTGTCCGCCGGTGAGCCCCAGATTGGCCCGCATCCGCTCCGGGCGGACCAGCAGCCCCTGGGCCAGCTCCACCGAGGTGTGCGCGGCGCCGCCGGCCAGCCGCAGGCACTCGCGCAGCAGCAGCCACTCGGCGTGCCAGGCGCCGCCCGAGCGCTCGTCCTCGGTGACCAGGCACTGGGTCAGTCCGGCGGCGAGCACCGGGACCTGGAGGGCGGCGCTGCGCAGCAGGGTGGCGAGCACCGGGTTGCGCTTGTGCGGCATCGCGGAGGAGGCGCCGCGGCCGGCCGCCGCGGGTTCGACCACCTCGCCGACCTCGGTGCGGGTCAGCGACTGCACGTCCACCGCGATCTTGCCGAGCGCGCCGGCGGTGAAGGCCAGCGCGGCGGCCAGGTCGGCCATCGGGGTGCGCAGCGCGTGCCAGGGCAGCGCCGGGCGGGCGAGTCCGGTCTCGGCGGCGAAGGCGTCCAGCAGCCGGTCCAGGTAGGCGCCGGCGTCGACCTCCGGGTCGGGGCCGTCCAGCCGGGCGTACTCGAGGTAGCCGGCCAGGGTGCCGGCGGCGCCGCCCAGGGCGACCGGCAGCCCGTCCGCCAGCACGGCGGCGAGCCGGCGGTCGGCGTCCAGCACCAGTCGGCGCCAGCCGGCCGCCTTGAGGCCGAAGGTGGTGGGTACCGCGTGCAGGGCGAGGGTGCGTCCGGCGAGCACGGTGTCCCGGTGTTCGGCGGCGAGGCCGGCGAGCGCGCGGGCGGTGCGGCCGAGGTCGGCGCGGATCAGGGCCAGGGTCCGGGCGGCGACCAGCATGGCGCCGGTGTCCAGGATGTCCTGGCTGGTCGAGCCGCGGTGCACGTACTCGGCGGCGGACGGGTCCTCGGCGGCCACCGCCAGGGTCAGGGCCTGGACCAGGCCGACCACCGGATTGGCGGTCTCGCGGCAGGCGAGGGCCAGCGCCCGGACGTCGAACAGCTCGGTCCGGGCGGCCCGGGTGATCGCGGCGGCCGCGGCGGGCGGCACCGTGCCCAGGGCGGCCTGGGCACGGGCGAGGGCCGCTTCGGCGTCCAGCATGGCCTGGAGCCAGGCGCGGTCGGTGACGGCCGCCTCGGCCGGGGTGCCGGCCCGGACGGGGGAGAGCAGGCCGGTGTCGGGCTCCGCCGGGGCCGGCGGGCTGGGGTGTGCGGTCATACGACGACGCCTCTCGGTCGGGACCCTGCCGGCTCTGCCGGCCCGTCGGACTCTACGGAGCGGTCGGTCGAGGTCGGCGCGGTGGCCCCGGTCGAGGTCGGCACGGTGGCCCCGGTCGCGGCCGGGGCGGCGGTCGGCCACTCGGGGGCCGGGGAGAGCGCCAGCACCGCCCGGGCGATGGCGTCGGAGTCGCCGAGGGTCACCGAGTCGACGCCGGGCCGGATGCCCGCCGCGGTGACCCAGTGCACCGACTCGGTCGGCACCCCGTACGCGAAGCGGCGCGGGTGCGCCCGGCCGCGGGCGTCCAGCAGCCGGTAGGGCCGCTCGGTGACGGCGAGGCCGCCGGTGGGGTAGCCCGTTCCGGCGGGTCCGGGGATCCGGTAGGTGGCGCACTGCTCGGTGTCCAGCAGGTGCCGCAGCAGGGGGTCGTCGGTGCGCCGCAGGTCGGGTTCCGGCAGCCGGGCCTCGACCAGGACGGTGGCCCGGACCGGCGGGCCCGGGACGGCGGTGGAGTGCGCGGCGAAGGCGGGGTCGACGGGGTCGATCCGGATCTCGGTGCCGGGGCCGAGGAGTTCCACCACCCCGGCCTCGATCAGCGCGATCAGCTGCTCGATCCGCTCCACCGGCGGTCCGATGGAGAGGAAGGCGTTCAGCGGGGTGTACCAGCCGTCGAGGTCGTCCCGGTAGGAGTCGCCCGCGATGCCGCTGTGGTCGACCGCCATCCGGATCTCGTTGCGCAGGTCGCGCAGGACGTCCAGGGCGGCCTTGAGCGGGCCGCTGAGGTTCCCGGCCCTGGCCTCGGCGACGTCCTGGCGCAGATGGTCCAGCAGCCAGTCGCGGAAGTCCGCGCGGTCGGTGAACTCCCGTCCGGCGTAGGGGCGGGAGAGCCGGTCCCAGCTCCAGCGGTCGGCCTCGGGGACGCCGTGGTCGTCGAGGACGGCGGCCGGGTCGTCGGCGGTCAGGTAGCGGTCGGTGAACGCCTCGCGCTCGGCGCCGCGGGCCCGGGCGGCGAGCAGCGCGCCGTAGTAGACGGCCTCCACCTCGCGGGAGACCAGCGGCCAGAGGTCGGTGGCGAACCGCACCGGCCCGCCGCGGCGGGTGCGTTCCCGCAGCTCGGCGACCACCTCGGTGGTGAGCAGCCGGGGCAGGTGGCGCCCGTACGCGCCCTTCTCGTTCTCGCCGCGGGCGTGGTACGGGATGCCGCGCCGGGAGGTGGCGTACAGCCGGGGTTCGGCGCCGGAGGGCCGGTACACCAGGCCGCCGTCCGCCGGTTCGAACCGGCCGCCGCGGCCGAGGGTGAACAGGGCCATGTGGTCGAAGAAGTTGAGGCCGAGGCCGCGCAGCAGGACGGTCTGGCCCGGGCGCGCGGTGACGTGCACGTCGGCGGGGTTGGCGGGGGTGACGTAGTCGAGGTGGTGGATCCTGGCCAGGCTGGCGGTGCGGGCCTCGCGCGGGGTGGGCCGGGCGGGGAGGTGGCCCTGGGCGAGCACGATGGCGTCCAGCCGGTTGAGCCGGGTGCCGTCCTCCAGCCGGACGCCCTGGGGGCCGCCGGGGAAGCCGTGCGCGTCGGCCATCGCGACCGCCCGGGAGCGGTGCACCCGGACGGTGACGGTCGGCGGGGCGGCGGCGACCACGGCGCGGAAGGCGGCGTGCAGGTAGTGGCCGTAGAAGGCTCGGGTCGGGTAGGTGTTCGGCCCGAGGGCGGCGGCCTCGGCCAGCGCCGCCCCGTCGGGGCCGTCCGGTTGCCGGCCGGCGCCGTCCGGCGCGTGCGCGGGCGGTTCGTGGCGGCCGGGTTCGTGCCCGGCCGGGCCGAGCCCGCGGTCCGGCGCCCGGTCGGGACTGCCCCCGGGGGCAAGCGACTTCGCCCATTCGTACAGGCTGGGGCCGGGTTCGACGGGGCCGTCGATCCGGACGCTGTCGTCGGTGTACACGGTGATCTGGGAGGCCACCGTGTTCATCAGGAGGTGGCGGGACTGGTCGGTGCGCCAGACCCGGCCCGCGCCGGGGGGTGCCGGGTCGACCACGTGCACGGTGACGGTGGCCCCGGAGGGGCTGGACCGTTCGTTCGCGCAGAGTCGTTCCAGCACCGAGAGGCCGCGCGGACCGGCGCCGATGACACAGACCTGGAGGTGACTGTCGATCATGCCCACGGCTCGAAATCGTAGTTGTGATCATCCGATGATGAAAAGGTCTTGGCGCCGTGCATCCAGGCCACCCGCTCGTGCAACTCGCCCTCGGAGAGGGCTCCGAGCAGCCGGTTCCTGACCCGCGCCGCCTCGCCCGCCGGGTGCCAGAGCCGGATCGACTCCCGGGCGGCACGCTGCACCGCCGCCGTCCGCGCCTGTCGTTCGGCGGCGAACCGGGCCAGTGTGCCGGTGACTTCAGTGGTCTCGACCATCAACTCGCCCAGCAGCACGGCATCCTCCAGCGCCTGACAGGCGCCCTGGGCCGCGTAGTGCAGCATCGGATGGGCGGCGTCGCCGAGCAGCACCACCCGGCCGTCCGTCCACCGGCGCACCGGGTCCCGGTCCACCAGCACCCAGGAGCGCCAGCCCTCGCCGAGCGCCAGCAGCCGCCGGGCGTTCGGCGCGGTCAGACCGGCCAGCTGCTCCGCGACCACCTCCTCGGTGACCGGGACGTTGGCGAGCGCCTCGGTGGCGCCGTTGTCCCGGGAGGCGGCCAGGTTGAGGAACGCCCCGCCGGCGATCGGGTAGTGGACGAAGTGGCAGTGCGGGCCGGTCCACCAGGTCACCGAGGTGGTCAGTCGCAGCTCCTCGGGGACCAGCTCCATCGGGATCACCGCCCGGTAGACGGTGATCCCGGAGATCCGCGGCTCGCCGTCGCCGACCAGCCGGGCGCGGACCGCCGAGTGGATGCCGTCCGCCCCCACCAGCACGTCGCCGCGGACCGCGCCGCCGTCCGCCAGCAGCGCGGTGGCACCGTCGGCGTCCTGCCGGTAGCCGGTGACGGCGGTCGCGGCGCGCAGCTCGATCCGGGGCTCGTCCCGGCAGGCGCGCAGCAGCAGCCCGTGCAGCTCGGCCCGGTGCACCACCACGTACGGGTTGCCGAACCGCTGCCGGTAGCGCTCGGTGAGGGTCAGGCTGGTGACGTGCTCGCCGGTGACCCCGTCCATGAAGCGCAGTTCGGCCATGTGCACCCCGGCCGCCCGGACGGCGTCGCCGAGGCCGAGCCGCTCCAGCGCGAGGATGCCGTTCGGCGCGATCTGGATGCCCGCCCCGATCTCGGCGAACTCCGGCGCCCGCTCCAGCACCACCGCCCGGTGGCCGGCCCGGGCGAGGGCCAGCGCGGCGGCCAGCCCGCCGATCCCGCCGCCCGCCACCAGGACGGTGACCGGTGCGCCGTGGCGCGCCGTCACCGGACCGGCCCGTCGTCCTCGGTGGCCGCCAGCCGGCGGGCCAGTTCCAGCCGCTTGATCTTGGTGGTGGCGGTGGCCGGGAGCTCGCCCAGCCGCCACTGCACCGGATCGGCCATCGGCGGCAGGCCGGCGGCGGCGGCGCGCCAGGCGGCCGGTTCGACCGGCAGGTCGTCCTTGGTGCAGATCACCGGCACCGCCCGGCCGTCCGCGCCGGGGACGATCACCACCTCGGCGAGCTGGGGGAGGCGGGCGAACAGCGCGTCCTCGGCGGCCAGGGTGGAGCCGAAGCCCTCGATCAGGTCGACCTCGCGGTCCAGCAGGTGCACGCAGCCCCAGCGGGTGCGGTAGCCGACGTCGCCCATCCGCCACCAGCCGTCCTCGACCTGCCGGTCGTACCGGGCCTGCTCGCCGAGGTAGGTGACGATCCGGCCGTCGCTGCGGACCTCGATGTAGCCGGGGTTGTCCGCCGACGGCGGCCGGCCGTCGCGGCTCACCACCCGGACGTCGGTGAAGCCGGGGAAGGGCATGCCCACGCAGCGGCCGTCCGCGTCCGCGCCGCGCCGCCGGGAGAACGAGCGCACCACGGCCGGGCCGACCTCGCTCTGCCCGTACAGCTGGCCGAAGACCGGCGCGGTGCGGGCGGAGGCGTCGAGCATGGTCCGCACGGTGCGGGGGTGGATCGCGTCGAAGGTGGAGGAGAACAGCTTGACGTTGGCCAGCGGGCGGCGCGGGTCCTCGGCGAGTTCCTCCCACTCCATGAAGGAGTTGGGGTGGGCCTCCAGGATCCCGGGGCGCAGCCGGGCGAACAGCTCGGCCACGTGCCCGGCCTCCGAGTGGGCCAGCACCAGGATCGGGAAGCCGCGGAACAGCGAGATCGCCAGCGCGGTGATCAGCCGGGAGTGGACGAAGGAGACGTGGATGGCGATGGTCTCCCGGCCCGGGACCACCGGGCGCAGCACGAGCGCCTGCGGGCGGTAGCGGGCCTCCAGGGTGCGGCCGGTGTGCACGGCCAGCTTGGGCGTGCCGGTGGTGCCGGAGGTGTGGGTGATCAGCGTCGGGCGGTCCGGCGGCGCGGTGACCGGCGCGACCCGGGGCGAGCCGGCCAGTGCGGCGAGCTCGACCGCGCCGGGGTGGCTGCCGGAGGCCAGCAGGACGGTGGCGGCCAGGTCGAAGACCTCGGCCGGCAGCTCCTTGGCGAGCTTGACCGCGTCGGTGACCAGGAACGGTTCGTCGGTGCGGCGGACCAGCTCGGCGACGGTCTCCCCGTCCAGCTGGGGCGAGAGCAGCACCGGGACGGCGCCGATCCGGGCCGTGGCGCAGGCGAGCAGGGTGATGTCGAAGCTGTTCGACTTGTGGACCACCACCCGGCGGCCCGGCCGGACCCCGGCCGCCCACAGCCGGGAGGCGTGGTCGTCGACCAGGTCGGCGAGCTCGGCGACGGTGGACCGCCGGCCCAGCTCGGGGGCGATGTCGAGGTCGTGGTCGAGGATCACCACGTTCGCGCCGTTCCGGACGGCGGCCCGCTCGAAGAGCGTGCCCAGTCGGATTCCCCGGTTGGCAATGCGCTGAAGGAGCACCGTTCCGCCCTCTCGTGGGATTAGGGTCGCTGTGCTTTCAGGGGTGTCGTCCCGGGGATGTGCCGCCGGGATCTCGTGCCAGGAGCCTTTTCCGGATGTCTTTCAGGGGGGGGCGGTTCAGCTTTCCTTCTCGACGACCCGCTTGATCCGCTCCAGGGTCACCCCGAGGTCGGCGGCGACCTTGTCGCCCCACTCGGCGAAGAAGCGGCGCTTCGCGTCCTCGTCCATCCCGGCGGTGATGCCCCGGATCCCCTCGGTGGCGGAGCCCATCCGGAAGTGGTGCACCAGCACGCTGTGGTCCGCCTCCGGGTCCGCGCCGGGGGCCACGTCGAAAGCCCAGACGCTGTCCTGGGCGCGGCCGCCGGTGTCCCGCATGGCCCAGCGGAAGGTCCGGCCGGGCTCGGCCGCGACCACCTCGGCGTGGGTGTACCAGGTGCCGCGGACCACCGGCGCCCAGGCGACCACGTCCGGGCTGCGCAGGTTCTCGCCGCGGAACACCGAACCGACCTCGGCGGGCGCGCCGGAGACCCAGCTGCCGCCCTGGCATTCCGGGCTCCACTCGCCGCAGCGCGGGAGGTCGCTGATCACCGAATAGATCTCGTCGGGGGTGGCGGAAATCCGGATCTCGGCCCGGGAACGGAAAAGCGGGGCGTTTTCTGCGGTGTTTTCTCCCATGGCCGGAATCCTGGGCGGCGGCCCGCGGGAGGGTCAAAGGCGTACCGACGGGTCCGTCAAGTCCGGCCGTGGACCTGACACATCGCGTCCGGAACCGGTTCGGGGGCCACCGGCCGGATGCTAAAGAGGTGCGCCGGGGCGTGACCCGGACGGCACGTCCCGGAGGTCGAGGCCGAAGTGCAGTGCCGTGACCGCCATCCGGTGCGCGTGGTAGAACCGGTGCGCGCCGTGGTTGGCCGTGCCGGAGTCCAGTTCGATCCGGACGCAGCCGGCCGCCGCGGCCCGTTCGCGGAGCACCGCGAACAGCCGGCCGCCGACGCCGGCGGATCGGGTCGACGGCGCGGTCACCAGGTCGTCGACGAAGAACAGCCGCCCCCGGCTGGTGGCCAGGACCCGGTGCGAGGCCACCGCCAGGCAGCGGCCCCGGCCGTCGTACGCGGCGGTGAACACCAGGCCCTGGGCGTGCGCCTCGGCCGCGAAGGCGGCGAAGCCGTCCGCCCCGAGCGCCGGGCGCAGCGCCAGCAGCAGCGGCGCGACGTCCCGCAGCAGGGCGGGCCCGTCCGGCCCGACGTCCACGAAGCGGAGTTCCATCTTTCCGTGCCCCCGTCGGTGGTGGTGGTCCGGTTGGTGCTGGTGCTGGTGCTGGTGCTGGTGCTGGTGCCGGTGGCGGGCCGGCGGCGGTCCGGCCGGACGGCCGGCGCCGATCAGCCCCGGTCCGGTACGCCGTACACCGCGAGGAACGCCGCCACGCCGTGCTCCACGACCTCGGCGATCCGCTCGGCCGGCATCGGCAGCGCGCCGTAGAAGGTGGGCTGGGCGACGGCGAGGAAGGTCAGCAGGTTGAGCATCCGAGCGGCCTCGGCCGGGTCGGGCACCACCAGCAGCCCGCGCTCGGCGAAGTCGGCCATCCAGTGCGTCAGCACCCGGTGGGTCTCCCGGGGGCCGGCGTCCTGCCAGGCCTCCAGCACCGCCGGGCGGATGTGCAGCGCCTCGGCCTCGATGGTGCGCACCAGCGCCCAGTGCTCGGCGAAGGTGGTGAGCGAGTCGACCCGCTCCAGACCGAAGTCGACCAGGTCGGTGCGCAGGTCGACGATCTTGCGCAGATGGCGGTCGGCGATCTTCGCCTGGGTGGCGGCCACCGTGCCGGCGCCTTCCAGGATCACCGACCGGAACAGCTGCTCCTTGTCGGCGAAGTGGTTGTAGATGGTCCGCTTGGAGACGCCGGCCTCGGCGGCGATGGCGTCCACGCTGGTGCGGGTGAAGCCCTCGCGGCCGAACACGGTGCGCGCCGCGCGGGCGATCGCCACCCGCTTCTCCGGCATGCCGCGGCGCGCGGTGGCCGGAGTGACGTCCGGGTCGGCGTCCGGGACGACGGCGTTCGTGCCGTCGGCCGGGTCGGCGGGTCTCGCGGCCGGGGCGGTCTGTTCGGTCACGGGGAAAACCTCCTTGCAGTGCACTACATCGTGTAGTTTACGACATGCTTGACGTGAAGCGGACTTCAAGTCCTACGCTCGTCGGTACGTCCGGAAGTCCCAGGAGGGAAGCGTTCCATGGCCGTTCAGCTGAACCACACCATCGTTCCGGCACGGGACGACGAGGAGACCGCGCGCTTCCTGACCGAGATCCTCGGTCTGGCCGCCCCCGTGCGCAGCGAGCCCTTCCTTGTTGTACGGCTGGCCAACGACGTCGCGATGGACGTGATGCGGATCGACGGGCCGGTCCCCACCGGGCACTACGCCTTCCTGGTCGGCGACGAGGAGTTCGACGAGATCCTCGGCCGGGTCCAGGACCGCGGCATCACCTACTGGGCCGACCCGTTCCACCGCCACGCCGGCCGCGTCAACGACTGGTTCGGCGGCCGCGGCGCCTACTTCGAGGACCCGAACGGCCACAACCTGGAGATCATGACCCGCGCCTCCGGCGACAGCCGGTAGCGCCCGCGACCGCCCGGCCGCGGTCCCGGGGGGAGGCCGCGGCCGGGCCGCGCGCAGGTGACCGTCCGTCAGAACCCGTTCGCCGGAAACCTGACAGAGATCGGATACGGACGGGATTGCTCCGCCCCCGCGCGGGTTAGCCTCCCCGCATGATCGAGACCAAGGGGCCGGTGCACCGGCCGGGAGACGACGAGTACGACGCCCGACGGACCGGCTACAACCTCGCGCTGGACCACCGCCCGGCGCTGGTGGTGTCCGCCGCCGACACCGCCGATGTGGTCGCCGCCGTCCGGTACGCCGCCGAGCACGGACTCGCCGTCGCCGTCCGCGCCACCGGCCACGGCATCTCCGTGCCCACCGACGGCCAGCTGGTGATCGACACCGCCGCGCTCGACCAGGTCACCGTCGACCCGGCCGCCCGGACCGCCACCGTCGGCGCCGGCGTCCGCTGGCGCCAGGTGCTCGACGCCGCCGCCCCGCACGGCCTCGCCCCGCTGAGCGGCTCCAACCCCGACGTCGGCGCGGTCGGCTACACCCTCGGCGGCGGCATCGGCCTGCTCGGCCGCCGGTACGGCTTCGCCGCCGACCACGTCCGCCGGCTGGAGGTCGTCACCGCCGACGGCCGACTGCTCGAGACCGGCCCCGGCACCGAACCCGACCTGTTCTGGGCCCTGCGCGGCGGCAAGGACAACTTCGGCATCGTCACCGCGATGGAGATCGACCTCGTCCCCTGCACCGGCCTCTACGGCGGCGGCCTCTACTACCCCGCCGAATCCGCCGCCGCCGCGCTGCACGGCTGGGCCGAGTGGAGCCGGACCGTCCCCGAGGAGCTCGCCACCTCCGCCCAGCTCATCCGCTACCCCGACATCGACGCCGTGCCGGAGCCGATCCGCGGCCGCTACGCCGTCGTCCTGCGGGTCGC
This sequence comes from Streptomyces sp. TLI_053, assembly GCF_900105395.1. Lineage (NCBI taxonomy): Bacteria > Bacillati > Actinomycetota > Actinomycetes > Kitasatosporales > Streptomycetaceae > Streptomyces > Streptomyces sp. TLI_053. Next base: position 5,142,669 of record NZ_LT629775.1, read on the forward strand.
CTGGAGCGGCCCGGCCGAGCAGGGCGAGGACTGGGTCCGGCCGCTGCGCGCCTTCGGCACCCCGCTCCTCGACACCGTCCGCGAACTGCCCTTCACCGAGGCCGGCACGATCCACCACGAGCCGCCGTTCGCGCACCCCGCGTACGACCGCAACACCGCCCTGCGCGAGTTCACCGGCGAGACGGCGGACGCCGTCCTGGACCTCGCCGGACCGGACGCCGACAGCCCGCTGATCGTCGAGTTCCGGCTCCAGGGCGGCGCCTACTCGCGCGAGCCCGCCGTCCCGAACGCCGTCGGCGGCCGGGACGCCGGCTACCTGGCCTTCTCCACCAGCATGATCGGACCGGTCCCGCTGGACGGGCTGCGCACCGCGCACGCCGCGCTGCACGAGCGGCTGCGCCCGTGGTCCACCGGCGGCGCGCTCGCCAACTTCTTCGGCCTGGACGACGCCGACCCGGCCGTCGTGCGCACCGCCTACCCGGAGCCCGTGCACCGGCGGCTCAGCGAGCTCAAGGCGGTCCACGACCCGGGGAACCTGTTCCGGCTCAACTTCAACATCCCGCCCGCCGGCTGACCCGCCCGCCGGGCCGCCGGCCGACCCGTCGGCCGGCCCGCCCGCTCGGCCCTCTACCCTGCTGACCTCCTCCCCTGCCCGTTCGGACTGCCCTCGCGGACCACCCCGCGGACCGCCGCGGCAACGGTTCGCGGCCGGAGCGGGCTCTGGGAGGGCGAGGAGGTACTCATGGGAGCCAAGAAGGCCGAGCGGGACGCCGATTTCAACGCGTTCGTGACCGGTGCCTGGCCACGTCTGATGCGGACGGCGTTCCTGCTGACCGGGGACCGCTACCTGGCGGAGGACGTGGTGCAGACCGCGCTGGAGCGGACCTACGCCGCCTGGGGGAGGGTCACCAAGGCCGACGAGCCGTACGCCTACGTGCGCCGGATCGTCGTCAACGAGCACGCCCGCCGCTTCCGGCGCCGGGTCCCGGAGCAGCTGGTCAACGCCGTGCCGGAACGGACCGGTCCGGACGGCTTCGCCCGCCTGGACGAGCGGGCCGCCCTGCTGGAGGCGCTCGGCACCCTGCCGCCGGGCCAGCGGCAGGCGGTGGTGCTGCGGTACTGGGAGGACCTGAGCGAGACCCAGGCCGCCGCCGCCATGGGCTGTTCGGTGGGCACGGTCAAGAGCCAGGCGTCGAAGGGCATCGCCAAGCTGCGGGAGCTCTCCTCACTCATCACCATGACGAGCATCGGAGGTGCGGCATGAACCGCGACGAGGCGCAGGAGAGCGGGGCGGCGGGCGGCGAGCAGGTGGCCCGGGCCCTGGCCGGGCTGGCGGAGACGTTCGAGACCGGTCCGGCGCCGTACGGGGCGGTGCTGGCCGGCGGCCGGCGGCGGCTGGTCCGGCGGCGCACGTCCCTGGGCGGGGCGCTGGCCCTGACCCTGGTGGCCGCCCTCGGCGGCGTGGCGGCGGTGAACGGCGGGATCGGCGGACCGTCCGGCGGGACGGCGGTGGTGGCGTCGAGCGTGGACGTGTCCACCGTGCTGACCCCGGCCGCCGGCGGGCCCGCCGCAACCCCGGGCGCACCCCGCGACCCGCTCTCCCCGACCCGGATCCAGGTGCTCGCCGGTACCAAGGACGGCAAGCCCTGGAGCGTCTGGGCGGCCCTGTGGCCGGCCCCCGGCAAGGAGCGGATCCGCGAGCAGGCCCGGCTGATCTGGCAGGAGGACGCCGACGCCGGCTACCTCTGGCCCGCGCCCACCGACGACTACCTGAACCAGTACGGGACGCCGGACGCCGACCACGTGGTCTTCTACTACGTCCAGGACGGCAAGCGGCTCGCGCGCTCCGACGAGACCTTCGTCGCGCCGCCCGGGACCCCGGTGGGCTTCTTCCACACGGACCCGTCGCTGCGGGACGACTTCGCCCACTTCTGGTTCGGCGCCCAGGCCAAGAACGGCACCGAGGACCCGCTGTACACCGTCCCCAAGGTGGACATCGGCCTGGTGCGGCCGGGCGTCGCCCGGGCCGTGATCGAGTGGGCCGACGGCGTCACCGCGGAGCCCGCGATCCTCTCCCTCGGCGACTCCGAGGCCCGCTGGATCGGCGCCGCCAAGCGCGGCATCGCCGCCGAGCTCCGCCTCTACGCGGCGGACGGTTCCCTGATCGGCACCAAGAAGGGCTGGGCGGAGAACTGACCGCCCGCTGAGCCCGGTACGACCCGGCGGGCCCCGGGGGAGTCCGCTCCCCGGGGCCCGCCGGTGCGCCGGTCAGAGCCCGGCGGGAACGGCGGGCACGGCGACCGGCCGCAGCACCGTCAGCGAGTCCTCCTGGGACGCCACCATGGCGAAGGAGAACCGGTCGAGTTCGAGGCAGAGCGCGACGTCGTCGGGATGGGCCCCCTCGCGCACCCCCTGCGCCAACTCGGCGGCGGCCCGCGACCCGGCGGCCCGGCGGAGGTACGCCCCGGCCCCCGCAGCCGCGCCCGTCCCGTCCCCGGCGGCCCGCGCGGCGATGTACTCGGCGCACGCCCGGTCCTCCTCGGCCCGCCCGTCCTCGCCGGTGACCACGTAGGTGACGCTCCCGCACCCCCGGTCCCGGAGCAGCCGCGCCGTCGCCCCCGCCACCACGAAGGCGGCGCACAGCACCAGCGGGGAGTCCTTCACCGCGAGCGCGCCGACCGTCCCGGCCGTGGTCTTCTGCACCACCGTCCGTCCGCCGAGGTCCACGTCCCGCAGCAGCCCCGGCGAGTTGACGGCGTCGAACCCGGGCGCCGCCGCCCCGTCCTTGAGCGCCACCCACCCCGACTGCCGGGCCTTGAGCGCCAGCGCCTCGTCGAGCGACCCGGCGAGCACGATCCTCTCGGCCCCCCGCTCGAACGCCCAGGCGGCCACGGTGAACGCACGCATGACATCGACCACGACCGCGACCGCCGGAACCCCGGCCACCTCGTCGATCCCGAGAAAACTGGACTCCATGCCCGCCATGATCGCGGGCCCCGCCTTCCTCCGCCCACCCGTTACCGTTTTCGTGGCCCCGCAACGGGGTTCCCGGCCTCCCGGCCCGGCATGACTTCCGCCCCCTGTCGAGGATGATCGAAAAGGTGGTGTCACCGGGCTCGGAGGCGTTGGCAGACCGCTGATGAGGGGCTTGAGCGCCGATCCCACACCGGGCGAGGCAGGCTCTCCGTAACGTGGATGCCGGCACGCCGATGCCACAGGGCCGGGAGAGCGAGACCTGGGGAGGGGCAGTTGACCAGCACCGACAGCATTGACGTCTATCTCGGCCTGGACGTCGGCAAGGGCGAGCACCACGCGACCGCGCTCACCCCGGCCGGCAAGAAGGTCTTCGACAAGGCACTGCCCAACAACGAGCCCAGGCTCCGCGAGCTGTTCACGAAACTCCAGGCCAAGCACGGGACCGTGCTCGTGGTGGTCGACCAGCCGGCCACCATCGGCGCCCTGCCGCTGGCCGTCGCCCGCGACACCGGCTGCCGCACCGCCTACCTGCCCGGCCTGACCATGCGCCGGATCGCGGACCTCTATCCGGGCGAGGCGAAGACCGACGCCCGCGACGCGCACGTCATCGCGGACGCCGCCCGCGCCATGCCGCACACCCTGCGCGACCTGGTGCCAGCCGACGAGACCGTCGCCGAGCTGGAGATGATCGCCGGATTCGACGACGACCTCGCCGGCGAGTCGACGAGGATCAAGAACCGCCTGCGCGGCCTGCTCACCCAGATCCACCCCTCCTTGGAGCGGGTCCTGGGGCCTCGGCTCGACCACCCGGCCGTCCTGTCATTGCTCGAACGGCACGGTTCCCCGGCCCAGTTGAGGAAGGCAGGCCGACGGCGACTGACCGCACTGCTACGGTCCAAGGCCCCGCGGATGGCCGAGCGCCTGGTCGAGGACATATTCGCAGCCCTCGACGAGCAGACCGTCGTCGTGCCCGGCACCGAGGCCGCCGCGCTGATCGTCCCCAGCCTCGCCACCTCGCTGACCGCGGTCCTCGACCAGCGCAGACTCCTCGCCGCGAGGATCGAGGAACTCCTGGAGGCCCACCCTCTTTCCCCGGTCCTGACCTCGATGCCCGGCATCGGGGTCAGGACCGCCGCCCGGATCCTCGTCGACGTCGGTGACGCCCGCGCCTTCCCGAGCGCCGCCCACCTCGCCGCCTACGCCGGCCTGGCGCCCGTCACCCGCGCCTCCGGGTCGTCCGTCCGGGGCGAGCACCCGTCCCGGCGCGGCAACAAACAGCTCAAACGGGCCTTCTACCTCGCCGCGTTCGCCTCGCTGTCCCAGCCGGAGTCACGCGCCTACTACGACCGGAAACGACGCGAGGGCAAGCACCACGTCGCGGCCCTCGTCGCACTTGCCCGCCGCCGCATCGACGTCCTCTTCGCCATGCTCCGCGACGGCACCCTCTACCAGCCGCCGGCCACGGCCACTGCTTGACGAAAGCTATAGGGGCACCTTTTCGGGTCAGTACGGCAGCAGGTCGCCCGTGACCAGGTCGAAGCCGAACGGCTCGGGGATGTGCAGGGTCTCGCCGAACTCGACGTCCTCGCGGCGGTGGTACCTCGCCCCGTCGGGCCGGCTGAACAGGGTGACGGTCTTCTGCCGGGCGTCGACCAACAGGTAGAGCGGGATGCCCATCAGCGGGTAGTCGCGGGTGTCGCCCGAGATCCCACCTCGAAGCCGTCGGGCAGGCTCCGGCAGGCTTCGTCGAGAAGGGCGGAGTGCTCCGGGTTCATGCGCGCGGTCTGCTGAGTCGCCGGGCGACCCCAAAGTGTTCCGCCACCGCGCCCGCGCACGCGGACGTCCCGAAGAGCGGGCTCTCCGGGCAGCGCGGCGTCGGCACCGGCGTCGACCGGCGCCGCACGCGACGGCCTTCCGACGGGCGGAGCCGAGGCGGTGCCCCTCGCGCCGGTCGGCGACCGCGTCGACCGGGCGCCGGGGGTCAGAGCAGGAAGAGCTTGGCGAAGGGTGCGGTGATCCGCTCGGTCCGTGAGCCGAAGTCGACCAGTACGGCGAGTTCGCCCTCGACGCCGATGGCGCGGCCGAGACCGTACTCGTCGTGCGTCACCCGGTCTCCGACGGCGAATTGCTTGGGCGGCGGCGGGGCAGCCGCCTGACGGAAGGGGCTGGTGGGGAGGTGGCGCCGGGGCGCGGCTGAATTCGTCATCCCGGCCAGTATGCGCTTGATTTCGGCATCGTGGGTGGCTTGATCCGCCGGATATTTTGGATCTTGGACGCCGGGGGGCGGACGGCGGTGCGCGGCCGGGGGCACCGGCACCGCCGGCCCGGGCGAGCGCCGAGCGCCCCCGCGGGTCCGAGCCGCACCCCAGAACTGGCCGCGGAGAGCTCCCCCGTTGAGGTACGGACCCTGCTACAGTCGTGGTAGTTGCAGTTGTGGTTCCCATGAACTTTGTGTGCGCCTGCTGATTCTGATCGCAGGCGTATTTTGTTACCCGGCCATTTCTCCGGGTGGGTCATCATCACGGCGACGCGGAACTCGCGACCTGTGAGTTCCGGACGTCCCATTCGAAGGATATTTTTTCATGGCTAACGGCACCGTGAAGTGGTTCAACGCGGAAAAGGGCTTCGGCTTCATCGAGCAGGACGGTGGCGGCCCCGACGTGTTCGCCCACTACTCGAACATCAACGCCAGCGGCTTCCGCGAGCTGCTCGAGGGCCAGAAGGTCGAGTTCGACGTCACGCAGGGCCAGAAGGGCCCGCAGGCGGAGAACATTCGCCCGCTGTAGTACTTCCGGCCGTCCGGCTCCGCCGCCCGGCCCGGGCCCGCACCGCGCACTCGCGGTGCGGGCCCTTCGGTTTTCCCGCGCCGCTTCCGCTCGCCCCCGGGTCTGCCGGATTCCCCCGTCGAGAAGAAGGACGAATCCAAGCATGTCCAGCGCACGTGTGATCCTGAGCGGCACTCCCGGTTCGTTCGCCCGGGACGTCTTCCACGAGCGGCACCCGAAGCTCGTTCAGCAGGTGCTCGACGCACTGCCGTACGGGCCGAGCCAGCGAGCCGCAGTCGAGGACCTCCTCGCCGAGAGCACCAGCGGTGTGCTGCAACCGCTGAGCGCCGGCGCCCACGACCACCAGCAGTGGCTGGAGTGGGGTGAGGGCCTGTTCGGACGACCGTGGGGCGAGGCGCCGTTCCTGTGGGCCGAGAGCTACTTCTACCGCAGACTGCTCGAAGCCACCGGCTACTTCCGGCCGGGGGCCTGGCAGGGCATCGACCCGTTCGCACCGTTCAAGGACGCCGAACTCGCCGGCCCGGCCGTGGACGCCGAGCTGGCGGCCCTCGGCGACCTGCCCTCGGACCTCACCCACGAACGAGCCGCCGCGCTGCTCTCCTCGGCGCTCTGGGGCAACCGCGCCGACCTGAGCTTCCGGATCACCGCAGAGGCCGGAGCGTCGATCGCGTCCGACCTGGTGGCCGACGACAGCGAGTCGCTCTGGGCCGAGCTGGAACGGGCCCGTGGCGGGCGCGTCTGCATCGTCGCGGACAACGCCGGCCGTGAGCTCCTGCCGGACCTCGTGCTGGTCGACCATCTCCTGGCGTCCGGCCTGGCGGCGCAGGTCGTCGTCCACGTGAAGCCGCAGCCGTACTACGTGTCGGACGCGACGACGGCCGATGTCCTCGCCACCGTCGAGCGTTTGCGCACCGCGATCGCACCGGCGGCCAGGACGATCGGCGAACGACTGTGGGGAGCGATGAGCAGCGGAGCACTCGTGATCCGCACGCACCCGTTCTTCTGCGCGCCGCTGCCGTTCCACGACATGCCCGCCGACCTTCGCTCCGAGTTCGCCGACGCAGCCATGACGGTGCTCAAGGGCGACCTCAACTACCGCCGGCTGGTGGGCGATCAGCTGTGGCCGCCCACGACGCTCTTCGCCGAGGCGGCCGGCCACTTCCCCTCGGCCGTCACGGCTCTGCGGACGCTGAAATCGGACGTGATCGTCGGCGTCGACGCGGCCGTCCTCGCTCGGCTCGACAGCGCCGGGACGCCGTGGCGCACCAGCGGCCGCCACGCCGTCGTCCAGGTCGATCTCCGTCCGTAGCCCGGGTGGGCGTACAGGAACATGCAGAAGGCCCCGGAGAGAACCTCTCCGGGGCCTTTTTGCCTTTTCAGGCGGCTGTGGCCAGGGCCGGGGTCGAACCGGCGACCTTCCGCTTTTCAGGCGGACGCTCGTACCAACTGAGCTACCTGGCCGTACTGCACCGTCTCTTGCGAGACGAGCGATCCCGACGGGACTTGAACCCGCGACCTCCACCTTGACAGGGTGGCGAGCTAACCAACTGCTCCACGGGACCTCGAGGTGGCGAACCACCCAGGTCTTACTGGGTCTTGCTTCACTGCACTGTACTACGGTACTGCGTGCCCCCAACGGGATTCGAACCCGTGCTACCGCCTTGAAAGGGCGGCGTCCTGGGCCACTAGACGATGAGGGCTTGCGGCCTGTCCCGCCGTTTCCGGCGCTCGGGGACGTCGAGAAGCATATGGGATGTCGGGCGGATCGCCAAAACGGGTTTCGGCCAGGTGGGCGGGTGGGTCGTCGGGGCCGGGCGGTGGGGCCGGCCGGTGGGGGCGGTTCCGGGGCGGGGCTCAGGACCAGCCGAGTTCGTCGAGCTCGTGGTCGTCGAAGCCGAAGTGGTGGGCGACCTCGTGGATCACCGTGGTGCGGACCTCCTCGACGACCTGCTCGCGGTCCTCGCACAGGCGCAGGGTCGGGCCCCGGTAGACGGTGATCCGGTCGGGGAGGACGCCCGCGTACCACTCGCCCCGCTCGGTGAGCGGGGTGCCCTCGTAGAGGCCGAGGAGTTCCGGGTCGGCCGGGTCGGGCTCGTCCTCGACGAAGACGGCGACGTTGTCCATCATCGCGGCGAGCCGCGGCGGGATCAGGTCGAGCGCGTCCGCGACCAGTACCTCGAAGTCTTCCGGGGTCATCTCCACCGGATCATTGTCGGGTCTGGGGTGACGGTGTGCCAGGCGGTCGGCACCGTCGATCGCCGGTGTTTGATGGGGCTGTGGCGACTTCGGAGGACTTGGTGGCGGACGGTGCCGGGCCCGGCCCGGCGGCGCGGGGGCGCCCGCCGGTGCTGCGCGGGCAGGGGCCGGCGGTGGCGGTGGTCGCGGCCGGCGGGGTTCTGGGGGCGACGGCCAGGTACGGGGCGGGGCTGCTGTGGCCGACCGGTCCGTCGGCCTTCCCGTGGACGACGCTGCTGGTGAACGTGGTGGGATGCGCCGTGATCGGGGTCTTCCTGGTGGTGATCACCGAGGGGCGGCCGGTCCACCCGCTGGTGCGGCCGTTCTTCGGGACCGGTGTGCTGGGAGGGTTCACGACCTTCTCGACGTACGCGGTGGACTTCCGCCGGCTGGTGGCGGAGGGGCGGCCCGGCCCGGCGGCGGGGTACCTGGCGCTGACGCTGCTGGCGGCGCTGGCGGCGGTCTGGACGGCGGCCGCGGTGACCCGCGGACTGCTGCGGCGGGCCGGGGTGCGGGCATGACGGCCGGAGCACGCGGGGAGGCCGGGGAGGCCGCCCGGCAGGGCGGGCCCGCACTGCGGCTGACCGTGCTCGTCGGCGAGAACGACCGCCGGCACCACCGCCCGCTGTACAGCGAGATCGTGCACCGGGCGCGGGCCGCCGGGCTGGCCGGGGCGAGCGTGTTCCGGGGGATCGAGGGCTTCGGCGCGTCCTCGCTGGTGCACACGGCGCGACTGCTGTCGCTGAGCGAGGACCTGCCGGTGGCGGTGGTGATCGTGGACAGCGAGGAGCGGGTGCGGGCCTTCCTGCCCGAGCTGGAGGAGCTGCGGCCGGCCGGGCCGGTGACCCTGGAGCGCTGCGAGCTGCTCCGGTACGCGGGGGCCGACAGCACGGGCTCGACGGGCGGCGCGGGGGAGGGCGGGGCGTGAACTGGCTGCTGGTGGTGCTCGGTGCGGCGGTCGGCGCGCCGCTGCGCTACCTGACCGACCGGGCCGTGCAGTCCCGGCACGACTCGGTCTTCCCCTGGGGGACCTTCACCGTGAACGTGGCCGGCTGCCTGGTCCTCGGGCTGGTGACCGGGGCGGTGGCGGCCGGTGCCGCGTCCTCGCAGGTCCAGCTGCTGCTGGGGACGGGGCTGTGCGGCGCGCTGACCACGTACTCGACGTTCTCGTACGAGACGCTGCGGCTGGCCGAGGGCGGGGCCGGGCGGTACGCGCTGGTGAACGTCCTGGGCAGCGTCGCGGCGGGTCTGGCGGCGGTGTACGCGGGCGCCGGGCTGGCCGGGGCCCTCTGGGGCTGACCCCCTCGTCCGCGGGCCCGCCGTCGAACGCCCGGGCGTTCGCACTCCCGGGCGAAGGGGGCCCGGCCGACGCTCGTTCGAGTGCTCCCGGTGCGTCCACCCGTGTCCGTGCGCCGGGGGCGCGCGTTGGGCACCCGCAAGGGTGGCCGTGCGCGCGTGGTGGGCGGCCCGGGCGGGGCGGGAGAGGGAGCTCGGTGGCGGCGATGCGTGCGATGCGTGCGGTGGCGGAGCGGGAGACGGCGGTGGACCGGGACGGGCCGGAGCGGACGCGGACGGTGCGGACCGGGGCGGTCCGGGCGGTGGCGGCCCTGGCGGTGGCCGGACTGGGGCTGACGGGGTGCATGTCGGTCGGGCCGGGCGCGGACGAGAAGCACCGCACGGTGCCGGTCGGCCAGGCCGGGACGCCGACCAGGCCGGGGCCGACCGCCTCGGCCTCGCCCAGCGGCGGCGGACACCAGGGCGGCGCGGTCGGGCGGTCGGAGCGGGCCGGGGGCGCGCAGGCCCAGAGCGCCTCGGCCGGCGGTATGAACGCGGCCCCCGGGGAGCCGGCCGTCGGCGCGAACGGCGCGGCGGGCGCCGGGGGCGGGAACGGCGCGGGCGGCGTCAACGGCGCGCCCGCGGTCGCGGACCCGGTACCGGCGGCGGCCCCCGGCGAGCCCGCGCCCGGCGCGAGCGGCACCGCCGGGGGCGCGAGCGCCAGCCCCGCACCTCGTCCGGGCGGAGCCGTCACGGGCGGCGCGGCCGGCGGCACGGCGGGCACGGGCGCCGCCGCCGGCGGCACCGGCCACCCCGGCGGCACGGGAGCCACCACCGGCACCGGCGACGGCCGTACCGGCGGTGCCACGGCCTCCGCCCCGGCGGCCAGTCCCTCCGGCCACCCGGCCTCGCCGGAGCCCGGCCGCACCACCCCCGCCCCGACCGCCACCCCGGCCCCGGAACCGACGGTCGCCCCCAGCGCCACGGCGGCCCCCAGCGCCGGACCGGCCGCACACTGAAGGGACTTGAATCACAGCCTGGCCTCGGCATTTGCCTCCGATCCCCAGGCTCGTCTATGGTGGTAGATCGTTCGTTTGATTCATTTGTCTGGCGCCCTACACCCATCTGGCGCCCTTGGCGCGTTCCGGCGATCCGTGGCTGACCGCATAGAGGCGGTTGTGAAACAGAACCCCGGACTTTGGCGCGTGCCACTTCCGGAAGGTTTTGCATGTCTCTCGTTGACGACGCCCGCTTCGCCATGCCCGCGAGCGAGTCCGCCGCCGATGTCACCACCACCGCCCCCGAGGCCGACGCCGAGCTGATCGCCGCCGTCGACGCCGTCGAGGAGAACACCACCGAGGCCGTCGCGGACGACGCCGCCGACGCCGCCGAGGCCGACGACGCCACCGACACCGCCGAGGGCGACGACGAGGCCGTCGAGGCCGAGCCGACCCTCACCTTCGGCGACCTGGGCCTGCCGGACGAGGTCGTTCGCGCCCTCGCCAAGCGCGGTGTCACCACCCCGTTCCCGATCCAGGCCGCGACCATCCCGGACGCCCTGGCCGGCAAGGACGTGCTGGGCCGCGGCCGTACCGGCTCCGGCAAGACCCTCAGCTTCGGCCTGCCGCTGCTGACCCGCCTCGCCGCCGGCGAGCGCACCCGCGCCAAGTCGCCGCGCGGTCTGATCCTGGTCCCGACCCGCGAGCTGGCCATGCAGGTCGCCGACGCCCTGGAGCCCTTCGGCTCGGTGCTCGGCCTGCGCCTCAAGGTCGTCTGCGGCGGTACCTCGATGTCGAACCAGATCTACGCGCTGGAGCGCGGCGTCGACGTCCTGGTGGCCACCCCCGGCCGTCTGCGCGACCTGATCAACCGCGGCTCCGCCAAGCTCGACGACGTCCAGGTCGCCGTGCTCGACGAGGCCGACCAGATGGCCGACATGGGCTTCCTGCCCGAGGTCACCGAGATCCTCGACCAGGTCCCGGCCGGCGGCCAGCGCCTGCTGTTCTCCGCCACCCTGGAGAACGAGATCGACACCCTGGTCAAGCGCTACCTGAACAACCCGGTCACCCACGAGGTCGACCCGTCGGCCGGCGCCGTGACCACCATGACCCACCACATCCTCGTGGTGAAGCCCAAGGACAAGGCGCCGATCACCAACGCGATCGCCGCCCGCAAGGGCCGCACGATCATCTTCGTCCGCACCCAGATGGGCGCCGACCGGGTCGCCGAGCAGCTGCTCGAGGCCGGTGTGAAGGCCGACGCGCTGCACGGCGGCATGACCCAGGGCGCCCGCACCCGGGTGCTCGGCGACTTCAAGGACGGCTACGTCAACGTTGTCGTCGCGACCGACGTCGCCGCCCGCGGCATCCACGTCGACGGCATCGACCTGGTGCTGAACGTCGACCCGGCGGGTGACCACAAGGACTACCTGCACCGCTCCGGCCGCACCGCCCGGGCCGGCCGTTCCGGCACCGTCGTCACCCTGGTGCTGCCGCACCAGCGCCGCAGCGTCTTCCGCCTGATGGAGGACGCGGGCGTCGACGCCGGCCGCCACATCCTGGACCACGCCTTCGACGCCGAGGTGGCCCGGATCACCGGCGCCCGCTCGCTGGTCGAGGTCCAGGCGGAGAGCGCGGCGAACATCGCCGGTGCCGCCGAGCGCGAGATCGCCGACATGACCCGTCAGCTGGAGCGCGCGCAGCGCCGCGCCACCGAGCTGCGCGAGGAGGCCGACCGGCTCGCCTCGCGGGCCGCGCGCGAGCGGGCCGAGCTGGGCATCGTGGACGAGGCCCCGGCCGCCGAGGGCGAGGAGACCTCCGTCGCGACCGTGACCGAGCCGGCCGCCGCCGAGCCGACCGAGGAGCGCACGCCGTCGTACCGCGAGGCGCGCAACGAGCGTCCGGCGTTCAACCGCGACCGTGACCGCGGCGAGCGCGGCGGTTCCGGCCGTGACCGTGACGACCGTGGTGGCCGTTCCTTCGGCGATCGTGACCGCGGCGAGCGCGGTGGCTTCAACCGTGACCGTGACGACCGTGGTGGCCGTTCCTTCGGCGACCGTGACCGCGGCGAGCGCGGCGGTTTCAACCGTGACCGCGACGACCGCGGCGGCCGTTCCTTCGGCGACCGTGACCGCGGCGAGCGCGGTGGCTTCAACCGCGGCGGCGGCTTCAACCGCGACGACCGTCCGGCCCGTTCCTTCGGCGACCGTGACCGCGGCCAGGGCGGCGGTTTCAACCGTGACCGTGACGACCGCGGCGGCCGTTCCTTCGGCGACCGTGACCGCGGCCAGGGCGGTGGCTTCAACCGTGACCGTGACGACCGCGGCGGCCGTTCCTTCGGCGACCGTCCGGCCCGTTCCTTCGGTGACCGTCCGGCCTTCGGCCGTGACCGCGACGAGCGCGGCGGCAGCAACAACCGTCCGTTCGCCCGCCGTGACGACCACCGCTCCGGCGGCCGTCCGCAGGCCGGCGGCGGCTTCAACCGCGACCGCGGCGACGAGCGCGGCGGCCGCTCCTCCGGTGGCTACAACGCCGGCTTCAACCGCGACGACCGCAAGCCGCGCTGGAAGAACTGACGCCGGCCCGCGCTGACCCGCGCACCGCACGGCACCACGGCCACGGGCCCGCTCCGCATCGTCGGAGCGGGCCCGTGGCCGTTCGGCGTTCCCGGGGCCGCCGTCGCCCACGGCCGTTGTTCTGCTGCTGAGAATAACCAGTGGCGCGGCGCCCGCCCGGTCACCTACGGTCGGTCGCATGAGCAGCAGACTGCGTGATGTGGCGGCGGTGAACGAGGGCATCGCCGAGCGGGGGAGCTACCGCGCGTCCGGGGGCGACTCCGTCGATCTGGCCGAGCGCCTGACGGCGTCCAGGGCCGGGACGGTGTCGTACGACCCGGCCGCTCTCGACGCGCTGGTCTCGGCGGGCGGCCCGGGGCCGACGGCGGACGCCGGCACCGTCGAGGTCACGGCCGAGGGCAGTGTCCAGGCGGCCCGCCGGCTGTTCGGGGCGGGGGCGGGCCCGGTCGGGGTGCTGAACTTCGCGTCCGCGCGGAACCCGGGCGGCGGCTATCTGCGCGGGGCCCGGGCCCAGGAGGAGGACCTCTGCCGCAGCGCCCTCCTCTACACCAGCCTGGTGGAGGCGCCGGACTACTACGCGGCGCACCGCGCCTCCGGCGACCTCCGGTACAGCCACCGGGTGATCGTCTCGCCCGGGGTGCCGGTGATCCGGGGCGAGGACGGCGGGCTGCTGGCGCGGCCGTACCCGGTGACATTCCTGACCTCGCCCGCGCCGAACGCCGGCCAGCTCGCCCTGCGGGCCGGGGGCGACGGGGTGGACGTCCGTGGTGTGCTCGCCGAGCGGGCCGAGCGCGTGCTCGCGGCGGCGGCCCGGCACGGGATCCGCGCGCTGGTGCTGGGGGCGTGGGGCTGCGGGGTGTTCCGCAACGACCCGGCCGAGGTGGCGGAGGCGTTCGAACTGGCGCTGGCCCGGTACGGGGCGGCCTTCGACCGGGTGGTCTTCGCGGTCTGGGACCGGACGCCGGTGTCGCCGAACCGGGCCGCGTTCGAGGCCCGGTTCGGCGGCGGGGGAGCGGGGTGAAGGGGCGGGCGTGAGGGGTCGGGCGTGAGAGCGGCGCCGCTCAGCTCTTCCGGGTGACGAGCGCCGTGGTGGCGGCCGAGGCGGCGGTGACCACCCCGGTGACGGCCAGGACGGCGGGCCAGGCGCCGATCCGCTTCGCCAGCGGGTGCGAGCCGCCGAAGGCCACCACGTAGAGCCCGGTCAGGGCGGCCGCGGCGGGCGCGCCCGAGCGGCGGTGCCACTGTGCGGCGGCGCCCGCACCGGCCACGGCCAGGACGGCACCGCCGAGCTGTCGCCTGCCGCTCCACCGGGCGACGCCGTAGCCGCCGACCAGACCGCCCGCCGCCGTCAGCGCGGCGGGGGCGGTGGCCGTGAGCGCGTTCGGGATCCTCGCCATCGTCGGTTCCACTCCTCGACTCCAGGCGGATCCGGTGCGGACCCGCGGCGGACTCCTCGGGACTCCGGGGCGACCGGCCCCGGGGCTCCCCGGAGCTCCGACCATAACCCGGCACCTGCGGCGGCCCGCCCGCCGGTGTCCGCCCGCCGCCCCGCCCTCCGGTGTCCGCCGATGGCCGGACGGCGTCCGGCCGGTGTCGGTGGGCCGTCGGCCGCCGCCCGACTGGCGGAAACCCCGGCGGGGGCGGTCCGCCGTCCCCCATACTCGCGCGGGTGATCGCGACCAGTACCTCCGCCGCCGGCGGAGCCACCGCCCCCACGCCCGCACCCGTTCTCCTCGACGCCACCGCCGAGCCCTCGCTCCGGGCGGCGCCGCTGGAGCTCTTCCTCGATCTCGTCTTCGTCTTCACCGTCACCCAGCTGACCGGCAGCCTGGCCCACCACCTCACCCCGGGCGGCTTCGCCCAGGTCCTGGTGATGCTGGCGGTGATCTGGTGGATGTACGACGCCTTCATCTGGCTGACCAACGCCATGCCGCCGAGCACCCACGGCCGGCGCTGCCTGCTGATGCTCGCGATGGCGGGTTTCCTGGTGATCTCGCTCTCCGTACCGCACGCCTTCGAGGGCAGTGGCGCCGCCTTCGGCTGGGCGTACCTGCTGGTGGTGGCCGTGCACACGGGCATGTTCGCGATGTCCGGGGTGGCGCTCGGCCCGGTGCTCCGGATGGGCGGGCTCAACCTCGTCAACACCGGGCTGGTGGTGGCCGGCGGTTACCTCACCGGTTCGGTCCAGCTGGCCTTCTGGGCGGCCGCCTTCGCCCTGCAGTTCGCGATACCCCGGCTGGTCGACCTGCCCAGCTTCCAACTGCGTGCGGACCACTTCGTCGAGCGGCACGGCCTGGTGGTGATCATCGCGTTCGGCGAGTCGGTGATCGCGATCGGCGTCGGCGCGGGCACCGCCGAGCTCAGCGCCCCGCTCGTCGGGGTCGCCCTGCTGAGCCTGGCCGTCTGCGTGGGGCTCTGGTGGGCGTACTTCGGGCACGACGACGACACCCGGGCCGAGCACCGCATGGCCGCGCTGCCCTCCGACCGGCGCAATCGGCTCGCCGTCAGCGTCTACAACCTGGGCCACTACGGGCTGCTGCTCGGGGTGCTGCTGTTCGCCGCCGGGGTGAAGTCGGCGGTCGCGCACCCGGGGGCGCCGATCACCGGCGCCCAGGCGGCCGCCCTGGCCGGGGGAGTGGCGCTCTTCCTGGTCGTCAACACCGCGGTCCGCCGCACCTTCGACCTCGGGCCGAACCTGCCGCGGCTGCTGGCCGCCGCCGCGGTCGCGGCCGGCACGCTGCTCGGCACCGCGGTCTCGGCCCTGGCGGAGGTCGCCGCGGTGGTGCTGGCCCTGGCCGCGGCCTTCGGCTGGGAGCAGCGGACCCCGGCGCGGCGGGCGGGACTGTCGGTGCCCGGTGGGACACTCCACGGGTGACCGAGCACAAGATCACCGACGGCCGCTACCGGATCCGGAACGTCGCCACCGGCCTGCTGCTGGAGGTCCCCGGCGGCAGCCGCCGCAGCGGCGTCAAAGTCCTGCTGGCTCCCGAGGACGGCTCGGACGCCCAGCTCTGGCGGCTGACCGCCGTCCACCCGGGCGGTGCGCTGTTCCACGTCGAGAACGTCGCCGGCGGCAAGCGCCTGGACGTCACCGGCGCCGCGACCGACAACGGCGTGCCCGTCCAGCAGTGGTCCGCCAACGCCTTCGGCGCGCAGGAGTGGCTGGTCGAGCACCACCTCGACGCCCCGGGCACCTGCACCCTCACCAGCTTCGTCAGCGGCAAGGCCCTCACCGCCCCGGCCGCCCCGTCGGACCCCGTCCACCAGTGGGAGGACACCGACTCCCCGACCCAGTGGTGGCACCTGGAACGCCAGTAGGCCACCCCGGCCGGCCCCGGCCGGTCGGGACCGCCGCGGCAGACCCCGGCAGGCCCCGGCCGGCCGCGTCGCCGCGTGCCGTCCGGGGCCGGAGGACCCGCCCTACGCGGAGAGGTTGGCCCGGAGGGCGGCGAGGTCCTCGTCGGTGCTGCCGTGGGCGCGGAGGTAGGCGGGCACGGAGCCGTGGTGGTCCCGGATCCAGGCGAAGGAGGAGGCGAGCAGTTCCTCCGAGATCGGGCGGGAGATCCGCTCGGCGCCGGTCTCGTCGATGTACGGGGCCGGGCCGTCCAGCAGGCCCAGGCCGGTGTTGGAGAGCAGGTAGTCGGCGGTGATGTCGTCCTCGGAGGCACCCAGCAGGGTCTGGACGACCGCGACGGTGAGACCGGTGCGGTCCTTGCCGACGGCGCAGTGGACGACGGCCGGCAGGGCGCCCGGGGTGCCGAGCCGGCGGATCGCGGCGACCAGCGACGGGCCGGCCGTGGAGGCCATGAACGGGTAGAGCTCCTCCTGGCCCGTCGGCCACGGCCGGTCGGTGTCCTCCCGGTCGGCGGGCAGGGTGGGAAGGCTGAGCGCCTCGTGGTCGAGGCCGTGCCGCAGGTCCGGCCAGACCTCCGCCTCGACCGGGCTGCGCAGGTCGATCACGGTGCGCAGGCCCAGGGCCTTCAGCCGCAGCGCGCCCTCCGGGGCGAGCGTGTGGAAGGAGCCGGAGCGGAACAGCACGCCCCGGCGGAGTGCGCCGACGCCCCCCGCGTCGCGGAAGTTGCGCACTCCGGGGATGTCGATGAAAGAGGACGGCAGGTCGGCTTCACGGTCCGGCAGGTCGTCGGTCATGGGCCCACCGTAAGGTCGCGGACCGCGCGAGGGGAAGGAATCCCCCATTCCGCCGGACCCGCGACCGCCCGCGCCGCGCCGCCGACCTGCCCGCGCCACCGCGCCCCGCCCCCCGCCGGCCCCGTCGGCGTCAGCGCCCGCCGGCGACGTCCAGGAAGGCGCCGGTGGTGTACGAGGAGGCCGGCGACAGCAGGAAGAGGATCGCCTCCGCGACCTCGTCCGGCCGCCCACCGCGCCGCATCGGCAGGTTCGGCGCGACCCGGTCGACCCGACCTGGCTCCCCGCCCAGGGCGTGGATGCCGGTGTGGATCAGGCCGGGGCGGACGCAGTTGACCCGGACGCCCTCGTCGGCGACCTCCAGGGCCAGCCCCCGGGTCATCGAGTCGACGGCCCCCTTCGCCGCCGCGTAGTCCACGTACTCGTTGGGCGAGCCCAGCCGGGAGGCGGCGGAGGAGACGTTGACGATCGCGCCGCCCCGCCCGCCGTGCCGGGTGGACATCCGGCGGACGGCCTGCGCGGCGCACAGGAACGGTCCGGTGATGTTGGCGGCCCAGATCCGGTTGAGCCGCTCCTCGTCGATGTCCTCCAGCCGGCTCTGCCGCTCCAGCGTCCCGGCGTTGTTCACCAGCCCGGTGAGCGGGCCCAGTTCGGCGTCGACGGTGGCGAACAGCCGGGCCACCTCGGCACTGCGGGTGACATCGGCGCGGACGGCGAGCGCCTCCCCGCCCCCGGCCCGGACGGCGTCCACCACCGAGGCGGCGGCGGCCTCGTCCGAGCGGTAGTTGACGCAGACCCGGTAGCCCCGCCGTCCGGCCAGCAGGGCGGTCGCGGCGCCGATGCCGCGACCGGCACCGGTGATCAGCAGCACGCCGGCCGGGTCGGAGCCGTGCGGCTGGGCGAACTCGTTCGAAGTCGACATGGTTCGTACTCTATGCCGACCCCCAAATGGCGTCGGCCGGAGCGCCTATTCGCCCGAACTCGCCCGCAGGGCCTCGATCCTGGGCGCCCGGCTCTTCGGCGAGTCGAGGCTGAAGCCGCGCGCGTCCCCCAGCTCCGCCCGGACGAACTCCTCCGTCCGGGCCACCGCCGACCGCAGCCCGGCGTTCGACGGCACGAAGGACAGATGGACGATCTCGGCGCGTTCGGTGTCGTACTCCCAGCAGCCGACGATCCGGCCCCGGTCCAGCACGACGTGGGTCTGCGGGTCGGCCTCGCTGCCGAAGCTCCGCCCGGCCCGGCCGGCCGGCACCGGACGGACCGCGTCGGCCGGGTCGACCAGCCGGGTCAGCTCGCGGTGCAGCAGGTGGATGCCGTCGATCCCGGCCAGCAGCGTGTAGTGCGGTTCGGTCGGCACCGTGAACCCGGCGAAGGCGTCCACGAGTTCGGGCAGCATCAGCAGCTCCGAACCGGGGGCCACCGGCACCGCGCCCGCCTCCGCGAACGCCTGCCGGGCGGTGGCGGCGCCGAAACCGGAGAACCACCGGAAGTGCTTCAGCGAGGCCGGGCCGGCCCAGGTCAGATAGCGCCGGGCCAGGTCCGCCGTGCCGCCGCCGACCGGCTGGTCCCACCGCGCGTAGCCGTACCGCTGCTGGTCCAGCCGGCCGTTGGCCGGCACCCGGCGCAGCTGTCCGCGCGACTGCATCAGCCCGAGGGCCAGCGGCAGGGTGGTGGACAGCCCGCGCTTGCGCCCCGGCTCGCCCAGCGACCGGACGGCCTCGCCGACGGCCACCCGGATCGCCGCCGGGTCCAGCGGCCCCGGTGCTTCGGCGAGCGCGCGGTCCACCGCCAGGCAGAGCCGCTCGACCTCGCCCGCGGTCACCCCCAGGTGCTTCGCGGCGGACGCCACCTCGCCCTCCGGCACGGCCGCGCCGGCCGCCAGGGCGAGCGCGTAGTCCTCGGCCGGGACGATGTAGGTGCAGCCGCGCGCGGCGGGCAGCTCGTGCGCCTCCAGCCGGGCCACCGCGGCGTCCACGGCCGCCCGGCCGAGCCCGGCCCGGGCGAACAGGCCCAGGTAGGGCGCCGCCCCTCCCACCGACCTGGCCCACCCGGTGGCCGCCAGCACCTCGCCGACCGACGCCTCCGGGTGCGCGCCGTCCAGCCACTGCCGGTGCGACCACCAGGCCCGGAGCTTCGCCGTGCCGATGCCCGTCCCCGCCGCCGGACCGCCGTTCGCCCTCGCCATGCGGCCCAGTATCGGCCCGCGGGCGCCCGCGGCCGCGGAATTCGATGGCCCGGCGCGGCCCGACCCGGCAGACTCCTGCGGACCGGCCGACGAGAGGAGCCCGATGAGCACCCGGCCCACCACCCGGCCCAGTTCCCAGCCCGGTTCCCCGCCCGGCACCGTCCTGCTGTCCGGCATCGTCGGCTCGACCGCGTACGGACTGGCGCACGCCGGTTCCGACATCGACCGGCTGGGCCTGTTCGCCGCCCCGACCGAGGGCTTCCACGGCCTGCACCGCCCGGCCGAGTCGCACGTCTCCACCAGGCCGGACCGCACCCTGCACGAGGCCGCCAAGTGGTGCCGCCTCGCGCTCGGCTGCAATCCCACCGCCACCGAGCTGGTCTGGCTGCCCGACGAGCTCTACGAGGTGCGGGACCCGCTGGGCGAGGAGCTGATAGCGATCCGCCGCTCGTTCCTGAGCGCCCGGGGTGTCCGCAACGCCTATCTCGGTTATGCCACCCAGCAGTTCCGCAAGCTGCTGACCCGCGACACCGCCGACCCGGTCACCCGGGCCCGGGCCGCCAAGCACGCCCGGCACCTGGTCCGGCTGCTCGAACAGGCCGTTCACCTGCACGAGGTCGGCCACAACCAGGTCCGGCTGCCGGATCCGGAGCGGGTCCGCGGCCTCGGCGAGCGGATCGCCGACGACCCGGCCCACGCCGAAGGCCTGCTCGCCGCGGCCGCCGACCGCCTCGACCGTCCCGGGGTCCTCCCCGAGCACCCCGACGAGCGCCCCGCCGAGGCCTGGCTGCGGCGCGTCCGCGCCGTCCACTGGACACCCGAACCGGTCTCCGCGGCGTAGCACCGCGATCGGCCCGCTCCGAGGGGCCCGGGCGGGCACGGGCCGGCGCGGGCCCCTCGTCGTGCGCCGGAGCGCTCGGGGGAGTGCGGCGGCGCACCCGTCGCACCTGTCACCGGGTCCACCAGCGCATCGGAAGCGGATCGGAAGAGCCCCGGTTGTGGCCGCGGAAGAAGGGGGCCTGGTCGGATCGACCCGAGGGGCGGTGACCGGTGGGTCCGTGGCCCCCGGTGGGTCCGCGGGCCCGGGGCCGGGGCAGCACGGCCGGGCGCACGGACGGACGTGCCGGGTCCCGCGCCCCGATCCCTCGGTGACCGCACAGGAGGTCCGCGTTGAACGACAAGATCCCGGAGCCGCCGGTCCCGGCGGACGCACGGGTCCGGCCACCGGGCGCGGCCCGGCCCGTTCACCCGCCGCCGTCGCTGCTGCCCCCGCCCGGGGACGTCCGTACGGGGGTGCTGGCCGTCGTGGGGGGTTCGCTGGCGGTGCTCCTGCTGCTGCTCGGGCTGGGCGGCGGCATCTCGTTCGGGACGGACGACGGGGGCGGCATCGACACGAGCGGGCTCGCCGGCGGCCTGGGCAGGGGGTCCGGGGGGTGGGACGAGCCGCCGCCGACGCCCGTGCGGACGGTTCCCACGCCCACCCGCACCCGCACGCCCTCGGCCTCGGCCTCGGCCACACCCACGATCACCCGGACAACCTCGTTCTCGTTCTCGCCCACGCCCTCGTCGTCCTCGTCCTGGTCCGGCGGGTCACCGTCACCTTCGGGGTCCGGTTCGGCGACCGCGACCACCACGGCGACAGCCACAGCCACAGAAATGGCCACGGAGACGGCCACCCCGACGGCCACGGCCACCCCGACCGGGTCCGCCCGACCCGACGCGGTGCTGAGCGACTACTTCGCGGCGATCAACGCCGGGGACTTCCGCACGGCCTGGCAGCTCGGCGGGCGCAACCTCGCCGGCGACTACGACACCTTCGTCACCGGCTTCGACGAGACCACCTCCACCACGGTGACCGTGCTCTCGGTCGACGGTGCCGCGGTCACCGCGACGCTGGAGGCCCGGCAGACGGACGGCACGGTCCGGCGCTTCCGCGGCGTCTACACCGTCACCGACGGTGCCATCGCCAGGGCGACCGTCTCCCGGACGGGATGACGGTGGGTCGGCACGGGCGCGAGGACGCCCCGGGCCCCGGCAGGACCGGACCCCTCCACGACAGGAGCTCTGAACGACCGATGACCATCCACGGCGCCTCTCTCGCCGCGCCGCCACCCCCGTCCCCGGGCCAGGACGGGCCCACCGGACCTCCGGGGGTGGACGCCCGCAGCCGGGCCACCCGGCTGCTCGCGGCGGGTACCTACCTCTCCCCGGACTACCGCCGCGCGGTGATCAGGGAGCTGCTGACCAACCGGGCCCGGGCGGTCGCGCCCTCGTTCGGCTACGACGCCGTCCCGGTGCTCGCCCACGCGCTCGCGGCCCGCGCGCTGCAGCGCAACTCCTGGGTGTACTTCGGGGCCGGGGCAGCCCTGCTGTTCGTCCTCGCCGCCACCGGCGTGATCGGTGCCTTCTCCTTCCTCCTGCTCCTGCTCTGGCTGTGGTGGTCGGCCGACTACCTCCGGCGGGTGGCCACCCTGCACACCCTGGTCACCAGGCTCAAGGACCGCGGGCCGGGCGGCGGACCGGGCGGGTTCGACGGCGGCCGTCCGTCGGCCGTCCTCCTCGACGACGAGCTCGTCGGGAAGATCGAGCGCGAGCAGTCGGCCCGGGACGGCCTCGCCTACTTCGGCGGCTACCGGCCGTTCGTCGGGGCCGGCACGCGGCTGCGCCGGTGGTCGAACGCGCAGTTGCTGCTCGGCGCCCCGGACAACAGGGACGACATGGCGGAGCTGGTCGCCCGGCTCGCCGGCCGGACGGAGCCGGACGGGCCGAAGGAGCCCGCCGGTCCGGTGGTCACCAGGCGTCGGCCGGTCGTACCGTTCGACGTCGCGGACCTGGCGGCCTTCGTCCAGCACCACCTCGCCGCCGAACTGCGGGACGAGGCGAAGGAGTCCGAGCGGATCGCGACGCTCACCGTGGAACGCCGCAGCTACGCCCGGGCGGTCACCGTGCACGACCGGTCGGTGGGAGCGGGCTGGACCGCGCTGCCCGCGATCGGCGCGGAGGGCGGCGAGCACTGGGCGGAGGGATACGGCGCGTCCCGCGAGTACCTGTGCGCCCGGATCGGCTCCTGGGACGAGGAGTTGGTCACCTCCCTGTTCGTGGGCTTCGACATCCGCGGCAACACCCTGCACACCGAGTTCCACAGCCATGTGCTGACCCCGGTGATCTCCGAGTTCCACCTGGTCGACCGGCTGCCGGAGCGGCTGGACCGGCGGCTGCTGCTGCGGGCGGCCCTGGACTCCCTGGGGCACGTGCTGGGCCGGTCCTGGCAGGTCCTGCTGCCCCTCGGACCGCTGCGCTCGGGCTACGCCCGGTTGCGCGAGCACTACCGGGAGGGCCGGCGCTTCGAGGTCGAGCTCGTCGCGGTCGCCGACAGCAGCGAGTTCGGCCTCGGCCGGTACGCGACGCTCGCGGTGAATCGCGGCGCGCGCACCAGCATCCGCGAACTGGCCTGCAGCGACACCTACCACCACTACTTCCAGGAGTCGGACGCCGACAAGTACACCCGGATCGTGGAGCGTCGGCTGCTGCACCTCGTCGAGCGCTTCCTGCGCGAGCACCAGGTCGACCTGGCGGACCACCGGCGCAACCAGACCAACGTCCTGAGCGGCAACGTCTTCGGCAACGGGACCATCGACAACTCGCACAACAAGCAGGTCAACCACAACTGATCCCCGCACCACCGCCACCGGCCCGGCCGCGACGACGGCCGCCGCACGAACACACCGAGGACAAGGACAACCGACCCATGACCGACCAGGGAACAGGCCGCGACGCGGCCGTCCACGGCAACATCTTCGGCAACGGGACCATCGACAACTCCACCGGCAAGACCGTCAACCGGGGCGGTGCCCGCCAGGCCGAGGGGTCGACGGGCGCGCGGACGACGGGTGCGCGGGCGACGGTCGGTCCCGAGCGGAGCCGCAACGTGTTCGTGGTCCACGGCCGCGACGAGCAGGTCCGGCGGGAGATGTTCGGGCTGCTGCGCAGACTCGGACTGAACCCGCTGGAGTGGGAGCACCTGGTCGGGGCGACCGGCCTGCCCTCCCCGTTCATCGGCGAGGTGGTGGCCCACGCGCCCTCGGTGGCCGGGGCCGCGCTCGTCCTGCTCACCCCGGACGACGTCGCCGTGCTCCACGACGACCTGAAGGGGCCCGCCGAGCCGCCGCACGAGCGGGCACCCTCCGGCCAGCCGCGCCAGAACGTGCTGATCGAACTGGGCATGGTGCTGATGGCCTATCCGGAGCGGACCGTGATGGTCGAGTTCGGGGACGTCCGGCCGGCCTCGGACCTGGCGGGCCGCAACGTGATCCGGTTCACCGCGGACGGGAACCACGTCTTCGCGCTGCGGAAGGTGGCGCAACGACTGGAGGTGGCCGGCTGTCCGGTGGACGACCGGGGCAACGACTGGCTGGACACCGGGCCGTTCCTGGACCTGGGGGCCTACCGCCGCACGGGCTGATCCGGCGCGGGACGGTCCGGCCCGGCCGCGGCGCACCACCGCGGCCGGGCCGTCGCCGACCGGTGCCGACCGGTGCCGACCGCCGTCGGCCGGTGCCGTCACCAGTGGTGCCACCTGCCACCGGTGCCGTCACCGGCCGGCCAGGCCCTCGGCCATGCTCCGCAGGAACGCCCGCACCTCCGGCACGGAGACGTTCGCCAGGTCCGCCGGCCGCAGGACGACCCGCAGCTCCCGGCAGACCGCGCCCTCCCGGGACCGCGCGACGAACGACATCAGGATCAGCCGCAGCAGGCTGTCCTGGTCCAGGTAGTCCATCCTCGCCAGCCCGGACCCCACCAGCGGCATCGCCACGGAGTCGGTCCGGGCCCGCCGGTCGACGGCGTCCCAGAGCCGGTTGAGGCCGAACCAGAGGTCCTCCACCCCGGAGGAGGCCACCAGGTCCCGGCCGAGCCGGCTGTAGGCGGTGGCGAAGACCAGCCGGGGCGGGGTGCCGAGGACGGCCACGGTGCCCAGCGGGTAGCGGTCGAGCTTGCCGAGCGGTTTGTCCGCCCTGAGCTCGCGGGACCGCGGGGCGACCGGGGCCAGGGCGGTGGCGAGTTCGGCGTCCAGCCGGTCGAGGTCGCCGTCGTAGCGCCGCCGCAGCAACTGGGCCTGCACGCTGTCCTGGTGGATCAGCCGCCCGTCCTCCGGAGCGGTGTCGAAGGTGTCGCAGAAGCCGACCACGAGATGGCCCGGAGCGGCGAAGAGGTCACCGGCCTCCACCACCACCGTGGTGTCGGGCCGCCGGAACTCCTGCCGCACCACGGGGACCGGCCGGCTCAGGTACGCGCCCCAGAGCACGCAGGCCCCGGCCGAGCCCGCGGTCACCCAGCCGGGCGAGGGCAGCCCGTGGGGGAACAGCGGTGCGGCGAGCTGGCCCGCCACCGCCAGCCCGCCGAAGGCGGTCGCGGTGTGGCGCAGGAACGCGGACGCGGTGCGCCGGGACACCCGGCCGGTGCCCGGCAGTCGGCGGATCATACGACACGCCGATCATCAACCTGCCTGCCGGGCACGGTGGTTGCTATCCTGCTCGGTGCTTCGAGGGCGGCCGCTCCCGGCCGGGGCCGAGGCAGGTGGGGGTTCCGATGACGGGTGTCCGGGTGAGTGTGCTGGGGCCGGTGCGGGTGGAGTCCGACGGGGTGCCGGTCCGGCTCACCCCGCTGACCAGACGGCTGCTGGTCCGGCTGGTGGCGGCCGACGGCGAGGCGGTGCCGGTCTCCCGGCTGCGCCGGGACGTCTGGGGCCGGCGGGCCGACCTCCCGGGGCAGGGCGCGCGGGGCCGCAACGAGGTGCACAAGAGGGTGGTCGAGCTGCGGCGCGCGTTCGGCGCGGGCGACCCGGTGTCCGGCGCGCGGCTCCTGCGCACCGAGCAGCTGTCGACCGCGCGCGGCTCGGAAACCGCCTACCGGCTCGGCCTCGCGTCCGCGGAGCTCGACTGCGCCCGCTTCACCGAGCTGGTGAACGAGTCCTTCCGGGTCGGACCGGCGATGGCCGCCTGGCACCTGGAGGAGGCGCTGGGCCTGGTCCGGGGCAGACCGCTGGCGGAGGCCGCCGGCGAGGAGTTCGCCGAACCGCTGATCCGCCGGCTGACCGGCCTCCAGGACACCGCCCGCCGGGAGCTGATCTCCTGCCGGGTCAGGCTCGGCCGGCCGGAGCTCGCGCTGCCGGTCGCCGAGGCGGCGGTCCGGGAACGCCCGGACGACCCGTCCTGGGTCTCCGAACTCGGCCGGCTGCGGACCAGGCTGCGCGGCCGCTGGGACGACGAGCTGCTGCGTGCCGCCCTGCCCGACCGCGCGGTCGAGGTCGTGGTCGTCTGCGGCGACCTCTTCGACCAGGAGGACGCCAACCTGGTGGCGGGCTTCACCGACACCTTCGACACCGAGATCGACCAGGACGTCGTGATCAGCCGGTCGAGCATCCAGGGGCAGCTCGTGGAACGGCTGTTCGGCGGCCGCAGCGAGCGGCTGGACGCCGAGCTGGAGCGGGCGCTGCGGCCGGTGGCGGTGGTCGAGCGGGAACGCAGCCGGGACAAGCCCCGCGGGCGCCGGCTGCGCTATCCGATCGGGACGACGGTGGCGGTGCCGCACGGCCGGCGGCAGATCTTCGCGACCGCGTACTCCCGGCTGGGCAACGACATGGTGGCCCGGTCGCGTCCGGAGCACCTCGCGTCGGCCCTGGACCGGCTCTGGGAGGCGGTCGCCCTGCACGGGCGGTACCGCCCGGTCGCGGTGCCGATGCTCGGCTCCGGCCTCGCGCGGATCGTGGACCTCGACCGGGGCCGGCTCGCCAGGATGATCGTGGAGTCCTTCGTCCTGGCCTGCGCGGACGGCACCCCGGTCGCGCCGGAGCTGAGGCTCGTCGTGCACCCGGACGACCTGCGCCGCACGGACCTGCTGGAGCTGGAGCGCTTCCTGCGGGACCCGTACGGGCGGGACTGACGGCCGGGCCGGTACAGCGGCGTTCCGCGGCCCGCGCCTTGGCATGCTGCTCCTCCCGCCGTGGGTGGGCGGGAGCGGACCCTGCCGTCCCCCGTGCGGTCGAGGTCCGCCCCGCCTCCGGTGACAGCACACCAGTCCGGTCGCTTCCGGGGAAAGGCGCCGTCGCTTCCGGTCCGCTTCCGATCGGTGCCCCGCCACCCGCTTCCGGTCGCGGGCGGACACGCCAGTGGCGTCGCCCGGGGGCGACGCCACTGGTCCCGGCCTTGCTGTTCAGTTGTTCACCGGTGGATCAGCTGTGCCGTCCCGGGCGGCGGTAGGCGACCAGGCACAGGAGCAGACCGCCGAGGACGGCGAGGCCTCCGAGGGCCGCGATCAGGCCGTCGGCGGCGGAGCTGCCGGTGTCCGGCAGCGGCTCGCCGGTCGGCCGGTGGTGGGTCGGCCGGTGGGTCGGGACCGTGGACGCGGTGGTCGTGGTCGTGGCGGACGGGGACGACGACGTCGGGGACGCGGTCGGCGAGGGCGAAGCGGTCGGCGACGGCGAGGACGTCGGGCTGGGCGAGGCGGTGGGCGACGGCGAGGACGTCGGGCTCGGCGACGAGGTCGGCGAGGGCGAGGACGTCGGCGAGGGCGACGGGGACGGGGACGGGGACGAGGACCGGAGCACGACGCCCATGTCGAGGTCGAGGTAGCGCCGGCCGCCGGAGAGGGTGACGGTCTGGGTCAGGCCGGTGGTGGGGTCGGCGTCGGAGTCCTTGGTGGGGTCGGTGCCGGAGGCGCGGGTGGTGACCTTGGCGCCCTGCGGCAGCGTGGAGAGGTCGAACCGCACCTGGTAGGTGCCGTCGGGGAGGTTGTCGAAGAGGTACAGGCCGTTGGCGTCGGTGGTGGTGGTGACGGGTCGGCCGTTGGCGTCGACGACGGGCTGTCCGTTGCCGTCGAGCAGGTCGACCTTGACGCCGGGGACGCCGGTGTCGCCGGGCTTCTGGACGCCGGAGCCGTCCTTGTCGACCCAGACGAAGTCACCGAGCGCGTTGTCGGCCGGTGGCGGGGGCTGGACGATGCCCATGTCGAGGTCGAGGTAGCGCTGGCCGCCGGAGAGGGTGACGGTCTGGGTCAGGCCGGTGGTGGGGTCGGCGTCGGAGTCCTTGGTGGGGTCGGTGCCCGCGCCCCGGACGGTGACCTTGGCGCCCTGCGGGAGGGTGGTGAGGTCGAACCGCACCTGGTAGGTGCCGTCGGGGAGGTTGTCGAAGAGGTACAGGCCGTTGGCGTCGGTGGTGGTGGTGACGGGTCGGCCGTCCTTGTCGCGCACCGGCTGGCCGTTCTCGTCCAGCAGGTCGACCTTGACGCCGGGGACGCCGGTGTCGCCGGGCTTCTGGACGCCGGAGCCGTCCTTGTCGACCCAGACGAAGTCACCGAGCGCGTTGTTCGGCTCGGTGACCCGCTTCACCGCGACGCCGACCTTGGCCGGCTCGGCGGGCAGCAGCTGCCGGCCCTCGTTGTCGGTGGCGGTGAAGGCGAAGCTGTTCCAGGCGTACTCGGTGTCCGGAGCGTCGAACGGGGTGACCATCGGCCAGGTCAGGGTGAAGGACTCCCCGGAGGCCATCGCGCCGGCGCGGTGGACGCGGAACCAGGTCGCCGTCCCCGGGGCGGGGAAGGCGGTGGTCCAGACCGCGTTCGCGTTGCAGCCGGTCCGGTCGACCAGCGCGCTCTCGACACAGGGGTTGGCGTCGGTGGTGTACTCGATCACCACGGTCGGGTCGCTGCTGACGATCGGCTCGCTCAGCGAGGGCGTCCAGGTGCTGCCGCGCTGCGCGTCCTGGGTGAGCACGTAGTTGTCGCCGGGGGTGGGCAGCTTGTCGTAGGCGATGAAGTCGGTGACCGGGTCCGGCGAGTCGTTGCGGACGGTCATCCGGTAGGAGATGTGGCCGCCGGGGGTAGCGGTGCCGATGCTCAGGTAGTCGGAGTCGAGGTCGCCCTTCACCTCCTTGAACGAGCGCAGCACGCTGGGCACGTCCACCTGGATCTTGGAGGAGGCGTGGCAGAGCAGCTCGGTGGTGTTGCCGTTGCCGTTGAGGTCGAGCACGTCCGGGGTGCTGCCGCTGTCGGAGCCGGAGAACATGCAGGCGACCGGGTCGGTCGGCTGGTCGACGGTGACGTAGACGTCGTTGGTCAGTTCACCGGAGCGGATGCTGCTGGCGACCTGGACGTCGAAGAGCATCCGGTAGGCCAGCGGGTCGTGCAGGTAGGTGGAGTCGGGCGCGCCGGCCGGCCACTGCATCCTCAGCAGCTGGCGGCCGTCGGGGCCGGGGGTGACGGTGATCGACTCGGGGGCCTTGGCGTCCGGGTAGTTCGGGTCCGGCCGGGCGGAGCCGTCGATGTAGACGACGCCGGGCGGCAGCAGGTCGAGCAGGACGAGCGGGCGGTCCAGGTCACGGGCGCTGCGGTTGTAGGGGATGACCTGGAAGGTCGCCATGCCGCCGGGGGCGGACAGCTCGCCGGAGACGGTGGTCTTGGCCGCGCCGAGGTTGGTGGCCTGAGTGATCGTGGTGCTGGCGCAGGCGTTGGCACTGGCGTTGTTGGTGCCGTCGGTCGCGGAGGTGTCGACACAGTTGGTCAGCGGGACGGGGGCGGCGCGCCCGTCGTGGCCGGGGGTGGCGACCTGGGTGACCAGCTGCACCGCGTTGCCGGGGCTCCAGCCGGTGGGGATGGGGCCGTTCCAGGTGAACCGGAGGCCGTCGAGCCAGCGGCCGGCGGGGATGCCGAGGACGTCGTTGGCCGGGTCGCCGGCGCCCTCGGCGAAGGTGACCCGGCGGTTGGCGGCGCCGTTGAAGGGGCTTCCGGGGCTGAAGGTCAGCCAGGTCGGGTCACCGTTGAGCCGGTACTGGAGGGTGAGCTGGATGCTGGTGGGGTTCCACGGCTCCAGCTGGAGGGACTGGGGGTAGATCCAGTTGTAGAGGCCGTCGGTGGTGCCGGTACCGGGGTCGGTGATGGTCAGGCTGGTGGCCGGGCCGGAGGTGTTGGTGGCCGACAGGCTGAAGCTGTTGAGGTCGCCGGAGACGACGGTGTCGCGCCACACCTTGCTGGCGGTGACGTCCACACCGGTGGCCGGGGGCTGGAACTGGCCGGTGGTGGTGGAGGCGGAGTCCAGCGTGGTCTCGGGGTCGGTGCCGAGCGGGTCGCCCAGCAGGTCCACGTTGTTGGTGGAGGTGGTGCCGCTGGGGAAGTCGCTCTCCGGGTAGTACACGACCAGGACACCCGGCTGGCGGCAGCCGCCGCGGCCGTTGCCGGACACGAACGGGCCGATGTCGTAGCCCCAGGTGTTGGGACCGGGGGCCACCTGGGTCCAGCCCGGCGAGCGGCCGGTGTCCACCACCGCGCCCGGCGGCAGGGTGTCGAACAGACGGCTGCTGTCCAGGTCGACGTTGGGCACGTTGTCGGTGGCGCAGGGGCTGAACTGGTAGGTGACGGTGCGCCCGTCCTGGCTGCTGGTCTGGATGCCCTTGGTCACCGTGTACTGCGGCTGGACCTCGGCCCTGGTGTTGGCGCTCGCGTTCTGCGAGGTCTCACCGGTGGCACTCATGGTGGCCGAGTTGGTGGAGGTGGCGCCGTTGGGGGTGGTGAAGTTGGGGTACTTCATGACCACCGTGATGGTGGCGGTGGTGCCGGGGCTGAGGTTCTGCAGCTTGATGTCCATCGTGCCGCCCATCGCGCCGGTCGCGGGCACGGTGGAGCCGGCCTGGTCGACCGAGGAGGGGTCGGGGGTCCAGCCGACGAACTGCATGTTCGACGGCAGGGTGTCGAGGATGTGTCCGCCGGTGCATTCGTTGATCGAGCACGTGTACCGGAGGGTGTAGGTGACGTTCTCCCCCGGGGAGGCGGTCGCCTTGTCCACGCTCTTGGTGAAGGAGATGGCGGCCTGCGCCGGTGGGGCGATCAGGCCGCTGCCCAGGAGGGTTCCTCCTAGGAGGGCGAGAACCGAGGCGATCCGCCCGGTCCGGAAGGGAATACGCATACCGGACAGTTGATCCGACCGTTCGTCACACGCCCGGGCGACGCGAGGGCGGGTGACGGCGTTTCACCTTGTCAGACGAGCGTCAAATCCCATCCTCGGAGTCCGTCGCTCCCGGGGCCGGCACCGGGGCCGGGTTCGCGCCGGTGTGGAGGACGTCGCGGGCCTGTTCGGCGGAGCGGCTGATGCTCTCGCCGACGAAGTCCATGAACCGCGCGATGTTCTCCAGACGAACGGCCGCCGGGGTGCCGGTGCCGAGCACGCCGACGCCCTCCCGGGCGGTCCCGGCGAACCGGGCGTGGGCCTGGGCGGCGGCGATCATCGACTGGTACCAGACGTCGCCGTCGACGACGTAGCGCTCGCGGCGGCGCTCGTCGCGTTCGCGCCGGACCAGGCCGTGGGCCTCCAGGAACGCGATCGCCTTGGAGACGGACGCCGGGCTCACCTGGAGCCGCCGGACGAGTTCGGCCGCGGTGACGCTCCCCTCGTCGGTGGTGAACAAGCAGGTCAGGACCCTGGCCATCATCCTGGGCAGGCCCTGCTGCATCACCAGGGCGGTGAACACCTCCTCGTACGCGCGCACGGCCTCCGGGTCGCGCCCGTGCGCGGCCGGCTCGGGCGGCTGCGGTCCGCGGGGGGCGGCCTGCCGGCTCCGGTGGGCGCGGCGCTCGGTGGCGCGGTGGGCCGCGTCGGCGCGGTAGGCGGTGGGGCCGCCGTTGCGCATCACCTCGCGGGTGACCGTCGAGGTGGGGCGGTCGAGGCGCCTGGCGATCTCCGCGTAGGCGAGCCCGTCGGCCACCCCGAGTGCGATCTGCTGGCGTTCCTGCTGGGTGAGTCGGCCTCCCGGCACCTCGGTCTCCCTTCGTGCGGCCCGGACCTCCGCAGCATAGCGTTCATGCACCGTCAATGCAACGATCGATCGCGTCGACGTTGCATTGAAAGAG
Organism: Streptomyces sp. TLI_053; assembly: GCF_900105395.1. NCBI lineage: Bacteria > Bacillati > Actinomycetota > Actinomycetes > Kitasatosporales > Streptomycetaceae > Streptomyces > Streptomyces sp. TLI_053. The sequence continues at coordinate 5,173,735 of NZ_LT629775.1, forward strand.
GATTCGTTGCAACGATATTCGACATCTGGCCTGCAGTTATGGCTGTTCTTCGCAACGAAGCTATTGATGGATATGCGAATGCAACGTAGCGTTCGTGATGTCAGAAAGCAGCAGGAGCACCACGAGCAACAGGAGAGCAGCACCATGGAGAAGTTCGCCACCACCGCCCCGGTCACCGCTGTCGTCGGCCTGCCGGCCGGCCGGGTCCAGGTGATCGCCGCCGACCGGGCCGACGTCACCGTCGAGGTGCGGCCCGCCGAGTCCGGCCGCGCCCGCGACATCCGCACCGCCGAGCAGGCCGTCGTCGGTTTCCGGGACGGCGTCCTGCGGGTCGACACCGTGCCCGGCGGCCGGCTGGTCGGTGCCGGTGCCGTGGAGATCACCCTCCAGGTGCCCGTCGGCTCCCGGATCGAGGTGGCCTCCGAGAGCACCGAGCTCCGGGCCGTCGGCCGCCTCGGTGACGTCGTCGTGCAGGGTGCCTACCGCCGGATCAAGATCGACGAGGCCGACAGCGTGCGGCTGACCGCGGTCGACGGCGACGTCGAGGTCGGCCGGCTCAACGGCCCGGCCGACATCAGCACCTCCCGGGGCTCCGTCCGGATCGCCGAGGCGCTTCGCGGCGCGGTGGTGCTCCGCACCGAGTCCGGCGACATCGAGGTGGCCGCCGCGGCCGGGGTCTCCGCGGCCCTGGACGCCGGTACCGGGCACGGCCGGATCAGCAACAGCCTGCGCAACGACGGCGCCGCGGTCCTCGACATCCGCGCCACCACCTCCTACGGCGACATCGCCGCCCGGAGCCTGTGAGCGGCCCGGGTGCGACCGGCCGGGCCGCCCGGGCCGCCCGGGTGCGACCGCTCCGGGTCCGCGGTGCCCGTGCGCGCGGTGCCCGGGTCCGCGCGGGAGCCGGGTGCCGCCCGCGGCACCCCACCCGCCCCCGGCGGGCGGGGCGGGTCAGGACGCGGCCGGTGCGCCGGCCGGCACGAGCCGGCCGGCGGCGAGGGTCAGCACCTCGTCGACGGCGTCCAGGGCGGCGTGGTCGTGGGTGACCAGCAGGGTGGTCCGGCCGCGGGTCGCGTCGAGCACGTCGGCGAGGACGGCGGCGGCGGTGTCCGGGTCGAGGCCCTCGGTCGGCTCGTCCAGGACCAGCACCGGCGGGTCCGCGAGCAGGGCGCGGGCCAGCAGCAGCCGTCGGCGCTGACCGCCGGAGACGGTGGCGCCGTCCCCGCCGAGCACCGTCTCCCAGCCCTCGGGGAGGGAGTCGATCCAGTCGAGCAGCCGGGCCCGGCGGGCCGCGTCGCGGAGCTCCTCGTCGGTGGCCTCGGGGCGGGCCAGCCGCAGATTGGCCCGGACGGTGGTGTGGAAGACATGGGCGTCCTGGGTCATGCCGGTGATCGCCCGGCGGACGTCGGCACCCGCGCAGTCCCGCAGTTCCCGCCCGCCGATCCGGATGCTGCCGCCCTCGTACGGGAGGAACCGCATCAGCGCCGCGATCAGGGTGGACTTGCCGGAGCCGCTGGCGCCGACCAGCGCGACCCGGCGGCCGGGCGGCAGCCGCAGGCTCACCCCGTCCAGGACGGCCGGGCCGTCCGGGCGGTGGCGCACCCGCAGGCCGGTGATCTCCACGCCGAGCGGGCCGTCGAGGGGGAGCGGGGCCGGATCGGCCGGATCGGTGACCGGGGCCGGGGTGTCCATCAGGTCGGCGAGGCGGCGGGCGGAGGCCCAGACGTCGGCCAGCCGGCGGGCCGCGGCGGGCAGTCCGGCGAGGGCGTCGAAGGAGACCAGGGCGAGCACCGCGAGGACGGTGAGCTGTACGGCCGGCAGCCGGCCGTCGGCGTGCGCGCGCAGGCCGAGCCAGGTGACCCCGACCGTGGCCGCCGCCTGGAGCAGCAGGACCACGGCGGAGGCGAGCGAGGTGGTGAGCGCCCGGCGCTCCTCCAGGTCGGCGATCCGGGCGGTGGCCGCCGCGGTCCGGGCGTGGGCGCGGCCCCGGGCACCGTACGCGGCGAGGTCGGCCGCACCCCGGGTCAGGTCGACGGTGAGCGCGGCGAGTTCGGCGCGCGCGGCCTTCTCGGCGCGACCGTCCCGGCGGGACAGCGCGAGCACCAGGGCGGGCACCACGAGCGCGGCGAGGGCGAGCAGCAGGGCGAGCAGCAGCCCGGCCGGCGGAAGCAGCACCAGCGCGGTACCGGTGGCGGCCGCGGCGACCAGGACGGCGGCGGTGACCGGGATCAGCACCCGCAGCAGCAGGTCCTGCGCGGCGTCGACGTCGTCGACCAGCCGGGTCAGCAGGTCGCCGCCGCGGAAGGCGGGGGTGCCGGCCGGGGCGAGCGGGACGAGCGCCTCGTACACCCGGGCGCGGAAGTCGGCGACGGCGCGCAGCACGCCGTCGTGCCCGAGCAGGCGGTCGGCGTAGCGCAGGGTGCCCCGGCCGAGGGCGAGGGCGCGGACGGCGACGATCGCGACGGCGACGGCGGCGATCGGAGGCTGTTCGGCGGCGCGGGTGATCAGCCAGGCGGCGGTGGCCATCAGCGCGGCGCCGCTGAGTTCGCTGCCGGCGGCGGCCAGCACGGCGGGCAGCAGCCGGCGCCAGTGCGGCAGCAGCAGGCTCAGCAGCCGGAGGGTGGGGTGGGAGCCGCTGGCGGCGCGGTCGGGCATCGGAGCTCCGGGGGCGAGCGGTCGGGGCGCGGGGGCGGCGCCCGGGGGGAGGGCGGCCGCGGCGGCCGGGCGGGTCATGAGCGGACCAGCCCGGTGAGGTCGGCGGCAGCCGGGCGGGCGGGGGAAGGTTCGACCGTGCCGGCCCGGACGGTGAGGATCCGGTCGGCGTGCGGCAGCAGGCCGGTCCGGTGGGCGACCACGATCGCGGTGCGCCCGCGCATCAGCTCGGCGGTGGCCCGGGTGACGGCGGCCTCGCTCTCCGGGTCGAGGTGGGCGGTGGGCTCGTCGAGCAGCAGGACCGGCGCGTCCTTGAGGAAGGCGCGGGCCAGGGCGGTGCGCTGGCGCTGGCCGGCGGAGAGTCCGGCGCCGTGCTCGCCGAGGACGGTGTCGTACCCGTGCGGCAGTGCCGCTATGAAGCCGTCGGCGCAGGCGGCCCGGGCGGCGGCCCGGACCTCGGCGTCGGTGGCGTCCGGGCGGCCGAGGCGGATGTTGTCGGCGACGGAGGTGGCGAACAGGTGCGGGCGCTGCGGGACCCACGCCACCTGGGACAGCCAGGCGTCGGGGTCGAGCGCGGCGAGGTCGGTGCCGTCGACCAGGACCCGGCCGGTGCCGGGGGTGACGAAGCCGAGCAGGAGGGCGAGCAGGGTGGACTTGCCGGCGCCGCTCGGGCCGACCAGGGCCAGGTGCTCGCCGGGCTGGACGGTGAGCGAGACGTCGGCGAGGGCGGGGGCGGCGCGGTCGGGGTGGTGGACGGTGACGCCGTCGAGGACCAGCCGTGCGGTGCGGGCGTCGGGGACGGGGGCCGGGGGCCCGGTCCGGGCCTCGACCAGGAGCCGGGCGGTCGGCCCGCCGGCGGGGCCCGTGTCGTCCGTGTCACCCGTGCCGCCGGCGTCGTCAGCGTCGTCCAGGAGCGTGAACACCCGCTCGGTCACCGCGATGCCCTCGGCGCTGTCGTGGAAGGCCGCGCCCGCCGCGCGCAGCGGCAGGTAGGCCTCCGGCGCGAGGAAGAGCACGACCAGGGCGGTGCGCAGGTCGAGCGTGCCGTCCAGCAGGCGCAGGCCGACCGGGACGGCGACCAGCGCCACCGACAGGGTGGCCACCGTCTCCAGCACGAGGGAGGAGAGGAAGGCGACCCGCAGGGTGCGCATGGTGGCCCGCCGGTGCGCGTCGGCCATCTCCCGCACCACCCGGGTCTGGTGCCGCTCGCGGCCGAACGCGCGCAGGGTGGGCAGCCCGGCGACGACGTCCAGGAAGTGGCCGCCCAGCCGGGCCAGCAGCCGCCACTGCCGGGCGGTGCGCTGCGCGGTGTGCAGGCCGACGAGCGCGCCGAACACCGGGATCAGCGGAAGGGTGATCACCACGATGAGCGCGGAGGTCCAGTCGGCGAGGCCGAGCCGGACGACCACCACCAGCGGGACGACAGCGGTGGCGGCCATGGTGGGCAGGTAGCCGGTGAGGTAGGGGTCCAGGGCGTCGAGGCCGCGGGTGAGCAGGGTGGCGGTCTCGCCGTGCCGACCGGCGGCCAGCCGCCGGGGACCGGTGTCCCGCAGGTGGGCGGTGAGGCGGTCGCGCAGGTCCCGCTTGGTCGCGGCGGCGGCCCGCTGGGCGAGGGCGCCCCGGGCCCAGGCCAGCAGGGCGCGCAGGGCGAGGACGGTGCCGAGCGCGACCAGCGGCCCGGTCCACCGGCCGCGTCCGGCGAAGCCGTCGGCGAGCAGGCCGGCCAGCAGTTCGGCCTGGCCGAGCACCAGTCCGGCGCCCAGCAGGGCGAGGACGGTGGACATGGTCAAGTGGCGCCGGAGCGCCGGGATCTCGCGCCGCAGACGGCGTTCGGCCGGCTTCATCCCGTGGTCCCTCCGTGGTCCGCCAGGCGGTCGGACGCCGCCGGCCGGCAGCCGCGGTGGGCTGCCGGCCGACGGCGGTCGGTCAGAAGTAGCTGGGGTGCCGCCGGCCGGTGCGGCCGCGGAACGCCCACCAGCTCCAGCCCTGGTAGAGCAGGATCAGCGGGACGACCACCACGCCGAACCCGATCAGCACCTTCAGCGTGGCGCCGTCGGCGACCGCGTCGTCGACGGTGATGCCGCCACCGGCGGAGGCCGACAGCAGGTAGGGGTACTGGCCGGCCCCGATCAGCAGCACCGGCAGCGCGGTGGCCAGGCAGGTGGCGGTGAAGGCGAGGGTGTCGCGGCCCCGGCCGAGGTACCACCACCCGGCCGCGAGGGCGGCCACGATCAGGGCGAACAGGACCACCGAGGTCCCCGTCCTGGTCATCGAGGCACCGGCCCCGAACAGCGAGAGCAGCAGCGCCAGGGCTCCGGCGGCGCCCGCCGCCGCGAGCAGGGTGGCACCCGTCCGTCGGGCGGCGGCGGCGGTGCCGGGCTCCGAGCGGAGCGCGACGAAGGCCGCGCCGTGCCCGGCGAAGAGCAGGGCGGTGGCCACCCCGCAGGTCAGCGCGAACGGTCCGAACACCTCGCCGGCGCCGACGTGGAAGGAACCGTCGGCCCGGCGCGGCACGCCGTGCAGCAGCAGGCCGACCACGATGCCCCAGCACACGGCGGGCAGCGCGCCGCCGAGCACCACCAGGGCGTTCCACACCCTGGCCGCCCGCGGGCCGCGGGAGCGGCCGCGCAGCTGGATCGCGGCGTTCCCGAGCACCAGGCCGGCCAGGATCGCCACGATCAGCGGGTAGAGGCCGGACAGCAGGCTGCCCTCCAGGTGCGGGAACGCGCCGAACATCACGCCGGCGAAGGCGACCAGCCAGACCTCGTTGCCGAGGAAGAACGGCGCGATCGCGTCGAGTGCGGCGTTCCGCCGGTCGTCCGGGCCGGTGCCGGTGCCGGTGCCGGTGCCGGATCCGGATCCTGCACCGGCCCGTGCTCCGGCGGCCGGTCCGGCCGCCGGCCGGGGCCCCGCGTCGGCGGAACCGAGGAACGGGGACAGCATCTGGGCGCCGTAGTCGTAGCCGCCCAGTACGAAGTAGCCGGCGAGCAGCAGGCCGAGGAGGGCCAGCCAGAGGGTCTCCAGGCTCATGTAGCCCAACCTTCCGTCACATCAGAGGAGTTCGTCGCGGTGCGGGAGCGGTCGGCCCGCTCAGAAGGCCGGGACCGGCTGCTTCTCGTCGGCGCCGCCCGCACCGGGCAGCTCGTCCGGGAGCGGGTCGCCGGCGCCGAGCTGGGCGCCGGCCGGGCCACGGCGGGCGAAGCGGGTGATCAGCGTCCAGTTGGTCACCGCGAGGGCGAGGAAGATGGCGACGAACACCGTGCAGGACACGGCCAGGGCGCCCGTGCTCACGTTCGAGACGGCGTCGTCGACGGTCAACCGGCCGTAGACGAGCCACGGCTGGCGGCCGATCTCGCGCACCACCCAGCCGCCGACGGAGGCGATGAAGGGCAGCGGGACGATCGCGGTCATCAGGTAGGCGAGCCAGCGCTTGCGCACCAGCAGGTCCTTCAGCAGCAGGAAGACGGCGATGAAGGTGATGGTCGAGACCGTGTTGCCGAGGATGGTCATCAGGTCCATCGAGTTCTTCACCCAGGCCGTCCAGGGCAGGTAGTCCCCGGGGCCGTGCGCGGCGACCTCCTGGGCCTGCGCCGCGGCGAGGTCGCCGCCGTTCAGGATCGCGGCCTTGACCGGCTGGGTCTTCTCGATGACCGGGACCTGGAGGTTGCCCACGATGATGACGAAGAAGGAGGAGAGCATGCTCACCCAGACGCCCAGGCGCAGCGAACTCCGGAACAGCTCGGTCTCCTCGGTGCCCTTGGCGAAGTGCCAGGCGCTGATGCCGGCCACGAAGATGCCGCCGGTGGTGAGCGCTGCGAGCGCGATGTGGGCGAGGGCCACCTGGGCGTTGGCGTTGGTGACCAGGGCCCAGAAGTCGGTCAGGTAGGCGACGCCGTCGCGAACCTCGTAGCCCACCGGGTGCTGGAGGAAGCCGTTGGCGACCAGGATCCAGAACGCCGAGAGGTAGGCGGTCAGCGCGACCAGCCAGATCAGCGCGACATGGATGCCGCGCCGCATCCGGCCCCAGCCGAAGATCCACATGCCGAGGAAGGTGGACTCGGCGAAGAAGGCGATCAGGGTCTCCAGTGCCAGTGGCGCGCCGAAGACGTTGCCCGCGAACTTGCTCAGGCCGCTCCAGCTGAGTCCGAACTGGAACTCCATGACGAGGCCGGTCACGATGCCGACCGCGTAGTTGATGACGTAGAGCTGGCCCCAGAAGCGAGTCATGCGCTCCCGGACCGCGCGTTTGGCGAGGTCGCGGGTGTACGCGGCCCGGGTGTGCATGATCGCCACGATGGGGACCAGCCCCATGGTGAGGATGACGAACAGCCAGTGCACGCTGGTGGTGGCCGCGAACTGGAGTCGGGCCAGATCCGCAGCGCTCATGATGCGACCTTCCTGGGGGGCGGTTGGCCTCCGGGTCGGCGGACGGATGAGGAAGTCGGGGAGGCGGACGCGGGAAGCGGACGCGGGGAAGGAAGGGTTCCCCGCTCGCGTGTGCAGGTGGCGGGCATCTCTGCCCGCCACCTGCGCGACGAACCCCGCCGATGACGTTAGGCGAGGGTTGCTTATGCCTTCCAAGACCGGTTTTGCTATGTACGCATAGCTCGCCGGACATGAGCAGAGGTGAACCGTGGATTTGCTGCAACTCCGCTACTTCCAGGCCGTCGCCCGTTTCGAGCACATCAGCCGGGCCGCCGAGGAGCTGAGCGTCGCCCAGCCCTCGCTCAGCCGCACCATCGCCCGGCTGGAGGCCGAGCTGGGTTCCCCGCTCTTCGACCGGCAGGGCCGGCGGATCCGGCTCAACCAGTACGGCGTGGTGTTCCTGCGGCACGTCGACCGGGCGCTGAGCGAGCTCGACGACGGGCGCCGGGCGCTGCGCGAGGCCCGGGAGACCGGGCTCGGCCGGGTCGGCGTCGCCTCCGAGACGCTGCTGACCGTCGCCCATCTGATGGGCAGCTTCCGGGCCGCCTTCCCCGGGGCCGAGGTGCGGCTCTTCCAGTCGAACGTCGAGGAGATGGACCGCCAACTGCGCGCCGGTGAGGTGGACTTCTGCGTGGCCTCGCAGCCGCTGACCGCCGCCAACCTGGACTCCGTCGAGCTGCTCCGGGAGGAGGTGCTGCTGGCCGTCCCGCGCGGGCACTGGCTGGACGGCCGGGAGAGCGTGACGATCGCCGAGATCGCCGACGAGCCGTTCGTCACCACCCGGCGGGGGAACTGGCAACGCGCGCTGCTGGAGCGGCTGTTCGCCACCGAGGGGCTCACCCCGCGGCTGTCCTGCGAGGGCGACGAGCCGGGGGCCAGCCAGGACATGATCAGCACCGGGCTGGGCATCGGCCTGATCCCGGCGATGTCCCGGCTGGCGGGCACCGACTCGCACGTCCCGGTGGCCTGGGTGCACGTGGCCGCGCCGAACTGCTACCGGGTGCTCACGCTGGTCTGGAACCGGGACGCCTACCAGTCCGAGGCGGCCCGCCGGTTCCGCGAATTCACCGTCAGCAGGCCGCTCATGACGCACCGTCGGCCGGATCCGAGGAGCGGCCGGGAGTCGGTCTGAGCCCCGTCGGCGCCCCGAAGATCGATCCTGGCGTGCCCCGGACTCCTTTGCTACGCTCAAAAGCGCTGCCGTGTCCTGGCCGAGGGCTTCGCGTGTCCGAATGGCCGGTATGAGATGGCGGGTTGGCAGGATCGACGTTTCCTGCGGCAACCACCGGCGGCGCCGTCCTTCCTCCATTCACCCACTTGACCGGTGCCGTGTGTCGGCGTGCCCCCGTGCGCGCGCCCGGGCGCCATCGAGGAGTTCCGTCATGCCCAAGATCACGTATGTCGCCGTGGACGCGGCCGAGCGCACGATCGACGTCCAGACCGGTACCAGCGTCATGCGCGGGGCCGTCTTCAACGACATCGACGGCATCGTCGCCCAGTGCGGCGGGAATCTGCAGTGCGCCACCTGCCACGTCTACGTCGACGAGTCGACGCTCGACAAGCCGGAGCCGATCCAGCCGAACGAGAACGAGATGCTGGACTTCACCGCCTGCCCGCGCCGCCCCAACAGCCGCCTCAGCTGCCAGCTCACGGTGACCGAGGCGCTGGACGGCCTGATCGTGCACCTGCCCGAGCGGCAGAAGTGATGGCCGAGGGATCCCACCCGGACTCGGTCGTCGTCGTCGGCGCCGGCCAGGGCGGCTACCAGACGGCGGCCTCGCTGCGTGAGCACGGCTACGGCGGACGGCTCGTCCTCATCGACGCCGAGGACGAACTCCCCTACGAAAAACCACCGCTGTCCAAGGCCTACCTCAAGGGGGAGGCGGACGAGGCGCAGCTCTGGCTGCGTCCGGTCGGCTACTACGCGCGGCAGTCGATCGAACTGGTCGCCGGTTCGGTGACGGCGGTCGACCCGGCCGCCCGCACGGTCCGGCTGGCCGACGGCTCGGTGTACGAGTACGGCCACCTGGTGCTGGCCACCGGGGCGACCCCGCGGACGCTCGCCGTGCCGGGGGCCGGGCTGCGCGGCGTGCACACCCTGCGCACCGCGCAGGACGCCGCCGCCCTGCGCCGCTCGCTCGGGTCGGCCCGGCACGCGGTGGTGGTCGGGGCCGGTTTCATCGGCCTGGAGTTCGCCGCGGCGGCCCGCCGGGCCGGGTGCGAGGTGACCGTGGTCGAGGCCCTCGACCGCCCGCTGGCCAGGGTGGTCTCGGCCCGCACGGCCGAGCACTTCACCCGGCTGCACCGGCGGGAGGGCTCCCGGCTGGTCTTCGGCCAGGGGGTCGCCGCCCTGCACGGCGACGAGCGGGGCGCGGTCGCGGCGGTGGAGCTGGCCGACGGCGCCCGGCTGCCGGCCGACCTGGTGCTGGCGGGGATCGGGGTGATCCCGCGCACCGGTCTCGCGGCCGCTGCCGGGCTGCGGGTGAGCGGCGGCATCGTCGTCGACGCCCGGCTGCTGACCAGCGATCCGCACATCTCGGCGATCGGCGACTGTGCGGCGTTCCCGCAGGTGCGCTCGGGCAACCGGCTGCGGCTGGAGTCCGTGCAGAACGCGGTGGGGCACGCCGAGCTGGTGGCCGCGCGGCTGACCGGCGACAGCCGGGGCTACCGCGAGCTGCCGTGGTTCTGGAGCGACCAGTTCGCGACGACCGTGCAGATCGCCGGCCTGGACGAGGGCCACGACACCGAGGTGGTGCTCGGGGAGGACCCGGACGCGTTCTCGGTGCTGCTGTTCCGGGGCGGTGAGCTGCAGGCGGTGGAGTCGGTGAACCGGCCCACCGACCACCTCGCCTCCCGCCAGCTGCTGGACCGGGGGGTCCCGCTGAATCCGGCCGAGGCCGCCGCCCCCGGTTTCACGCTCCGGGGCCACCTCACGAGCCACCGGGGGGAGCCCGCCGTGCCCGTGGGCTGACCGGACGTCCGGTTGGCCGATACTCGCCGGGCGGGGCCCGGCCGTCGCCGCCGCCGCGCCCGCGCCGCCGCACCGGGGCGCGGGCGCCCGGCAACGGAACAATGGATTCCGAAAACATTGGCCCCACTGCTTTCAAAAGTGCGGCGGAAGAACAACCGTTTTTTTATCCCCGGACGGTTTTCGGCCATGCCCGGGGCGGGCCCGCCGGGCCCGAACCTTCACAGTTAGTTCATAAGCCGCTGTTGCGGAAACATCTGCCGGTGAGGCAGGATTCAAACAAGATCGCTTGCTTGCTCATTCACTCGTCCGAATAACAAACAGGGGATACCACCGTGCCTGAATCCGTCAGCCCGCAGGGATTCACCGACGAGGCCGAGCTGCGGCGCCTCAACCGGGCCGTCGTCGAGCGGTACATGAAGACCCTCGGCCAGGACCGGCTGCGCCGGCACGAGCTCTTCACCGAGGACGGCGTGGGCGGCCTGTGGACCACCGACACCGGTTCCCCGGTGGCCACGCACGGCCGGGACCGTCTCGGCGAGCACGCCGTCTGGTCGCTCAAGTGCTTCCCGGACTGGGAGTGGTACAACGTCGAGATCTTCGAGACCCAGGACCCGAACCGCTTCTGGGTCGAGTGCGACGGCCGCGGGAAGATCCTCTTCGGTGACTATCCCGAAGGCTGGTACGAGAACCACTTCATCCACTCGTTCGAACTGGAGAACGGGCGGATAACGCTGCAGCGGGAGTTCATGAATCCGTTCCAGCAGCTGCGGGCCCTGGGCATTCCGGTCCCCGAGATCAAGCGGACCGGAATTCCCACCTGAGAAATCAATAAATAGACCGCCGGATCGGAGTACGTCGTGGAAGACGTTATACGGGAGATTCGTATCCGCGGGGCGTTGCAACAACCCGAATGGAGCGACCTACCCCAGGTCAATCGGGTGGGCGAGGCACTGGCCTCTCGCCCTGCCCTGGTCCAGCCGGACGACCTTGCGACCTTGCGAACCCTGCTGGGAAAAGTCGCGCTCGGAGAAGCGCTCGTGCTGCAGTCCGGGGACTGCGCCGAGGATCCGCAGGAATGCACACGTCAACATGTGGCGCGGAAGTCCGCGCTGCTCGACCTGCTCGCGGGGACCCTCGGTCTGCGGACCGGAAAGCCGGTCCTGCGCGCGGGCCGTATCGCGGGGCAGTTCGCCAAGCCCCGTTCCAAGCCCACCGAAGTCATCGACGGGGTCGAACTTCCGGTCTTTCGTGGGCACATGGTGAATGGACCGGAGCCGGACCCGGAGATCCGCCGGCCCGATCCGCTGCGCATCCTCACCGGCTACATGGCGGCCGGTGACATCGTCGAGCACCTCGGCTGGCGCGACCGCGCGGCCGGCCGCGACGTGGTCGAACCCCTCGTGTGGACCAGCCACGAGGCACTGCTGCTCGACTACGAGACGCCGATGCTGCGCGTCGACGACAAGGGGCGGCTGTTCCTCGGCTCCACCCACTGGCCGTGGATCGGCGAGCGCACCCGCCAGGTCGAGGGCGCCCACGTCGCGCTGCTGTCGCAGGTGGCCAACCCGGTGGCGTGCAAGGTCGGCCCCGGCATGGAGCCCGACGAACTGCTCGCGCTGTGCGAGAAGCTCGACCCGTGGCGCGATCCGGGCCGGCTCACGCTCATCGCGCGGATGGGCGCCGAGAACGTGGCGGACCGGCTGCCGAAGCTCGTCGACGCGGTCCGCGGCGCGGGCCACCCCGTGGTCTGGCTCAGCGACCCGGTGCACGGCAACACCGTCACGGCGCCCGGCGGCTACAAGACGCGCCTGGTGGAGACGGTGGCCCTGGAGGTGTCGCGGTTCGTCGAGGCCGTGCGCGGCGCGGGCGGCGTGGCCGGTGGCCTGCACCTGGAGACCACCCCGGACGACGTGACCGAGTGCGCCTCGACCGAGGCCGACCTCGGCTCCGTCGGCGACCGGTACACCTCGTGCTGCGACCCCCGGCTCAACCCGGCCCAGGCCGTCGCCGTGGTGTCGGCCTGGACCGTCTGACCGGTCGGCCGACCCCGCGCCGCACTCCTCGCGGCACATCCTCCGCACCGCTCTGCGCGCCCCACACGCCCGCGCATCAAGCAAAGAACCGGAGCCATGACCGGCATACCCCCGATCCAGTCGTACCCGTTACCGGCCGAGGGCGAACTGCCTCCGGCCACCGTGTCCTGGACCGCCGAGGCGGACCGCGCGGTCCTCCTCGTCCACGACATGCAGCGGTACTTCCTCGAGTCCATCCCCGAGCGCACCAGGAACGAACTCGTCGGCAACGCGGCGCTGTTGCGCGACCGCTGCGCCGACCTGGGCGTCCCGGTCGCCTACACCGCCCAGCCGGGCGGCATGTCCGACGAACAGCGCGGCCTCCTCAAGGACTTCTGGGGACCCGGCATGCGCCCGGCCCCGGAGGACCGCCAGGTGGTCGACGCGCTCGCGCCGGCCCCGCAGGACTGGCTGCTCACCAAATGGCGCTACAGCGCCTTCTTCCGGACCGACCTGCTGGAGCGGATGCGCGACACCCGCCGCGACCAGCTGGTGCTCTGCGGCGTCTACGCCCACGTGGGCGTGCTGGCCACCGCGATCGAGGCCTTCACCAACGACATCCAGGTGTTCTTCGTCGCCGACGCCACGGCGGACTTCTCCGCCGAGTACCACCGGTCCGCGCTGAAGTACGCCGCCGAGCGATGTGCCCGGGTCACCACCGTCAAGGGACTGTTCGGATGACCCGCGACCTGCCCGGTGACCCCGGGCCCGACAGCGGTTCCGACAGTGGTCCCGACCTGCTCGCCGAGGTGCTGGCGGGCCGGCCGGAGGCCTTCGCGCTGCTGCACCGGCCCGGCGCGGCCGGGGGCACCGGCCCGGTGGTGGAGGTGCTGACCGGCTCGGTCGCGCTGCCCGCCACACTGGCCGGGATCCCGCTGCCCGGCGCGGAGGCGGCCGCCGCCGCGGCGCCCGTCGTCGGGGACCGGCACGAGGTGCTCGTGGTGGTCCCCTACCGGCAGCTCGCCGAGCGCGGCTTCGAGGCCGCCGACGACGGGACCCCGCTGGTGGCGATGACCGTCACCGGCCAGCAGCGGCTGCCGCTGGAGCGGGCGCTGGCCCGGATCCCGGACGTGCCGACCCCGCTGGCCGGCGGCGCCTTCGACGTCGACGACGAGGCCTACGGCGAGGTCGTGGGCCGCATCGTCAAGGAGATGATCGGTACCGGCGAGGGCGCGAACTTCGTCATCAAGCGCACCTTCGTCGCCGACATCACCGACTTCGGGCCGCTGAGCGCGCCGGCGCTGTTCCGCCGGCTGCTCGAGCGCGAGAGCGGCGCCTACTGGACCTTCCTGGTGCACACCGGCGAACGGACCCTGGTCGGCGCCTCGCCGGAGCGGCACGTCAGCCTCCGTGACGGCACCGCGGTGATGAACCCGATCAGCGGCACCTACCGCTACCCGCCGTCCGGGCCGACCCTCAGCGGGGTGCTGGAGTTCCTGGCGGACCGCAAGGAGACCGACGAGCTCTACATGGTGCTCGACGAGGAACTCAAGATGATGGCCCGGATCTGCCCGGGCGGCGGCCGGGCGGTGGGTCCCTACCTCAAGGAGATGGCCCGCCTCGCGCACACCGAGTACCTGATCGAGGGCCGGACCGATCGCGACGTGCGGGACATCCTGCGCGAGACGATGTTCGCACCCACCGTGACGGGCAGCCCGGTGGAGAGCGCCTGCCGGATCATCCACCGGTACGAGCCGGGCGGCCGCGGCTACTACAGCGGGGTGGCCGCGCTGATCGGCCGGGACGCGGCGGGGGAGCGGGTGATGGACACCGCGATCCTGATCCGCACCGCGGACATCTCCGAGCAGGGGCGGATCGGCATCGCCGTGGGCTCCACCATCGTGCGGCACTCCGACCCGGCGTCGGAGGCCGCCGAGACCCGGGCCAAGGCGGCCGGGCTGGTCGCCGCGCTCGACGGCGGGGAGCAGCGGCGCTTCGCCGGGCACCCGAGCGTGCTCAGGGCCCTGGCGTCGCGCAACGACTCCATCGCCGACTTCTGGCTCGCCGACGCCGCCTCCCGGGTCTCCGCCCGGCCCGAACTGGCCGGGCGGAGCGTGCTGGTGATCGACGCCGAGGACACCTTCACCTCGATGATCGACCAGGAGCTGCGCTCCCTGGGCCTGCGGGTCACGGTCCGCCGGTTCGACGAGGAGTACGCCTTCGAGGGCCACGACCTGGTCGTGATGGGGCCGGGGCCGGGCGATCCGCAGGAGGCCGCGCATCCCAAGATGCGGCATCTGCGGGGCGCGCTCGACACCCTGCTGGCCGAGCGCCGGCCGTTCCTCGCGGTGTGCCTCAGCCACCAGCTGCTCGGGCTGCGGCTCGGGCTGCCGATCCGGCGCCGCGCCGTGCCCAACCAGGGCGTGCAGAAGGCGGTCGACCTGTTCGGCCGGACCGAGCGGGTCGGGTTCTACAACACCTTCGCGCTGGTCGCCGGTGCGGAGGAGTTCGCCGCCGAGGGTGTCGGCCGGGTCCTGGTCAGCCGGGACCCGGAGAGCGGGGAGGTCCACGCGCTGCGCGGTCCCGGCTTCGCCTCGCTCCAGTTCCACCCCGAGTCGGTCCTGACCAGGGAGGGGCCGCGGATCGTGGCCACCGCCCTGTCCGGGCTGCTCGGCCCGGCGCGGGTCCCCGACCCCGCCTGAGCCGCCCGCCGCCCGGCACCGCCGCCGGGCGGCCGGGCCGCCCCGGACCGCCGGACCGGCGCTCTCCCCCCGTGAGTTCCGGTCCGGCACCCTCTGCCCGAGGCCGCGTCGCGCTCCGGCGCGCGGCCCGGCGCACCGCGCTGTCCGGGCGGGGCACAGCCGTGTGCCCCGCCCGGGGCGCGCCCGCGCGCCCGGCGCCCGAGGTGCGGGAGGTGCGCGCACCCCCGCCGCCGGCCCGCGGCCCGCAGTCCCCATGACGAGAACGAGAGCGGGAGGACCCATGCACAAGTACGTCGTCGTCGACGCGTTCGCGCGCCGGCCCCTCACCGGCAATCCGGTGGCGGTCTTCTTCGGGGCCGACGACCTGTCCGGCGAGCAGATGCAGCGCATCGCCCGGGAGATGAACCTCTCCGAGAGCACCTTCGTCCTCACCCCCAAGCAGGGCGGGGACCACCATGTGCGGATCTTCACTCCGGTCAACGAACTCCCCTTCGCGGGGCACCCGCTGCTCGGCACGGCGATCGCGCTGGGCGGGCACACCGAGGCCGACACGCTGCGGATCGAGACCGCGATGGGCGTCATCCCGTTCGACCTGGAGCGGGTGGACGGTCGGACCGTCGCGACCAGCATGCGCCAGCCGGTGCCGGTCTGGGAGCCGTTCGAGCGGGCCGAGGAACTGCTGTGGGCGCTCGGGGTGAGCTCCTCGACGCTGCCGGTGGAGATCTACCGCAACGGCCCGCGGCACGTCCTGGTCGGCTTCGAGAGCGTCGAGGCGCTGTCCAAGGTGGACCCGGACCACCGCGCGCTGGCCCGGTTCCCGGACATGGCGACCAACTGCATCGCGGGCTCCGGGACCAGCTGGCGCAACCGCATGTTCTCGCCCGCGTACGGGGTCGTGGAGGACGCCGCGACCGGCTCCGCCGCCGGGCCCATCGCCATCCACCTGGCCCGGCACGGCCTGGGCGTCTACGGCCGGCGCATCGAGATCACCCAGGGCGTCGAGATCGGCCGCCCTTCGCCGATGGGCGCGCTGGTGCACGGCGAGGGCGACCGCGTCGACAGCGTCGAGGTCTCGGGCCACGGTGTCGTCACCATCGAAGGAGTGCTGCATGTCTGACCAGTCCGTCCAGTCCGTCCGGTCCGGTGGGTCCGGCGGGTCCCAGCCGGCCGCCCAGCCCGACCGGAAGCGGTCCGAGTCGCTGACCGGGACCGTCGCGCTCGAGTTCCCCGAGTTCCGCACCCCGCCGGCCGAGCCGATGGGCCTGCTGAACTCCTGGCTGGCGGCCGCGGCCGAGCACGGCGTGCGGGAGCCCCGCGCGCTCGCGCTGGCCACCGCCGACGCCCGGGGCCGCAGCTCGTCCCGGATCCTGGTGATCAACCGGATCACCGAGGCCGGGCTCGTCTTCGCCACCCACGCCGACAGCCAGAAGGGCCGGGAGCTGGCGGAGAACCCCTGGGCGTCCGGTGTCCTGTACTGGCGCGAGACCAGCCAGCAGATCGTGCTGGCCGGCCCGGTGCGGCGGCTGCCCGACGCCACGGCGGAGGAACTGTGGGCGGCCAGGGCGGTGTTCACCCACCCGATGACCACGGTGTCCCGGCAGAGCCGCCCGGTGGAGGACCTCGAGCACTTCGAGGAACTGCGGGCGAAGGCGCTGGAACTGGGCCGGCCGCGGCAGCCGCTGCCCCGCCCCGCGTCCTACGTGGCCTTCGAACTCGTGCCCGACGCCCTGGAGTTCTGGGCCGACGGCACCGACCGGCTGCACGAGCGGCTGCGCTACGACCGCACCGCCGACGGCTGGGGGATCAGCCGGCTCCAGCCCTGACCCCCCGCGCGGCCCGCCGCGCACCCCGACCGGCCCCCGACCGGCCCCGACTCCCGAGGAGATGTCATGACCTCGCCACAGATCTTCACCGACCACCACGACCTGCGCGCCCGCAACCGCCGGGCCGTCGAGCAGTACCTGGAGACCGGCCCGGAGGCCCGGCTGCGCCGCTACACCCTCTACACCGAGGACGGCACCGCCGCGCTCTTCTACACCGACATCGGCCGGCCGATCGTCGTCACCGGCCGGGAGAAGCTCAAGCGGCACAACGAGCTCTCGCTCGAAGTCCTGCCCGACTGGCGGTGGTTCGACGTCCACGTGTACGAGACCCAGGATCCGGGCCAGGTCATGGTCGAGTGCGACGGCGAGGGCACCATCCGCTTCCCCGGCTACCCCGAGGGCCACTACCGCAACCACTTCATCCACGGATTCACGCTCCGGGACGGCCTCATCGCCGCCAGCCGCGAGTACACCAACCCGATCGAGCACATGAAGTCGCTCGGCATCGAGACCCCGCACATCAGGCGGGACTGGATTCCCACCGACTGACCCGTCGGGCAGGGAGTCCGGGGGCCGGACGCGCGCACGAAGGAGATTCGATGGAGTTCCACTCGTGTCCCAGGAACCACGGACGGGAGGTTCCCGCGGCCGCGGGGTCCGTCCTCTGCGGCCCGTGCATCAGGCAGTTGGAACACACCCTGCGGGCCCTCCCGGAGCTGCACCGGGAGTGCCTGCACCACATCCAGACCGAGCCCCGGCGGCGCAACCCGACCCGGGTCTCCGGGAGCCGTCGCCGGGACCGGCTGAACCTGTCCGCGATCGACGCCCGCAACAACATCGTGGCGATCCTGGAGTCCTGGTCGCGGTTCGCCGCCGAGCGGCTCGGCACCACCGCGGTGCTCCGCTCGGTGCCGCACCTGACCCGGTTCCTCGGCCGCCACCTGGACTGGCTCACCGCACAGCCGCCGGCCGCCGACTTCGCCGACGAGATCGAGGACCTGCGGCTCGAACTGCTCGACGCGATCGACCCCGAGGCCGGCGACCGCGCGGTGCCCACCCGGGCCTGCGTGGTGGACGGCTGCCCCGGGACGATCGACGCCTCACCGCAGCACCACAACGGGGGACGGACCAGCGTCGGCTGCTCGTCCGGACATTCATGGGGGATTCGCGAATGGCTCACGCTACGGCACCTCTTGGACCAACGGCGGACGGCGGCCGTCTGAGCCGGCCGCCCAGACACCGGCTCGTGCCGACGAACGTGGCCGCGCTCGCCGCGGGCGTCTCGGAGGCGACCATCCGCAAGTGGGTCAGCCGCGGCAAGATCACCCGCTACGGCACACCGGGCCGCTCGGAGTTCGACATCCAGGAACTCACCGAGATCGCGCTGCGCCGCCGGTCCTGACCGGCCACCGGGTGCCGAACCGGCGCGACGACCCCGCGGATCCATTGCCGGGCGGGCGGGAACACCGCCCGTCAACGGATCCGCGGGTGCTCCGGGACCGGCCGCGCACGGCGGCCGGGGCGCCCGGCCGGGGGCCGGGGACTCTCCACGGAGAGTCCCCGGCCCCTTCGCCGTCAGCGCTTCTGGTAGATCCGCTTGTGCCCGCCGATGCCCGCCAGCCGGAACGGCCCGGTGGTCCCGGCCGGGGTCGGGTGCTCGCCGCCGTCGGTCGGGAAGCCCCACTCGTGCAGCTCGCGGTAGCGGTCGTAGCCGATCGGCCGCCGGCGCTCGACCGCCTCCCGGTGCGCCTCCGTCCGCAGGTGCTCCCGGTAGCCGGGCACCACCGTCCCGGCGAAGAACTCCGCGACGCTGCCCGAGCCGTAGCTGAGGAAGCCCACCGCCTGCCCGTCGAGGTCCTCCGCCCCGTCGAGCAGCGCGGCCAGGCCCAGGTACACCGACGCGGTGTAGCTGTTGCCGATCACCGCGTTGTACCCGGTGGTGCGCCCGAGGGCCCGCTCGACGGCGGCCTCGTCGGTGTCGTGCCCGGCGGAGTTCAGCAGGTGCCGGTGCGCCTTGTAGGCCATCTTCGTGAACGGCTGGTGGTAGCAGAAGGCGCCGAAGTCCTCCAGCGGCCGGCCGCCCTGCTCGGAGTAGTCCTTCCAGGTGCCCTGCACCGCCTGGAGGTAGGCGCCGATCGACTCCTGGCCGTCGACCAGTGCCGCGTCGCGGTAGTTCGGCCGCCAGAAGTCCATCACGTCCGCGGTGAACAGGCCCGAGGGTTCCTCGATCCGCACCAGCGCCGGGTCCGCGGTGACCAGCATCGCCACGGCGGCCGCGCCCTGGGTCGCCTCGCCGGGGCTGTCCAGCTCGTACTTGGAGATGTCGCTCGCCACCACCAGGACCTTCTGGGACGGGTCGCGGTGGATCAGGCCGAGGGCGAACTGCAGGGCCGCGGTGGCGCCGTAGCAGGCCTGCTTGAGCTCGACCACCCGGGTCGCCGACGGCAGGCCGAGCAGCGAGTGCACGTACACGCCGGCGGCCTTCGCCTGGTCGATCGAGGACTCGGTGGCGAACACCAGGGTCCGGATCCCGTCCGTGCCGTGCCGGGCGACGATCGGGGCGGCGGCCGCCGCGCCCAGGGTGACGATGTCCTCGTCGGCGGCCGGCACGCTCATCGACCGCTGGCCGATGCCCGTGTGGTACTTGCCGACCGGGGTGCCGTTGTACTCCGCGAGCGCGGTGTGCGGCAGCACGAACTCGGTGGTCGCGAACGACAGATCGTGGATTCCGACAGTGGCCCCGTTGGACATACCTAAACTCCGACCTTCTCCGTGGTGCCGCGTTCCAGGTGGACGTGGGCGCGCATCAGCTCGCCCGGGTTGGTCTGCGCCGCGAGCAGCGACAGCTCGCCGCAGAGCACGGTCGCGGCCGCGATCACGGCGAGCCGGCGGGCGTTCTCGCCGGACCCGCGGTCGGCCCGGCAGCCCAGCCGGGCCAGATTGGTCTCCACGAAGGCGAGCCCCTTGCCGTTGCCGACCGTGCCGACGATCAGGTTCGGCAGGGTGCAGGCGAAGTACAGGTCGCCGTCGCGGTCCTCGGCCATCACGACGCCCTGCGAGCCCTCGACGATGTTGGCCGCGTCCTGGCCGGTCGCCAGGTAGAAGCCGAGCAGCATGTTCGCGAAGTGGGCGTTCGCCGAGCGGATGCCGCCGGCGAGCAGGGTGCCGAGCATGTTCTTGCGGATGTTCAGCTGGACGATCTTCGCCGCGGTGGTGTGCAGCACCCCGCTGACGACCTCGCGCGGCACCAGCAGCTCGGTCACCACGTTCTTGCCCCGGCCCAGGATGCCGTTGACCGCGGTGGCCTTCTTGTCGGTGCAGTAGTTGCCGGAGATCGACCCGTAGGAGATGCCGGGGACGGTCCGCAGCAGGTGCTGCAGCAGCACGTCGGAGGCCAGGGTGGCCATGTTGTGCCCGGAGGCGTCGCCGGTGGTGAACTCGAACCGGACGAACAGCAGGTTGGCGTTGATCTCGTGCCGGACGCCGACGAGTTCGGCGAACCGGCTGCAGCCGCGCACCACCTCCTGCAGTTCCTCGAAGCGGTCCCGGATGCTCCGGGCGGCGGCCAGCGCCGTCCCCGCGTCGGTCGCCTCGACCAGCACCGAGCGGGTCATCCGCTCGTCCACCAGGGTGGCGACGATGCCGTGCTCGGCGAGCATCGAGACCTTGGCGCCCCGGCCCACCGAGGGCCACAGCGGCGACTCGTAGGTGGCCAGCGGGACATGGGTCTCGGTGGTGGTGACGTTGCCCGAGATGCGCAGCGGACCCACCCAGCGCATCGGGACGCCGGCGATGGCGTGGTCCTCGGTCATCGGATGCCTCCGGTGGTGGTGGTCCCGGCGGCGGAACGCCGGGCGAACTGCGCGGTGTCGATACCGCGGTCGGCGCAGAACTCGCGCAGGGTGCCCTGGATCAGCAGGTCCCGGCCGGTCAGCGCGGCCGGGGTGGCCGCGCCGAGCATGGTCATCAGCGCCGCCAGCTGGTCCAGCCAGCTGGACAGCTGGGCGACCAGCGCCTCCACGCCCTCGTCCATCAGGGTGCGCAGGAAGGTGCCGGACGCCCCGACACCGTGGGCGCCGAGCGCCAGGGCCCGGGCCACGTCGAGCGGGTGGCGCACACCGCCGGAGGCCAGCACCGGCAGGTCCACGTCCCGGCTGTCCAGCAGGCACGCGGCGGTGGACAGGCCCCAGCCCTCCAGGAAGGTGTAGTCGCGCAGGTCGCGGCGGCCGTTCTCGATCCGGGCGAAGTCGGTGCCGCCCCGGCCGCCGAGGTCCGCCACCCGGACGCCGAGGTCGCGCAGGACCAGGACGGTCTCCCGGCTGAGGCCGAAGCCGACCTCCTTGACGATGACGGGGACATCCACGCCCTCCACGATCCGGCCGATCTGCGGCACCCAGGCGGAGAAGGAGCGGTCGCCCTCCGGCATCACCGTCTCCTGGACGGTGTTGATGTGGATCTGCAGCGCGTCGGCCTTCAGCAGGTCGACGGCGCGGCGCGCCTTCTCGACCGAGGCGGTGGCGTTGACGTTGGCCAGGACGAAGCCGTCCGGGTTCTCCTCGCGCAGCACGCTGAAGGTGCCGGCGCAGGACTCGTCCTTGAAGTAGGCGCTCATCGAGCCGGACGCGATCGGCACCCCGGTCTCCCGGGCGGCGATCGCGAGGTCCCGGTTGATTCTGCCGGTCATCTCGCTGCCGCCGGTCATCGCGTTGATGTACAGCGGGACCGGCCAGGAGAAGCCGGCGAACTCCGTGGCCAGCGACACCTCGGGGCGGTCGATCCCGGCCAGGGCGTGGTGGACGAACGACACCTCGTCGAACTGGTTGCGCCCGACGTGGCCGTGCTGCTGCTCGACCGC
The DNA here is from genome assembly GCF_900105395.1 of Streptomyces sp. TLI_053. Taxonomy (NCBI): domain Bacteria; kingdom Bacillati; phylum Actinomycetota; class Actinomycetes; order Kitasatosporales; family Streptomycetaceae; genus Streptomyces; species Streptomyces sp. TLI_053. The sequence goes on from NZ_LT629775.1 coordinate 5,195,175, forward strand.
GAGCCGGACGTGGTCGTCCTTGCGTTGAGAGATCATTCCTCGTTCCCTTCCGTGGCGGGACGCAGGTCCAGGGGTCGCACCCCGGCCGCGGCCCACCGTTCCCGTAGGTGGTCGATGTCCGGCGGGGCTCCGGTGGCCCCGGCCCGGGAGTGGTGGGACGCGGCGGTACCCGGGGCGGTCCGGGTGGCCGGGGCGTCCTGGGTGTTCGGCGCGTCGTGGGTGTTCGGTGCGGACGGCACCTCCAGCAGGGCGATGCCGCAGTCGCCGCCCCCCGCGCCGGAGGGCTTGGCCGCCCCGCCGACGGCCTCGGCGATGTCGCACAGCGCCGTCAGGGCGGGTGTGAAGACACCGAGCCCGGCCTCCTCGTCGAGCCGGGCCAGCTCCCGGCGGGCGCGCCGGACGCTGTCCAGCAGCGCGGGCCGGTCGCCGTGCTCGAGCGCGTCGGCGGCGGCCCGCACCAGATCGGCGCTGGCGGCCACGAACCGGCGGTGCGGCGGGGTGCCTCGCCAGGCCCGGCGGTGCAGCCCGGACACCAGTTCCGAGGTGGAGGCGGGGGTGCCGGTCCAGCCGACCTCCAGCGCCACCCCCGGGGGCGGCGGCAGCCGGCGCACCTCGAAGCCCGGCCAGGGTTCCGCCAGTGCCCCGGCCACCCCCCGCCGGCGGACCAGGTCGAGCACGGCGCCCCGGTCGGGCGCCCGGTAGGCGATCCAGCCGCCCCAGGTGCTGGCGGCCAGGTCGCCGCCGGAGCCCTTGGGGTCGAGTTCGGCCGAGGCCAGCAGCGCCAGCCGGTACCGCTCCTCGGCCGACAGCGTCAGCCCGCAGTGCGCGGCCACCGCCGTGACGGTCGCCACGGTCACCGCGCCGCTCGAGCCGAGGCCGAACTTGACCCCGTCCCGGTGCAGCTCGCTGCTGATCGCGATGTCCAGCTCCGGTGCCGGGCGGCCGTGTTCGGCCAGCAGCCGGGTGACGGTCCGGAGCGCGGCCAGCACATGGGCCAGCTCCCGGCGGGCCCGGTCGGCGTCCTCGACCCCGACCGGGTCGAGCCCCTCGCCCCGGCGGAGCCAGCGCACCGGCGCCGCGAGGAGGTCGGAGGAGACCAGCGTCCCCTCCCCGGCGGGCTCGGTGACGGTGGCGGTGACCCGGCGGTCGACCGCCACCAGGATCGCCGGGTTGCCCGGCTCCACCACCGCGTACTCGCCCGCGACGAACAGCTTGCCCGGCGCGCGCCGGACCACCGGAGGGCGGCCGGTGCTCACGCGTCCGCGTCCCGCAGCCGGGCGCCCGGTCCGGGGCCGGCGATGTGCACCGAACCGCCGCGGACGGCCTCGCGGACCACCCCGGCCACCCGCTCCGCCTCGGACCGCCGGCAGAGCACCTTGACGTTGGGGCCGGCGTCCATGGTCGCCCAGGCCGACACCCCGCCGCGGCGCAGCTCCAGCACCGCGTCCAGCACGGTCAGGGTGGCCGCCGAGAGGTAGCGCACCGCCGGGCGGGCCGCCAGCATGGTGGCGTGCATCCCGAGCGCGTTGCGCTCGGCGACCTCGCCCACCGCGTCCAGGTCGGCCCGCCGCAGCGCCTCCCGCATCTCGGCCAGGTCGGCCTGGCTGGAGGCGGCCCACGGCCGGTACAGCGGCGAGGTGGCGACGGTGCGCCGCATCGCCTCGCGGCTGGACACCGCCTTCGGGCCGGCGTCGACCACCGCGACCACCAGCGCCGGGTCCAGCGCGGCCACCGGCACCGGGACCGGCTCGGCGTAGGAGCCGAGGTCGGGGTCGCCGCCGCGGTCCGGCTGCCCGGCGTGCCAGACCGCGAACCCGCCGAAGACGGAGCGCGAGGCCGATCCGGAGCCGCGCCGGGCCAGCCGGGACAGCCCGGTGGCGTCCAGGCCGAGTCCGTACGCGGCGCCGGCGGCGGTCGCCAGTGCGGCGAAGCCGCTCGCGGAGGAGGCCAGTCCGGCGCCGGTGGGGACGGTGTTGCGGGTTTCCACGACGGCCCGCAGCGGGCTTCCGGCGCGTTCCCTGACCAGGTCGAGGAAGGCCGTCACCCGGCGGCGCGGCTCGCCCTCCAGGGGCGCGCCGTCGAGCGTCACGGTGTCCTCGGCGGCCCCGGGGTCGAGCCGGACCCGGGTGGTGGTCGGGAACACGTCCAGGGTCATCGAGAGGCTGTCGGTCCAGGGCAGGACGAGCCGCTCGTCCCGCTTGCCCCAGTACTTGACCAGCGCGATGTTCGGATGGGCGACGGCGGTGGCGTCCCCGGCGGCGTTCCCGGTGCTCCCGGCGGTGCTCCCGGTGCTTGCCGTGACTCCGGTGCCGGGGTGCGGTCGGTCGGTGGCGGTCGGCTGCTCAGCGGCCATGGCCGGGGTACTCCCTCAGCGGTACGGACCAGGTCTGGACGGCGCCGGCGGCGAGCAGCGCGCGGGTGACCTCCGCGGCCGACTCCTCGGTGGCCAGCGCGATCACGCAGCCGCCCATGCCACCGCCGGTGATCTTGGCGCCGAGCCCGCCGGCGGCCAGCGCGGCCGACACCATCCCGTCGATCCGGTCGGTGCTCAGGCCGCCAGCGCGGAGCAGCTCGTGGTAGTCGGTGAGTTGGGCGCCGAGCTGTTCGGGCCGGCCCTCGGCGAGCGCCGTCCGGGCCGTCGCGGTCAGGTCGGTGGCCCGGCGCAGGAAGTCCTCCTGGGTCCCCGGCCGCTGCCGGAAGCCCTCGCGGAGCAGTTCGACGGCGTCCTTGGTGCGGCCCGCCACGCCGCTGTCGGCGACGATGAACAGACCGTCGCAGCCGATCGGCAGCTCCTCCGCCCGCCCTGCCCGGAACAGCAGCGGGGCGCTCGCGCCGACGGCCATCGCGTCGACGCCGCTGGCCCGGCCGTGCGCGACGTTCTCGGCGGTCTGCACCAGGTCGAACGCCTGCTGCGGGGTGACCTCGCGCTCGAACAGGTCGGCCAGCGCGTGCACCACGGCCCGTGCGCAGGCGGCGCTGGAGCCGAGGCCGCGGCCGACCGGGATCGCGCAGTCGATGATCACATCGAGGTGCAGGCGGTCGGGCACGCCCATGGCGGCCCGGAACTCGGCGGTCAGCCGGTGCAGTCCGCCGGAGGCCTGGGCGGCCCCCGGCCGGGACTCGGATCCGGTCATGGTGAGGGAGAAGTCGTCCGGGTCGGCCGGGGACTGCGCGGAGTACCCGGCGGTGGCGGTGACGCCCAGCTGCGGGAGCGGGAGGGCGAGCGCCGGAGCTCCGTAGACGACCGCGTGCTCACCCAGCACGATCGCCTTGGCCCGGGCCCGGCCGGTGCCGACCGGCCGGGCGCCGCGGTTCTCCGACAACCCCTCGGGTGCGGCGGGTAGGGACAACGAACTCAGCTCCCCGTTTCGTTTCTGCATGGAGATCGCTCATCCAGAGTTCTCGGAAGGAAGGAATCCGGTGGCGGGACCGAAAAGGGCCTGCCGGGGACCCGGTTCGGGTCCCCGGCAGGCCCGGGGTGGTGCGGGTGCCGCAGGGGTGCGGATGCCGCGGGTCGCGACTCGGCGACGGCCTACGACTCGGCGACGAGCATCTTCTCGACCGGCCGCCGCCACTGGTAGTACGACTGGATCTTGTGGTACTCGCCCTTGGGCGTGACCGTCACGCCGTAGACGAAGTTGCGGCCCTCGGTGCTGTACGGAGCCTCCTGGACCAGCCGGGTGATCTGCGGGGCGACGGTCACCGGCAGCGCCAGCGGCTCGGGCGTCATCACGGAGTAGGTGATCCGCGAGATCTTGGGGGAGTCCCAGCTCAGCGTGGCGTACATGACGAACGCCTTCTCGTTGAACGTCAGCAGCTCCTCGCTCGGGGCCGGCAGGCCCAGTTCGGCGAGCATCGCGCGGACGCCCGCGGGGGCGAAGGTCTCCCGCGGCACCCGGCCGGAGGCGCCGCCGCCGAAGTAGAGGTTGACCGTCCGGCTGCCGTAGTCGATGCCGACGGTGCTGACGATGTCCGACAGGCCGTAGCGGTCGAAGACGTCGAGGTTGGCGGTGATGCCCGCCGGGGCCGACGGCAGCGCGGCGACCTCGCGGACCGTCAGCAGCCGCTCGACGGTGGGGAAGGACCAGGTCTTGGTGAACCCGGCCCGGACGCCGAAGTCGACGCCGCAGCTGTCGATCGGGAGCTCGCCGTGGACCTCGGCCAGCAGCTTGCCGACGGGATGGTCGGTCTTCTCGGTCAGGCCGTTCGCCAGCGCGACGGCGTAGGGGTCGAGCCCCCGGGGGAGCATGGTGAACCGGCAGTCGAGGTCATCGGCACCGAGCGGGCTGTTCTGCACCCGGAAGGAGATCACCGACTCCGGCAGCACGTCCTGGTAGGCGGTCAGGACCGGCCACACCGTCTCGCGCTCGAAAGGTACGTCCACCACGCGGGCGGTTCCCTCGACGGCCGCGTAGAAGTTCTCCAGGAAGGCGCTTTCCGACATTCTTCTTCCACCTGTCCAATCGTGGCGTCTGTGTGGAGCGGGGGGGTTCGTCGCGGGTCGTGCACGCCGCGACGTCGCACAGCCGTCAGCCGCGGGCCGGGCACCCGTGCCGGGATCGGGGCGGGTGCGTACGCCGAGGCACACGCGGGTGACGGACGAACCGAGGGGAATCACCGCCGTGCCGACCGAAGACCTGGTCCGACCTGCGGGGACCGGCGGTTCTGGCACTCAACACCCGCCCCCGGAACGGGTTTTGGGCAGGGTGGGCGTGCAGAAATAGTGACACGCGGTCCGCCCGGGGGCCAAGGCTCCCGGAAAGTGACCTGGGTCACGCTCCCCGCGGCCGATCCCGGGACCCCGGACGCGGGGCGGTATTCGGCGGCACCGGGCGGCCCGGTCTGGCATGATGTCCACGGTGTCGGGGTGCTAGCTCAATGGGTAGAGCAGCGGACTTTTAATCCGTAGGTTCAGGGTTCGAGCCCCTGGCGCCCCACCGACGCGAAAGGCCCGGGCCGGAGACCTCCGACCCGGGCCTCCGTCGTTCCACCGGCGCCGAAGGGTGCCGAGGGTGCCGGAGGGCGCGGCCGGTGACGCAGAGCATGCGAACGATGCGTTCTGACGATCGGTTTGTATGATCCAAACCGGGTTCGTTGGGGGACATCGGACCCGCACGGAGGGCCGTGGACGGCGCGGCCGGGGGCGTTCGTCGGTTATTGCGACCGTCGTACGTGCAACCCGGGAGCGGTCTCGACCGTCTCTCTGTGTGCAGTGCGTCCGGTCGTAGTGGGCGCAGCGTCCGCCGGTGAAAGGTTCAGGCATGTCAGGTCAGTGGGGCGAGGGTCCGGCTCGCGGTGACGACGCGCCCGGTGCGCTCACGGCCGACGGTGCCGCCGGCGGTATGCCCGGTGCCCCGGTGCCCGGGCCCCGGGCCGGTGGCCGCGCCGAGGCCCGACGGGCCGCCCAGGGCAAACAGGGCCAGGCCGCCAAGGCCGGTCCGGCCAAGGCCGGGCCGCCCCCGGCCGGTGGCGGCGGACGGGCCGCGGCCAGGGCGGCCGCCCGCAAGCCGAAGCGGGACGTCAAGAAGATCGTCGCCTGGTCCGCCGCCGGTGTGCTGGTGCTGCTGGCGGGCGCCGGCGGGCTCATCTACTACCAGCTGAACGGCAACATCAAGTCCTTCGACGCGGACGCGATCGCCAAGGACCGCCCGCCGGAGGCGCAGGCCGACGCGGACGGCAACAAGCCCGTCAACCTGCTGCTGATCGGCTCCGACAGCCGGGGCAAGAACAACTCCGACCTCGGCGGCGGCGAGGACGGCGGAGCCCGCTCGGACACCACGATCCTGCTGCACGTCTACGCCGACCACAAGCACGCGGTGGGAATTTCGATACCGCGCAACGCGATGGTGGCCATACCGTCCTGCAAGCTGCCCAACGGCAAGTGGACCAAGGGTTCGAACAGCGACCTGTTCAACGCGGCCTTCTCCACCGGCGGCACCGACGAGGGCAACCCCGCCTGCACCCAGAACACCGTGGAGAAGCTCACCGGGATCCGGGTCGACCACACCATGGTGGTGGACTTCCAGGGCTTCTCGGCGATGACCAAGGCGGTCGACGGCGTGGACGTCTGCCTGCCCGAGGACATCTACGAGAAGGACCTCAACGAGAAGCTGCCCGCCAAGGGCGCCGTGGTCCTGAAGAAGGGCCCGCAGAAGGTGGAGGGCCAGCCGGCGCTCGACTACGTGCGGCTGCGGCACGGCATCGGCGACGGCTCCGACATCGGCCGGATGAAGCGGCAGCAGGCCTTCATCAGCTCACTGGCGTCCAAGATCAAGAAGCAGGGGCTCAACCCGACCACCCTGCTGCCGCTCGCCAACGCCGCCACCAGCTCGCTCACCGTCGACCCCGGCCTCGACAGCGCCGACAAGCTGATGTCCTTCGGCCTCTCGCTGCGCAACATCGACCTGCACGACCTCAAGTTCGTCACCCTGCCCTGGCGCTACCGCACCGTGGACGCCAACATCGACATCGTCCAGGCGGACGCCAAGAAGCTCTGGGACACCCTCAAGGCCGACCAGACCATCGACGGCCAGAACGCCACCGGCGAGCAGCCCGCGGAGGCCCCCTCCCCGACCGCCCCGCCGGCCGTGGCGGCGACCACCGCGTCCACCCCGGCGGCCGTGGCGCACGCCGCCGCGGCCGGCTCCCCGCTCGCCGACACCAAGAGCATCAAGGTGTCGGTCTACACCGGCACCAGCGCCACCGGCATGGCCGGCAAGGCGGCCGAGCAGCTGAAGGCGGCCAAGTTCACCGCCACCGCCGTCGGCCGGGCGGACAACCTCAAGTACACGACCACGATGGTCCAGTACGGCTCCGGGCAGAAGGCGAACGCGGAGAAGGTCGCCGCGGTCTTCCCCGGCGCGGTGGTCGAGCCCGGCACCTCGGCCGGTATCACCGTGATCGTCGGCAAGGACTTCGCGGCGGCCAACGGCGCCACCGCCCCGGGCGCCTCCGGCAGCGCCTCGGGGGCGGCCCCGTCCGCCCCCGCCGTGCCCCAGCCGCTGCCCAGCAGCATCGTCGCCGACGCCCGCTCGGCGGACGACAACATCTGCGACAACACCACCTACGGCTCCGGCGGCTGATCCGCCCCGGCCCCGGTCCTCGCGCGCACCTCCGCCCCGGACTTCCCCCGGTCCCCACGCTCCCCCCGGGCCCGGGGGGAGCGTGGTGCCCCGGACGCATCCCGGGCCCCGGGCGGCCCGGCCGGGCCCGCCGCGCCGCCCGTTCCCGCGACGCGCCGCCGGGAATGGGCGGTCGAACGCGCTCCGGCGGGTAAGACTGCACCCATGCTGGGGCTACCGGACGACATCCGCGCTTTCCTGTTCGACCTCGACGGGGTGCTCACCCAGACCGCCACGGTGCACGCCGCGGCCTGGAAGGACACCTTCGACGCCTTCCTGCGCGCCGAAGCCGCCCGCACCGGCGGGCCGTTCACCCCCTTCGACGCCGTCGCCGACTACGACGCCTACGTGGACGGGCGGCCCAGACTCGACGGCACCCGCGCCTTCCTCGGCAGCCGGGGCATCGAGCTGCCCGAGGGCACCGACGCCGACCCGCCGGGCGCCCGCACCGTGCAGGGCGTCAGCCGGGCCAAGAACGACACCGTGCTGCGGATGATCCGCGAGCAGGGCGTCGCCCCGTACCCGGGCTCCGTCGACTACGTGCGCCGGCTGCGCGCGCTCGGCCTGCCCACCGCCGTGGTCTCGTCCAGCGCCAACTGCCGGGACGTGCTGCGCGCCGCGGGCATCGAGGGCTACTTCGACGTGATCGTGGACGGTCTCGTCGCCGCCCGGGACGCACTGCCGGGCAAGCCCGCGCCGGACACCTACCTGGCCGCCGCCCGGACCCTGGGCGTCGAGCCCGCGCACGCCGCCGTGTTCGAGGACGCGCTGGCCGGGGTCGCCTCCGGCCGGGCCGGCGGCTTCGGCGCGGTGGTCGGGGTGGACCGGGTCGGCCAGGCCGCCGAACTGCGCCGCGACGGCGCCACCGTGGTGGTCCGGGACCTCGCCGAACTGATCCCCGACCCCGGGCCGCAGGCCCCCGGCAAGCCCGAGGAGACACCGGCATGACCGGTCAGGAGCAACCCTTCGTCGTCGACCCGTGGCAGGTCGTCGAACCGGGCCTCGACCTCACCTCGATGGCCCGCGCCGAATCCGTGTTCGCGCTCTCCAACGGCCACATCGGCCTGCGCGCCAACCTCGACGAGGGCGAGCCGCACGGCCTGCCCGGCACCTACCTCAACGGTGTCTTCGAGCTGCGCCCGATGCCCTACGGCGAGGGCGGCTACGGCTACCCGGAGTCCAGCCAGAGCGTCATCAACGTCACCAACGGCAAGATCGTCCGGCTGCTGGTCGACGACGAGCCCTTCGACCTCCGCTACGGCGAACTGGTCTCCCACCGCCGCTGGCTGGACTTCCGGGACGGCCTGCTGCGGCGCTCCGCCGAGTGGACCTCCCCGGCCGGGCGGACCGTCCGGGTCGACTCCACCCGGCTGGTCTCGCTCACCCAGCGGGCGGTCGCCGCGGTCGAGTACACCGTGGAGGCGGTGGACGCCCCGGTGCGGATCGTGCTGCAGAGCGAGCTCGTGGCCAACGAGCAACTGCCAGGCGGCGCCGACGGCGACCCCAGGGCCGCCGCGGTGCTCGAGGCCCCGCTGCTCGCCGAGGCCAGCCACGCCGGCGGGACGAAGGCGGTGCTGGTGCACCGCACCCGCTACAGCGGCATCCGGGTCGCCGCCGGCATGGACCACGTGATCGAGGGGCCGGACCGGCTGGACACCGTCGCCGAGGCCGAGGACGACCACTGCCGGATCAGCGTCACCACCGTGCTCCGCCCCGGCGAGCGGCTGCGACTGGTGAAGTTCATGGCCTACGGCTGGTCCGGGACCCGCTCGCTGCCCGCCGTCCGGGACCAGGTGGAGGCCGCGCTGACCGCCGCCCGGTACACCGGCTGGGACGACCTGGTCGCCGAACAGGCCGCCTACCTCGAGGAGTTCTGGGAGACCAGCGACGTCGAGATCGAGGGCGACGTCGAACTCCAGCAGGCCGTCAGGTTCGCCCTCTTCCACGTCCTCCAGGCCGGGGCCCGGAGCGAGGAGCGCGCCATCCCGGCCAAGGGCCTGACCGGCCCCGGCTACGACGGGCACAGCTTCTGGGACACCGAGGCCTTCGTCCTGCCGGTGCTCACCTACTGCCTGCCGTCCGCCGTCACCCAGGCCCTGCGCTGGCGGCACACCACCCTGCCGATGGCCCGCGAGCGCGCGGTCCAGCTCGGCCTGGCCGGGGCGGTGTTCCCCTGGCGGACGATCCGCGGCGAGGAGTGCTCCGGCTACTGGCCGGCCGGCACCGCCGCGTTCCACATCGGCGCGGACATCGCGGTCGCCGTCGCCCGCTACGTCCGGACCAGCGGGGACGTCGAGTTCGAGCGCGAGTACGGGCTCGAACTGCTGGTCGAGACGGCCCGGATGTGGCGCTCGCTCGGCCACCACGACGCCGCCGGCCGGTTCCGGATCGAGGGCGTGACCGGCCCCGACGAGTACAGCGCCGTCGCCGACAACAACGTCTACACCAACCTGATGGCGCAGACGAACCTGCTCGCCGCCGCCGAGTCGGCCGCCCGGCACCCGCGCGAGGCCGCCGCGCTCGGCGTCGACACCGAGGAGACGGCCGCCTGGCGGGACGCCGCCGCGGCGATGTTCGTCCCGTACGACGCCGACCTCGGCGTCCACCCGCAGGCCGACGGCTTCACCGACCACCAGGTCTGGGACTTCGAGAACACCCCGGCGGAGAACTACCCGCTGCTGCTGCACTACCCGTACTTCGACCTGTACCGGAAGCAGGTGGTCAAGCAGGCCGACCTGGTGCTCGCCATGCAGGTCCGCGGCGACGCGTTCACCGACGAGCAGAAGGCCCGCAACTTCGCCTACTACGAGCGGCTGACCGTCCGCGACTCCTCGCTCTCCGCGTGCACCCAGGCCGTGATCGCCGCCGAGGTCGGCCAGCTCGACCTCGCCTACGACTACACCGCCGAGGCTGCCCTGATGGACCTCCACGACCTCGGCGGCAACACCCGGGACGGCCTGCACATGGCCTCGCTCGCCGGTGCCTGCATCGCGCTGGTCGCGGGCTTCGGCGGACTGCGCGACCACGGCGAGGCGCTGTGGTTCCGGCCCAGGCTGCCGGCCGGGCTGACCCGGATCGGCTTCTCGCTGCTGATCCGGGGGAAGCTGCTCGCGGTGCGGATCGACCACGACGAGACCACGTACACGCTGCGCCGGGGCGACGTGATCCACCTGCGGCACGACGGGGAGCCGGTGCAGGTGAAGGCCGGCGAACCGGTCTCGCTGCCGACCACCTCGCCGCCCTCCCAGGAGCGCTGCGCCCAGCCGCCCGGCCGCGAACCGGCCCGCCGCCAGCCCCAGGCGGGCGTGCCCGGCGGCCGCATCTCCTCCGGCCCGGACCACCTCGCCGCCGAGTAGACCGCGCTCTCCGGGCGCCCTCCGCCGCCGCCCCCCTTCACCCCTACGGGCCACCCCCGGGTGCGGGGGGCGGCGGGGCGGCGGAGGGTGCTGGTGTCGTGCGTCCCCGGCAGCAGGAGATCCCCGTGGTGAGTGTGGCCGAGCAGATGGTGGCGGTGCTCCGGCAGGCCGGCGTGGAGCGGGTCTACGGCGTGGTCGGCGACAGCCTGAATCCCGTGGTGGACGCCATCCGCCGGACGGAGGGCATCGGCTGGGTGCACGTCCGCAACGAGGAGGCCGGTGCCTTCGCCGCCGCCGCCGAGGCCGAGCTGACCGGCCGGCTCGCGGTCTGCGCCGGCTCCTGCGGACCCGGCAACACCCACCTCGTCCAGGGCCTCTACGACGCGCAGCGCAGCGGCGTCCCCGTGCTCGCCCTGGCCTCCCACATCCCCTCCGGCCAGATCGGCACCGGCTTCTTCCAGGAGACCCACCCGGAGCGGGTGTTCACCGACTGCAGCGGCTGGTGCGAGATGCTCTCCACCGCCGCCCAGATGCCCCGGCTGCTGCGGATCGCGATCCAGCACGCCCTCGGCGCCCGGGACGTCTCGGTGCTGGCCTTCCCCGGCGACGTGGCGGCGCTGTCCGCCGCCGCCCCGACCGGCAGCAGCCACTTCCTCACCGAACGGGCCGTCGCCGCCCCGCCCTGGTCCCAGGTGCAGGAGCTGGCCCGGCTGCTCAACGCCGCGCCCAGGGTGGCGCTGTTCTGCGGCGCGGGCGTCCGCGACGCGCACGCCGAGGTGATGGAGCTCGCGGCCACCCTGTGCGCGCCGGTCGGGCACTCCCTGCGCGGCAAGGAGTGGATCCAGTACGACAACCCGTACGACGTCGGGATGAGCGGCCTGCTCGGCTACGGCGCCTGCCACGAGGCCCTGCACTCCGCCGACCTCGTCCTGCTGCTGGGCACCGACTTCCCCTACGACTCCTTCCTGCCCCAGGCCCGCACCGTCCAGGTGGACCACGACGCCACCCGGCTCGGCCGCAGGACGGCGCTGGACCTCGCCGTGCACGGCGACGTCCCGGCCACCCTGCGGGCGGTGCTGCCGCTGCTGGAGCGCAAGACCGACCGGACCTTCCTCGACGACATGCTGCGCCGCCACTGCCGGGCGCTGGAGGACGTGGTCGGCGCCTACACCCGGGACATCGCGAAGCACCTGCCGATCCACCCGGAGTACGTGGCCTCGGTGCTGGACGAGGTGGCCGCCGACGACGCGGTCTTCACCGTCGACACCGGGATGAACAACGTCTGGGCCGCCCGGTACCTTCGGCCCAACGGGCGCCGCCGGGTCATCGGCTCCTTCCTGCACGGGTCGATGGCCAACGCGCTGCCGCACGCGATCGGCGCCCAACTCGCCTTCCCGGGGCGGCAGGTGGTGGCGATGTCGGGCGACGGCGGGCTGTCGATGCTGCTCGGCGAGCTGCTCACGGTGGCCAGGCACCGGCTGCCGGTGAAGACCGTGGTCTTCAACAACGGCGCGCTCGGCATGATCAAGCTGGAGATGCTGGTGTCCGGCTACCCGGAGTCGGAGGTCGACAACGGGGACGTCGACTACGCCGGGATCGCCCGGGCGATGGGCATCCCGGCCAAGCGGGTCACCGAGCCGGCGCGGGTGCGGGAGGTCCTGGCGGAGGCGCTGGAACGGCCGGGCCCGGCCCTGGTGGACGTGGTCACCGACCCGAACGCGCTGTCCGTGCCGCCGCACATCACCGCGGCCCAGCTGAAGGGCTTCGCGCTGGCCGCCGGCCGTACGGTGCTGTCGGGCGGGGTGGGGCGCATGATCGACCTGGCCCGGTCCAATCTGCGGAACATCCCCCGGCCGTAGGGCCCGCCCCGGCGGCGGGGTCCGCCGCCGGTCGTCGGGGGGCGGCCGTCGGGGGGTGCCGGTCGTCGGAGGCCCCGGTCGTCGGAGGTGCTGGCGCCGGGTGGTTCGGGCTCACGGGGTGATTTGCCTCATGGGCAAAAAGTTTTGCCCGAGCGGCACAAGAGGTGTCCACTGGGCACATGACCACCAGCCCAGCCGGTCCGCCCGCCGAACCCGGCGTTCCCGCCGCCACCGTCCCGGTCGCCCCCGCGGACGAGCACGAGACGCCGGAGGTGGCCGGCCTCGCCGCGAGGCTGCGCGAGCACCGGCTCGGCAGCCGCCTCACCCTCGAGGTCGCCGCCGCCCGGGTCGGTCTCTCCCCAGCCTACTTGTCCCGGCTGGAGACCGGGCGCCGGCAGCCCTCGCTCCCCGTCCTGCTCGGCCTCGCCCGCGCCTACGGCACCTCCGTCTCCGGTCTGCTCGGCGAGGCGTTCACCGAGCCCGACCCGGTGGTGCGCGGCGGTGCGATCGAACCGGGCCGGGCCGGCGGCTGGGGCTACCGGCGGGCCGGCGCGCCCGGCCGGGCGATGCAGGCGCTGCGCGTGCACGTCCCCCCGAGCGTGCAGGACGCGGTGGTCCGGGTCCACCCGGGCGAGGAGTGGCTGTACGTGCTCCGCGGCCGGCTCAGGCTGACCCTCGGCGAGCGGGTCCACCTGCTCGACGAGGGCGACTCGGCGCACTTCGACTCGCTCACGCCGCACTGCATCGCCGCCGACTCCTCGTCCGGGGTCGAGCTGCTCTTCATGCACACCCTGCTGCAGAGCCCCGGCGGCGAACTCTGTCTCGGCGGCGGCCCCGCCGCCCCGCACCACTGACCCGACGTCAGGACATCCGGAGGAGATCCCCATGGCCGATCCCACCACCACCGAGACCGGGGCCGTGTCCGCCCCCGCCGCCGCTGTGCCCGCCGCCGCAGTCCCCGCCCCTCCGGCCGTCGCGGCCGTGCGCGAGAAGCCGGCCAAGACCATCGACGCGGGCAAGCAGGCCAACCGCCGCATCGGCGTCCGCCTGGTGATCTACACCGTCGCCACCCATGCCTTCGCCGGCTTCATCCTGCTCCTCTTCGAGCTGGGCAACCGCAACAAGTAGCCCGCCGCCGGGGGCTGTTCAGCTCTCGCGGAGGATCCCGCAGAGGGCGTCCAGGGCGGCCGGGAAGGCGCGGTCGGACGGCGTCGCGTAGCCGACGACCAGGGCCGGAGCGACCCCCGGGGCTCCGGAGTCCGGGGCGGCGTCCGGAGCGGTCCCGGGAGCGGTGTCCGGCCGGGCTTCCGGCGCGGCGGGCGGCTCCGGGGCCCGTTCGGCGTCCGGCCCGGCCCGGTACCAGTCGAGCCCGCTGAGGACCAGGCCGGCCGCCCGGGCCCGCTCCAGCAGCTCCGCCTCCGGACGGGAGCCCGGCGGCAGCTGCAGGACGGCGTGCAGTCCGGCGGCGATCCCGGTCACCCGCACCCGCGGCGCCCGCTCGGCGAGCGCCGCGACCAGCAGGTCCCGGCGGCGCCGGTAGTGCAGCCGGCAGCGCCGCACGTGCCGGTCGTAGCGGCCCGAGGTGATCAGCTCGGCGAAGGTGAGCTGGTCGGTCACCGGACTCATGGTGTCCGCCAGGGACTTGAGCCGGGCGACCGGCTCCACCAGCTCGTCCGGGAGGGCCAGCCAGGCCAGCCGCAGACCGGGGGCCAGGCTCTTGGCGGCGGTGCCGCCGTATACCACGCGGTCCGGATCGAGCGCCTGCATCGCGCCCAGCGGCTGCCGGTCGTAGCGGAACTCGCCGTCGTAGTCGTCCTCGATCACGTACCCGTCCCGCTCCCGGGCCCAGCGGACGGCCGCCGCCCGCCGGTCGGCGGCCAGCGCCGCCCCGGTCGGGAACTGGTGGGCCGGGGTGAGCAGCACCGCCTCCGGGGGCTCCGCGCCACCGCCCGGGCCGTCCAGCAGATCGGTACGCGCCCCGTCGCGGTCCAGCGGCAGCGGGACGAGGCCGAGCCCGGCCGCCCGCAGGACCTCGCGCTGCGGGGGCAGCCCGTAGCCCTCGACCGCGATCCGGCCCGCCCCGCGCCCGCGCAGCGCGGCGGCCAGCAGGCCGAGGCCCTGGCCGAAGCCGGCGCACACCAGCAGCCGGTCCGGATCCGTGCGCACGCCCCGGACCCGGGCCAGGTAGTCGCTGAGCGCCCGCCGCAGCTCGATCCGGCCGAGCGGCGAGCCGTAGTCGAAGGCGTCGTGCGGGGCGACGGCCAGCGCCCGCCGGGCGCTGGCCAGCCAGGCGCTGCGCGGGAACAGCGAGAGGTCGGGCCGTCCGGCGAGCAGGTCGTGCCGCCCGGTGGGCCGGCGGTCGGCGCGGACGGTGACGGGGCGCCCGGCGGGCCGGGGCGCGGCGCGCTCGGCGACCGTGGTGCCGGAACCCGGGCGGGCACCGAGCCAGCCCTCGGCGGTCAGCTGCCCGTACACCTCGACGACGGTGTTGCGGGCGATGCCGAGGTCCTCGCCCAGCGCCCGGGAGGACGGCAGCCGGGTGCCCGGGGCGAGCCGCCCGTCCTGGACGGCCTCGCGCAGCGCGTCCTCCAGGGCGGCCCGCAGCCCGGCCCCGGCGGCCCGGCGTTCACCGAGGTCCAGGTGCAGGTCGCCGCCGAACGCCGTCCACGGGGCGTTGTCGCGGACCCGGCCGCCGCGGCCGCCGCGGGGCGCGTCGCCGGAGGCCCCGGAGCTGTCCCGGGGGGCGCTCCGGGGGGTGTCGGGAGCGTTCCGGGGGGCGCTCGGCACGGGGCCGGGGGTCGTTCGGGGGCGGCTCATGGCGGGATTATCCCCGCGCTCCCCGCGGCCCGCGGATCTCCGATACATTGCGCCGGACGCACGACCGCGGTGGGGGTGGCGAACATGGCTGGCCAGTACGGGAGTTCGGCGGTGCCGCGGCGGCGCCGGCCCGGTCGCGGGGGCTGCCTCGGCGCCTTCCTGGCGCTGCTGTGCTGCGGGGCACTGGGCTACCCGCTGGCCGTACCGGTCCTGATACCGGCCCTGATGGCGGCCCAGAGCCCGCCGCAGCACGTCACCCCGGGGCAGTACGCGGTCCTGGCCGGCATCGCGTACGCGGTCGCGCTGCTGCTCGACCGGCAGGCGTCCCGGCGCCGCCGCCGGGTCGCGCCCTGGGTGCTGCCCGTCCGGGCCGCCGTCCTGGCCGGCGCCTGTTCGCTGCTCGCCCACCTGGTCGGCGCGTACGCGGTGCCGAAGCTCCTCGGCACCCAGGACCCGGCCTCGGCGAACGGTTACGCCCTGCAGTGCCTCGCGGTCGGCGCCTTCGCCTGGGGCTGGCGGACCTCGCTCCGCGCCTGGGCCGGCGACCTGCTGGAACGGCCGCCGGTCCGCCCGGCCCGCACCGGCACCGGGCGCTCCGCCACGCGCACCACCACCGTCACCCGGCCGTCGGCGGGGGAGGTGTGGGTGGCGATGGTGCCGTTCCGGGACCGGGCGGAGGCCGCCCGGCACTACTGCGTCGTGGTCGGCACCCGGTCCGGCTACGCCGAGGTGCTGCAGATCACGAGCAAGGACAAGGACCACCGGGACGACTACATCCGGATGGAGAACGAGGGCTGGGACCGCACCGGCAAGGCCTCCTGGGTGGAGATCGGGCTGGCCCCGCGCCGGGTGCCGTACGACAGCTTCCTCTCCGACCACCCGCAGGGCCCCTGCCCGCCGCGGATCTGGCGGGAGATCCAGCGCCGCCAGGCCGCCCTCGGCGCCGCCCGCCCGCCGCGCCCGCGTCCGGTCGGCGGCACCGGACCGGTCGGCGGCTCGGGCCCGTCCGGCCGCGGCCCGCGCCGCCCCCCGACCTCCGCCCGCGGCCCCCACGCCTGACCCGGATCAGCCCCAGGTCGCGCCGGCGGGCTCCTGGACCGTCGCGTTGATCCGGTTGAAGAAGTTCGTCAGCCCGATCATCAGGATGATCGCCGAGAGCTGCTCCTCGTCGAAGTGGTCCGCCGCCGCGTCCCAGACCGCGTCCGGCACCGCCTGGCCGGAACGGTCGGCGATCCGGGTCGCCGCCTCGGTGAGTTCGAGTGCGGCCCGCTCCTCCTCGTCGAAGAACGGCGCCTCCCGCCAGGCGGCGACGGCGTGCAGCCGCTCGTCCGTCTCACCGGCCTTCTTGGCACCGGTGACGCCGGCGAACACGCAGGCGCTGCACCCGTTGATCTGGCTGGCCCGCAGGTGCACCAGCTCCAGGATCCGGTGCGGGACCCCGCCCTGGTACATCGCCTTGTAGATGCTCTGGATGCCCTTCATGGCGTCCGGCAGGACCATGGCGGGGTTCTTCATACGGGCGGTGTGGGTGGTGGCGCGGGCGGTCGCGTTGGTGGTCATCGGTGGCTCCTCGGTCTGGGTCGTCCGCGTCCTCGTCACGCGGAGCGGTTAACGTCCGTCAAAGAACCGACGGATCCCGATGCGAGGATGTGACAGGTGGACGGGGAAGATTTTCTGGCGGACCGCTTCGAGGAGCACCGGCCCCATCTCCGGGCGGTGGCCTACCGGATGCTCGGCTCGCTGAGCGAGGCCGAGGACGCGGTACAGGAGACCTGGTTCAAACTGAGCCGCTCCGACGTCAGCGAGGTGGCCAACCTGGCCGGCTGGCTGACCACCGTGGTCGGACGGGTCTGCCTGGACCTGCTGCGCTCGCGGGTGGCCCGCCGCGAGGACCCGCTGGAGCACCAGGACGGCCAGGAGGTCAGGCTGCCCGATCCGGTCATCGGCGGCCTCCGGGCCCTCGACCCCGAACAGGAGATACTCACGGCCGACTCGGTCGGCATCGCACTGATGATCGTCCTGGAGACGCTGGCACCGGCGGAGCGGCTCGCCTTCGTCCTGCACGACATGTTCTCGGTGCCGTTCGACGAGATCGCCCCGATCCTCGACCGCACCTCCGCCTCCACCCGCCAGCTCGCCAGCCGCGCCCGGCGACGGGTCCAGGGCGCCGCACCGGCGCCGGACAGCGACCTGGCGCTGCGGCGCGAGGTGGTGCAGGCGTTCCTGACCGCCGCCCGCGGCGGGGACTTCGAGGCGCTGCTCGCCGTCCTCGACCCCGACGTGGTGGCCAGGACCGACGCCGGCGCGCTGCGCCCGGCGGTGCTGCGGCGCGGCGCCCGGAACGTGGCGGCCGGGGCGAGCGCGTTCGGTTCGCGCTTCGACGGACAGTCGCGCCTGCTGCTGGTCGACGGCGAACCGGCGGTGGCCACCTTCACCGACGGCCGCCCGGTCTCGCTCGCGGTGTTCACCGTGCGCGGTGGCAAGGTCACGGCGCTGCACATCTTCGCCGACCCGGAGCGTCTGGAGCGGCTCGGCCTGACGGCCGGCTGACGCGGTGCCCCCCGCCGCCGACCGGGTGCCCGCCCGGCCGGCGGCGGGGCGGCGCGCCGGACCCCTGCCTCCCCGCGGGGCCGGACCCCTGCCTCCCCGCCGCTCCGTCCGGCAGGATGTCGAAAAGATCCTGCTCCCGGGATGTCGAGGTGGCGTGCTCCGCTCCGACCGAAGGGTGAGAGCGCCCCGAACGGAGCGCACGGACCGGGAGGACACCCGAGATGAAGTACATCGCGATGATCTACGGCAACCAGGCCAAGTGGGACGCGTTCCCGGCCGAGGAGTGGCCGGCGGCGATCGCCAAGCAGGAGGCGTTCAACACCAGGTACCGCGAGACCGGCGAACTCCTCGGCGCCTACGGCCTCGCCGACGCGGCCGCCGCCCAGCTGGTCCGCCGCGCCGAGGGCCTGCCCGTCGTCACCGACGGCCCGTACCTGGAGACCAAGGAGTACCTGGCCAGCTTCTACCTCCTCGACTGCGAGAGCCTGGAACGCGCCCAGCGGATCGCCGCCGACATGCCCTTCGCCGACGTCGACCCGGTGGAGCTGTGGCCGGTCCTGCACGAGTCCCCGTCCCCCGACGCGGCGGACGTGTGAGCGGCGGCCCACTCCCCGGACCGGACGGCCCCGAGAGGCTGCCGGACGGACCGGGCGGACCGGGCGGACCGGACGGCCTGGGCGGCCTGGGCGGACCGGGCGACCTCGGGGGTCTGCTGCGCGAACTCGCGCCGCAGGCCCTCGGGGCGCTGGTGCGCCGCCACGGCCGCGGCCTCTTCGACGCCTGCGAGGACGCCGTGCAGGAGGCGCTGATCGCCGCCGCCACCCAGTGGCCGGCCGAGGGCGTGCCGGACAACCCCCGCGGCTGGCTGGTGACGGTCGCCTCCCGGCGGCTGGTCGACACCGTCCGCAGCGAGGCGGCCCGCCGCCGCCGCGAGGACGCCCTCGCCCTCGCCACCCCGCAGTCCGCCCTGCTCGGCCCCGCCCCCGACGCGGCGGCCGACGCCGACCGGGACGACTCCCTGCACCTGCTGTTCCTCTGCTGCCACCCCGACCTGTCCGCACCCAGCCGGATCGCCCTCACCCTGCGCGCCGTCGGCGGTCTGACGACGGCGCGGATCGCGGCCGCGTTCCTGGTGCCCGAGGCGACGATGGCGCAGCGGATCAGCCGCGCGAAGCAGACCGTCCGCTCCTCCGGCCTGCCCGCACGGCAGCCGGCCGAGCGCCTCGCCGAGGTCCGCCAGGTCCTGTACCTGATCTTCAACGAGGGCTACACCACCAGCGACGGCGAGGACCTGACCGCCCCGGAACTCTCCACCGAGGCGATCCGGCTGGCCCGGCTGCTGCTCCGGCTGGTCCCGGACGACCCCGAGACCGCCGGACTGCTGGCCCTCATGCTGCTCACGGACGCCCGCCGGCCCGCCCGCACCGGCCCGGGCGGGGTCCTGGTGCCGCTGGCGGAGCAGGACCGTTCGCGGTGGAACCGGCCCCTGCTGGAGGAGGGCGTGGCCCTGATCGGCCGGACCCTGCCGCGCGGACCGGTCGGCCCGTACCAGGTCCAGGCCGCGATCGCCGCCGTGCACGACGAGGCGCCGGACGCGGACTCCACGGACTGGCCGCAGATCCTGGCCCTCTACGACGTGCTCGAGGGCTTCGGGCCGAACCCCTTCGTCACCCTCAACCGGGCCGTCGCCCTCGCCCTGGTGGACGGGCCGGCGGCCGGCCTGGCCGCGCTCGCCCCGCTGGCGGAGGACCGGAGGTTCGCCCGCCACCACCGCCTCCTCGCCACCCGGGCCCACCTGCTGGAACTGCTCGGCGACCCGGCGGCCGCCACCGCCTACCGCGAGGCCGCCCGCCGCACCACCAGCGCCCCCGAACGCCGGCACCTCACCGAGCGGGCGCGCCGGCTGGAGGCCGGGGGGCTTTCGGGGACCGAACACCGACCGGAGACCGAACACCGACCGGAGACCGAACACCGACCGGAGACCGACCACCGATGACCGAACGCACCGTGATCCGCGACGACGTCACCCTCGTCTGCCACGACCGTGGCGGCGACGGCCCGCCGCTGCTCCTGCTGCACGGACTCGCCGGGTACGGGGGCGAGTGGGACCCGCTCGCCCGGCACCTCGGGACGCGGTTCCGGGTGGTCACCGTCGACCAGCGCGGCCACGGCGCGAGCACCCGCCGCCCGGCCGACGTCTCCCGGGCGGCCCACGTCGCCGACGTGGCCGCCGTGATCGGGCAACTGGACCTCGGCCCGGTGACCCTGCTCGGCCAGTCCTACGGTGCGCACGCCGCGATGCTGGCCGCGGCCGCGCACCCGGAGCTCGTGGAGCGCCTGGTGCTGGTCGAGGCCGGACCGGCCGCCACTCCGGTCGGGACCGTCGCCGACATCGGCGCCTGGTTCGCCTCCTGGCCCGCCCCGTTCGCCACGCTGTCGGCCGCCGTGGAATTCCTCGGCGGCGGCCCCGTCGGCGAGGCATGGGCGGCCGGGCTGGAGGAACGCGCCGACGGCCGGCACCCGCGCTTCGACCCCGACATCATGGTGGCGGCCCTGACCGACAACACCCATCGCTCCTGGTGGGCCGAGTGGGGCCGGATCGCCTGCCCCACCCTGCTCGTCCTCGCGCAGTCCACCATCATCGACGCCGAGCAGCTCGACCGCATGCACCGCGACCGCCCCGACGCCGTCCTGGCCAGCGTCCCCGGCACCACCCACGACCTCCACCTCGAACGCCCGGAGGCGCTGGCGGAGTTGCTCGAGGATTTCTGCGCCGCCGGAGCCCCCCGCCACTGACCCGCCGCTGACCCGCCGCCACCGGCCCTCCCCGCGCGCGCCGCGCAGGAAGTCGGCGCGCTCGACTTCCTGCGCGACCGCCGTCCGGCCGCTGTGTCCTCGGGTCGCCGGGTCGTGCGGAGTCGTGCAGAAAGCTTTCCTCTTGGTGCGGGTGGCACAGAAAGTCGGGCGCGCCGACTTTCTGTGCGGCCGACTCGCTGCCGTGTCTTGGTCGGCCCCGGGGCGCGGCGGTGACGGGTGCGGGTGCGGTGCCCCTGGGCGGCGCAGGAAGTCGGTGTGCTCGACTTCCTGCGTGGGTTCCGAGTCCGGGTCCTCGGGGGTGCGGCGCCGATTCCGTTCGGGAGGTGGATGCTGCTGCCTTCCTGCACGGACGCCGCCCGGTTGCTGCGTTCTCGGGCCGCCGCGTCGTGCAGAAAGCTTTCCTCTGGGTGCGGGTGGCGTGGAAAGTCGGGCGCACCGACTTTCTGTGCGCGGCTTACTCGCTGCCGTGTCCCGGCCGGCACCGGGGTGCGGCGGTGGCGTGTGCGGGTGTGGTGCTCCTGGGTGGTGCGGGAAGTCGACGTCGCCGACTTCCTGCGCAGCCGCCGTCCGGCCGTTGGGTCCTCGGGCCTCCGGGTCGCCGGGTCGCCGGGTCGTGCGGAAAGGTTTCCTCACGGTGCGGTGAGTCGTGGTGGCGTGGAAAGTCGGGCGCGCCGACTTCCTGTGCGGCTTACTCGCTGCCGTGTCCCGGCCGGCCCCGAGGCGCGGCGGGTGCGGGTGCGGGTGCGGGTGCGGTGCCCCTGGGCGGCGCAGGAAGTCGATGTCGCCGACTTCCTGCGCCGCCGCCGTCCGGCCGTTGGGTTCTCGGGCCGTCGGGTCGTGCGGAGTCGTGCGGAAAGGTTTCCTCACGGTGCGGTGAGGTGTGGTGGCGTGGAAAGTCGGGCCCGCCGACTTTCTGTGTGGCTTACTCGCTGCCGTGTCCCGGCCGGCCCCGAGGCGCGGCGGGTGCGGGTGTGGTGCCCCTGGGTGGTGCGGGAAGTCGACCTCGCCGACTTCTCGCGCCACCCAGGGCGCCGGGCAGCCGTTGCGCTACCGGACCTGTTCGGGGGTCGATCGCAGCCGGACGTGCAGATGGCCCTGGAGGGGGTAGGCGGGCGGGGCCGCGGTGAGGACGCGGTCGAAGGCGTACCGGCTCTTCTCCGCGACCCGGCAGGAGGCGGTGTTGTCCACCTGGTGCAACAGTTCGAGCCGCTGGAGTCCGGTCGGGCCGAGGGTGTCGAAGGCCCAGCCGGTGAGCGCCTCCAGCGCGCGCGGGGCGATGCCCCGGCCCCGGGCGGGGGCGGACGTCCAGTAGCCGACCTCGGCGGTGTGCCCGCCGGGCGAGACCCGCTTGAGCACGAGGTTGCCCAACGGCGGCCCCGGCTCCGCGCCCGGCAGCGCCTCCAGGACGGCGAAGGCGAACCGGTGTCCCGCCGCCCAGGCCTCCTGCTGGGTGCCGACCCAGCGGAGCGCGTCCGCCTCGTCGTCGACGACCGAGGTCGTCCAGTGGCGCAGCACCGGGTCCCGGTACACCTCGACGAGCGCGGGCGCGTCCTCGTTCCGCCAGGGCCGGAGCAGCAGGGCGGGGGCGGACGGGTCGGCGTCGACGGGCAGGACCATGGTGTCGTTCATCAGGCAATCGTATCCGGCGGAGCGGCCGACGCCTGGTCAACAGCCATGGCACCGCAGGTCGATGGAGGTGCCGTGGCCCGAGTGGCGCGTGGCAGACTGGTCGGCCGACGGACAGTTCGTTCGAGTAGGACACGGGGGCGGTCATGACCGGTCGGGGGACCGTGCTCGGCGGGCGCTACACGCTGACCGGGCGCATCGGCGGCGGCGGGATGGGCGCCGTCTGGCGGGCCGAGGACTCGGTGCTCGGGCGGCCGGTGGCGGTGAAGATCCTCCACCCGGCGCTGCTGGCCGACGTGACCTTCGCCGAACGCTTCCGCCGCGAGGCGCGTCTGCTCGCCCTGCTGGACCACCAGGGCATCGTCGACGTGCATGACTACGGCGAGGAGGAGC
Source organism: Streptomyces sp. TLI_053 (assembly GCF_900105395.1). Lineage (NCBI taxonomy): Bacteria > Bacillati > Actinomycetota > Actinomycetes > Kitasatosporales > Streptomycetaceae > Streptomyces > Streptomyces sp. TLI_053. Next base: position 5,217,714 of record NZ_LT629775.1, read on the forward strand.
CGCCGGACGCGGACGGCGACCGTCTCGCCTACCTGGTGATGGAACTGGTCGACGGCCGGCCGCTGGACCGGGTCCTCGCCGCGGACGGCGCCTTCCCGCCCGCCCGGGCGCTCGGACTGCTCGCCGAGGCCCTGGACGCCCTGCACGCCGCCCACCGGCGCGGCATCGTGCACCGCGACGTCAAGCCGTCCAACCTCATGCTCCGGGCCGACGGCCGGGTGACGGTCACGGACTTCGGCATCGCCCGGTCCATGGCCGGGACCAGGCTCACGGCCTCGCACGCGGTGATCGGCACCGCGCTCTACATGGCTCCGGAACAGGCGGAGGGCAAGGCCGTCACCCCGGCCGTCGACCTCTACGCGATCGGCGTGGTCTGCTACGAACTGCTCGTCGGCAGGCCGCCGTTCACCGGCGGCGGCATGCTGGAGGTGGCGCTCAAGCATCTGCGCGAGCCCGCGCCGGAGCTGCCGGGGGACATCCCGGCGGCGGTGCGCGCGTTCGTCGCGACGGCGCTGGCGAAGGACCCGGGCGAGCGGTTCGCCGACGCGGCGGCGATGGCGGACGCGGCCCGGGCGGCGGCGGGCGGCGAGGGTCCGCCGGTGCTCCCGGTGCTCCCGGCGTCCGCGGTCGCGGAGCCCGCGGCCGCGGAGCCGGTCCCCACGGACCCACCGGCGGTGGAGGCGGCGGCCGCGGAACCGGTCGCCGCCGTGGCCCCCGTGGCGAGCACGGAACCGGCCGGGCGGACGCGCAGGCGGGGCTTCCTGGTGCCGGTGGTCCTGCCGATCGTGATCTCGGTCGGTACGGCCACCGCGCTGCTCGTCGACCGCGGGCCGTTCACCTCGCAGGCCCAGGAGCCGGGTTCGCCGCCCGCGGTCACGGTGACCATGACCGCCTGGCCGGCGGGTGCGTCGCCGACCGGGGGCCAGCCCCCGGCGCCGTCCCCGTCCCCGACGTCGCCCGCCGTCCCGACCGTCCCGGGTGCCCAGTCCGGCGTGCCGACCGGTGCGGCCGCCCCGGTCGCCCCGACTGGGAAGCCCACTCCGTCGCCCACCGCCCCGCCGTCGACCTCCGCGTCCCGGCCGGGCGGGTCCCCGTCGTCGGCTCCCGGTGCTTCGCAAGCACCTCAGCAGACAGCCGCCCAGACCCAACCGCCCGCCCCTGCCGCACCGTCCGCAGCCCCGGCCACCGCGCCCCAGGCCACCGCGTCGCCCCCGGCCACCGCCCCCGGCGGTGCTCCGGCGAGCGGCTGCGGCGGTACCAACTGGGGTTACATCACCAATGTCGGGGACGGTCTCCGCATGGGCCTGTCCCAGGACAGCCTCACCGGCGGCCAGGCCGTGGTCATGGGCGGTGCGACCGCCTACGGCTGGGTGCACACCGTCCCCAGCAGCTGGCACCAGTTCAACCCCTGCAAGCTGAGCGCCCCCGTCCTGGTGCAGGAGATGGACGGCCGGGTGGCGCTGTCCAACGGCTTCAGCTTCCTCACCAACTGGACGGTCACGGCCGCCACCGTCCCGGGGGCCTTCTACCTGAAGGACTACATGGGCCAGAACTGCCTGACCGACAACGGTGTCGGTGCCCAGCTCACCATGACCGCCTGCACCCCTGGCAACAAGTCCCAGGAGTTCCGCATCCCCTAGCGGCCATTAGTAGCTACTAGTAGGCGTTAAGGGCTGGACGTCGGCGCTGACGATGTGCCAGGATCGTCCTGCGGCCGACCGCAGGGGGCGGCCGCAGGAGGGGAGGACCCAGTCATGTCCCAGGAGAACCCGGAGTACGTGTCGGTACCGGTGCCGGCCCACCTCGTCCCGGCCGTGTACGCCTTCATCGCCGAGCGCAGCGGCGTCACCGCGGGTGCCGCCGCCGCGCCCACCGCCGGGGACCTCGCGATCAGGTCCCCGCAGGGCGAGCAGCAGCGCCGGCGCGACGAGTGGACCGTCGAGGACCTCCGCACGCTGATCAGCGACCGCCGCGACTCCGTCCAGGTGGTCGTGGCGATCCTCGACATCCTCGCCGAGCAGCCCGGTACCCGGGTCGGCTACGGCGACCTGGCCGGGGCGCTGAAGCTCGACCGCACCCGGCTGCGCGGAGCCCTGTCCGGCTTCACCCGCGTCCTGAAGGCCCACTACGAGCGGGAGTTCTGGCCCATGTGGTGGACCGAGGTGCCCGCGGGCGAGGGCCGGGGCAGCGAGTTCGTGTACTACGTCAGCGATGTCGTCGCGAGGCGCTGGCGTGAGGCCCGCGCCGAGGCGTGAGCGACGGTGAACGGAGCCGAGTGGCGGTCAACGCTACTCGGCGCCCGCCGTCCGCCTGTCACTGGGATCCGCTCACAGTTCCACCCGTCGCCAGCCGTCGCCGCCCGGTCCCACCGGGGCCGGGGCGAAGTCGTAGCGGACACCCTCCGGCCCGAGGGCGAGCAGGGAGATCGAGGAGGAGCCCCAGATCCGGCCGTTCCCGAAGTCGCGTCGCTGGACCAGGGCGGCGGGCGCGTCGAGGGGCAGACCGTCCCCGGTGACGACAGGCAGCCAGCTGCCCCAGGCCCGCTCGGTGTCCGGGGTGCCGAGCAGGGGGAGCGGACGGGGCTCGGCCTCGAACCGGGCCCGGAAGTGGGCGGCGCGGGCGGCCATCAGGGCGCGGATCCGCTCGGAGGCGGTGCGGTTCTCGGCCAGGCCCTCCGGTCCGTCGTTGAGGACGACACTCAGCCCGGCCGGCAGCTCCAGCTCGACGAGCCGGCCGCCGGTCCCGCCGCCCCAGCTCAGCACCCGGGCGCCTTCGGGGCGGACGACGACCAGGTGGAACGGGTCGTACCGGTCGAGGTCCAGCGCGTCGATCCGGCCGCCGCGGACGGCGAGCAGGGGCAGTTCACCGCGCGAGAGCCGGGCGGCCTCCGGTGCCGAGGTGCCGAATCCGTTCAGCAGGCAGGCCGCGACCGGTCCGGAGGCGCCGGAGTCCGTGCTGCCCGGCTCCACCGCGAGCCACGTCCCGCCCGCGACCAGGTCCAGCCCGCCGACCGCCGAGGGCTGCGCCGGCCAGTGGTGGGCGGGCGGCGACCAGCGCCGTCCCGTGTACTCGTCCCGTACCGACAGCAGCAGTACCGGCACCGCCGCGGACGGCTCGATGCTCACGAACGCCGTACACACGTCCAGTCCCCCTGACCTCGCCCTCCCCGCGATCCTCGCACGCCTGTTCGTCGATCGGGAGGGGGCCGGGCGCCCGGGCGTCGACGGTGTTCCGGGCGCTCCGGGCGCTCCGGGCGTCCTGAGCGTTCCCGGTGTCCTGAGCCTCCTGGGCGTCCGGACACGCCGGACGCCCAGGAGGCCCAGGAAGCTCGGGGCGCCCGGGATGCTCCCGGGCCCTTCGCCCGGCCCCGACCCGCCCCATGCTCCGCGCCCCATGCTCCGCGCACTTTGCAAAGTCCACTTTGCAAAGTGCGCGCAACCCGAGCCCTGCCCCTTGAGCCGCCCTGATTAGGGCATTTTCCACCCTTTCACACCCCTCGCCGCCCTCCCCGCTCTTCTCCACACTTTGCAAAGTCACACTTTGCAAAGTGCGGAGCGCGCAAGCAGGGGGACGGGAGAGAGTGGCGGAGGGCGGTCGGCGGCAAGTACCCGCCGCTGGAGTGGCCCACGATTTTCGTGTCCGAACGTACCGAACCGCCAGGCCACCACGCCCCTAGGCTGAGCGCTATGACGACCACGAACAACACCCCCGTCACCCCCGCCGACACCCCGGTCCCCGCGCCCGCCCAGCGCATCTCGCTGCCGGACCTCGCCCCCGACTTCTACAAGGCGATGATCAGCCTGGACCGCCGGGCCCGCCAGGGCGTGGACCCGGCCCTCGCCGAGCTGGTCAAGGTGCACGCCTCGATGATCAACGGCTGCGCCTTCTGCATCGACATGCACAGCACCGACGCCCTCGGCCAGGGCGAGCAGAACCACCGCCTGCTCTCCCTCCCGGCCTGGCGCGAGACCCCGTGGTTCACCGCCAAGGAGCGCGCCGCCCTGGCACTGACCGAGTCCTTCACCCTGCTCACCCAGGGCCATGTGCCGGACGCCGTCTACGACGAGGCGGCCGCGCACTTCGAGGAGGCCGAGCTGGCGCAGCTGATCGCGCTGATCATCACCATCAACGCTTGGAACCGGATCGGCGTCGGCACCCGGCTCAGCCCGGCCGCGAAGTAGCGGGCGGCGGAGGATGACGGTCGAGCAGCGGGAGAAGGCCCGCTCCCTGCGTGAACTCCACCGCCCCGGCGATCCGTTGGTGCTCGCCAACGTCTGGGACGCGACGAGCGCCCGGCTGGTCGCGGCGGCCGGGGCGCGGGCCCTCGCCACGGCCAGCGCGAGCGTCAGCTGGACGCTCGGCAGCCCCGACGGCGAGGGCGCCGACCGCTCGCGGGTGCTGGCACAGACGGAGCTGATCGTCCGCGCGGCCGGCCCGCTGCCGGTCACGGCGGACCTGGAGAGCGGGTTCGCCGGGACCGCGGCGGGTGTCGGCGGGACGGTCGAAGCCCTGCTCGCCACCGGCGCGGTCGGCGTCAACCTGGAGGACGGGGGCCGACCGGTCGCCGAGGCGGCCGAGCGGATCGCGGCGGCCCGGGCGGCGGCGGACGCGGCCGGAGTGCCGCTGTTCGTCAACGGCCGCACCGATGTCTTCCTGCACGCCGGGGGCACCGCGGACCCGGCGGAGCTGCTGGACGAGGCGGTGGCCAGGCTGCGGGCCTACGTCGAGGCGGGCGCGGACGGCGTGTTCGCCCCGGGGGTGTCCGACCCGGCGGTGATCGCCGCACTGGTCGGGGCCGTCCCGGCGCCGCTCAATGTACTGGCGGGCCCGGGCGCGCGGTCCGTGCCGGAGCTGGCGGCACTGGGGGTGGCCAGGATCAGTCTGGGACCCGGCCTGGCGAAGGCGGCGTACGCGGCGGTGCGCCGCGCCGCCGAGGAGGTGTACGGGGACGGAACGTACTCCGCGCTCGACGGCGGGCTCGACTACGGGGAGTTGCAGGGGCTGTTCGTCAGCCGGTGAGCGCGCCGAGCGTGCCGAGCGTGCCCATGGCGTGGTTGACGATGTTGCCGTTGGAGCAGGTGGTGGGCCCGGCGCCGTGGCTGCCCAGGGCGGGGACGGCCGCGAACTCCTGCAGACAGGCCGCGGCGGCCGCGAAGTCCGGGCCGGTCGCCGCGCCACCGGAGGCCGAGCCCGAGGCCGAGCCCGAGCCCGAGCCCGAGGCCGAGGCCGAGGCCGAGCCGGAGCCCGGGCCCGGGTCGGCACCGGAGCCGGAGTCCGCGGCGAACGCCGCGGTCGGTGCGGCGGCCAGCGCCAGCGCGGCCAGCAGGAGCGCGGTGGGCCGCCGCACGCCGCTCACAGGCCGTGCCCGATCTCGCCGCTGAGGCCCGGGTGGCTCATCTGGTTGGTGCCGATGGCCTCGATCTCGCTCGCCGTGCCGCCGACCACCGGCAGGTCCTTCGCCTCGTGCAGCAGGAGGTCGGCGGGGGAGAGGGTCATCCCGTTGGACAGGCCGCCGAGCGCGTCCGGGGACGCCGCGGTCGAGGTGGCGGCGGACGCGGACGGCACGGCGGCGGCGAGACCGGCCACGGTCAGGGCGGCCAGGGTGGCGAGTTTCTTCATGAACCCCCCAACGACCCGGCCGCCCCGAGGTCACCGCGGCCCGCGCGGCGAACGGCAGGTCAGACCGTGACCCGCAGCGTGCGCACGCTGTTGCTGACGAACGAGGCGATCGGCTCCGGCTCCGGCCCGTCCGCGAGCGCGAGCCCGGGGTAGCGCTCGAACAGGAACCTCAGCGCCGTCTCCGCCTCCAGCCGGGCCAGCCCCGAGCCCAGGCAGAAGTGCGGGCCGTGCCCGAAGGACAGGTGCCGGTTCGGCGTCCGGCCGAGGTCGAAGCGGTCGGCGTCGGGGTAGTGGGCCCCGTCCCGTCCGGCGGCCGCGTACGAGGCGAGCAGCGCCTCGCCGCGCCGGATCACCACCTCGCCGACCCGGATGTCCTCGGTGGCGTAGCGGAGCGGGAACTGTCCGACCGGCGAGTCGTACCGCAGCGTCTCCTCGACCACGGCCGACCACGGCACCGTGCCCTCCAGCACCGACCGCAGCTGCTCGGGGTGGGCGAGCAGGGCGCGCACCGCGTTGGTGATCAGGTTGAGCGTGGTCTCGTGCCCGGCCACCAGCATCAGCAGCAGGGTGCCGACGAGTTCCGGCTCGCCGAGCCGGTCGTCCTCCTCGCGGGCGGCGATGAGGTCGGTGGTCAGGTCGTCGCCGGGTTCGGCCCGCTTGGCGGCGACCACCGAGGCGAGCAGCGCGAACAGCGACTGCTGCGCGGCGGCGGCGGCCCCGGGGGTGGCGGAGCTGGAGACCAGGGTGTCGGACAGCTCGTGCAGTTCGTCCTGCTGCTTGGGCGGCAGGCCGAGCAGCTCGCCGATCACCTGCATCGGCAGCGGGTAGGCGAAGTGCTCGCGCAGGTCGAACGCGCCGTCCAGCTCGGAGATCCGGTCGAGCAGGGCGGTGGTCCTGGCCTCGACGGCGGGCTGCAGGGCGGCCACCCGGCGCGGGGTGAAGGCCTGGGTGACGAGTCCGCGCAGCCGCCGGTGGTCCTCGCCGTCGACGGTGATCATGCCGGGGACGGTGACGAAGTTGATCAGTGGCCAGCCCTCGGGCAGCCGGCCTTCCCGGAACACCGTCCACAGCCGGGGGTCCTTGCCGACGCGGGGGTCGGCGAGGAGTTCCTGGAGGGTGTCGTGGTGGGTTATCGCCCAGACCACCACCCCGCCAGGGAGTTCCACCAGGACCGCCGGCCCGGCTCCCCGGAGCCGGGCGTTCTCCCCGTGCTGGTCGCGTCCGAAGGCGTCGAGGACGACGGGCTCGGCTCTTCCGCCCCCGAGGCCGTCCCCGAGGTCGTTCCCGAGGCCGCCCCCCAGGCCGCCCCCGGTGCCGCCCCCGGTGCTGCGCCCGGGGCCGTCCCCGGTGTCTGCGGAGTCTGCGGTACCTGCGGCGGTGTCCATGCGGAGGGCCTCTCGGGAGCTGGCGGGCGGGGCGGGGTGAAGGCGCTGTAGAGCACCGGCAGGCTGATCAGGGCGCGCGACCAGGGGGACGGGCGCCAGGCCAGCTCGTGCGGGGGACGGCGAGTTGGAGGTCCGGCAGCCGGTGCAGCAGGGTCTCGACGGCGGTCTCGACGATGATCCGGGCCGGGTGCTGGGCCGGGCAGACGTGCTTGCCCGCGCCCCAGGCGAGGTGGGCCCGGTTCCCGCCGATCGAGGCGTGCCCGATCGACGGGTGCCCGACGGCGCCGGGGCCCTGGGCGGCCGGGTCGGCGTTGGCCGCGGCCAGACCGAGCACGAGCATGTCGCCCCGGGCGATGAACTGGCCGCCGAGCACGGTGTCCGAAGTGGCCCACCGGCCGGGGAAGTTCTGCGTCGGCGGGTCGCGCCAGAGCACCTCCTCCAGCGCGTCGGCGACGGTCAGCCGGCCGCCGGTGAGGGTGGCCCGGAAGCGCCGGTCGGTGAGCAGCAGCCGCAGGGTGTTGCCGGTCCAGCAGATGGTGGTCTCGTTCCCGGCGATCATCAGCACCACCAGGTGGTGCACCGCTTCCTCGTCGGTCAGCCCGGCCGGGTGGGCGAGCAGCCAGGAGGTCAGGTCGGCGCCGGGCGTGGTCCGGCGCTGCCGCACCAGGTCGACCAGGAGGGTCTGGAACTCCTGGTTGGCGCGCACCGATTCGGCGCCGCTGTCGGCGATGTGGCTGATCAGCCGGATGAGGTGCGCGCCCGCCTCGTCGGGCAGGCCGAGCAACTGGGTGAAGACCAGCAGCGGCAGCCGGCGCGCGTACTGGGCGACCAGGTCGGCGGTGCCGTCGGGGCCCCAGCTGTCGATCAGCGCGTCGGCGGCGGCCTCGGTGGTCTCGCGCAGCTGCCGGTGGTCGACCCGGGCGAGGGTGTCGGCGACGGCGGCGCGCAGCCGCTGGTGCTCGGCGCCGTCGAGGTTGAGCAGGGTGGGGCGCCACGAGGTCATCGGCTGGAGCCGGGAGTCGGCGGCCAGCCGGCCTTCGGCGGGGACCCGCCAGCGGCGCGAGTCCTTGGAGAACAGCGCCTCGTTGCGGGTGAGTTCGAGCAGTTCGGCGTAGCCGAGGACGAGCCAGGACTCGACCCCGGGCTCCAGCTCGATCGGTGCCACCGGCCCGTACTGGGCGCGCAGCCGGGCGTACAGGCCGTGCGGGTCGTCGGCGACGGCGGAGCCGTAGAGCGGGGTGAGCGGCACCCCGACCGGCAGTCCGCCGGGCAGGGTGCCGCCGTGGGTGGCCGCGGCGGGAGGGCCGCCGTCGTGGGCCGCGGCCGGGGGGAGGCCGCCGCCCGTCGCGTGCGCGGGGCACCCGGGCGGCGGGACGGCCGTCGTGCCGGGCTCGGGAACGGTCATCGCTGCGGCTCCAGGACGGCGGTGCGGTACAGGTGGTCGACGAAGTCGATCAGCAGGTCGTAGGAGGCCCGCCGGTCCCGGGCGTCGCAGTACAGGATCGGCGCCCCGGGCAGCAGGTCCAGTGCCGACCGCAGTTCCTCCTCGGGGTAACTGGGCGTGTCCGGGAAGGTGTTGACGGCGACCGCGAACGGTATCTGCTGCTCCTCCAGCCGCCCGAGCACGTCGAAGCTCTCGTCCGGACGCCGCAGGTCGACCATCGCGATCGCGCCGAGCGCGCCGCGCGACAGGTCGTCCCAGAGCGGCCAGAACCGCTGCTGTCCGGGTGTGCCGAACAGGTACAGCGCGAGCCGGGGGTTGAGGGTGATCCGGCCGAAGTCCAGCGCCACCGTGGTGGTGGTCTTGCCGCCGCGCCCGGTGAGGTCGTCCACGCCGCTGCTGGCGGCCGTCATGGTCTCCTCGGTGCGCAGCGGGGAGATCTCGCTCAGCGAGCCGACCAGGGTGGTCTTGCCGACGCCGAACGGGCCGGTGACGAGGATCTTCACCGCGCCCTGGACGGACGGTGGCAGGTACTGCGGTGCGGCGGGAGGGCCGGCGACCGGGTCAGCGGAGTTGGCGGAGGCCAACGAGTACCTCTTCCAGAAGAGTGGTGGGCAGGCGTTCGGCCTGCGGAACGGGCGGGAGTACCTGGACGGCGCCGAGGTCCCAGAGGTCGCCGACCAGGACCTTGACGACTCCGAGCGGCAGCCCCAGGTGGGCCGCCACCTCGGCGATCGACAGCAGGCTGTGGCAGAGGTCCAGGGTCCGCCGGTGCTCGCGGTTGAGCAGGGCGTGCTCGGGGAGTTCGGGCCGGTCGGGTAACGCGACGACCAGGCTCTCGAAGGCCAGCTCGGTGCGGGTGGGCCGGCTGCGGCCGCCGGTGATGACGTAGGGGCGGACCGGACCGCCGCTCACCGCTGGCCCCCCGCCGCGAGATCGGCGCGCGGCGGGCTCGTGAGGTGGGTGCCGATCCGCTCGACCAGGACCTGCATCTGGTAGGCCACCAGGCCGGCGTCGACGTCGTCGCCGGTCACCACCGCCAGGTGCGCCCCGGCCCCGGCGGCGACGATGAAGAGGTAGCCGCCGCCGTACTCGATGACGATCTGCCGGGTCGCGCTGCCGCGGCCGCCGAAGCCCTGGGCGACGCCGCGGGCCAGCGACTGGAGGCCGGAGCAGGCCGCCGCGAGCCGCTCCGCGTCCTCGCGCACGATGCCCTCGCTGCGTCCGATCTCCAGGCCGTCGTTGGACACCACGACGGCGTGCTGGACCTGCGGGACGTTGACGATGTCGGCGAGCAGCCAGCCGAGGTCAGGGGTGGTGGTCATGGAACTCTCCGGGGCGCTGGGGAAGCTGGGGGGAAGGGGGAAGGGAAGGCTCGTGCGGGTCCTGGGAGCCGGACCGGGCGGCCGAGCGGCCGCCGGCGGTGCCGGCCTGGAACATCGACATGAACGCCTGGGCCTGCTGCGCCGAGCGGTACGGCGGGGCCGGCGGCGGAGTGGGGGCGGCATTGGCGGCGTGCCGGGTGGCGGCGCGGCCGCGGCGGTGGCTCCGGCGGGGCAGCGGCGGCGGTGCGGTGTCCGGTGCGGCGTCGGCGGTCGGGTAGCCGGTGACGGGGGGGTACACGGGCGGGTAGCCGGTGGCCGTCGCGGGGTCGTACGGGGCGGGGTCGTCCAGGTCGTACGGGACGCCCTGGGGCGGGTGCGACGGGTACGACGAGTGCGGCGTGTACGGCTGGTAGGGCTGGTACGGGTCGTGCGGCACGTGCGGTGCATGCGGCACGTGCGGCGCATGCGGCTCGTGGGGCGGGTGCGGGTGGTCGGCCGGGACGTCCGGGTACGCCGTCGCGGCGTCCGGGTGGGCGTCCGGGTGGGCCGCCGGCCCGGGCAGGTCGGGCCGGGCCGGGGGACGGCCCGACCGCGGGGCGCGGACCGCGCGGGCGCCGCCGGTCCGCCGAACACCGCGTCGCCCCGGCCCAGGCCCGGCACGGTCGGCGGCAGCGGTTCGGTGAGCAGCGCGTTCGGCAGCAGCACCACGACCCGCACACCGCCGTACGGCGAGGGCGCGGAGCCGATCGTGACCCGGAAGCCGTACTGCTCGGCGAGCCGGCCGACCGCCGCCAGGCCGAGCTGGGGCACCTCGCCGAGGCGGGAGACCTCCAGCGTGGATCCGCCGGCGAGGGCGTCGGCGGCCTTCTCGACGGCGGGTTCGGGCATCCCGACGCCGCCGTCGTCGATCTCGATCACGGCCCCGTTGTGGACCGGCATCAGGGTGACGTACACCTGGGTGCTGGGCGGGGAGTAGCGGGTGGCGTTGTCCAGCAGTTCGGCGACGGCGTGGATCAGCGCCTCGGCGGCCGCGCCGACCACGGCGGTCTCGATCCGGCTGCGGATCATCACCCGCTGGAACGGCAGGATGCGCGACTGGGCGCCGCGCACGACGTCCTCCAGCGAGACCGGCTCGGGCCAGTGGCGGCCGGCCCTGGCGCCGCAGAGCACGGCCAGGGTCTGGGCGAGGCGGGCCTGTTGGGCGGCCGCGTGGTCGGCCTTGAGCAGGCCCTCCAGCAGGGTCGGGTCGTCGTGGGTGCGCTCCATCTCGTCCAGCAGGGCCTGCTGGTCGTGCGCCATGACGAGGATCCGGCGGGCGACGCTGAGGAAGGCCCGCTGGGTGGAGGCGTTGAGTTCCTGGTCCTGCTGGGCGGCTGCCAGTTCGGTTCCGCGGCGGGAGAGTTCGGCCGCGAGCTGTTCCCGGAGGCGGGTGATCTCGTGCTGCTGCTGGGTGACCCGACGCCGCTGGGTGGCGGAGACCGCGCGGTAGCGGGCGGCGGCCACCAGGGCGAGAGCGGCGAGCACGCCTGTTGCCGTTGCGCACCACTGAGTCATCGTCACGCGGCGAATTCTAGGGCGATCATCCTATGAAGGTGCGACCGGATCTCGCCAGGTGACCGGATCTCATCGATATCCCGTCAATACCACGCCGGTTCGCACTGGTTCGAACGCGATCGGTCTGTCCGTGGGCAGTCGACCGGTGTCCCGTCAGCCCCGCTGGTGCACGGCCGACAAACGGTGCAACAGCAGCAACGCGACGTCGTCCGGACGCGAACGCCGCTCGGTCACGTTCAGGGTGAGCAGATCGGCCAGCTTTTCCAGGTCCGGCCCCGGTTCGACCCGGACCGGCCCGGTGTTGCGCGCCCACAGCTCCAGCCCGCCGAGCATCCGGTGCACGGACTCGTCGTAGTCCTCCTCGCGGTCCTCCACCAGGCCGTCGGTGTAGGCGAGCAGCGTCTCGCCGGGCGGCAGGTACTCGACCGCCAGCGGGTACGGCCGCTCGGGAGCCACGCCCAGCGGAGGTCCGCCGGGGAGGTTCAGCTCCACCGCCCTGGCGTCCGCGGTGACCCGGACCGGCGCCGGGTGTCCGGCGCGGGCCGCCCGCACGGTGCCGTCGGCCGGGTCGAGGGTCAGGTACAGGCAGGTGGCGAACAGCTCGGTGTCCAGCTCGGTCAGCAGCCGGCTGGTCCGGGCGAGCGTGGCGGCCGGGTCGTGCCCGTCGGTCGCGTAGGCCCGCAGTCCGCTGCGCAACTGCCCCATCACCGCCGTGGCCTCGGCGTTGTGCCCCTGGACGTCCCCGATCACCAGCCCGATCCGGCCGTCCGGGAGCCGCAGCAGGTCGTACCAGTCGCCGCCGATCTGCATGCCCTCGGTGCTCGGCAGGTAGCGGGCGGCGCTGGCGATCCCGGGCAGCCGGGGCAGGGTGCGCGGCAGCATCGCCCGCTGCAGTTCGGTCGCCCGGTGGTGGTGGGTGTCGTAGAGCCGGGCCCGCTCCAGGGACTGGGCCAGGATGCCCGCGAACGAGGAGTAGAGGGTGCGGTCCTCGCGCCCGAACGCGCGCTCGGTGGCGAAGGTGATCAGACAGGAGCCGACCTGCCGGCCGGAGGCGATCAGCGGCAGCACCGCCCACGCGGCCGGGGCGAGCGGGCTGCCGGTCCCGCCGCCCGTCCCGTCGCCCTCGCCGCGGCCGGTCCCGCCGGCGGGACCGGCCGTCCGGTCGGCCCCGCGTCCGCGTCCGCGCCGGGCCGGCTCGCTGAACAGCGGGGCCGACCGGGCCAGGGCGCGCTGCATCACGCCCTCCGACAGGTCGGCCAGCCGGGTCAGCTCGGTACGCCGCTCGCCCCCGTAGACGGTGTGCGAGACGGGCAGCAGCCGCCCCTCGTCGACCAGGTCCAGCACGATGCCGGCCGCCCCGAAGGCGGGCCGGCAGATGTCGGTGACGGCCGTGGTGACGTCCCGGACGGTGACCGCCCGGGACAGTGCCCGGGTGAGAGCCAGCAGCAGTGCCGACCGGGCCCCGGCGGCGGAGGTGCCCTCGGTGGTGCCGGCGGGCTCCTGCCCCGGGCCGGACGGGGAGCCCGGGCCGGACGGGGCCGGGGACCGGCCGCCGGGCGCCCCGTCCCCGGGCGGGCGTTCGCCGGGGGTCCGGCCGTGGTCGAGATCGGCGATCAGGCCGGCGATCCGCACCGGGCGGCGGTGCACGTCCAGCATCACCTCGCCGGTCTCCTCGATCCGGATCACCCCGCCGCCCCGGCGCGGCACCCGGTAGCGGATCCGGTACGGGCCGCCGGTGGCGAGGGCCTCGGCCATGGCGGCCTGGACGTCCGGGAGGTCCTCGGGGTGGACCACGAGGTCCAGGGAGGGGGCGGGGGAGGTGCCGCCGCGCTCCGGCGCCGGCCGGCCGACCAGCCGCAGCGCCTGGGCGTCCCAGTGGGTCTCGCCGGTGACCAGATCCCGTTCGAAGGCCCCGTGCCCGGAGGCCCGGACGGCGAGCGAGAGCATCGAGTGGGCGGTCGCGGCGGCCGGATCGGCGGCGCCTGCGCACGGGCCGGGGCGCACCCCGTGCGCCGCACCCCGGTCCGGGTGCCCTCCGCGTCCCGGGTGCCCTCCGCGTCCCGGCTGCTCGCCGTGCCCCGGGTGCCCTCCGGTCCCGCCCGTTCCGCCGAGCGCCCCGGTGCCCGCCCTGGCGTGCTCCAGCAGGTGGCCGAGCCGGTGCCCGCAGGCGTCCGCGAGGGTCTCCAGCACGTCCAGGTCGCGCCGGGGGACCGTCCCCCGGTGGGCGAGGGCCAGGGCGAGGACGCCCAGCGGCCGGCCGTCGACGATCATCGGCAGGGTGGCGACGGCGACCATCCCGGTGCCCATCCCGGCGTTCCGGTTCGGATAGTCGGCGCTGGTGCGTTCGGGGCTCAGCAGATAGGGACGGCGCAGCCGCAGCGCCATCGCGGCGGGCAGGTCCCCGGCCGGGTCGACCACGCTGTAGCGCTCGTGGGCCCAGTCGGGCAGGCCGTGGGAGGCCGTGAGCCGGAGCATTCCGGTGGAGTCCAGCAGGTAGAGCGCCGAGCCCTCACCGGTGATCCAGCTCGGGCCCTCGGCGAGCACGGTGCCGAGCAGTTCGGCGGCGTCCGCGCAGCCCAGCAATAAGCGGACGCAGCGCATGGCACTGCGCGCGGTGGGGCTGCTGCGCGGGTCCACGGGGATGGCCGGCCTCTCCGGTGCCTTATGGGGCAGTTAATTCTTAATACCTTATTTCTTAATCGGGTGAGGGGAGAGTCGAACGGTGTGCCCCGGGAGCCCGGGGCGCCCGGTGTGCGTGGGGCCCCGCCGGGTCCGGTACCCTTCTCCCTACGACGTGCCGCCCTGGGGGCGGTGGGTCGTAACGGCGCGGGGCTATAGCTCAGACGGTTAGAGCGCTTCCCTGATAAGGAAGAGGCCACAGGTTCAAGTCCTGTTAGCCCCACACCAGTCCGAAGGGCCCGGAGCGGTGCGCTCCGGGCCCTTCGGCGTTCCCGCCCGGACGGCCCCTGGCCCCCACCCCCCCGGGGCCTCGCCGTCCCCACCGCCCTGTCGCTCCGTGCCCGCTCCGGACCCGTCCGGGCTCAGCGGGGCCAGCCGCGCAGTCCGGCGGTCAGTACGGTGATCATCCGCTCCTGGGTCTCCCCGAGGTCCTCGGCGAGCTGGAAGGCGCCAGCCGTCGACAGCGCCGCGAATCCGTGGGCCAGCGAGCGGAACGTGCGCGCCGCGTGGATCGCCTCGGAACCCTCCAGCCCGTACCCGCGGAGCACCGCGACGATCACCCCGACCAGCCGGGCGGCTGCGTTCGACAGGTCCTCGTCCGGCCGCGGGGCCTGCGGCAGCGCGGCGTACCGGTGCGGGCGCTCGGTGGCGTAGGCGTGGTAGGCCCGCAGGACGGCGGCGACCGCCTCGTCCCCGCTCCGGCCGAGCGCCGCCCCGGCGAGCCGGTCGGCCAGTTCCTCGGTGACCCGGACGGCGACCAGTCGGCGCAGTTCGGCCAGTCCGCCGCTGACGTGCTTGTAGAGCGAGGGGGTGGCGACCTTGGCGCGGGCGGCGACGGCGGCCAGGGTGAGGGCCTCGGGACCCTGCTCGTCGATGAGGGCGAGGGCGTGGTCGACGACCTGCTCGGGGGTGAGTCCGACTCGGGGCATCGGGGGTCTCCTGGTGGGCGCGGCGGGCGTGGTGGGCGTGGTGGATCGGTGGAGGGGGCGGCGCTGGACGGCGGCGGCCGGGCGGACGGCGCGTGCGGTCCCAGGCGATCGGGCGATCGAGCGATCGAGTGATCGAGCGGTCAGGCGAGCTCGGCGAGGAAGCCCAGCAGGGCGTCGGCGGTGGCCTCCGGGTGGTCGGCCATCGGGTAGTGCCCGGCACCCTCGACCATCACCTTGCGTGCCCCGAGCGCGGCGGCCTGCCGGTCGGCGACCAGCTCCGGGTCGCCGAAGTCGGGGTCCTCGGAACCCATCACCACCAGCGCCGGGCAGTGCACGGCCGAGGTCCAGCCGAGGGGCGAGGAGTCGCCGTGCACATAGCCCCGGGTGGCGGCCCGCCGGCCCGGGGTGCGCAGCGCGGAGACCAGCCCGGCCACGTACTCCTCGTGGTCGGCGGGCTTGGGGCCGGGGAAGGCGGCCCTGCGCAGGTAGAGCCCCCAGAACGCGGGCGAGCGCACCAGCAGCGCGCCCATCGCCCGGACCACCGTCCGCTGCAGGGCGGTGGGCGGCACGTTCTCGACGAAGGCGTCGATCAGGACGATCCCGGCGACCCGCTCCGGGGCGTCCCCGGCGGCTCCGACCACGCTGGCGCCGGTGTAGGAGTTGCCCGCCAGGACGGCCCGGTCGATGCCCAGGTGGTCCAGCAGGGCGAGCACGTCTCCGGCGATCGCGGCGGGGGAGTAGTCGTCCCAGTGGATCGAGGAGTCGCCGAAGCCGCGCAGGTCCATGGTGATCACCCGGCGGCCGGCGGCGGTCAGCAGCGGGCGCAGGTGCCGGTACGCGGCCCGGCTGTCGAGCATCCCCGGGAGCAGGACGACGGGGGTGCCGTCGCCGCGCCCGGTGTCGTCGAAGGCGATCCGGCCACCGGGGAGGTCGAGGTAGCGGGTGGCGGGGGCGATGGTGCCGTTCATGGGAGCCTCCTCGGGCGGTCGTCGGCGAGTGCCGATAGCCATAAAGCTAAGGCTAATAGCCTTAGCCGTCAAGCCCTCCCGAGCGGCGGTCCGCGCCCGGGCCGGTCAGACTCCCTCCACCTTGAACGGGTCGTGCTCGGTCAGCAGCTTGTCCAGCCGGGCCTGGTCGACCCTGGTGACGAGATCGGTGGTCTCCTGCCGGTCCCGGACCACCTTGGCCAGGGTGAACGCCGAGGTGACCGTCCAGAGCAGGCCGACGGCGAGGAAGGCCCTGGTCCACGGCTCGACCGGCAGGTAGGCGATCCCGGCGCCGAGGGCGGTGCCGGAGAGGGCGAAGGACAGGACGGCCTGGATGTAGTAGGCGGCCGTGGTGCGTGACTGCATCGGTGCGCTCATGGCGCCCAGAATGGCCGCGCGGCTCCGGTCGCACATGAGTAGTCGTACTCAGATGGGAGCCCGTTCGTTGACGTCCTCTCACGTTCGGTAGTGTCAGGTGTCATCAAACGTCACAAATCGCCCATCGGACCGCGCAGCGTCCGATCCGTGTCCGGTCGTCATCAACGGATGGCTTGGAATCGGGGGGCTCTCGGATTAACGTTTGATAACGCAGCGCGGACCGCAACGCCGTACCCAGACGGCACCGTGCGCCGTCGCCTAATCCCGCCGGCCGGCCTCCGGGCAGGCCATGGGAGCCGGGGAACCATGTTCCTTGGGGTGAATCGGCAGGGTCGGGGCATCGCCCGGACCCAGCCGTAGGAGACCTTCCTGCTCCGAACCCGTCAGCTAACCCGGTAGGCGCGAAGGAAGGAAAGGAGCGCGCCTCCGTGGCGTCGACGCACACCCAGGCACACCCGTCCGGGTCCTCCACCGGCACCCAGCTGCTCGACCACCCCGGCCCGTTCGCCGGCCACGGTCCCTTCGGCGGCTCCGCCGACGAGAGCGCCCCGCCGGCCGCCGACACCAGCCGGCACCGGATGCCCCGTCAGACCCGCGGCACCGCGCCGCTGCTCGGCGTCACCGCCGTCGCCGCCACCCTGGGCGCGACCGGCTTCGCCTCCGCCACCCCGGCCGCCGCGCCCGCCGTGGAGACCCCCGACGAGACCCCGGTCGCGCTGTCCGCCGACCCCGGCCTCGCGCTCGCCGCCCGGATCCAGCAGCAGGCCGACAGCCAGCGCACCGCCGCCGAGGAGACCGCCCGGGTCCAGGCCGCCCAGGAGGCCGAGGCCAAGCGCGCCGCCCAGGTCGCCCAGCAGGAGCAGGCCCGGCGCACCGCCGAGGAGGCCGAGAAGGCCAAGCTCGCCGCCATCAAGCTGCCGGTCCGCGACTACCGGCTCTCCGCCCACTACGGCCAGAGCGCGCGCTACTGGGCGCACCTGCACACCGGCCTCGACTTCGCCGCCGACCAGGGCGAACCCGTCTACGCGGTCGGCCAGGGCACCATCACCTCGGCCGGCTGGGCCGGCGCCTACGGCTACCGGATCGTCGAGACCCTGCCCGACGGCACCGAGATCTGGTACTGCCACCTCTCCTCGATCATCAAGGGCTCCGGCAAGGTCCTCCCCGGCCAGCAGATCGGCAAGGTCGGCGCCACCGGCAACGTCACCGGCGCCCACCTGCACGTCGAGGTCCGCCCCGGTGGCGGAGCCCCGGTCGACCCGGAGACCTGGTTCGAGCAGCGCGGCGTCACCCCCTGACGCCGTCTTCCTGACCCGGCTCCCCCGAGCACGACGAGGGGCCCCGGCCGCACGGCGGCTCCAGGGGCCCCTCGCCGTGTTCCGCGCCTACTCCGGCGCCCGCTCGTCGCCGTCCGTGTCCGCGTCCGGGGCCGCGTACCCGTCGCCGTCCGTGTCCGCGTAGCCGTCCGCCGGTTCGTCGCCGTCCGTCTCCGTGAACCCGTCGCCGTCCGCCCGCTCCTCCGCCCAGGCCGCGTCCAGCCCGGCCAGATAGGCGTCGATCTCCGCCGGCCCCGGCTCCGGCGCCAGCTCCGGGAACTCCGCCACCAGCAGCTCCGGCAGCCCCGGCACCGTCCAGGTCCCGGCCAGCTCCAGCGCCGCCAGCGCCGCGGCCTCCTCGAACGCCCCGAAGTCCCCGGCCAGCTCCTCCGGCATCGGCCGGCCCAGGGCCGTCAGCTCGGCCAGGTTCCGGTAGCTGCGCCGCATCAGCCCCTGTTCCAGCAGCCGCCGCGCGCCGTCCGTGGCCATCCCGACCGCCAGCGTCCGGCCGCCGGCCTCCCAGCCCCCGTCGTCCACCGGGTCCAGCACGCCGTCCGCCTCCAGCGCCGCGAACGACGCCAGCCGCTCCTCCTCCGGCAGCTCCCGGAACCCCTCCAGCCAGGCCCGCACCGCCTCCCCGTCGGCGGTGTCCACCCCGGCCGCGCGCAGCAGCAGCGTGTACAGCCGGGGCCAGGTCACCAGGTCGGCCCGGCGCAGCAGTCCGGCCGCCACCTCGCCCTGCCACTCGGCCTCCGCGTGCAGCCGCTCCTGCCGCTTGGCGTTCAGCCGCTTCGCCGCCCGCCGGTGGTCGATCAGCAGCCGCACCGCCGCGCCGTACGCCAGCGGGTCCTGCCCCGGCTCCGGCTGGACGTACAGGTACAGGCGCTCGTACAACAGGTGCTCCACCGCGGCGGAGGTGAGTTCGGGCCAGCCGTCGTGCATCCTGCCCTCGCCCAGCTCCAGCAGCGCCAGCACCGCTCGCAGCGGGCTCTCGGCGACCGGCTCGCGGCCCTCCGCCTCCGCCCAGGCGAGCAGCTCGGCGGCCTTGGTGCGCGGGGCGAGCCGCAGGTCTTCGTCTTCCATAACCACGAACCGTAACCGCTGGTCGCGGGTAGGGTCGGGAGCCATGGTCCCCGTTCGACTCACCGGTGCCCGGCTTGCCGTGCGCGAGTTCCACCACACCCCCGAGGACGTGGCCGCGCTGCACGCCGTGTTCGGCGACCCGGAGGCCACC
Source organism: Streptomyces sp. TLI_053 (assembly GCF_900105395.1). Lineage (NCBI taxonomy): Bacteria > Bacillati > Actinomycetota > Actinomycetes > Kitasatosporales > Streptomycetaceae > Streptomyces > Streptomyces sp. TLI_053. The sequence goes on from NZ_LT629775.1 coordinate 5,236,560, forward strand.
CGCTACCTCCCGTTCGCCCCGCGCGACCTCGAGACCTGCGCCGACCAGGTCGCCCAGTTCGTCGAGGAGGCCGAGAAGGACCACCGGGAGGTCTACCGGCTCGCCGTCACCCGCCTTTCCGACGCCGACGACCCGGCCCGCGCCGTCCCGATCGGCAACGCCGCGCTCGGTCTCGTCCCGTTCGGGGCCGCCACCATCGGCTACGCGCTGCGCCGCGACGTCTGGGGTTCCGGCTACGCGGGCGAGCTGGTCGCCCTGCTGCGCGACTTCGCCTTCGGCCCGCTCGGCGTGCACCGGCTGGAGGCCCGGGTGGACGTCGACAACGCCGCCTCGATCCGGGTGCTGGAGCGGGCCGGCTTCCGGCTGGAGGGGCGGGTCCGGCACGACTACCGGGGCCCGGGCGGCTGGCGGGACGCCCGGCAGTACGCCCTGCTCGCCGACGACCCGCCGGCCGGGAGCGCCGGGCAGGGGGGATAACCCCACCCCCGGTTCGCCGGGGAGCCGGATGTCCGGCGGGCGCGGGTTTTGACAGGCTTCAGAGGTCGGCGGGAGACGCCCGACGAGCCCGAACCGCGACCGACCCGAGGGACCGTGACCCGGCCATGAGCACCCACACCATGCAGCGCAGCGAGTACGACGCGTACGACGGCGACACCGGGCACGGCGGCGCTCACCGCACCGAGGAGCCGCCGTACGCCTGGCGGGCCCCGTTCAGCTCCTACTTCTACCGGGAGGTCGGCTACACGCTGACCGGTCTGCCGGTGGCGATCGTCGGCTTCGTCACCGCCGTGACGCTGTTCTGCCTGGGCCTCGGCACCTTCGTGACGGTGCTCGGCCTGCCGGTCCTGGCCGGTCTGACCACCGCGGCCCGGGGCTTCGGGCGGCTGGAGCGGGCCCGGGTCCGCGGCCTGCTGGCCCTGGACGTCCCCGGCCCGAAGCCGGTGCGGGCGGTCCGGCCCGGCGCCTGGGGCGCGATCACCGCCCGGCTGGCGGACGGGGCCGGCTGGAAGGCCGTGCTGTACCAGGTGGTGATGTTCCCGTGGGCGATCCTCAGCATGGTGCTGTCGCTGGTCTTCCTCTGTGTCGGCTGGACGCTCGCGTTGTACCCCGCCTACCACTGGGTGTTCGCGCGCTGGACGGACTGGCCCGGTTACCGGCTCTACGACTTCACCACCGAGTCCGGCCACTACGAGTACTACATCCAGTCGCCGCTGCAGATCGCGGGCGTGAGCTTGATCGGCCTGCTGTTCGTCCTCGTCACCCCCCAGCTGGTGCGCGGCCTGACCAACGTCAACCGCCTCGCCGCCCGCGGCCTGCTCGGCCGCTGAACCGCTCCCGCGTCTCGGAGCACCGTTCCTGATCAGGCCCGAAGTGGATGCCGGGCGAAGTCGTTCCAGGTGCTTCTGCTGCCCCATCGCTCGCACGGAGCGAGGGGGCAGCTCTGGAAGCGGGGAGTGGGAAGTCGACCTCGCCGACTTCCCGCTCCGGGGCCGGTCGCCACCGCAGCAAGGGGGCACCGGCGCCCCCGAGCGACTTCCTGTGCCACACCTCCCCGGTCGGCCTGCCGATCCCCGGCCGGCCGTCTGCGGATGCGGCCCCCGGCGGGCCGTGTTCGGATGGCCGCGATGGCCGACCGAACCTCCCCCGCCCCGGCCGCCGCCCTGGTGACCTCCCGTCCGCTGGACGAGTACTGCGGCCTCTTCGGCCTCACCCGGGCCGCGCTCGCCGGCCTCCGGGGCCCGCTGCTCGACTGCCCCGGCGGCGCCGCCGCCCTGGCCGCCGAGGCCCGCACGCTCGGCTGCCGGGTCATCGCCACCGACCCGGTGTACGCCCGGCCCGCCGACGAGATCGCCGCCCGCGCGCTGGCCGCCCGGGCGGCCATGGCCGCCGCGATGGACGCCCGTCCCGAGCTCTACCCGCCCCGCCGCCACCGCCCGCCCGAGCGCTACCTGCGCAGCTGGGACCGGGCCCGGCGGCTGTTCGCGGCCGACCGCGCGGCCCACCCCGGGCAGTACGTCGCCGCCGCGCTGCCCCGGCTCCCGTTCGCGGACGGCACCTTCGCCCTCACCCTCAGCGGCTACCTGGTCTTCGCCTACCCCGCGCTCTTCGGGCCCGAGCGGCAGCTGGCCGCGCTGACCGAGCTGGTCCGGGTCACCGCGCCCGCCGGCGAGGTCCGGGTCCATCCGCTGTTCGACGGCACGGGCCGCCGGACCGGCCACCTCGACACCGTCCGGCACCTGCTCGGCGAGCGCCGGATCGCCAGCGAGATCCGGATCCTCCCGCCGGCCACCGAAGGCGCCCGCCCGCGCCGGATGCTCGTGCTGCGCCGGGCCGGCCGGTCGGTCCAGCATTAAGTAATGGTTGAAAAGGCTTTTCAGTCCTATACTCGGAGCCCGTGACCGAGATCCTGATCATGCCGGCCGCGGCCACGGACGCCGACCGGCTCACCGCCCTGATCCAGCACTGCTCCGCCTACCGGGGGGCGTACGCGCCGATGATCGCCGGGTACCGGGTGACGCCCGAGTACCTCGCCCGGCACGAGGTCCACCTCGCCGTGCGCGCCACCGACGACCACCTGCTCGGCTTCTACGCGCTGGTCACCGAGCCGGCGGACCTCGACCTGATGTTCGTCGCCGACGAGGCGCAGGGCCTGGGCATCGGTCGCCTGCTGATCACCCACATGCTCGACCGGGCCCGCGCCCTCGGTCTCACCGGCGGCGTCAAGGTCGTCTCGCACCCGCCCGCCGAGGCCTTCTACCTGCGGATGGGCGCCGAGCGGGTCGGTACCTTCCCGGCCCGGCCCCCGATCGGATGGGACCGGCCCGAACTCCGCTTCGCGCTCTGAGACCCGGCCCCGTCGGCCGGGGCTCGTCAGCCCCGGGGCTCCGAGGCGGCTGCGGCAGGAGCGGCCGCGGCAGGGGCGTCCGCCCCGACTGCCCCGACCGCCCCGACCGCCCCGTCCGCCGCGGCCCCGTCCGCGGTCGGCCCGCCCTGCTGCTGCGGCAGGAACACCACCGGCTCCAGCCGGGAGAGGATCTTCTCGGCCAGCCAGCTGCGGTCCGAGCCGTACGGGATCCCGTCCGGCGCCATCAGCCGGCCCGCCACCGCCTCCCGCAGCCGCGGGGTCTCCTCGGCCGGCAGCCGGGACAGCAGCCCGCGCGCCGCCAGCAGCGCGTGGTACTGCTCGAAGCCGGACCGCGGGTGCTCGATCGCTTCCAGCACGCTCGGCAGGTCGCCCAGCGCAGGATCGCCCTGCATCAGCGCCAGCGCCTGGACCCGCCGCCCCTCCGAGCCGTCCGCGAACAGGTCCCGTACCTGCGCGGCCGTCAGCGCCGACCGCCGGGCGGTCGACCGGACCTCGGCCACCACCCCTTCCGGCCCGCCCGCGGGGTCGGTCGGCAGCATCGACCCGGGCAGGTCGTCGGGCTTGCCGGTACTGGTGCCCACCAGGCCCAGGTGCTGCATCGCCCGCATCCGCAGGTCGTCCGCGCCGACCCGGTCGCCCTTGCGGTCCCGGTCCTGCCCGGCCAGGAAGAGGTCCAGCGCCCGGTCCGCGTCCGAGAGCACCCGGGGCAGCGCCAGCCGGGTCAGCAGCCAGCCGGCCAGGAAGCCGAGCAGCACGAAGTAGAGGACGAGCGCGGCGGCGAACGGCGAGGCGTCCGCGCCCCCGCCCAGGACCGGAGCGAGGGTCGAGCCGAGCTGGTCGAGCCGTTCGCCGATCGAGCCGAGCTGGGTCAGGCCCACGCCCAGCAGCACCTTGGTGAGCCAGTCCGAGACCTGTTCGAGGTTGGTGTTGGGCGCGTAGGAGCCGTGCGGTTCGGCGCCCGCCGCGCCGGCGCGCACCCGGGGCACCCCGAACAGGAACCCCAGTGCCCCGCCGACCAGGGTCGCCGCGCAGGCCACCACCAGTCCGCCGCCCAGGGCCTGCCACGGATGCGGCCGCCCCAGCGAGAACAGTGCCAGCCCCAGCAGGCCCACGCCCGGGAGCGCTCCCGCCGCGGCCCGTCGAGCCGTCCGCACCGCCGCCGTACCGCCGGTCCGCCGTGTCGCCATCCGCCCGCACCCCCAGTGCCCGCAACCCCGCCCCTGCGGAGCGCGCGCCGACTCTAGGCGCCGGCTCCCTGCCGGGGCCAGCCGACTCCTAGCGGGGATGCCCGCCGGACGGTCGCGGAAACCCGGGCCGGGAACGCGGACGGCCCGCAGGCTGCTCCTCGGTGCCCGACCCGCGAGGGGCCTGGTGCCGAGGCACCGTGGATGTACCGGTGAGCCTGCGGGCCGGGTGACTGCTGGGAATTTCGCCTGCCGGGGACCGTGGGTCCCACCCTGCACAGGCAAGGGCGGCTCTAGCGAGCAGCCACCTCACACATCCTGATGGAACTCAACTCAGGATCACCTCCTTTCAGTGTGCCGCCACTCTAGGCAGCGCCCCGGAGGGAGGGCAACGGATTTATCGCCGCCGGATCAGGCGGCCTGCACCTTGTCCTTGAACAGCGAGTAGTCGATCACCTGGTCGGCCGGCGGGGCCTGGACGGTCAGCGCCTTGTCGATGTCGGTGAAGTCCATCTGACCGCCGCCCTTGCCGCTCTTCTCGATCCGCAGCGGGTACGGCTTGCCCTCGGTGGCGACGTGGAGGGTGACCTCGCCGCCGGAGCTGTTCTGCGACTTGACGCTGAAGGTCTTCGCACCGTTGACGGTGCCGGCCGAGCCCTTGGTGATGTTGGTGGCCTTGCTGTCGTCGCCGGCGCCGAAGGTCTTGGTGAGCTCCTTCAGGTTGCAGGCGGTGGTGAGCTCCTTCATCTCCGGGTCGTTCTGCGCGCCGCCGATCCAGCGGCCCTTGAGGAGCTCGACGGCCTGCGGGTTCTTCCCCTCGGTGGCGCTGGTCAGGAACGCCGTGTCGGGCTTCAGCCAGACCTGCTTGCCGTCGCCGAGGAGCTCGAACTTGCCCGCCCCCGGCAGGCTCAGGGTGCCCTTGCACTGGCCCTTGGTGTCCACCGCCAGGTCGACGGAGATCTGCTCGGCGTCCTTGTTGACGGTGCCCACGACCTTGACCGAGCCGGCGCCGGCCAGGGCGTCCTTGGCCTGCTTCTGGATCTCCTCGGCGGTGAGCTTCTCGGTGTCCAGCCCGGGCGCGGCGGCGGTCCTGCCGGCAGCGGCGCCGTCGGCGGCGGGCTTGTCGTTGTCGCCGCAGGCGGTCGCCCCGGCCACGAGCAGCAGGCCGATCGCGGTGGTGCTGGCAAGGCGCTTCGACAGCATGAGTGTGTGTCCTAACTCGGCGCGACGGTCCGCGCCCACTTGAATCGTCTTTCCGCTCAGTATGATCGTCGGCCCCGACGGGCCGATCTTGTCCCGGGCGCTGTTACCGCCCCGTGGCAGGACCGTGGCGCGGACCGGACGCCCGCCCTCCGGACCGGGCCGCCGCCGGGCCGCCCGTGCGCCCGGGCGGCGGAACGCACCTGTGCCGGGGAACGACGAAGGCCCGGAGGACGAGTCCTCCGGGCCTTCGGTGCTACTGAGTAGCGGGGACAGGATTTGAACCTGCGACCTCTGGGTTATGAGCCCAGCGAGCTACCGAGCTGCTCCACCCCGCGTCGGTGAACACAACAATACGGGGAGATCGCCCGGATGGGAAATCCGTTCCTCACGGGCCCCCGGCCGGCCCCCCGGGCCACCCGCAGAGCCGGGCCGCCAAGCGCCGCGCGAGCCGGGCGAGGGTGGGCACGCCGGGCGGGGCCGCCGGCCCCGCCCGGCCGGGGTGCCGGGCGGCCCGGGCCCTGGCCCAGGCGGAGAAGCAGACCAGCGCCGCGAAGCAGGGCACCATCAGCACCGCGTAGACCAGCAGGAAGCCGTGGGTGCCGAGGTCGGCGGCGGCGTTCCAGGTCCCGTGCAGGGCCATCGACAGCAGCAGCCCGGTCGGCGCCGCGAGCCGGGCCAGCCGGCGGCGCCCGGTGGTGAGGGTGATCGCCAGGCCGAGCCCGGTCAGCGCGGTGAACAGCGGATGGGCGAACGGCGAGAGCAGGCCGCGCAGGACGAAGGTCTGCACGGTGCCGTCGAAGTCCCGCAGGCTGGGCGACTCGCCGAGGCCGATGCTGTCCAGCCGCTGCTGCTGGTCGTCGGTGAACGCCCGCCCCAGGTAGAGCGCGTTCTCGGTGAAGGCGAAGCCGCAGGCGGTGATCCCGCCGAGGACCACCCCGGCGGCCAGGGTGCGCGGACGGGACCGGGCCCGCCGGTGGCCGGCCGGCGGCGGCCTTCCGCCGGGGGCCGAGGCGGCCGCGGCCGACGGGCGCGGGCGCAGCCGCAGCCGGCCGCGGGCGTGCGGCCCGACCGGGCGGCGCTCGTACCCGCGCGGCTGCCGGGGGCCCGGCAGCCGGCGCAGCAGGTCGGCGCAGGGGCGGCCGCCCGGTCCGGCGGCGCAGCGCGGCCGCCGGCCGATCGGCAGCAGCAGGACGAGCAGGGCGGCGCCCTTGGCGCTCTCCTCGATCACCGGGGTGACCAGGTCGGCGCCCAGGGCCTCGCCGAGGCTGCCCTGGTGGGTGCTGAGATAGGTGCTGGTCCAGCCGTTGGCGAGGATGGCCACGGTGGTGGCGGCGCAGGCGCCCCAGCCGAGGCAGAACACGGTGTGCCGCAGCGGCACCCGGGCGGTCTGGTTGAGCCAGGCGAGCCCGCCGAGCACGAAGGGCAGCGGGACCATCGCCAGCCCGAGGCCGACCAGCAGTCCGGCGGTGCCGGTCTGGCGGCGGACCAGGTGGAGGATCAGCACCCCGCAGCCGGCCAGGGTCAGCACGGCCGTCGCGGTCACCGCGGAGAAGGCGGCCGGACGCAGCGCGCGGCGGCCGGCGGGGGCCGGTCCGGGCGTGGCGGGGCCGTTCCGGTGCGGGCCGGCGTCCCGGGGGCCGGCACGGCCGGGCCGGGGCAGGAGCAGCCGGGCCCGGCGCCTGCGCTGCCCCGGGACGGTCCGGAGGTCGGCGGTGGGCGTGGGCGTCTCTCGGTCGTCGGCGGCCCGCACGGTGAGGTGGTACCCATCGCCGGACGGGGTGCTCACCCGGCACAGGGTAGGCCAAGGCGCCGGGCGGCCGGGCGGAGTCGGGGGGAACCGTCCGCCGCGGCCGCGCCCGGCGGCGGCGCCGGGGCCCGTGCGGGCGCGCCGGGTCGAACGCCCGGCGTGCCGTCAGCGGCGGCGGAACAGCAGGTCGTGCACCACGTGGCCCTTGGCGATGCCGGCCCGTTCGAACTTGGTGACCGGGCGCCAGTCCGGTCGCGGCGCGTAACCGGGGACGGAGCCGTCCGGGTGGTCCGCCGGTTCGGTCCAGCCGGTGCCGTCACCCTCGGGGTGGAGGTTCTCCAGTTCCGGGGAGGCGGAGAGCACGGCGAGCATCTGCTCGGCGTAGGGCTCCCAGTCGGTGGCGCAGTGCACCAGTGCGCCGGGTGCCAGCCGGGGGAGGACCAGATCCAGGAAGGACGGCTGGACCAGCCGCCGCTTGTGGTGCTTGGGCTTGGGCCACGGGTCGGCGAAGTAGACCCGCAGACCGGCCAGCGAGGCGTCCTGGAGCATGTCGCGCAGCAGGATCACGGCGTCGCCGGCGGCGGGGCGGACGTTGGTGCTGCCGTCGCGCTCCAGCAGGCCGAGCAGGTTGCCGTGGCCGGGGGTGTGGACGTCGGCGGCCAGGATGCCCATGGCGGGGTCGGCGGCGGCCATCGCGGCGGTGGTCTCGCCCATGCCGAAGCCGATCTCCAGGGTGACCGGCAGGCCGTCGAAGAGCGCGGGCAGGTCGAGCGGGGTGCCGTCGATCGCGATGCCGTAGGTCTCCCAGCTCCGGTCCAGCGCGCCCGCCTGGGCGTTGGTCATCCGGCCCCGGCGCGGCTGGAAGCTGCGGATGCGCCGCTCGCTGTGCTGGGCCTCGGTGGCCTTGTGCGGGTACATCGGCGCCGGGTAGGCGGCGGGGGCCGCGGAGAGCCGGACGGAGGGCGAGGGCTGGGGGATCGGGGCGGTGGCAGTCACAATCAACCGAGTCTACGGGGCCGCCGGGCGGGGGCCGAGGGGGCTGTGACGGGCCCCACGTCCGCCCCCGTCGCAGCCCCGGCCGGCCCCTCGGGGTCCGTCCTCACCGTCCGCCCGCGTCCAGTGCGGCGAGCGCCCGGCGGGCCACCTCCCGGCCGATCGGCAGCGAGGCCGTCGCCGCCGGGGAGGGCGCGTTCAGCACGTGCACCAGGCGGCGGGCGGAGCGCGGGTCGTCGGGGTCGAAGCCGGCGAAGGCGAAGTCGTCCAGCAGCGAGCCGTCCCGGGCGACCGCCTGGGCGCGGACCCCGGCGGTGGCCCGGACCAGGTCGGCGGGGACGACGGCGGGCAGCAGCCGCTGGACGGCCGAGGTGAAGGCCCGCTTGGACAGCGAGCGGTGCAGCTCGCCCACCTCGTAGCGCCAGTGCCGCCGGGCGATGCGCCAGGTGCCGGGGAAGGCCGCGGTGCCGGCCAGGTCGCGGGGGCGGACGGTCCGCCAGTCGTAGCCCTCGCGGGCGAGCGCGGGCACCGCGTTCGGGCCGACGTGCACGTCGCCGTGCACGCCCCGGGTCAGGTGGACGCCCAGGAACGGGAACGCCGGGTCGGGCACGGGGTAGACCAGTCCGCGGACGAGTTCCCGGCGCTCCTTGACCAGTTCGTAGTACTCGCCGCGGAACGGCACGATCCGCAGGCCGGGGTCGTCGCCCGCGAGCCGGGCGATCCGGTCGCTGTGCAGGCCGGCGCAGTTCACCAGGACCTGGCAGCGGAGCTCCCCGGCCGAGGTCTGCACGGTGACGCCGTCGGCCCGGCGGGCGATCGCGCGCAGCTCGGTGCCGGTGCGGACGTCCGCCCCGGCCTCGCGGGCGAGACGTGCGTACGTGGCGGCGACGGCGGGGAAGTCGCAGATGCCGGTGCTCCCGATGTGCAGGCCGGCGACACCGGTGACCTGCGGCTCGTACTCGGCGATGCCCCGGCGGTCCAGCTCGGTGACCGGGATGCCGTTGGCCCGGCCGCGTTCGGCGAGCGCGCGCAGCCGGTCGAGTTCGGCCGGCCCGGTGGCGACGATCAGTTTGCCGGTGACCTCGTGCGGGATGCCGTGGGTGCGGCAGAACTCCACCATCTCGGCGGCGCCGGCCACCGCGTACCGGGCCTTGAGCGAGCCGGGGCGGTAGTAGACGCCGCTGTGGATCACCCCGCTGTTGCGGCCGGTCTGGTGGGCAGCCAGGCCGGGTTCCTTCTCCAGCACGGTGAGCCGGAGTCCGGGGCGGGCCCCGGTCAGCGCGTGGGCCGTGGCCAGCCCGACGATCCCGCCCCCCACCACCAGCACGTCGACGTCGTACCGCACGGCCCGCTCCTCGCCTCGTCCGACCGCCCCCGTCCGTCCGCGATGCTGCCACGACGGCGGGGGCCGGTCGAGGGGGCCGGGGGCGTTTCGTCCGGGCCCGCGCGGCACCCGTCCGAGCTTCGCCGGGGGCCGTCCGGCGAGTCGTCCGGCAGCGGTCCGGCGGCGGTCCGGGGCCTGGCGGAGGCGGCCGCCGGTCAGGCCGGGGCGACGATCACCGCGCGGGCGCGTTCGGTCAGGTCGCGGACCCGGCGCTCGCCCTGGAAGGGCTCCAGCCGGCGCAGCATCTCCACCACGTACTCGCGGCTGCGCTGGGAGGAGATCCGCCCGGCCACGTCGACGGCGCGCTCGCCGGCCGCGACCGCCGCGTCCAGGTTGCCCGCCTCGGCCTCGGCCATCGCGGAGACCACCAGCCGCAGACCGTGCGAGCGCACGAAGCCCTCGGTGGGGCGGGCCAGCGCCTCCCGGGTGAACTGGCGGACCTTGGAGGGCACCCCGAGGTCGCGGAAGCACTCGGCGGCGTCCGCGGCGAGGCGGTCGTAGGCGTAGAAGTCGATCCACGCCGGATCGGGATCCCCGGCGCGCGCGCGTTCGAGCGCGCTCTCCGCGGCCCCGAGCGCCGTCGCGCACGCCGCCGCGTTCCGGGCCTTGGCCTGGGCCCGGGCCTCGACCAGGTGGAAGAAGCTCATCGTCCGGGCGGTGGCCAGGCCCCGGTTGCGCTCCAGCGCGGCCTGGGCGAGGTCGACGGCCTCCTCGGCGAAGCCCCGGTAGCCGGCCTGCAGGCTCATCGAGGCCAGCACGTAGCCCCCGAGCGGGACGTCCGCGGCGGCCCGGGCGAGCCGCAGGGCCTGGATGTAGTAGCGCTGGGCGGCCTCGTGCTGGCCGGTGTCGAAGGCCATCCACCCGGCCAGCCGGGTGAGTTCGGCCGTGGCGCCGAACAGCGCCCGGCCCACCGCGTCGCTGTACGAGGCGAGCAGCAGCGGCGCCGCCTCGACCCGCAGGCACTCCGGCACCATCGACGAACGCCAGTCCCCGCCGCCGTACTTGGAGTCCCAGCGGCGCGCCTCCTGGGCGGCCTCGCGGAGCTTGGCGGCGTCCGAGTGGCCGACCCGGTACGAGCCCGACTCGGCCGGGGCACGCGGCAGTTCGCGGGCCACCGAGCCGTCGGCGGGGTTGATCAGCCAGCGCGAGACCGGGGTCGCGTAGGCGGCGACCGAGAAGGTGCCGGCCAGGCTGTCGCTCCAGCGGCCGCCGCCGGGGCCGCGGCGCAGGTCGAGGTCGACCCGCCAGAGGTCGGTGGCGGACCGGACGGCGTCGGGGACCTCGCGCGGGAAGGCCAGGCCGAGTTCGGGCGCCGGGTCGGTGTCGCCGAGGCCGATCTCCTCCAGCGGCACGGGCCGGCCGAGCTTGCCGCCGATCGCGGTGGCGATCAGGTGCGGCACGGGGCCCTGCGGCACCATGCCCTTGCTGACCCAGCGGGCCACCGAGGTCTTGTCGTAGCGGAGCGTCAACCCGCGCTGGGCGCCGAGGTCGTTGACCCGGCGGGCCAGACCCGCGTTGCTGATCTGCGCCAGGGTCAGGAGCGTGCCGAGCCGTTCGTTCGGTCCTCGTGGGCTGACGGTCATGGTGGCGGCGGCACCTCCTGCGGCCTTGTGCGCGGGGCCCGGGCGGCACCGGGCCGAAGCTGCTGTACCTAGAGTAGTCGGACGCGTTCCGAGGGTTAAGAGGCCGCATTCCGGATGGCGGGATCGCGCGCCCGGAACCGGGCGGCGGGGCGGCCGCGAAGTTGGCCGGGACCGCCGGGATCCGGCCGCCCGGCGGTCTCCCGGCGGTGCGCCGGAGTGCCGTGCTCCGGTCCCGTGTCGATGTGCGCCCGGCCGTGCCCCCTGGCCCGACCGGCTGGTCGGCGATTCGCTGGTGGTCGTGGGTCGGCCCGCCGTCGAGGACCCGGCGGGCCGGGGGAAGCCGCCGCCTTCATCCCCGCGGGCGGCGGCGACGTCCGGGAGGGCATGCGGATGCCCTCCCGGGCCGAGCGACGCCTTTCGGCCATCTCGCGATGGCCATGACAGGGCGCCCGCGGAGCGGTCCGGGCCGGGGAGGGGAAGGCCCGGGCCGCTCCGGCGGAAGGTCTCGTCCGGGTGTTCGAAACCCCGTGCCGTCACCGCCGTCCGCCCGGCGGTGGTCCCGCGCGGACCGGCCCTGCGGCAACGGCCCCCCGCGCGCGCACCGGAAACGACAACTCCGGTCACCGGACGCACAACCGGTGGCACCATGTCCTCTGACGGCGCGCCGGACGCGGGCCGCGGATCCGGACCCGCCGAGCGGCGCAGGTCCTCGTCCGGTGGAGGCGCGATGCGGTGGCTGACGGGCTGGTGCACGGGCGCGCCCCGGCCCGGCGCACCGGCGCACGAGCCGCCCGGCGCCGTGGCCCCGATCGCCGCGCGCGTCCTGTGGACCGGTCCCGACCCGCTCTGGGCGGTCGGCGACTGGCGGCCCGAGGAGATCCGGCTGGCCGTCCTGCGGCCCGGGGCCGCCGCCGTGGTCACCACCGGAGCGACCGCCCCCGACCCCTTCGAGGCGAACCCCGCCACCCTCCGGCTCGCCGTGCTCGGCCACTGCGGCGCCACCGACGCCGAACTCGCCGCCGGCCTGGCCGCCGCGCGCGGCGGAGCCGTCCGCCACCTCACCGGCTGGCCCGGCAGCTACACCGCGGTACTGCGCAGCGGCACCCGTTCCACCGTGCTGCTCACCGACCTGGCCGGGGCCCGGCCGGTTTTCCACACCCCGTGGGGCGACGGCACCGCGTACGCCACGGCGGCCCTGCCGCTCGCCGACCTGGTCGGGGCGCCGCTGGACACCGGCCACCTGGCCGCCCGGCTCGCCTGCCCGGAGGCGCCCGAGGCGCTCGGCACCGGGACCCCGTACCTCGGGGTGCGGCGGGTGCCGCCCGGGCACGCGCTCGCGGTCCGCGGCGGACGGCCGTACCTCACCGGGTACGACGGGCCGGGTGCCGAGGGGGTGCCGGGGCGCGGCGAGGCGGCGGCGGTCCGGGAGCTGACCCGGGCGCTGCTGGAGTCGATCCGGTTCCGGGTCCGCACCAGTCCGGCCGGTCCGGTCGCGCTGCCGGCCGGTCCGTCCGGGCGGGCCAGGCTCGGGGTCGACCTCTCCTACGGGACGGCCTCCGCCACGGTCGCGCTGCTCGCCGCCGCGGTGCCGCCCGCCGCCGGGCCGGCCGGAGCGGGGGCGCCCTACCCGTCCGGGCCGTACCGGGCCGTACCGACGGGGACGGGAGCGCTGCCCGAGGAGTCCCGGCCCGAAGCCCCGACCGGGCCCGAGGCCCCGCCCCCGTCCGGATCCGCGTCCGGACCCGGACCCGGGCCCGCCGGACCCGCCCGGACCGGGGCGGTGAAGGGCTCCTGGGCCCGCACCGCCGCCCGGCCGCGCACCGCGTCCGAACCCGTCGCCGCCGTCACCTTCGGCGAGACCACCGGGGCCGGGACCGCCCCGGCCGTCCCGGCGCTCGCCCCGGACGTCCCGCGCCTGCGCCACACCGTGCTCGCCCCCGGCCCCGACACCCTCCCGTACGCGGACCTGCGCGCCGACCCGACCGCCGGTCCGCTCACCGACGAGCCCGGGCCCGAACTGGTCACCGCGGCCTGGGCCGAGGCCCGGTTCGGGGCGGGCGGCACCGACCACCTCACCGGCCACGGCGCCCGGCAGGTCCTGGACGGGCACCCGGCCCGGCTGGCCGACCTGGTCCGGGCCGGCCGCTCCCGCGAACTGCTCTCCCCGGTGGCCGCACTGGCGGGCGCCGACCGGGCGGCCGCCGGCGTCCTGACCGGCGCGCTGCGGACCCCGCTCACCGTGCTGCGCGCCGCCCACCGGCTGGCCCGGATCCGCTACCCGGACGCGCTCGACGACGCCGCCGTGCGGCTGACCCTCCGCCGGACGCCCGACGGCGCCGGCACGGCCGGAGCGCGCTCGGCGGACGACCTCGCCTGGGTGGTCCCCGGGCCCGCGGCCCGCTGGCTGTCCGACGAGGCGCTCTCCGCGGTCGCGCTGCGGCTGCGGCTGGCGGCGCGCGAACCGGCGCCCGGGGACAACCCCGGCGCGTACCGGGCACGGCACGCCCTGCACCGGCACGCACGCGGCTTCCGCACGCTGGTGCACGCCACCGAACAACCTGGTCAGCGCCTGCACGCGCCCTTCCTGGACAACCAGGTGGTACGGGCCGCCCGGCTGCTCCCGGACGAGGTCCGGCTCCAGCCCGGCGCCCGGCACGCGCTGCTGCACGCCGTGCTGGCCGGTGCCGGGCGCACCGACCTGCCGCCCGACTGGGGCCGCGGCCCGCGCCCCGACCGGGCCGGTACCGTCCGGGCGGGTCTGCGGCTCGCCGCGGACGGCCTGGCCGAACTCTTCGACGCGCCGCTGCTCGCCGAGGCCGGGCTGATCGACCTGCCCGCCGTCCGGGCCGCGCTGGACCGCGCCGCCGACCCCGCGGCCCCGCTGCCGCCGGCCGCCCTGGCCGGCCTCGCCGACCTGGTCGCCACCGAGCTCTGGCTCCGCCGGGTCCGGGCCCGCCGCCACGGCGCCTGCTGGACCGGCCTCCCGCACCCCGTACACCCCGCGCTGTCCCCGCCCCGCTTCTCCTGACCGCGCGCCCGCCCCGCCCGGGCTTCCGCCCGCCGGCCCGACCCGCGCGCCCGCCCGGCCCCGCTCCCGGTGCTCCCTCGGCCCCCGGCGCGGCTCGGGCACGGGGCGGCACCGGGCGGCGATCATGGCGGACGTCCCGTCCGTCCCCGTTTCCCCTTCCCCCGCCCGGAGGCCGTGGTGACCAGTGCCGGTCCCGACCAGTCCGTCCCCGTCGTGCTCTCGGTGCTCGGGCGGCTCCCGACGAACCGTCCGCCCGGGGTGCTCGCGGCCTGCGACGGCTCGGACGGCTCGCTCTGGGCCCTGGACCGGGCGATGACCGAGGCCGAGGCCCACGACCTGCCGCTGTACGTGCTCGCCGTCGTCAACCCGGCGCCCACCGGCTACCCGCCGGGGATGGCCGAACTGGTCCAGGAGAGCGTGGAGACCCTGGTCGAGTCGATGGCGGACGGCCTGCGCCGGGCGGTGGGCGCCGTCCAGCGGGCCCGCGCCCACCCCTGTACCGCCGAGATGTCGCTGCACGTGGTGCTCGGCAACGTGATCGAGGTCCTGCTCGCCGCCTCGGCCCGGCAGCACACCGTGGTGGCCGGTACCCGGGGCAACGGCGGCTTCGCCCGGCTCCTGCTGGGCTCGGTCAGTGGTGCCCTGGTCCACCACGCGGCCTGCCCGGTCCTGGTCGTCCCCGCGCCTCCGGAGGGCTGAGCACGCGCCGGGAATGTCCCGAGATGGTTCATCGTTCACCCGTCTCGGACCCGTCCCCACCCCCTCTGGAGCCCCCGTCATGAAGGTCGAGATCTACTCCGACATCGCCTGCCCCTGGTGCTACATCGGCAAGCGCCGCTTCGAGCAGGCGCTCGAGGGCTTCGCGGGCAAGGAGAACGTCGAGGTGGTCTACCGGCCGTACCAGCTGGTGCCGGACGCCCCGGCCACGGCGAGTCCGCACCGGGAGTGGCTGGCCGAGCGCTACGGACCGCAGTCCGTCGCGATGGACGCCCGGGTCGCCGAGCTGGGCCGGGCGGAGGGCATCGGCTACGACTTCGACGCCGCCCTGCACGCCAACACCTTCCTCGGCCACCGGCTGCTGCACCTCGCCGAGACCGAGTACGGCGCGGCCGCCCAGGGCCGGCTCAAGGAGGCCCTGCTCAAGGCGCACTTCAGCGACGGCGTGGACGTCGGCGACCGCACCGCGCTCACCGAGGTCGCCGTCGGCGCGGGCCTGGACCGCGACCGGGTGACGGCCTACCTGGCCGGCGAGGAGGGCGCCGCCGAGGTGCGCGCCCAGCTGGCCGAGGCCCGCGAGATCGGCATCACCGCGGTGCCGACCTTCGTCTTCGAGGGCAAGTGGGCCGTCCAGGGCGGCCAGGAGGCCGAGACCTTCCGCCAGGTGCTGGAGCAGGTCGCCACCGAGATCGGCGAGCGCCGCCCGGCCCCGGTGCAGGTCGCCCCGGCCGGCGAGGCGTGTGCGGACGGCTCCTGCGCCGTCTGATCCGGCGGTCCGCCCCGTGCCGGGCGGAGCACCGGCCCCGGGGCCCGCTTCAGACGCACCTGAAGCGGGCCTCGGCCCAGTCGGCGACGTTCAGCGCCGACCGGACGCCGTGCGCCGGCAGCACCACCAGCCGGATCGAGGTCTGACCGCCGAGCGGCACGTGCACCGGCACCGCCGGGTCGCCCGCCCGCAGCGTGCGCGAACTCCACAGCGTCCGCCCGTCACCGCCCTGCACCGAGAAGACCACCCCGCCGACGGCGAGGGTCAGGTCGTCCATCCCGGCCACCGCGTCGAAGGACGTGCAGCTGCGGTTGAGGTCGATCACCGTGGCCGCGGGCGCGTGCACGCTGAGGCCGTGGCGGTGCTCGGCACCGGCGACGGAGACGCTCTCCCGCTGCCAGAACCAGTCGCTGCCGTTCTCCCGGATGCTCGGCCGCGGCGGCGGCACCCGGTGGGGGGACGACCTGACCACCGGCAGGTCGTCGGCCCAGAAGTCGGTCGGCGCCGGCGGGGTCGGGACCGCCGTGGGCGGCGTGGTCGGCAGGCTCGGCGTCACGGTGGGCGTCGGCACCACCACTTCGGGCACGGGCGGCAGCGGCAGCTCGGGCGTCGGCGGCGGGGTCGGCACCGGCACGGCCGGGACGGTCGCGGGCGGGGTCGGGGTGGGCGTGGGCTTCGGCGTCGGTGCGGGTTCCGGCGGCGCGGGGGCGGGCGAGGGGGCCGCCGCGGTCGGCGTCGGTGCGGGCGTCGGCACCGGCCGGGGCGCGGCGGCGGGCGAGCGGGGCGCGGGCGGCGCCGGGACCGGTTGCTCCACCGGTACCGGAGCAGGGCTCTCCGGGGCGGGCGGCGGGGCCGGTTCCGGGGCGGGCGGCTCGGGCTCGGCGGACGGCGGCGCGGGAACGGCCGGCGCGGAGACCGGGGGAGCGGCCACCGGGGGCCTGGGCTCGGGTGCGCCGGTGAGCGCGTACGCGGCGACGGCGGCGGCCGCCACCGCGACCGCGGCGGCGATCCCGGCCTTCGCGGCGGTGCCCAGCCCCTCCGCGGCGGCGCCCGCGGCACCCCCGCCCCCACCGGAGGCCCCGGCTCCCGCACCGCCCGCGGCCCCGGCACCGGCCGCGGCTCCGGCACCGCCCGTCGTTCCGGTCGCGGCACCGGCCGCTCCTCCGGCGGTGCCGCCCGCCGTGGCGGCCGCGGTCCCGGCGGCCGCGCCGCCCACCGCCGCCACTCCGCCGACGGCGGCCGCGGCGGCACCGAAGCCGCCCGCGCCGATCCAGACCAGCACCCCGCCGGGCAGCAGCGCGCGCAGCCCGTGGTTGATCTCGGACAGCTCCAGGCACGCGGCCGTGCACCGGTCGCACTCCTTGAGGTGCCGGCCGACCTCCGCCGAGGCGCGCTTGCGCAGCGAGCCGCGCGCGTACGCGCCGAGCCGGTTGGCGTACGCCTCGCAGTCCCGGTCCTGACTGCCCGAGACGTGCGCCTGGAGGAAGCCGGCGGCGAGCCGGTCGCGGGCCCGGTGGGCCTGGACGGCGGTCGCGTTGGCGGTCTTGCCGAGCATCACCGCGACCGTCTTGGGGGACTCCCGTTCGACCTCGGTGTGCCAGAGCACCATCCGGTCGTCCTCGGGGAGTTCGGCGTAGGCCTGCATCACCATGCGCTGGTCGGCCAGCGCCATCGCCCAGGCGTCGGCGCCCGGGTCGGCCAGATCGAGGTCCACTACGGCGGCCGAGGTCTGCGCGAACACGCTGAAGTCGTCAACGAGTTGCTCGCGCCGCTCGCTGCGGGTCCAGGCCGCCGCGACGTTCCGGACCGCGGTCAGCAGATAGGCGCGGACGGCGAACTCCGGTCCCTTGCCCGCCCGCAGCGCCTGCAGGGTACGGGCGAACACCTCGCCCGCCAGGTCCTCGGCGGTGAAGCTGTCCCGGCAGCAGGTCCGGGCGTAGCGGCGCACCGAATCCACGTGCCGTCGGTAGATCTCCTCGTAGGCGGTGTCGTCGCCGGCCCGCACGAGCGCGGTCAACTCGGCATCGGAGGGCGGTCGTTCGCCGTCGACGGGATCGGCCGGGGCCGGGACCGTGGGGCGCACGGGTGCCCCGATGCCGACGAAGGCCTCCGGGATGACTCCGCCGCGCCCGGCTGCGGCCTGTCCGGGGACCCGGCCCTGGGGGAGCGCGGCGGCGGAGGCGGAGAGGGTCTCGCGGCCGGGCATTCCGGCCTGGTCCGGCACCTGGCCCGTCGGCACGGGACCGGGAGCGGCCCCCGACCCGCCGCCGGGCGTGCCCGGGCCGGCGGCCGGACCGTCAGGACCCCGGTCGGGTCCGCCCCCGGCGGACCGCCCGAAGTCGAGGCCGTAGCCGTAGTCGTTCTGTTCCTCGGCGCTCACAACGGACCCCAGACTCCACGACAGCCCCCGTAGTGTGGCAGGGCGCGCGGGAGTGCGTGGGCGCACGATTCTCCGCCGCACGGCGCCGAGGGCGCGCGAACGGCGCGCATCGGGACATTGGCTCCAACCACGGGCAAAGGATGGCATAGCGCAGAGTTGGGCGGTAGCCGGAGCGGCCGCGACCCACTCTTCCGTGGGGCCGTCGCGGATCTGTTCGCCCCGCCCGCGGGACCCCGGGCGGCGTCGCCCGCCCCGGGCGAACGGCCCGCGGCCGTCCGCCCCCTTCACCAACCTCCTTGCCCGCGCCGGACGGTGGGTCCCGGTGCGGAACGGCTCAGCGGGCCCGCAGGCCGTCGAGCAGGATCTGGAGCAGCCGGTCGGAGGGGCCCTCGGCGGATTGACCGTCCGCCTGCGGGCCACCCGTCGGCTGCGGGGCGTCCCCGGGGACCGTCGACGCCGCGCCGGTTGCCGCGCCCGCCGCACCCACCACGACCGGACCGGCCGGTGGCGCGCCGCGCCAGGCGTGCACCGGTACCGACGCCGTCAGCACCAGCACCACGTCCGCGACGGTCACCCCGGGCCGCAGCTCGCCGGCCGCACCCGCACGCGCCACCAGGGCCGCGAGCAGTTGCAGCAGCAGCCGCGGGTCCGCGTCGGCCACCAGCGCCGCCAGCTCGCCCTCGGCCGCCGCGCCGACACCGGTACCGGTCCCGAGGGGCCCTCCGGCCGCCTCGCCCGGCACCTGACCGGACACCTCGCCCGGCAGCGGACCGCCGAGCGACCCGGGCAGCGAGCCGTACGCCGCACCGGGCAGGCCGGTCGCCGTCGGCTCGTACCGCGCGGAGCCGAACGCGCTGCCCGGCCCGACCGGGTCCGGCGAACGCTGCTCGGGCACCCGCCCCAGCTCCTCGGCGTACCGGAACGCCTCCGGCGGCAGCAGCCGCCCGGCACCGGTCGACACCGCGCGCGCCAGGTAGCCGGCCAGCGCCTCCCAGGCACCCGCGCCGCCGTACAGCGATTCGCGGGCCTGGGCGGTCAGCCAGGCGACCTCCTCGGCCGCGATCCGCTGGACCAGCACCTCCTTGCTGGGGAAGCGCCGGTACACCGTGCCCACGCCGACCCCGGCCCGTCGCGCCACCTCCTCCATCGGCGCGCCGTAGCCGAACTCGCCGAACACCTCACGGGCGGCGCGCAGCACGCTCTCGAGGTTCCGCCGCGCGTCGACCCGCAGCCGGGTGCCCGGGGAGGGGCCACCGCCCTGTGCCGCCTCGTTGCCCCGGTACGGGACGGCCGCGTACGCCGCCCCCGGGGACCCGGCGGCCTCGGCCGGGCCGCGTTGCTCAGGCACCACGCCCTGGCCGGGGTGTGCCGCACCCGATCGCCCCAACAGTCGCTCCTGTTCCATCATCCCAACTCTCCCCCGCAGGCATCCGGTTCCGGACCCTGTCGTCGCCCGCCCCTGCACCCCCCGGTGCAGCTACGCCTGAAAGAAATGACCGATGACCCATCGCTCGTGCCGCTGGTGCCGCCCGGGTGCCGCCCGGCCGCGGGTGCGGCCGCGCGCAGGTCCACCCGGACCCCGCTCCGGAGGGCGCCGCCGGGCCGATCGCTGCGATCGGGCCGGCGCGTCGGCGCCCGTTCGGGGCCCTGTCCGGGAACTACCCTTCCCCGGATCACGGTCCCGCAGTCGGGTTCTCCCGCCAACACTAGAACTGGCCGTAATGACCGATCCACGGTGCGTCGCCACCAGTTGACATGGCAGTGGCCGCGCCGCCACACAATCCGACCATAGTTCACCGCCGTTCGAGGCCGAAAGTGCGTCAGAAACTCACCCCGGCAGTACTTCTGTCCCCTTCGGGCCCCATCCGCCCCGTCCGCCACAGCACGGACGGTGGACAAGAGGGCTCCGGCGGTCCTTTATTGGTGGGCGTGATGGGGGCATGCCCGGTCGAAGGCGGGCCACGGAGCCCATCGACAGGAGGTGCGCCATCAGGATTCTGATCGTCGGCGGCGGGTGCGCGGGCATGTCGGCCGCGCTGCACCTCCAGCGCGGCCTGCGCGAGCGGATCCGCCGCGGCGAGGTCCACCTCACCCTGGTCGAGCCGCAGGCCTACCTCACCTACCACCCCCTGCTCGCCGAGGTCGCGGCCGGCACCATCGACCCCCGCCACGTGGTCGTCCCGCTCCGGCGCGAACTCACCGAGTGCAAGGTGCTCACCGCCCGGATCACCCGGATCGAGCACTCCTCCCGCCGGGCCTGGGCCGACGCGGCCGGCCGGGGCGAACCGCCCGCGCCGGTCGAGCTCCACTACGACGTCCTGGTGCTCGCCCCCGGATCGGTCTCCCGCACCGCCCCGGTACCCGGACTGGCCGAGCACGGACGGGGCTTCTCCACCGTCGGCGAGGCCGTCGGCCTGCGCAACCACGTGCTGGAACAGCTCGACCTCGCCGCCACCACCCGCGACCCGGCGCTCCGCCAGGCCGCGCTCACCTTCGTCTTCGTCGGCGCCGGCTACGCGGGCGTCGGCGCGCTGGCCGAACTGGAGGACATGGCCAGGTACGCGGTCCGGGGCCACCAGCACACCGTCCCCGAGGACCTGCGCTGGGTCCTGGTCGAGGCCACCGACCGGATCCTCACCGAGGAGTCCCCCGAGCTCGCCGCGCACACCCTCGCCCAACTGCGCGAGCGCAATGTGGACGTCCGCCTGCGCACCACCCTGGAGTCGGCCGCCGGCGGGGTGATGGCGCTCTCCGACGGCAGCCGGTTCGCGGCCCGCACCCTGGTCTGGACGGCCGGGGTCCGCCCCAATCCGCTGCTGCGCGACACCGACCTCCCGCTGGACACCGCCGGCCGGGTCCGCTGCCTGCCCACTCTTCAGGTGCTCGGTCCGGACGGCCGCGCGCTGCCCGGGGCGTGGGCCGCGGGGGACGGTGCGGCCGTGCCGGACCCGCACGCGGACGGGGCGCCGTGCGCGCCGAACGCCCAGCACGCCTTCGCCCAGGCCGAGCTGCTGGCCGCCAATGTGCTGGTGGCGCTGGACGGCGGCCCGCACGCGTCCGGCATCGCCGAGTACCTGCCGGGCCCGCCGGCCTGCTCCACCTCGCTGGGGCTGGGCCGCGCGGTCGCCCACACCCGGGGCGGCGGACGGCTCACCGGCCGCCGGGCCTGGTGGCTGCACCGGGCCCGCCATCTGCGCCGGCTGCCGAGCGGCGAGCGCCGGGTCCGGATCCTGGTGGACTGGGCGATGGCCGGACTGTTCTCCCGCGAGGTCGTCCCGATCGGCCGTCCCGAGCAGCCGGACCGGCCGGAGCCGGCCGACGGACGGCCGGTGTGAGCCGGGCCGCCGGCCCCGTCGCCGCCGCCCGCCCGGAGTACCGGCACCGGGCCGAGGCCGACCCGACGACCGCGCCGGGCGCGGACGACTTCCGGAATCGGGCCTCCGCCTGACAGGATCTGCCCGACCGAGTCATTACCCCGTGTGCTGACGAGTGCACGAAAAGTGATGATATGCCTGGAACCCGAGGAAGCGGCCGTCGTTTGAACCTCATGCGCTGGAGCGCCCGGCTCACCGGAGTCCCGTGGCGTGCCACCCCGCCGTCCGGGGCCGGCACCGACCGCGGCACGCCGTCCGGCGACGCCGTCGTGGTGCCCGGCCCCCGCGACCCCACCAGCCCCACCGGCCCGGTCGACATCCCGGACGCCCTCGACCCCACCGGCGTGCTCGACCCCCACCGGCCCCAGGACCTGCGCGAGGTCCTCAACCGCATCCCGGCGCCGGTCGCCGTCACCTACGGGCCGCTGCACCAGCTCGGCTACGCCAACCGCGCCTACCGCGAACTCTTCGGCGAACGCCCCACCGGCCTGCCCGCCTGCGACGCGCTGCCGGAACTCGGCACCCTCGGCGTGCTGCCCCTCATGGACCAGGTGATCCGGGGCGGCAGCCCGCGCAGCGTCAAGGCCCGCTGCATCCTCGGCCTCACCGGCAACCGCTACTACAACGTGTCCTGTGTGCCGCTGACCCGCGACCCCCGCGACCCGGCCCCGACCTCGCCGCCGGACCCGGCCGGATCCACCCCCACGAGTGCCCCCGACCCGGCCCCCACCCCCGTCGACACCACTCCCAAGGGTGACGACCCCACCTCCGGCGTCCTCATCTTCGCCGCCGAGGTCACCGACCAGGTCCTCGCGGCCGCCCGGCTGCGGGAGTCCGAACGCCGCCAGCGCGAGGCCGCCGTCACCCTCCAGCGCAGCCTCCTCCCGCAGAAGCTCGACCAGCCCGCGGACCTCCGGGTCGCCGCCACCTACCAACCGGGCGGGGCCGAGGCCGCGGTCGGCGGCGACTGGTACGACGTGATCGCCATCGACGGCGGCCGCACCGCCCTCGTGATCGGCGACGTCATGGGCCGCGGCCTGCGGGCCGCCGCCGTGATGGGACAGCTGCGCACCGCCGTCCGCGCCTACGCCCGCCTCGACCTCCCGCCGCACAAGGTGATGAGCCTGCTCGACGGACTCGCCATGGAGATCGACGCCAACCAGATCGCCACCTGCACCTACGCCGTCTGGGACCCGCAGCGCCGGACCCTCGGTTACGCCTCCGCCGGCCACCTCCCGATGCTGCTGCGCTGTCCCGACGGGACCGTGCTGCGCAGCGAGGAGCAGAACGGACCGCCGCTGGGCACGGGTGGCGGGGTCCACCTCTCGCACACCCTCCGCCTGCTGCCCGGCACCACCGGCGTCCTCTATACGGACGGTCTGGTCGAACGCCGGGACGAGGACATCGACCAGGGCCTCGACCTGCTCGCCCGCACCCTCACCGGCGCGGTCGGCGCCCCGGACGTGGTCTGCGCCCGGCTGCTCCGGGCCATGGGCGTCACCTCCGAGCACGACGACGACGTCGCGGTCCTCGCGTTCCAGCTCCCGGCGGAGGAGGAGTCCCCCGAACGGACACCGGCGCTTGACGTGGTCTCCCAAGAGGTCTAGTGTTCTTCGAGCTGCCTGGCTGGGAGCACCGGACACGCATCGGCGCGGACGGTCCCGGGGCAGCCAATCCTCTGAAACACCACCTCTTCCCGTTTCGGGCCGAGGCGTGTCGTTATTTCTTTCGATACGTTCCGGCTCAGGGTCTATTCGGTGTGCCTGTTTTCGGGGATTGCGGCCGGATTCGCTTTTCGGAGCGGGGATCGGCTAGAGTTTGAAACGTCGGACGGGGCGTCAAGCCGCAGAAGACACCAGCGAGTTGGATGTAGGAAGCGCCGGGAACGGCACGGAAAACATCTGATAAGCTGGGAACACGAAAGAACGAAGCGCCCGGAGGGCCGGTGTGAAAGCCGCCCGAAGGAAGTGTCCGCTCCTTGAGAACTCAACAGCGTGCCAAAAGTCAACGCCAGATATGTTGACATCCCCGGCCTCAGGGTTTCCTGGGGTTGGAGATTCCTTTTGAAGTAAAACACTAGCGAGGACGCAGTGCGCGGGGCCGCCCTATTCCGGTGGTTGCCGTGCCGCTCGACGCGAGTGCTGACCCGATTACGGGTAATCATTCACGGAGAGTTTGATCCTGGCTCAGGACGAACGCTGGCGGCGTGCTTAACACATGCAAGTCGAACGGTGAAGCCCTTCGGGGTGGATCAGTGGCGAACGGGTGAGTAACACGTGGGCAATCTGCCCTGCACTCTGGGACAAGCCCTGGAAACGGGGTCTAATACCGGATATGACCCGGGACCGCATGGTCCTGGGTGTAAAGCTCCGGCGGTGCAGGATGAGCCCGCGGCCTATCAGCTTGTTGGTGGGGTAATGGCCTACCAAGGCGACGACGGGTAGCCGGCCTGAGAGGGCGACCGGCCACACTGGGACTGAGACACGGCCCAGACTCCTACGGGAGGCAGCAGTGGGGAATATTGCACAATGGGCGAAAGCCTGATGCAGCGACGCCGCGTGAGGGACGACGGCCTTCGGGTTGTAAACCTCTTTCAGCAGGGAAGAAGCGCAAGTGACGGTACCTGCAGAAGAAGCACCGGCTAACTACGTGCCAGCAGCCGCGGTAATACGTAGGGTGCGAGCGTTGTCCGGAATTATTGGGCGTAAAGAGCTCGTAGGCGGCCTGTCGCGTCGGATGTGAAAGCCCGGGGCTCAACCCCGGGTCTGCATTCGATACGGGCAGGCTGGAGTGTGGTAGGGGAGATCGGAATTCCTGGTGTAGCGGTGAAATGCGCAGATATCAGGAGGAACACCGGTGGCGAAGGCGGATCTCTGGGCCATTACTGACGCTGAGGAGCGAAAGCGTGGGGAGCGAACAGGATTAGATACCCTGGTAGTCCACGCCGTAAACGTTGGGAACTAGGTGTTGGCGACATTCCACGTCGTCGGTGCCGCAGCTAACGCATTAAGTTCCCCGCCTGGGGAGTACGGCCGCAAGGCTAAAACTCAAAGGAATTGACGGGGGCCCGCACAAGCAGCGGAGCATGTGGCTTAATTCGACGCAACGCGAAGAACCTTACCAAGGCTTGACATATGCCGGAAACGTCCAGAGATGGGCGCCCCCTTGTGGTCGGTATACAGGTGGTGCATGGTTGTCGTCAGCTCGTGTCGTGAGATGTTGGGTTAAGTCCCGCAACGAGCGCAACCCTTGTTCTGTGTTGCCAGCATGCCTTTCGGGGTGATGGGGACTCACAGGAGACTGCCGGGGTCAACTCGGAGGAAGGTGGGGACGACGTCAAATCATCATGCCCCTTATGTCTTGGGCTGCACACGTGCTACAATGGTCGGTACAAAGGGCTGCGATGCCGCGAGGCGGAGCGAATCCCAAAAAGCCGGCCTCAGTTCGGATTGGGGTCTGCAACTCGACCCCATGAAGTTGGAGTTGCTAGTAATCGCAGATCAGCATGCTGCGGTGAATACGTTCCCGGGCCTTGTACACACCGCCCGTCACGTCACGAAAGTCGGTAACACCCGAAGCCGGTGGCCTAACCCGTAAGGGGAGGAGCCGTCGAAGGTGGGACCAGCGATTGGGACGAAGTCGTAACAAGGTAGCCGTACCGGAAGGTGCGGCTGGATCACCTCCTTTCTAAGGAGCAATGTGCCGCTTGCAGGCGAATGTTCTGCACGGTCGCTCATGGGTGGAACGTTGACTATTCGGCACACTTGGTTGGCATCCGCCAGTACTGCTTCGGCGTGGAAGACGGATTGTTGATCGTGTGTGTCGGGCACGTTGTTGGGTCCTGAGGGAACGGCCGTCATGGTCGTTGCTTCAGAGATGCCGGTCTCATGTGCGGCAGCCTGCTTGCGGGTTGTCGGGTATGAGGGACTGGTCGTTGTTTGAGAACTGCACAGTGGACGCGAGCATCTGTGGCCAAGTTTTTAAGGGCGCACGGTGGATGCCTTGGCACCAGGAACCGATGAAGGACGTGGGAGGCCACGATAGTCCCCGGGGAGCCGTCAACCAGGCTTTGATCCGGGGGTTTCCGAATGGGGAAACCCGGCAGTCGTCATGGGCTGTCACCCATACCTGAACACATAGGGTATGTGGAGGGAACGCGGGGAAGTGAAACATCTCAGTACCCGCAGGAAGAGAAAACAACCGTGATTCCGGGAGTAGTGGCGAGCGAAACCGGATGAGGCTAAACCGTGATGGTGTGAGACCCGGCAGGGGTTGCCATCACGGGGTCGTGGGATTTTTCTTGACCGGTCTGCCGGCCGGTCGGCGAGTCAGAAACCGTATGGATAGTCGAAGGACATGCGAAAGGTCCGGCGTAGAGGGTAAGACCCCCGTAGGCGAAATCTGTACGGCTCGTTTGAGAAACTCCCAAGTAGCACGGGGCCCGAGAAATCCCGTGTGAATCTGGCGGGACCACCCGCTAAGCCTAAATATTCCCTGGTGACCGATAGCGGATAGTACCGTGAGGGAATGGTGAAAAGTACCGCGGGAGCGGAGTGAAATAGTACCTGAAACCGTGTGCCTACAAGCCGTGGGAGCGTCGGACATGCAGCTTGCTGTGTGTCTCGTGACTGCGTGCCTTTTGAAGAATGAGCCTGCGAGTTTGCGGTGTGTAGCGAGGTTAACCCGTGTGGGGTAGCCGTAGCGAAAGCGAGTCCGAACAGGGCGATACAGTTGCATGCCCAAGACCCGAAGCGGAGTGATCTAGCCATGGGCAGGTTGAAGCGGAGGTAAGACTTCGTGGAGGACCGAACCCACCAGGGTTGAAAACCTGGGGGATGACCTGTGGTTAGGGGTGAAAGGCCAATCAAACTCCGTGATAGCTGGTTCTCCCCGAAATGCATTTAGGTGCAGCGTCACGTGTTTCTTGCCGGAGGTAGAGCACTGGATAGGCGATGGGCCTCACCGGGTTACTGACCTTAGCCAAACTCCGAATGCCGGTAAGTGAGAGCGTGGCAGTGAGACTGTGGGGGATAAGCTCCATGGTCGAGAGGGAAACAGCCCAGAACACCGACTAAGGTCCCTAAGCGTGTGCTAAGTGGGAAAGGATGTGGAGTCGCAGAGACAACCAGGAGGTTGGCTTAGAAGCAGCCACCCTTGAAAGAGTGCGTAATAGCTCACTGGTCAAGTGATTCCGCGCCGACAATGTAGCGGGGCTCAAGCACATCACCGAAGTCGTGTCATTGCAGCATGAAGGGCCAACGCCTGCTGTGATGGGTAGGGGAGCGTCGTGTGCCGGGTGAAGCGGCGGTGGAAACCAGTCGTGGACGGTATACGAGTGAGAATGCAGGCATGAGTAGCGATACAAGAGTGGGAAACTCTTGCGCCGATTGACCAAGGGTTCCTGGGTCAAGCTGATCTGCCCAGGGTAAGTCGGGACCTAAGGCGAGGCCGACAGGCGTAGTCGATGGACAACGGGTTGATATTCCCGTACCCGCTTTGAAGCGCCAACGCTGAACCAGGTGATGCTAAAGCCGTGAAGCCGGCCCGGAGTCTTCGGACAATGGGACGTGGTGGAGCCGCTGAACCAAGTCTGTACTAGGTGAGCGATGGGGTGACGCAGGAAGGTAGTCCAGCCCGGGCGGTGGTTGTCCCGGGGTAAGGGTGTAGGGCGTTGTGTAGGCAAATCCGCACAACAATAGCCTGAGACCTGATGCCGAGCCGATTGTGGTGAAGTGGATGATCCTATGCTGTCGAGAAAAGCCTCTAGCGAGTTTCATGGCGGCCCGTACCCCAAACCGACTCAGGTGGTCAGGTAGAGAATACCGAGGCGTTCGGGTGAACTATGGTTAAGGAACTCGGCAAAATGCCCCCGTAACTTCGGGAGAAGGGGGGCCATTCCTGGTGACGGCACTTGCTGCCAGAGCTGGGGGTGGCCGCAGAGACCAGCGAGAAGCGACTGTTTACTAAAAACACAGGTCCGTGCGAAGCCGTAAGGCGATGTATACGGACTGACGCCTGCCCGGTGCTGGAACGTTAAGGGGACCGGTTAGCTCTGATTCGTCGGGGCGAAGCTGAGAACTTAAGCGCCAGTAAACGGCGGTGGTAACTATAACCATCCTAAGGTAGCGAAATTCCTTGTCGGGTAAGTTCCGACCTGCACGAATGGCGTAACGACTTCTCGACTGTCTCAACCATAGGCCCGGTGAAATTGCATTACGAGTAAAGATGCTCGTTTCGCGCAGCAGGACGGAAAGACCCCGGGACCTTTACTATAGCTTGATATTGGTGTTCGGTTCGGCTTGTGTAGGATAGGTGGGAGACTTTGAAGCCGTGACGCCAGTCATGGTGGAGTCGTCGTTGAAATACCACTCTGGTCGTGCTGGATGTCTAACCTGGGTCCGTGATCCGGATCAGGGACAGTGTCTGGTGGGTAGTTTAACTGGGGCGGTTGCCTCCTAAAGAGTAACGGAGGCGCCCAAAGGTTCCCTCAGCCTGGTTGGCAATCAGGTGTTGAGTGTAAGTGCACAAGGGAGCTTGACTGTGAGACTGACGGGTCGAGCAGGGACGAAAGTCGGGACTAGTGATCCGGCGGTGGCTTGTGGAAGCGCCGTCGCTCAACGGATAAAAGGTACCCCGGGGATAACAGGCTGATCTTCCCCAAGAGTCCATATCGACGGGATGGTTTGGCACCTCGATGTCGGCTCGTCGCATCCTGGGGCTGGAGTAGGTCCCAAGGGTTGGGCTGTTCGCCCATTAAAGCGGTACGCGAGCTGGGTTTAGAACGTCGTGAGACAGTTCGGTCCCTATCCGCTGTGCGCGTAGGAGTGTTGAGAAGGGCTGTCCCTAGTACGAGAGGACCGGGACGGACGAACCTCTGGTGTGCCAGTTGTCCTGCCAAGGGCATGGCTGGTTGGCTACGTTCGGGAGGGATAACCGCTGAAAGCATCTAAGCGGGAAGCCTGCTTCGAGATGAGCACTCCCACCTCCTTGAGAGGGTAAGGCTCCCAGTAGACGACTGGGTTGATAGGCCGGATATGGAAGCCCTGTGAGGGGTGGAGTTGACCGGTACTAATAGGCCGAGGGCTTGTCCTCAGTTGCTCGCGTCCACTGTGTTGTTCTGAAACAACGACCCCCGGTTCCTGGCCAGGAACCGGGTGCGGTCGACAGTTTCATAGTGTTTCGGTGGTCATAGCGTGAGGGAAACGCCCGGTTACATTCCGAACCCGGAAGCTAAGCCTCACAGCGCCGATGGTACTGCAGGGGGGACCCTGTGGGAGAGTAGGACGCCGCCGAACAATCATTGTGAAGAACCCCCGTCGGGAAACCGGCGGGGGTTCTTTGCGTTGGCCGTTGACGTATCGTCAGGGCATGGACGAGCGAACGGCAACAACGGGCGACGCGACCACGGTCATCGCCTCCGACGTACTGCGGCCGGCCCAGCGGGACGCGGCCCTCCGGGTTCTGGCGGAGGCCCAGGCCGTGGACGGCCGGGCGGCCGTGTCCGAGCAGGGACGGCTCCGCCTGCGTTCCCCGGAGACGGCCCGGGCCGGAGTGACACACTTCCTCGCGCTCGCCGGCCCGGACGCGGACGCGGCGGGTGTCGTCGGCTACGGCCAGCTGGAGGTGCCGGACAACGGCGGGGCGAGCCCGGCCGCCGAGCTCCTGGTCGCTCCGACCGACCGGGGCCGGGGCTTCGGCCGTCCGCTGGTGGACGCCGTACTGGCCGAGGCCGGCAAGGCCGGCCGGGACCATGTCGACTTCTGGGTGCACGGTGGCCACCCGGCGGCCCGGCACCTGGCCGATGCCTACGGTGCCGAGCTGGTCCGCGAACTGCGGCAGATGCGCCGGACCGGGCAGCAGACCGAGGAGGCCGCGCTCCCGGCCGGGATCGAGTTGCGGACCTTCCGCCCCGGCGAGGACGACGCCGACTGGCTCCGGCTGAACGCGCTCGCCTTCGCCCACCACCCGGAGCAGGGCTCCTGGACCGCGGAGGACCTCGCCGACCGGCTGGCCGAGCCCTGGTTCGACCCGGCCGGCTTCTTCCTCGCCACCCGCGACGGCAGGCCGGTCGGCTTCCACTGGACGAAGGTGCACCCGGCCACCGCCACAGAGCCCGAGCTCGGCGAGGTGTACGTGGTCGGCGTGGACCCGGCGGAGCAGGGCAGCGGCCTGGGCCGGGCGCTGACCGCGGCGGGCCTGCGTCATCTGACCGGCCGCGCCGCCGGGGAGCGGGGGCTGGACACTGTGCTGCTGTACGTCGACGCGGACAATCCGGCGGCGGTGCGGGTGTACGAACGGCTCGGGTTCACCGTCCACGAGATCGACCTGATGTACCGGGCCGGAGTCGGGTCGTCCGGGTCCGTTCCGCCGCCCCTTTCCGCGTAACGGAGAGTGACGGTCGAAAAAGGGCGCCCCGGCGCCGCCTAGCGGAGAGAAGGAGGCCGCGGCAACGGTTGTGCACCCGGTGCCGCGGCACTGACCGCCTCAGCTTTCCTCCTGGCCATGCGGTGTTTACCGTGGATTCAATTAATGCCGCGAAGATCACAGGATGAAGTCCGTAGTGTCTCGCTCGTGCAGCGTCGGCCGACACGTGGCCGGTGCTGTGGCGACCGCGCCGGGTGGGTGGGCGCTGGTGACGGGCGAGGGCGACGGCTCGAAGAGCATTTCGTGTCCGGACGCCGTCCTGCTGGAGGAGCTGGAGCCCATGAGCATCCCCCGCCCCGTCCCTGCCCCGCCCTCCCCACCCGCGCGGTTGTCCAGCGCGCTGGGGATACCGCCGGAGCCGACCGTCGCCGACGAGCAGGACGTCGAGGAACTGCCGCAGGGCCGCTTCCTGGACCGTGAGCGCAGCTGGCTCGCGTTCAACGAACGGGTCCTGGAACTGGCGGAGGACCCGGAGATCCCGCTGCTGGAACGCACCAAGTTCCTGGCGATCTTCGCGAGCAACCTCGACGAGTTCTTCATGGTCAGGGTGGCCGGCCTCAAGCGCAGGATCGCCACGGGTGTGGCCCAGCGCAGTGCCTCCGGCCTCCAGCCGCGCGAGGTGCTGGACCTCATCTGGACCCGGTCGCGCGAGCTGATGGCCCGCCATGCCGCCGCGTTCCAGCAGGAGGTGCTGCCGGACCTCGCGGCCCAGGGCATCGAGGTGGTCCGCTGGTCGGAGCTGGCGGAGAAGGAGCAGGCGCGGCTGCACTCGCTGTTCCGGCAGAAGATCTTCCCCGTGCTCACCCCGCTGGCGGTGGACCCGGCGCACCCCTTCCCCTACATATCGGGGCTCTCCCTCAATCTGGCCGTCGTCGTGCGCAACCCGGTGTCCGGGCACAAGCACTTCGCCCGGGTGAAGGTGCCGCAGTCGCTCGCCCGCTTCCTGGAGGCCTCCCCGCAGCGGTACGTGCCGCTGGAGGACGTCATGGGGGCGCATCTGGAGGAGCTCTTCCCGGGGATGGAGGTGCTCGCCCACCACGCGTTCCGGGTCACTCGCAACGAGGACCTGGAGGTGGAGGAGGACGACACCGAGAACATCCTCAAGGCCCTGGAGAAGGAGCTGATGCGGCGGCGCTTCGGCCCGCCGGTGCGGCTGGAGGTCGAGGAGTCGATCGACCCCTACATCCTGGACCTGCTGGTGCGGGAGCTGAACATCACCGAGGCGGAGGTCTTCCCGCTGCCCGGCCCGCTCGACCTGACCGGGCTGTTCGGTATCGCCGGGCTGGACCGGCAGGAGCTGAAGTACCCGAAGTTCGTGGCGGGCACCGCGCGCGGCCTGACCGATGTCGAGTCGGCCTCGCAGCCGGACATCTTCGCCGCGATGCGCGAGCGGGACGTGCTGCTGCACCACCCGTTCGACAGCTTCTCCACCTCGGTGCAGGCCTTCCTGGAGCAGGCCGCCGCCGACCCGGACGTGCTGGCGATCAAGCAGACGCTGTACCGGACCTCCGGGGACTCGCCGATCGTCGACGCGCTGATCGACGCGGCGGAGTCCGGCAAGCAGGTGCTGGTCCTGGTCGAGATCAAGGCGCGCTTCGACGAGCAGGCCAACATCAAGTGGGCCCGCAAGCTGGAGGAGGCCGGCTGCCACGTGGTCTACGGCCTGGTCGGGCTGAAGACGCACTGCAAACTGTCGCTGGTGGTCCGGCAGGAGGGTGACACCCTGCGCCGCTACTCGCACGTCGGCACCGGCAACTACCACCCGAAGACCGCCCGGCTCTACGAGGACCTCGGTCTGCTGACCTCGGACCCGCAGGTCGGTGCGGACCTCTCGGACCTCTTCAACCGGCTCTCCGGCTATTCGCGCCGCGAGTCCTACCGCCGGCTGCTGACCGCGCCGCGGGGGCTGCGGGACGGTCTGGTGGGGCGGATCCACAACGAGATCGCCAACCACCGGGCCGGGCGTCCGGCGCACGTGAAGCTCAAGGTCAACTCGATCGTCGACGAGGCCGTGATCGACGCGCTGTACCGGGCCTCGCAGGCCGGGGTGCCGGTGGACGTGTGGGTGCGCGGCATCTGCGCGATCCGGCCCGGGGTGCCGGGACTGAGCGAGAACGTCCGGGTGCGCAGCATCCTGGGGCGGTTCCTGGAGCACTCGCGGGTCTTCGTGTTCGGCAACAACGGCGATCCGGAGGTGTGGATCGGCAGCGCCGACATGATGCACCGCAACCTGGACCGCCGGATCGAGGCGCTGCTGCGGATCACCGACCCGGCGCACCGGGCCGAGCTGTCCGGGCTGCTGGACCTCGGGATGTCGGACGAGACGGAGTCCTGGCACCTCGGGGCGGACGGGTCCTGGACCCGGCACGCCCAGGACGCCGACGGCAAGCAGCTGCGGCACGTCCAGGACCTTCTCATCGACTCGCGTCAGCGCCGTCGGGCCGTCGCGGCCAGATGAGTGCCGGTCGCCGCCACGACCCCGCTGACGCCGGACGTGACGACGTGAGCCGCGACACCGCGCGGCGTGCCCGCACCGGACCGAACGGTGCGGGCCACGCCGCCGGGGGACACGACGGCACGAGATTCGACGACGCGACCGCGCGACCCACCGACGCGAGCCGCTGAGCGGTAGGGACCCGCTGAGCGGTCGGCCACCAGCCCCGGGGACGGCCCCGGGGGAACGGGGATCTACCTAGCCATGACCGAAGCGCCGATGACGGCCCAGGCGGCCTCGACCGCGACCGCCGGGGACATCCTCTCCAGCCATCTCACCGGCCTGGCGGGCGCGTTCCTGCGCGCCCTGCCGCTGGCGGTGGGCGAGGTCGGCGCGAGACCGGGTGCGGCGCCGGTCCCTTCCGCGGGCACGGGGGACCTGCTGCGGGCGGTGCGGCGGATCGGGGGGCTGCTGCACACCTTCGGCGCGGCCTTCGAGCCGGGCTGGGTCCAGGAGTCGCGCACCGAGTTGTCCTGGCTGCTGAACCTGCTGGCGCTGGAGCCCGGGCTGGTGCGGCGGTCGGCCCGGCTGCTGGGCGCGCTGGACGGGCTGAGCGGCAGCGAGACGGAGGGGCCGGGCATGCTGGCCGGTCACGCGGGGGCGCCCAAGGCGCGGGCGCTGCTGGACCGGCAGCTGACCCTGGCCCGGACGAGGGCGCACTCGACGGTGCTGCAGGAGCTGCGGTCGGCGCGGCTGCACGCGCTGGCGGACCGGATGACGCTGCTGGTGGCGGACACGCCGCTGGCGAAGCCGGCCGAGGGCCGGGCCGGGGCGGTGCTGATGCCGCAGGCGGCGGCGGCGTTCGGGGCGCTGGCGGCGAGCACCCAGCTGCTGCCGTTGCAGCGGGCGGCGACGCCGTACGGCGGGGACGGGCTGCGTCGGCTGGGGTCGGTGCCCAGTGCGCGGGGCGCGCTGGACGCGGACGCGGCGCTGGCCGCGGACGACGCGCCGTGGCACCGGACCCGGGTGCTGGTGAAGCGGGCCCGGTACGCGCTGGAGGTGTGCGGGCGGCCGTCGGCGGTGCTGGACGACCTGGACCAGGTGCTGCTGCGGCACCAGGAGGCGTCGGAGGCGGCGGTGACGGCGGCGACGGCGGCGCGCACGCCGCGGATCACTCCGGCGACGGCGTACGTGCTGGGCGTGGTGCACGCCGATCAGCGGCTGGAGGTGGAGGCGGCACGGTACGCCTTCGGCCGGCGCTGGCCGGAGCTGCCGCCGGGGGCGGAGGCGTGGCTGGAGCTGCCACCGGCCGAGGGCTGGGGGTCGGCGCCGGAATCGCGGACGGCCTGAGGTGGGCGGGCGGCCGGTGCCGGCGGACCGGTGGCCGGTCGGCCGTGGGCCGGTGGTGCTGGCGGCGGGGGCGGTGCTCTGGCTGCCGGGGCGGCCGAAGCGGAGCGGGCGGCTGGGCCGGCCGCGGCTGGCGGTGATCCACCGGCCGAAGTACGACGACTGGAGTCTGCCGAAGGGGAAGCTGGAGCCCGGCGAGAGCGTGGTCGAGGCGGCGCTGCGCGAGGTGCGGGAGGAGACCGGGTTCTCCTGCGTGCTGGGGGCGGAGCTGCCGACCCAGCACTATCTGGCGCAGGGCCGGCCGAAGGAGGTCCGGTACTGGGCGGCGGTGCCGACGGAAGGGTCGTTCCGGCCGAACCGGGAGGTGGACCTGTTGGAGTGGCTGCCGGCCGGGAAGGCGCGGGCGCGGCTGACCCATGAGCGGGACCGGCGGTTGGTGGACGCGCTGCTGGCGTTGCTGGGGGCGAAGCCGGTGAGGTCGCGGGACCGGGAGTCGTGAAGGAAGAGTGGAAGTGATCTTCCCGCGCTCTTGCCGTGACGCAACCGTTACTACCTGGCCTAGTTTCCTGTCATCCGTCCGAGGTTCACTCTGCGTTCACTTACGACCGGCTGACGCGTCACCTGCCCGGCTTACTTTCGGTATCACCGGCGGGCCGAACGGGCCCCGGACCTCAGCAAAACCCGTGCTGCGTCGTGCTTGCCACGACCCGCGCGTCGGGCAATGCCACAGAAAGGGACACCTGTGAAGCTCCAGCGGAACGGCCGCTCCAAGGCCCTCGCGATCGGTGCCATGGCGCTCGTCAGCTCGCTGTCGCTCGCGGCCTGCGGCTCGGACGATAACAACACCACCGCGTCCACCGGCGCCAGCGGCTCCTCCGCCGCGGCCCCGGCGATCGACTGCGGCCCGAAGCAGGCCCCCCTGGTGGCCGCGGGCTCCACCGCCCAGGGCAACGCGATCGACATCCTGAAGAACAACTTCGGCGCGGCCTGCAAGGACACCACCATCAACTACGGTGGCGGCGGCTCCGGTGCCGGTGTCCAGCAGTTCAACCAGGGCAAGATCCAGTTCGCCGGCTCGGACTCGGCGCTGAAGCCGGCCGAGGTCGACGCCAGCAAGGCCGTCTGCACCGGTGGCCAGGGCATCAACCTGCCGGTCGTCGCGGGCCTGATCTCGATCGTCTACAACGTCGAGGGCGTCGACAACCTCGTCCTGGACGGCCCGACGGTCGCGAAGATCTTCGACTCGCAGATCACCAAGTGGAACGACCCGGCCATCGTCGCCCTGAACCCGGGTGCCAAGCTGCCGGACGCCGACATCCAGGCGTTCCACCGCACCGACGACTCGGGCACCACCGAGAACCTGACCAAGTACTTCGCCAAGACCTCGGGCGGCGCCTGGTCCTACCCGGCCAGCAAGGCGTGGGCGGGCAAGGGCGGCCAGGGCGCCAGCGGCTCGGCCGGTGTCTCGGCCCAGGTGAAGCAGGTCAAGAACTCGGTCAGCTACGCCGAGCTGTCGTTCGCCCAGACCAACAACCTGAAGAGCGCCGCCATCAACACCGGTGCCGCCAAGCCGGTCGAGGCCACCGCGGTCAACGCCGCGAACACCTTCGCCAAGGCGCAGATCGCCGGCACCGGCAGCGACCTGGCGCTGACCCTCGACTACGCGACCAAGGACGAGGGCTCCTACCCGCTGGTCCTGGTCACCTACGAGATCGTCTGCGACAAGGGCAACAAGGCCGACACGCTGGACGCCCTGAAGGCCTTCCTGGGCTACTCCATCAGTGACGCGGGCCAGAAGGCGATCGGCGACGCGGGCTACGTCCCGCTGCCGAAGGAGCTGACCGGCAAGGTCACCGCCGCGGTCAAGGCCCTCGCCTGATCCAGTAGCACCCTCCGCTGGGGCGGCCCCGTGAACGAGGGGGGCCGGGGCCGTCCCCAGCGGAACGTACCGACGTACGCACCACGTCCGGGGCACCGCCGCCATGGTGCCGCCCCCTCGGGGCCGCACCACCAGACCGGAGTAGACCAATGACTTCAAACACCCCTGCCGCCCCGCCCGGCGGGGAGCGCCGCCGGCGCGACAGCCGGGTCGGCGACAAGATCTTCATGAACCTGTCCCGCGGGTCGGGCATCCTGCTGCTGGTGGTCATGGCCGCCATCGCGGGCTTCCTGACCTGGCGCTCGGGCATCGCCCTGAGCAAGAACGAGGGCAACTTCTTCACCACCTTCGAGTGGACGCCGGACGCCCCGAAGCCGGTCTTCGGCATCGCCGTCCTGGTGTTCGGCACCATCGTCAGCGCGACGATCGCGATGGCGATCGCCGTGCCGGTGGCGATCGGGATCGCGCTGTTCATCTCCCACTACGCCCCGCGCCGGATCGCCCAGCCGTTCGCCTACCTGGTGGACCTGCTGGCGGCCGTGCCCAGCATCATCTACGGCCTGTGGGGCGCGCTCTTCCTGGTTCCGCACCTGGAGGGCCTGACCAGCTGGATGGACGACTACCTCGGCTGGACGTACATCTTCGACCAGTCCCGGGCGACCACCCCGCGCAACCTGTTCACCGTCGGCATCCTGCTGGCGATCATGATCCTCCCGATCATCACCGCGGTCAGCCGTGAGATCTTCCGGCAGGTGCCGCGGATGCACGAGGAGGCCGCGCTCGCGCTCGGCGCGACCCGCTGGGAGATGATCCGCACCGCGGTGCTGCCGTTCGGCCGCCCGGGCATCATCTCGGCCTCGATGCTCGGCCTCGGCCGCGCGCTCGGCGAGACCATCGCGGTCGCCATCGTGCTCTCCTCCAGCAGCGTCCTCTCGCTGCACGTGCTCGACCCGGGCGGCGGCACCTTCGCGCAGAACATCGCGCTGAAGTTCAGCGAGGCCCAGCCCTTCGGCCGGGACGCGCTGATGGCCTCCGGTCTCGTCCTGTTCGTCATCACCTTGCTGGTGAACGGTGCCGCGCGCCTGATCGTGGCCCGCCGCAAGGAGTACTCGGGGGCCAACGCATGAGCGCCGCAACGACGTCGGTCCCGGCGGACGCCCGTCCGCTGGGCCGTCCACTGACCGCCAACCGGCTGCCCAAGTGGGCCCCGGCCGCCACGGCGGCCGGCTCCATCGCCCTCGGCTGCGGCATCGGCGCGGTCGGCGGTCTGGAGAGCAAGCTCCAGTGGGGCCTGATCTCCGCGATCCTCTTCGTGGTCATCGGCTACGTGCTCTCGGCGCAGGTCGAGGGCCGCCGCCAGGCCAAGGACCGGCTCGCCACCTCGGTGGTCTGGGTCGCCTTCATCCTGGCCGTGATCCCGCTGCTCGCCCTGACCATCTACACCGTCCAGCAGGGCGCCAAGGTGGTGGACGGGAACTTCCTGTCCCACTCCATGCGGGGTGTGCGGGCCTCCGGCCCCGGCGGTGGTATCTACCACGCGCTGATCGGCACCCTGCAGCAGGTCTTCCTGGCCAGCCTGATGGCCGCCCCGATCGGCCTGCTGACCGCCGTCTACCTGGTCGAGTACGGCCGGGGCAAGCTGGCCAAGGCGGTCACCTTCTTCGTCGACGTCATGACGGGTGTCCCGTCGATCGTCGCCGGTCTGTTCATCCTGTCCGTCTGGAACCTCGCCCTCGGCTTCAACTACTCCGGCTTCTCGGGCAGCCTCGCGCTGGCCATCCTGATGCTGCCGGTCGTGGTCCGATCCACCGAGGAGATGCTCAAGCTCGTTCCGAACGAGCTGCGCGAGGCGTCGTACGCGCTCGGCGTGCCGAAGTGGAAGACGATTCTCCGGATCGTCATCCCCACCGCCATCGGCGGCATCACCACCGGTGTGATGCTCGCGGTCGCCCGCATCACGGGTGAGACCGCACCGGTGATGCTGCTGGTCTTCGGCGCGGACTACATCAACAACAACCCGTTCGACGGGCCGCAGCAGTCGCTGCCGATGTACATCTGGCTGCAGTACTCCCAGGTGAACAACCAGTACGGCTACGCCCGTGCCTGGGGTGCCGCGCTCGTGCTGATCGCCTTCGTGATGGGGCTCAACCTCATCGCCCGGGGCATCGCCCGCTGGCGTTCGCCCAAGGCCGGGCACTGAGCGACCGACTGACGTACGACGACGAAGACTGAGAGAAGACGAACGATCATGGCCAAGCGCATCGACGTCAGCGGACTGTCCGCCTACTACGGCTCCACCAAGGCCATCGAGGACATCTCGATGGCGATCGAACCCCGCTCGGTGACGGCCTTCATCGGCCCCTCCGGCTGCGGCAAGTCCACCTTCCTGCGGACCCTCAACCGGATGCACGAGGTGATCCCGGGCGCCCGCGTCGAGGGCAAGGTGCTCCTGGACGACGAGAACCTGTACGGCACCAGCGTCGACCCGGTCGCCGTCCGCCGCTCGGTCGGCATGGTCTTCCAGCGTCCGAACCCGTTCCCGACCATGTCGATCTACGACAACGTGGTCGCCGGTCTCAAGCTCGCGGGTGTCCGCAAGAAGTCCGTGCTGGACGGCGTGGTGGAGAAGTCCCTCCAGGGCGCCAACCTCTGGAACGAGGTCAAGGACCGGCTGAACAAGCCGGGCGCCGGCCTCTCCGGCGGTCAGCAGCAGCGCCTCTGCATCGCCCGCGCCATCGCGGTCGAGCCGCAGGTCCTGCTGATGGACGAGCCCTGCTCGGCCCTCGACCCGATCTCGACCCTCGCCATCGAGGACCTGATCGGCGAGCTGAAGTCCCAGTTCACCATCGTCATCGTGACGCACAACATGCAGCAGGCGGCCCGCGTCAGCGACCGCACCGCCTTCTTCAACCTGGCCGGCGTCGGCCAGCCGGGCAAGCTGATCGAGCTGGACGACACCCAGCGGATCTTCTCCAACCCGTCCGTGCAGGCGACCGAGGACTACATCTCCGGCCGCTTCGGCTAGACCGCCGGACCGCGCGGGCAGCGCGTCACAGGCTGCTTCGCGGTGCTGCATGGCGGTGCCGCCGCGAAGCATGAGAAGGGCCCGCCCCCGGTCTCCGGGGGCGGGCCCTGTCGCGTCGCCGTCCGCGTCGCTGTCCGTGCTGGTGCCTGTGTGCCTGTGTGTCCGCGTGTCC
Organism: Streptomyces sp. TLI_053; assembly: GCF_900105395.1. Taxonomy (NCBI): domain Bacteria; kingdom Bacillati; phylum Actinomycetota; class Actinomycetes; order Kitasatosporales; family Streptomycetaceae; genus Streptomyces; species Streptomyces sp. TLI_053. The sequence goes on from NZ_LT629775.1 coordinate 5,275,066, forward strand.
GCTTCGGTGTCCGGGGCCGGACGGGTGCGGGCCGGTCAGCCCCAGAACAGGTGGACGAACCAGTACACCAGCGCCGCCACCAGGGCGGCGGCCGGCATGGTGATGAACCAGCCGAGCACGATGTTCTTGGCGACGCCCCAGCGCACCGCGCGGATCCGCTTGGTGGCACCCGCACCCATGATCGCCGAGGTGATCACGTGGGTGGTGGAGATCGGCGCCTTGAAGACGAACGAGGTGATGTACATGACGGTCGAGGCGGTGGCCTCGGCGGCGAAGCCCTGCGGCGGGTCGAGCTCGATGATCTTCCGGCCCAGGGTCCGCATGATCCGCCAGCCGCCGGCGTAGGTGCCGAGCGAGAGCATGGTCGCGCAGGAGATCTTCACCCAGACCGGGATCGGGTCGTCCGGGCTCTCGTGACCCGAGATCACCAGGGCCATCACCACGATGCCCATGGTCTTCTGGGCGTCCTGCAGACCGTGCGCGAGCGCCATGGCGGCGGCCGAGGCGGTCTGCGCGACCCGGAAGTTGCGCTTGGCCCGGTGCGGGTTGGCCCGGCGGAACAGCCAGAGGATCGCCAGCATCACCAGGAAGCCGCCGACCAGGCCGACCACCGGGGAGACGATCATCGGGATGATGATCTTGTCGACGACGCCGCTCCAGATCACCTCGGTGCCGCCGGCCAGGGCCGCGCCGACCATGCCGCCGAACAGCGCGTGCGAGGAGGAGGAGGGGAGGCCGAAGTACCAGGTGACGAGGTTCCAGGCGATCGCACCGACCAGCGCGGCGAACAGGATCGCCATCCCCTGGTTGCCGGTCGGGGTCTCGATGATGCCCTGGGAGACGGTGTGCGCCACCCCGCTGCCCAGGAAGGCGCCGGCCAGGTTCATCACCGCGGCCATCGCCAGCGCCGCCCTGGGCGTCAGCGCCCGGGTGGAGACCGAGGTCGCGATCGCGTTGGCCGAGTCGTGGAAGCCGTTGGTGTAGGTGAAGAAGAACGCAACGCCGACGACGGCGATGAGTGCTGCCATGTCCACGGGGGTCAGGACTCCTTGACCGCGATGGTCTCCACCGTGTTGGCGACGTGCTCGAAGGCGTCCGCGGCCTGTTCGAGGACGTCCACGACCTGCTTCAGCTTGAGCACCTCGATCGCCTCGTACTGGCCGGAGAAGAGGTGGGCGAGCAGCTTGCGGTGGATCTGGTCGGCCTGGTTCTCCAGCCGGTTGACCTCGATCCAGTACTCGGTCAGGTTGGACATGCTCCGCAGGTTCGGCATCGCCCCGGCGGTCAGCTCGGCGGCGCGGGCCAGGACCTCGATCTGCTGCTCGATGCCCTTCGGCAGGGTCTGGATGTCATAGAGGACGACCAGGTCGACGGCCTCCTCCATGAAGTCCATGATGTCGTCCAGCGACGAGGCGAGGTTGTAGATGTCCTCGCGGTCGAAGGGCGTGATGAAGGACGAGTTCAGCTGGTGGAAGATCGCATGGGTGGTGTCGTCTCCGGCGTGCTCGGCGGCGCGCATGCGCTCGACGATCTCCGCGCGGGCCGACACGTCTGATCCCAGCAGTTCCAGCAGGAGCTTCGAGCCCACGACCAGGTTCTCCGCGGCGGCGGCGAACATGTCGTAGAAACTCGTCTCCTTCGGGGTCAGGCTAAAACGCACGGAAATCTCCGATGTGCGGGGTAGGGGACTGAACGATGCTAGGTGCAACCGCGCGTGGGCGCGCAAACGGGGTGGCCGAAAAGGAGTCGGAACCTCCCCTTCCGTTCGGCTGCCGCAACGGTGGGTCCGATGCACCACAGGCACGGGCGT